>NZ_CP198998.1:0-811576 GCF_052378275.1 Mycoplasma sp. 332
TTTAATTAAAAAAAATAGTTTTGCATCAATTTAAAATATAATTTATATTTATATGAAATACCAAGAAGCTCAATTGAATCTAAATGTAGAGAATAAAATACTTCAAAATGAACTTAAAAATAACTCTAGCGATGAAATGGTTTATGAAACTTTTTTTTCTCGTCTTCAACTAATTAGTACCGATGAAAATAATGCTTATATTTTAGCACCAACATATATTATTGATTATGTTAAACAAACATATCTTCAAACTATTCAACGAGCAGTAATTAATACACTAGAAAAAAAATTAGTAGTTGTTTTGATTTCATCTATAAATGAAATAAAAAAGATCATTGATAATGAGGAAGCTCATAAGTTCATTAATTCTGAAAAGATAACTAATGTTAAAAATGATTTAACGTTTAGCAATTATTTTATTGGCAACTTTAACAAGATAACTTTTAAGGCGGTTAAACAAATTTGTAATGAATATAACGATAGTTTTAATCCCTTGTTCATTTATTCGAGTAGCGGGTTAGGTAAGACACATTTATTACATGCTATTGGCAATGAATTTAAGAAGAAAAATAAAACATGTTTATACATCAATCCGGACAATCTAACCCGAAAGTTAGTGGAACAACTTAAATCAAGAAATCAAGAGCAAATTAATAAAATTGTTGACGAACTGACTTCTTATGATTGTTTAATGTTTGATGATGTCCAACAATACGGTAATAAAGAAAGTACCTTAAATGTTTTATTTAATATTATTAACACAATGAAGACACAAAAAAATCAAATTATTTTCTGTGCTGATAAGCAACCGAACCAACTTGGCGGCTTTGAGCAAAGATTCCTGACAAGATTTGAGGGCGGTCTAATAACTGAAATTAATGATTTAAGTGTTGAGGATGTTATTAGCATTTTAAAATTTAAACTTAAAGAGAATGATGTAAACCCTGATTTATGAGAAGAGGAATCATTTAGATATATAGCAAGAAACTTTTCTTCATCAATTAGAGCGCTTGAAGGAGCAATAAGTCGCATCAAATTATTTGCTGATGGTGATGATTTCTTTACATATGATTTAAGGACAATTCAAAATATATTTAAAAATGTCACAAAAGCTGCTGAAACAATAACCCCTGAAAAAATTATTGAAACAGTAAGTAAATACTATGGTATTGATAAAAAGAAAATATCTAGCCCAACAAGAGTTAAAGAAGTTGTAATGCCTCGAAAAATAGTTATTTATTTATTGAAACATAATTTTGATTTTACTTTGAAGGAAATAGGAAAGATTGTCGGGGATCAAGCACACTCTACTGTTATTGCTTCTTTGAACTGAGTTGATGCTAATTTACAAAGTAATTCTGCTATAAAAACTGCTATTGAAAAAATTCAAAATACATTAAAAAAAGTAATATAACAATTTAAGGAGTAAGATTTCATGGAATTAAAGATTAATAAACTTTTATTAGATGCTGCTATCGAAAGGGTGGCAAAAGCAATAGATGCCAATCCTTTTATGCCAGAATTAAAAGGCATATTACTTAGTGCTGAAGGAAATAAAATTACATTAATTGGATCAAACGGATCAATCAGCATTAAACACGACATAAATGTATCGCTTGATGCTGAAATTATTCTTCCCGGCAAAATTCTTGTTGATCTTTCATTATTTAGAAACATAGTCAAAAAGTTAGATAACGATATTATTTTGAAATCAAAGGAAAATACTCTTGAATTAATCACTGAAAACGAACGTTTTTCAATCAATTTATATAATCTTTTTGAATATCCAGTTATTGATTTTTCTGTTTATGGTGATCAAGTTAAAATTAGTTGACAAAAACTGAAAAATATGGTAAAAAATGTTTCTGTTTCAGCTTCGACACTTGAAACAAATATTATTTTATGTTGTATCAATATATCTGCTCAAAATAACCAGTTTAAATTAGTTGCAACCGACAAATACCGTTATGCTGAAGAAATTGCCGAGATTGCTGATGATGTTAATTTTAATATATCAATACTTGCTAAGAATTTAAAAGATGTTTTGAATTTTGATTATAGTGGTGATGTTATTTTGAATATTTCAGATCAAAAAATATTATTTGAGTTAGACGGAACAGTGATCGAATCAAAAGTCGTTGACCAAGTTTATATTGACGTATCTAGAATTATTCCGAAATCATTCGCTTATGAATTGATCATTACTAAAAAGGAGCTAAATAGTTTATTAAACAAGGCATCGGTTATTATTTCAGAAAATTATAATAAGATTAGATTACATATTAATGACAATATTTTAACAATATCATCCACACGTGATGAGATAGCTAATGCCGAGATTAAGACACAAAAATTTAGCTATAATGATAGTGAGCTTAAATTAGCGTTGAATTCAAAATTTTTAAAAGATGCTATTCAAAGTTTTGATGATGAGATAAAGCTATCATTCACTGCTGATAAGATGCGAATTGTTATAACATCACAATCAAATCCTAAACTTTATCATTTAATTACACCGCAAAGAGGTTTTTAATGAAAATTGAAATTTACGGAAGTGAAATTAAATTAGGTCAATTTCTCAAAAAAATAAACCTTTGTCGCACTGGCGGAATGGCTAAAATATTTTTGTCATTTCACAAAGTAAAAATAAACGATAGAATCCCTAAAGGCCGGAATGCTACTATTAGAGTAGGCGACACAGTTTGAATTGATGATCAAATCTATTTAATAAGAGAAGCGATTAATGAATAACGGCCTAATAAGTAACAAAAATTAAAAACCAACGGAAGTTGGTTTTTAAAAATTTAATTAAATAATTTCTACTTATTTTCAGAAATATTTATGCATTTTGATTGTTGAAGATTTTTATTTTTGCGGCTTATGTATTTAATTCTATATACTGCCTTTCAAAAAGCACATAGGGCAATTGGAATAACAAATCCTAAAGCGAAAATTAATATATCTAAAACAATAATTATTCCTTTATTATTTCCTTTATAAAAGAAAGGATTTTTAAAATCTAGAAATGTATAAATAATAACACCATGATTTTCCTTAATTTTATTAAATGTTGCAAAGTACAAGATAAATGCAAACATGAAGTATCCAAACAAAATTAGCATTGCTGTTAAAATTGTTTTAAAAGTTATTTTTATTTGTTTTTTAATTAGAAATAAACCAATAAAACCAAGGGTAGGATTAATTGCATGAGTTGTTAGGGATTTGATTGCATTAACTCAGTTTTCTCATGTTTCCCTTCGATATGAGATTAAGGTTCAATAAATTAAAAAAGTAACTGTAATTAATACAACAGAGATAAAAAACATTTGTTTTGCTTTTTCATTTTCTGGTTTTAGTGCCACTGAAATTAGGGTTGCAGCTAATAAAAAGTTTGATAAATAGGTAAAATAAAATAATGATGAAAAACGTTTAAAAACTAAATATAAAGTTGGTATTTCATTGTCAAAATTGTCCTTTTCTTTGTACGAAAGAATATTAAGGATCAAAAAACCCAGTGATGTTAGTCCCACAAAAATGCCAAAAATTAAGTTAATAGTATTGTTTTTGCTAAGTTTATTTTTTTCTTCTAGCATATAATATACCTCCATAATTAACTGTGTAAAATTATAATAAAATAAAATTTTCATATTACTTAAAAAAATAATTATTAACTTTAAAGTGTTGTTAAAGTAATATTGTAAAATAAGCGTCTCTAAAAATGACAAAAACAGGTAATTTAGTTTATCTAATTTATTTTCTAAATGTGAATATGAACAAAAATTAAAAAAAAAATTAATTTAATATAAAATATTAAAGATACTGTTTTACAAAATTAAGGAGATAATAATGCCAGGAAGAGATCAATTAACAGGTCAAAAACCATTGAGTGGAAACAAGAGATCACATGCTTTGAATACCTCAAAAAGAACATTTGACCTTAACTTGCAAAAAGTAACTGTTTTAACTGAAAATGGCACAAAGAAAACTGTTAGAGTAACAGCAAAAAATGCTAGAACTTTAAAAAAATACGGTTTAGTAGCTTAATTCATATGTATAATAAGTTCTTGGAATTCCCAAGAATTTTTTATTATAAATTATTATATTATAAGGAAATAAAATGAAAAAAATTAGCCTATTTGTTGTTGCTGAAAAAGGTGAGATAGATATTTTAAATAATATTTTCTTTTTAGAAGATAATTTATTTGAAAATGAGAATACAAGCTTACATTTGTGCTTATCAAATTATTCAAAAAAAGAATTTGCATTATTGTATTGCGGTGTTGGTAAGGTTAATTCCTCATTTGGCTTAACACAAAGCATTGCTAAGTTAAAAGAAAAAGATTATCAGGTTGAAAAGATTGTTAATATTGGGCCGGCGGGTTGCATTTTAGATGTTAATGTTGGTGATGCTTTTATCATTGAAAATTCATATTATTTTGATGTTGATCTGACTAAATTACCGAATTACAAGCTAGGCCAATTACCTAATAATCAATACAAGTTTATGACAAATTCCATTTTATCTAAGGAAATTAATAGCATTTTAGGTCTAAAAAACACTGATTTATTGTCTGCTGATAAGTTTTTTTCTAAAAATGATATTGAAAAAATTAAGGATAATTTTGAAAATATTGGGATCTTAGATATGGAGGCTTGTGCTTTAATACATTGCGCTAATTTATTAGGAATAAGAATTGCTGTTATAAAGGTAGTGTCAGACTTCTTGCATAAAAATGAAAATTTTTATATTACTAAAAAAAGTGTATGAAAAGAGAAAATATTTTTAATTTTTAAACAATTATTGGAGGAGTTATAAAATAAAATGAAATACG
Source organism: Mycoplasma sp. 332 (assembly GCF_052378275.1). Taxonomy (NCBI): domain Bacteria; kingdom Bacillati; phylum Mycoplasmatota; class Mollicutes; order Mycoplasmatales; family Mycoplasmataceae; genus Mycoplasma; species Mycoplasma sp. 332. The sequence goes on from NZ_CP198998.1 coordinate 4,833, forward strand.
TAGACGTCCATACTCATCCTTTTAAGGAATATTATGATGAACCATATAGTGTTATTTTAGATTGAAAGAAGCAAGATATGGAAAAGCTTTTTATTGTAGGCACTTCGAAAAACGATTCAGTTGAAGTTATTAATTTATGCAAAAAAGATAAAGAATTTTTACACCCAATTATTGGGATTCATCCTACTGAAGCAGTTGGAAGTAGCGATGGCAATTTTATTGAGTCTATCATCAATGATGATGTTATTGCTATTGGTGAAATTGGACTTGATTATCATTATGATAATTCTCCAAGTAAAGAAATTCAGAAGGAAAGTTTTATTTCACAATTAAATGTAGCTAGAAAACATGGCATTTCTGCAATGCTTCATGTTCGTGATGCCTTAGACGATGCTTTTGAAATAATTAAGAATTCTGAATTTAATGATATAAATATTATTTTTCATTCCTTTAGTGGGGATCTTGATTTTGTTAAGAAAACATTGCCTTATAAAAATATATATTATTCAATTTCTGGCGTAGTAACATTTAAAAACGCAAGAGCTTTACAAGAAGCTGTTATTAATATTCCTATTGATAGAATTTTGTGTGAAACAGATACACCATATTTAGCGCCAACACCGATGCGCGGTAAACCAAATATTAGTCCATATGTCAAATATACATACCAATTTATTGCCAATCTTAAGGGTATAGATGAGGAGTTACTTGTAAAGCAGGTAAGACTAAATGTTAGAAAGGTTTTTGGTATATAGAAAATGCAAATAAGGGCTAAAAAAAGTTTTGGGCAAAATTTTTTAATTAATAAAAAAATTCAACAAAAAATTGTTGAATCAGCTGACGTGGAAAATGAAAACGTTATTGAAATTGGGCCTGGTTTGGGGGCGATTACAAATTTGCTGATTGATAAGGTAAAAAGTCTTGAAGCATATGAATTAGATAAAGATTTATATGATATATGAATTAACAAGGAAGTATCAAAAAATATTAAGTTTTTAAATAAAGATTTTTTAGATGCTGATTTGGTCTCAAAATTTAAAAAAGTCGTTGTCGGTAATATTCCTTATAATATTACATCTCCCATTATATTTAAATTAATTGATAATTATAAATATGTCAAACATGCTGTTATAATGGTGCAAAAAGAAGTGGGGGATAGATTAATTGCAAAGCCTAATTCAAAAACCTATTCTAAATTAAGCGTTGCGCTTCAAAGTATTGCTAATGTTTCAAAGGTTATTGTTGCAAAACCTTCTGATTTTAATCCCAGCCCAAAGGTTGATTCGATGGTTGTAAGAATTGATTTTGCTGATAATATAGATTTTGAATTATCGCCCTTTTTAGATTTTTTAAAATTATGTTTTCAATTCAAGAGAAAAACATTAATTAATAATTTGATATTAAAATATAATAAAAGCACTGTTTTATTAATATTAAAGAGATTGAATATTCATCCAATGTCTAGACCTGAAAATATTGGTGTAAATGACTATAAAAAGCTCTTTTTTGAGTTTTTAAATTGTTTTTAATCAAAGTTATTAATAAAAAAAATATATGCTTTATAATTAAATTATATTTCATAAAAAAAATATATTAGCATGCAACCCACAAGCATGCTTTTATTTTTTATTTTAATACATTTTGATCACTTTATTTAATATAAAGAAGTACCTATTAAACATATAAATTATGTTTTGATATATATGTAGCAATAATTTTCATTGCTTTATTTTATATTTAAAACATTAAGAAACTGGGGTTGAACCCAGTTTAGTGTTTTAAAATCTTAACGATAAGCAGCTTAGTCCGCCATCTAATTTTTTATATTCAGATGTATCACAAGTAATAACCCTGTAAATTCCTAAATCTTGAATTGCTTTTAGAGTATGTGGATATCCTTCTGGTACAATCACTGTCTCATTAACTCAAATGCAATTAGCAGCATATGCTTCGCTTTTATCAACAATAATTTGATTAAATTCTTTAAATGTTGGGTAGTGTATGAATTCCCCAGAAATTAACAGATTATTATGTTCTAGATAATTAACGCCAGTCTTTAGATGTAGCATTTCTGTCATAGGAACTGGAATGCATTTTTTTCCTACACTAGCTAAAATATTATGAAATTGTCGAATACCTTCGCGGTTTGTTCTATCAGACATACCAACGTAATAAGTATCTTTAACCATCATAACATCACCACCATCAAGCGTTCCAGGGGCTTCGATTTTAAAAATGTGGTCTTTGTCAAAGAATTTTTCTAGATATGTCAGCATTTCATATTTTTCGCCATTACGTGATGCTGCACCAGGATTAGATAATATTGCAATTTCTCCTGTAACAATTACAGCTGTGTCTTCAACAAAACATGAGTCAGGAAAATCTTCATTTTTTGGACAAATGGTAACATTTACGCCGCAGCTTTTTAAAGCATCAATATATTTTTCGTGTTGAATTAGAGCTAGACTATAAATTGGCTTCCCTAATTCAGGAGCCGATGTTATTCCCATTGTCATTGAAGAAGCTGGTGTCTTAACTATAACATTTTTAAATTTATCTTTCATTTGATCTTTCATTTTTAAGTACTCCTAAAATTAAGTAGTTGTGAATTAATTGTATTTTATTCACAATTTAATTTTATCTAATGAAATAAATAAAAAAACGCATTCGCGTTTTTTTGGTCATTTTATTGAAATGGCGCGCCCGGCAGGAGTCGAACCCGCAACCTCTTGGGCCGTAACCAAACACTCTATCCAATTGAGCTACGGGCGCATTAAATGGAGCCACCAACCGGATTCGAACCGGTAATCAAGGTGTTGCAGACCTATGCCTTGGCCATTTGGCTATGGTGGCAACACTATATATTGCTTTATAATTATAAACTTTTTATTATTTTTTTTAACAATATTTGTAAATTCACATTAATTAGCGTGAAAAAATGAGCCACCGATATTTTGAATTTGTTTAATTATACATTTTGCATAATTTCTAATAAAAAAATATCTCTAGTTTAGGAATAGAATAATTTATTATAAAATTACAATTTTATTTATATCTCTTCTTATTTTTTTCTAAATCTTCATTAATTGATCGCATTAAATCTATTTCTCTTTGTGAAATAAGACCAGTTTTAACAAAAGATTCTAAAATTTCTGTTTTTTTTAGATAACATTTGATTGTAGTAATATCCGGGCTTCTTGATGTTTCACAATTTTTTTTAACCACCGATATTTCAAGAGGAAGCTTTTTACTATATGCTATTTTCTCATACATTTGAATGTCATTTTCATTTAATTCAAAAGCTTTATATCTTTTATTGTTTATGTGAAAATAGTATTGTTGATCTGCACCAATCATAAAAGTTGCATCATTTTTTGATGTGACTTTTATTTTTTGATATTACAATTCCATTAAAAATTTGTCTTTTAATTGGCAAACCAAAATAAGCTTCAAGAATTGCACTGTTTGGTTTTCTAAATTCATTTTTTTTCAGAATCGGTAATTGATTTTCTTGTTTTTATATTATTAAGCATTGCAATAATTTCGTGTCTATATTTATTAGCGTCTTGGTTTGTTTCGATATTTCTATCTTTTAAGAATATTGGAATTTTATTATGTGCAATTCTTCAAAAACTTTATATATGTGGTTTTTCATTAGATACTGATGTTGTTATAAATTCAGCAGCTAATTTTGTGACTGCATTATACAAAATAGCGCTAGATTCAAGGCTATTATGAAAATTCATTCTATTATCGCTAATTATTACTTTCGGTATCTCGTATTTACTGATTTTCTTTTTGAGATTATGGTTGGTTTTGCAATCTTTTCTTTAGGCAAAATATTTGGTTTATAAGGTATATATTTTTTGACAAAAGTTTTTTCTTTTTATTGTATTTTTATGAGCAAAAGCACTTAGAAATCCGCTTTGTGTAAGTCTTTTTGTTAATTGACTATATGATATTTTTACATTAGCTATTCTCTCATAAAACAAACGGTAAGACATATATGAATTACAAGAACTATTTTTTGTTCCAGCAATTAATTTTTCACTTTCGTATTTTTTCCCATAATTGATAATTAAATCATTACTGTAAATCTTTTTTCTATCGCCTCATTGATTACCATGCGCTAAGTTAACCTCTTTTTTGCATAATTTAGCATTTCTTAATTTTTGTTTTAATCTTTTTATGGTTGATATTGAACATTTTGCTTTTAAGGATAATTGCTTATTTGTTAAATTAGAATATGTAGTTATAACATCTAATTTTCGTTTTCTATTTAATTGAAAATAGTTTAATTCTATTTCATGCATAATAAGACCACCTATAACATTTTACTATATATGTTAGGTGGCTCATTTTTGTTGCAATTTAACGAAATTTAGCCATTATGAGTAATTATTAAATACTTTAAAAGCAACCTTTTTTAAAATTAACAAGGCTGCTTTTTTATTATTTAATTTACTTTTTTTGTGATTCAATGATTTTATTTTAATTGTTGCAATAATTCATCTGTTAGTGCCAATTCTGTATAAAGTTCTTTGATTTTTGCCTTTCAATATTCTTTTGTCTGTGAATGCGTTATTTTTTCTAGGAGCTCAGTTAGTTTTTTATATAATTCTTCCTGCTTTGCAAGAATATTAGCTAATATTTTTTTTGCTTCAGCTCTTGCTTTTTCTGAAAATTCTTCAATTAACTTATCACCTTTTTCTTTGGAAAATTCCGTTATAAGTTCTTTTATTTTTTTAAGAAGTTCTTCATCAACATCTTTATGCATATTTTTTTCTTCTTCAAGTTTCGAAAATCTGCTATTAATTTTTTCATCAATTTCATGACCCAAAATATCAAAGAAGAAAATTTCTAAGTTATCTTGAATTACTTTTTCTCTAGTTAGTAGATATATTCCTTGATGTCTAGTCATTAAATCATAATATAAAAATTTAATCTTTTCAAGTTTTTCTTGTCTCATTTCATAATAATAGGTACGTAACTCTTCAAATTTTTTTATAATGGCATTTTTATCATTTGATATATTATCATCTTCTTTCTTTCCTTCACCGAGCTTTTGGGGATTCACTATTGGAGGAGTAGTATTATCTGGTGTCTCATGTTTATCGGCTTGTTTTTCTTTTGGCTTATTTTCAGGGTTCCCTTGATCGCCAGGCTTGTCGGGGCCTGGTTCATCAATATGTTCTGGTTTTTTGGGACCAGGGTTAGATGGGTTTGCACATGATAGAGCTATAACTGGTGTTGCCAAAACAGGCAAAAATCCTAAAAAAAGTAAATTGCTTTTTTTCATTTTTTTCCTTTCAATTTAGTATTTTTTTAATTATATAACCAAAAAAAAAAAAAAAATAGCGCTTTTTTCATTAATTATGTGGATTCTCAATTATTTTGCTACATTGCAATTCTCAATTATTTTGCAACATCCTATAGTTTAAAATCATTATAGGAGGTAATGTGAAATATGAAAAAAATAGAAATCCAGAATTTAACAGATTTTGATAAAAAAAGAAAAGATATTTATACCGATATAACTAATGAAAAAATTAAAAATAAACCAAATGGCCATAAAGCACGAAGTTAGCCGTTTTACAGTTTTTAAAATTAAAAAATCTATAAATTTTGACAGGACATTTAATGTCTCGCACAAAAATAAGGGAAATAAATATAAACAAAAGTTTAGTGATGATCTTGTAGATTCTAAAATTGAAAAAATCAGAGATTTTAGTTCTTTTATTTTTGATCAACCTACTGATAGAACTAGAAATGTTACTATGGCAATTTATTATAGAACAAAGGGTTCAATAATGTCTTTAAAAACTCTTTACAGACGCACCCTTAAAAAAAGGAACTATGCAATAGAGCACTCACATAAAGCAACTAGAAAAGAAGCTAAAAGAAACGTTAAAAAATATTTTAAATAACACGCCCCCCAGAAACAATATTTTATTATGCAATAAATAGTAGTGTTGAAAAGCCTTTTAAAACTGCTCAATTAAATTATCCCATATGCTTCTTAAAATAAAGAATATAAAACATTGAACAGAAATTAGTAAAATTGAAGACCAATTAATATATTACTTTAATTCTATATCTCCGAAATTAAAAAAGAAATAGCGATAAAAATTATTTTAGAAAAATAACTGAAGGCGATCCTGGTTGGTATGTTGATTATCATTTTAAAAACAAAACTCATTCAGGCACAGACGAATATTATGCCCCAGTTGATACTAACGGCAATAGAGTTAATTTTTCAAAGAAAATAAAAGTTTTATTTTGTATGAACTCAAGTTGTGAATATTTTTTAAAAACTCCAGAAAATCGTTACAAAGCAAGCAATGATTTATCTAACTTTAACTCACAAAGGATTTTAATTAGGTAAAAATCTTGACATTTGAGACGATTTGGCTTATAAAATTGAGTTTGATAGTTGTAATGCATAAGTCAGTAGTTTCGACATTTATGGACAAGTTTAATTACTTGATTAGAAATTTAGAAAGATTTAAATTAAATACATCAGGTTTAAAAGAAGAAATGAACCACTTAAAAACAATGTTTAAAGACACAATTAAACAAGTGGATAATGACCTATCTGAATACTTTAAGTAGATTTTTAATTTTATTTTATTGTCCGCAAAAGTGGGTTTAAAAAATTTTGTTTACCAACCAATCAAAATATGAATAAAGCTTAAAAAATAAATTTGATATCATAAATTTAATAAACATTTTTAAACTATAAAAATGTTGCAATTTGATTAAGAATTAACAGCAATTTATAGAACTTAAAATTATGATACTTTATGGTTTTAAATTATTCGTAATTTATTAATTCTCTAATGAAAAAATTACACCAGTTAAACCAATGTAATTTTTTGACCATACTATCAAACATTATTGTTTTGTCTTCTTAATTCATCATCTACTATTTTTTCGATAACTTTTAATTCTTGCTTCATTTTTGTTTCATTAAATATATTAGACCCATAAGATTTTCCTGCATCGGCTTCTAGTTTTTTTCTTAAAGATTCATCTTTTATTAATCTAATTTTTTCTTGTAACAGTTTTAATTTTTCTTTCGCTAATTTGGTGCGATTTTTGGCTGATAAATATATCGCAAAAACAAAAATACCAAAGAAAGCTATAAGCAATAGAAATAATATTGATAAAAAAGGTGTGGTGAATACAAATATTTTTGAGAGAATATATTTGTTTTTTATCTTCATCGAATCAATTTTCTTTAATTCTAATGTTAATAAAATAGCTAAGATAAATGAACCAATATTAAATAAAATTGCAAATAGTAATATCGTTATTCCTGCTCCGTCTGGATATACTTTTGGTATGGATATTGATAAAAAAGAAAAATCTACATCTTTTACCACATAATAATATCCAGTCGAAACCAAGTACAATATATATGCTAATATGGCAAAGGGTAATGATAAACCAAAATAAAGTTTTATTTTATTATTCATATTTCTCCTATTAATTATGTTTATTTTTCAATGTATTTTTCTATATTTTGTAATGTTCTTTTATAAATATCATCATTCATATTAATCCTTTGTTATTTCTTTAAATTTTTTAACTAATCCGTCATTTCTTTTCTTGATATCATTTATTGTTCAATAATCATTTTCAAGTTGTGAGATTTGTATTGCAGATCTAAATTTTGTCGCCTTTTTATATATCTCTTTTTTAGACTTAAATCAATCATCAGAAGCTCTAATATTACGCCTTTTGTCTAAAGGAATTATGTTTCCAATTTGTTCATATAATTCTTTATTTTCTTTATCGAATTGTGCATGAGATTTAGGTAAAATATGTTCTATTTCTCATTTGGCTGGCAATATATCCATCTCTTCTTGATCGTTTTGTGAATATTCAAACATTTTTATAATCATGCTTATGATTTTTACATTTGGACTTTTGATTTTTTCCATCACATCATCTGAATCTTTTTTTTCTAATTTAGAAAAATCAAACTCATGGCCTTTTATTATGCTTTTATTTAGTAACAAAATGCCGTGTTTAATATCGTTTATTGAAGGAATTACTAAATATCTTGTGACAATTCTATTTCTTAATTTTATTAATAACTCAAGATATTCACTTGTATCATCATTATCAATTTTGTCTTTATTTTTTAAATAATATATTAAAGCTGGGTATTTACCAAAATCATTAGAGAAAGAAAAAATAATATCTAGTTGTTGTTTAATCTTCGAGTTTAAGTCTTTTTCTTCATTTAAGTTATTCACCATTTTTAGAAATGAAATAATATTTTTAATAGTTTCTATCATTTTGTTAAAAATATCATCAATGTTATTTTGTTCTAGATATTTTAATATGTATTTTCTTATTCCTGGTGTGGTACTGTCGATATCTCCTTCTTCTGCCCTTAAATAGAACATATAGTATGAAAAAATATCATTTAATGTCTTATTCATTGAAACACAATCATATTCTAATTCTTTTCATTGTTCTATGAATTTATCTTTTTCATTTTTGTCTTTTAATAGGTTATATATCTTAGCCTTAAAAATATCGGCATCAGAAAGAGGAACCCCTCTATTATTAAGAGTTTCAAAAACCGTCATAGCAGATTGTTGAGATTGCGAAGATACAGTTAAGATAAGGGTTTTTTCTAATATGGTATTAAAAAAGTTAAATATCCCCTCAATTTCATTTTTTGCTTTTTCTTCAATCAACTCTATTAATTTTGCATAGTTTTTTGAATAATTACTTTTACTTTTTTTGTTATATTCACCACTTTTGATGATATTCTCAAAATCTTCTAAATTACTTTGCATTACTGAAACATTTTGAATGGACATTGAATTTCTATCAATTATTTTTTTATAATCATTTGAAATATGTCAAATACATTCTTCAATTTCTTTTGCTAAATTTTTAGTATTTTCACTATTAGTGTTCTCACATTTTTTAAGAATTGCTCTTAAAAGTAGAAAAATGGTCGTTATACGTTGTTGTCCGTCGATAATTTCTCATTTTCCATTTTCGTTTTCAAAGAAAACAATTGAACCTAAAAAATACTGTTCTTTTGAATTTGGCTCTTTAAGTATAATTTTGTAAAATTCTCATAAATCACTGAATAATTTTTCGGTTTGTTCTTCTCCTCATGAATATGGTCTTTGATATTCAGGTATTAAAAAATTATGTTCTTTAGAAGCATTTTGAAATAAATTTCTAATTGTTATACTATCTATATTTATTTTGTTTTGTGTCATATATTTGCCTTCTCCATGAAAATACGCAAAAATACACCTAATAGTTAGGTGTTAATTTAATGTTAAATTATTTATTAAGAGTCTGCTCTCTCTCTCTCTCTCTCTCTCTCTCTCTCAATCTTATTAAAAGAGGATTTGGGAAAGAAAATGCATTTAAAGTTTTCTTTGCATTATTCATGGTATTATAATTATAATAAATTTCTTTAGATATTGACATATCGAAAACGTGTTTTGATCATGTAAATTCTCAATTATTTTGCAACATTCTATAGTTTAAAATCACTATAGGAGGTAACGGGAAATATAAAAAAATAGAAATCCAGAATTTAACAGATTTTAAGAAAAAAAGAAAAGGCATTTATATCGATATAACTAATGAAAAAATAAAAATAAACCAAATCGCCATAAAACACGAAGTTAGCCGTTTTACAGTTTCTAAAATTAAAAAATTTATAAATTTTAGTGGGACATTTAATGTCTCACACAAAAATAAAGGAAATAAAAATAGACAAAAGTTTAGCGATGATCTTGAAGATTCTAAAATTGAAAAAAATCAGAGATTTTAGTTCTTTTGTTTTTGATCAACCTACAGATGGAACCAGAAATGTTACTATGGCATTTTATTATAGAACAAAGAGTTCAATAATGTCTTTAAAAACTCTTTACAGACGTACTTTAAAAAAAGGGGGGGTATGCAATAGAGCACTTGCACAAAGCGACTAGAAAAGAAGCTAAAAGAAACGTTAAAAAATATTTTAAATAACACGGTTTTAGAAACAATATTTTATTATGTAATAAATAGTAGTGTTGAAAAATCTTTTAAAACTGCTCAATCAAATTATCCCATATGCTTTAAAATAAAGAATATAAAACATTGAACAGAAATTAGTAAAATTGAAGACCAATTAATATATTACTTTAATTCTATATCTCCGAAATTAAAAAGAAATAGCGATAAAAACTGTTTTAGAAAAATAACTGAAGGCGATCCTGGTTGGTATGTTGATTATCATTTTAAAAACAAAACTCATTTTGGTGCAGTTAAGTACCTAAACGAATATTATGCTCCAGTTGATACTGACGGCAATAGAGTTAATTTTTCAAAGAAAATAAAAGTTTTATTTTGTATGAACTCAGGTGGTGAATATTTTTTTAAAACTCCGGAAAATCATTACAAAGCAAGTAGTGATTTATCTAACTTTAACTCACAAAAGATTTTTAATTAGGTAAAAATCTTGACATTTGAGACGATTTGGCTTATAAATTGAGTTTGATAGTCGTAACGCATAAGTCAGTAGTTTCGACATTTACGAACAAGTTTAATTACTTGATTAGAAATTTAGAAAAATTTAAATTAAATACATCGGATTTAAAACAAGAAACGAGTCACTTAAAAACAATGTTTAAAAACACAATTAACCAATCCAAATATGAATAAAGCTTAAAAAATAAATTTAAAAAATAAGGGCCGTAAGGTTAATTTAGAAATATATTACTATTTAATTTTTTTCAAAATATATAGATTGACAAAAAAATAATAGCAAAGTGTCACACTTTGCTAATTTTCCTGATTACTGGTTTAAATTTTTAGGTCTTAAAAAATAAATTTGATATCATAAGTTTAATAAGAATTTTTAACTATAAAAAATATTGCAATTTGATTAAGAATTAACACTTATATTACTTTTATAAATTTAATTAAAACTTCTTTAGCAATGATTGCCCTGTCATTTCCTTTGGTTTCTGAATATTTAAATATTCAAGAATTGTGGGTGCAACATCACAAAGCGCCCCATTTTTTAATTCAATATTTTTATCAGTTGAAACAAATAAAACCGGACTTGTTGTATGTTTTGTTGCAGGTTTATTATTTTCATCCTCAGTTATTTCGGCATTTCCATGATCAGCAGTTATGAATCATGTTACTTTATCACGATTAGCTATCACGAATTTAAGAATTCGTTCAAATTGTTCATCTAGAAACTCAATTGCTTTTATTGTTGCTTGTAAATTTCCAGTATGTCCCACCATATCTGGATTAGCATAATTCATGATAACAAAGTCATAATCATTAATTTTTTCAAGCAATTCGTCAGTTATTTCTTTAGCTGACATATGAGGATAATCAGCAAAGCTTGCAGCTTTGATACTATTTACTAAAATTCTATCTTCATTTTTATAAATAACTTCTTTTCCACCATCCATAAAGAAGGTCACATGCGCATATTTTTGAGTCTCTGCTAATCTTAATTGTTTTAGATTATTGGTGGCTAACACTTCTCCAAGCGGGTTATCTACTTGCATTTCTTTAAATGCGACTAAGGAATTAATACCCTCATATTTCATTAAAGAAGCAAAGAGATTTGGTTTTGTTTTGTTTTTAGGTTTATATTCATATAGTTTGCTATCTAAAATTAGATGACTAAGTTGTCTAGCACGATCTGGTCTAAAATTAAAGAAAAAAACATTATCATTTTCTTTTAAAAATAAGCCATTTTGGTTTTGTGCAGGGTAGAAAAACTCATCATAAATTCCTTGATTATATTGTTCGTTTATATACTTATTAATATCTTTATACTTGATGGGCGATTTACCAAGAATCGCTTCAAGTGCCAATTCATTTCTTTCGAATATTTGGTCACGGTCCATAGCATAAAAGCGCCCTGAAATGCTTGAAATCGGATAATTGAAATCTTCCGATAATTTTTTAAGTATTATCAATGAATCATTAATTGATTGTGGCTTAACATCTCGACCATCACCAAAAATATGAATTGAAACTTTTTTAAGTCCCTTGTGGTTGGCAAGTTTTATAATTTCAAATAAATGGTTATCTAATGAATGTACACCGCCATTACTTAGCAAGCCCATTAAATGCAAAGTGGTATTGTTTGCTATTGAATTATCAATTAATTTATTTATTACTTCGTTTTTTTTAAAATCACCAGTCTCTATTGCTCTATTAATCAATGATAAACCAGTATATACAATTCTTCCTGCCCCGATGTTTAGATGGCCGACTTCTGAATTCCCAATTTGACCTTTTGGAAGGCCTACATATTCTCCGGATGCTTGCAAAACAGAATTAGGACACATTGCAAACAAATAATCAAATATTGGATGATAAGCCTGTGCAAAAGCATTTCCTTGTCTTTCATTTCTAAGACCCAAACCATCAATTACTGTTAATATTACTTTTTTTTGATTTTCCATACATTACCTCTATAATAAAAAAATATATTTTTACTTATATAAATTTTATAATAAAACAAATGATGCTAAATCATTTCGATTGATTGAGGTGTTAAATTATAAAATATCTTAAAAAGATTGAGATTTGACTTTTTTTGGTCCATTTTTTCCTCTAATTATGTAAACTAAAGGCAAATGTAATATAATAAAAAATGTGTATCTATTGTGGACACACAAATCTTTATTTTTTAAACTTTATCAAAAGGTAAAAAATTTTATTAAATGATAAATTAATAAACTAAATTTAAGGATAAGTATATATATGACTCCAAAAACAAAAAAAGCCCTAATTATTAGTGGTATTGTAGGCGGTATTGTTTTAGTACCTACAGTAGTTACAATAATTCCATATGGCGCTCAAATTTCATGATTTAAAAGAGAAACTCAAAAGAATCAAAGATATGAGAAAGAATATGTAGAAGCTAAGAAAGCAGCTGTTGAAGATGAAGCAAATAAGGCTTTAAAAGCTAAAATCGATGCTAAGGATGCTCAAATTGCAGACTTAACACAAAAAAGCCAAAAAGCTGATGAAACAACTAAAGCAAAATTAGAACAAGAAATTAGAAATGCTGAAGCAGAACGTGCTCAACTTGACGATCAATATCAAGAAAATATTGAATCTAAAATTTTACCTATATTAGCAAAAATTGCTGAAGAAGGTGATTTGAGATACTACGAAGGTACCTTAAAAAATACAGCCGAATATGTAGTATTGTCATACAAAAAATTTCAAAGAGATTTAGCAAAACTTGCTTCTAGAGATGATTTAGATATAAATTATCCAAGCAAGGAAAATGCTCAAGAAATTATTAAGTTCTATCAAGATTGAATTAATACATTTTCGAAAATTAATTCAAGAAACCTAAACACTGCCTCAACAGCATGAGTAAGCGGATTAAAATATGAATGAGAAATAGCTAAAACAGTTTATGCATCAGAAAGCCGTTTACTTGGTGTTTGATTAGAATGAGGTCTATCTTCAGCATATCCTATCAATGCTTTTTATGACACAATTAGTGCAATTGATAATGCGAGAGCTCCAAAGGTTCAAAAGAATCTTAAAGAAGGAATTGAATCTGATGTTGTTTTATCAAAAGTGGTTATCAAAAATAATGTAAGATCAATTTTATCTAATTTTTACCAAGAACAATTGACAGAATTTTTAAATGGATCTGACGAGGAAATAAAAGTTACTGACCTTATTGCAAAAAATACAGAATTAGCTAAATCAAGCCCAGAATTAGTGAAATTCCACAAATTCTATGCTGATGAATATTACAAGGCTTCTAAATCAGGTTTGGGTGAAAATCTAGATGAATTAAAACTATATAAAAGAAATAAAATCAACGAAAAAGAAAATCACGTTGAAGTATTTGATGGCAATGATGTTAAAACAGTTTATGGTGTTGGTTTAACCGAAAAAGACCTAAATGCTAAGAATGTTGGTTTAAATTCTATCGTAGGAAAACCAGGTGTAACAAATGGAGATAAGGTTTATAGTGGTATCTTAAAATTCTCTACTACTACAGATGATACAGCCCAAGATGTGTTTAATTCAGGTTATGAAACAACGACAACAGCTGCTAAAAATATGAAATTGACAGCCGCTGCAGTTGCTAAATTAATTACTGGAAAAGACAAAGGTGTATGAGCTCCAACAATTAAGTATGATGCTGATGGTCTTGGACCAAATCCAGTTGAAGAAGTTAAATTAAAAATTAGAGATGCTAATGGTGAAATTAATATTTCTGATTTCTACAAGTGATTAAACCAAGAACAATTCTTCTTTGGTCGTGAAGATGCTTCATATTACACAGAAGCTAAAAAACAAGATTTAGCAAAAGATCCTAAATTAGAGGATGCAAGAAAAAATCTAAAAAGATTAGGATATGACTTCTTAAAGACAAATCACAACAAATATGGTTCGATTACAAATGAACAATTCTACTATGGAGCACTAGAAGCATTCAAGGGTTACCATGAATTTAGAGATACTACAATTGATCATGGATATTCATATTTCCCTAAGAGTGTCCCAAGATACGGAATCACTTCATATGAATATAAAAGACGTGCTGAAGAAGGTGTTGGCGCATATAATGGTAATGCACAAGTTGAAAAAGATGGATTTGGTGCATTTACATTTAATGTTGATCCATACTACAGCTTACCAAAATGATCAGTAACTTCTTTTGCTAACCACGAAAGTGTTATGGGACACCACAACCAAATCTATTACGCTAAAGAGTTTTTAAAAACTATTGATGGATTAACTGTTGGAAATATCTTTGATTACACTTCATATGCAGAAGGTTGAGCTTTATTTATGGAATGATTCGGAATTGAATCAGGACTATACGGAACTCCTGACTTTGACAGCGAAGACTATTACGCTTTCCCAGTAAGTTTTAAACATTCAAATGGAATTACAAGCTTTGTTTCTTCAGCAATATCGCAAGATGAATCAGCTGTAACTGCTGCAGAAATTAAAGGAATGAAGGAATTACATGGTGGTGTTTATTGAAGTTTAGTTGCATCAGAAGGCAAAAATAACTCAAGCGATGAAGAACACACTCTAAGAGCTGTTGAATTAGCTAATATGTTACAATATTTTGGTGCTTTAAATGAAGCTCAATTACGTAACATGAGACGTGCTGTCGATCCTGCATACCATGGAAGAATTGAAGGAAAAGAAGATTTACCTGCCGGTGCATCAATTCAAGATGTTAGAAACTTCCTACATGCTAACTCAGCATTAGGAATTGGTGATATTACATCAGAATCAAAACGTTATCTAAACCTACCCGGACAAGCAACATCATATAATGCTGGTAAAGAAGCTATGTTGAAGCTATATGATAGAGTACGTCAATCAAAGGGACTTTCAAGAAAAGATTTTGTTACTGTCGAAGATAAGGCAAACATTAAAGAACTATTAAATCTAATGTTAGAAACAGGTGGATTGCCTCTTGAAACTTTAAAGGAAATTGTAGAATTACATTACAAACTATAAGAGATTTAATTATTCTTTTTTTAAAAAACATCTAGCTAGTCTAGATGTTTTTAATTTTCCTTTCTTGTAGTGAAACTAAAACTCTGTATAGTATCAAAGATAAATATTTTTATGCTTTTTCATTTAAAATTAAGGTACCTGCAATTTTTGGCAGGAACTACTAAACATTGGATTTATATTTTTAAATTAGACATATAATAAAAGGATTTTAAATAATATATATGACTCAAAAAAACAAAAAAGCATTAATAATAACTTCGGTTGTTGGCACCTTAGTTGCAGCTCCTGTGATTTTTACTGTAATCCCTTTTGCTGCTCAAAATGCTTTATTTAGAAAAACAATTAATGAAAACAAGAAACTAGAAAGCGAATTAACAAATGCTGAGGCAAAGGCAGTTGAGGCAAATGTTGATACAAAAAATAATATTGAGGAAAAGAATACCAAACTAAAAGATTTAAACACAAAGTATAATGAATTGAATGATAAAAAGAGTGAACAAGCCACAAAAATTGCTAAAGAAATCAAAACCCTTGCTAGCGAAATTAGAAATCTTGAGTTAGAATACAAAGTAAACATTGATAATGCAATATTGCCTTATTTAGCTAAAATCGCCCAACATGGTGATGCTAAGTATTATGATAATAATTACAAACATACAGCTAGATATATTGTTCTTTCATATGATAAGTTTCAGAGAGAATTAGATGATTTGGCGGCAAATATTGATATATTCTATCCTGAAAAAGAAGATGTTGACAAGATTGTTAAATACTATCAAAAATGAATTGATTCATTTTCAAAAATTAACTCTAATAATCTCAATGTAACTACAACAGCCTGAGCAAGTGGATTGAAATATGATTGGGAAATCGCACAAACCGTCTATGCTTCACAAGGGCGACTAGCAGGTGCATTTTATGAAGGTGGACCAACATCAGCTTACCCAGTTAATTCATTTTATAAAACTATTTTAAGAATAACTGGCGATAGAGCCGAAAAGATGCAAAGAAACTTAAACGAAGGAATGCAAGCTAATATTGTTTTATCAAAAGTTGTTATTAAAAACAATGTTAATATCATTTTATCAAGACATTATTCAAAAGAATTGCTAGAGTTTGCAAAAGGAACACAAGAATCAAAGTCTGTTATTGAGATAATTGATTCTAATAAAATTCTTGATGAAAAAACTAAGGCATTCCATAAATTTTATGCAACTGAATATTACAAAGCATCAACTACTGGCTTAGGCGAAAATTTAGAAGAGCTTAAGGTGTTTAAATCAAATGCAGTTAACGAATTAGAAAATACTATTGAAATTTTTGATAATTCAAGTAAAAAAGTTGTTTCAATTTACGGGCTTGGTTTAACTGAAAAAGATCTTGATGCTAAAAATGTTGGTTTATCAAGTATTCCTGGTGATGAGAAAAATACAACTGGTAAAAAGATATATGATGGTATTTTAAAATTTGCTACAACTTCAAATGATTCTGCACAGGACGTATTTAATTCGGGTTATGAAACAACTAAGACAGCTGTTAAGAACATGGAATTAACTGCAAAAGCAGTCGCCAGATTAATTACCGGAAATGAGAACGAGCCATGAACCCCAACTATTAAGTATGATTCTGATGGTGTTGGCCCACAAGAGGTTAAGGATGTCGTGCTTGAAATAAGAGATGCAAATGGGAATATTAATTTGCCTGAGTTTTATAAATGATTAAACCAAGAACAGTTCTTTTTTGGCCGCGAAAATTCCTCATATTACACGCAAGAAAAGAAGAATGAATTAGAAAAAGACCCAAAATTACAAGATGCTATTAAAAATTTAAAGACTTTAGGTTATGAATTCTTAAAAGGTCAAAATTCTAAATATGGTTCAATTACAAATGACCAGTTTTATTACGGAGCTTTAGAAGCTTTTAAAGGTTATAATCAATTTAGAGACACTACTATTAACGAAGGATATTCTTATTTCCCTAAACAAGTGCCGAGATATGGAATTACTACATATGAATATTCAACTCGTTTAAGTTCAGGTGTCGGTGCATATAACGGAAGAGCTAAGGTTGAAAAAGACGGATTTGGTGCATTTACATTTAATGCGGACCCTTATTTTGGCTTGCCAAAATGGTCAGTAACTTCATTTGCTAATCACGAAAGTGTTATGGGACATCACAATCAAATATACTATGCGCAAAAATTTCTAAAAACTGTTGATGGGCTAACGATAGGAGACATTTTTAACTATACTTCATACAAGGAAGGTTGAGCTTTATTTATGGAATGATTTGGAATCGAGGCAGGTTTATATGGAACGCCTGACTTTGAAAATGAAGATTATTACGCTCTACCTGTTAGCTTCAAATCAGCAAAAGGAATTACAAGTTTTGTTAAAGCGACAAGACCACAATATGTAACTAACGAAGAAATTAAAGGAATGAAGGAACTACATGGTGGCGTGTATTGAAATTTAGTTGTTTCAAAAAACAAAATCGATGATGATAAATTGCATACTTTGAAAGCCGTTGAATTAGCTAATATGTTGCAATATTTTGGTGCTTTAAATGAAGCTCAATTGCGTAACATGAGACGTGCTGTTGATACTGCATATCATGGAGATATTAAAGGTACTGATGATTTACCAGCCGGCGCTTCAATTAATGACATAAGAAAATTCCTACATGCTAACTCAGCATTAGGAATTGGTGATATTACATCAGAATCAAAACGTTATTTAAATCTACCCGGACAAGCAACATCGTATAATTCAGGTAAAGAAGCAATGTTGAAACTATATGACAGAGTTCGTAAGTCAAAAGGCCTTTCAAGGGAAGAATTTGTATCAAATAAGGAAAACATTAAGGAATTTTTGAATTTATTATTAGAGACCGGTGCATTACCTCTTGAAACCTTGAAAGAAATTGTCGAATTACATTACAATTTATAATTTTATCTGCAAAATTAAAACTAGCCTTTTTGGCTGGTTTTTTTCTTATTAATTTTCAATCAAATCGCAACACTTTTATAGTTTAAAAATGTTTATTAAACCTATGATATCAAATTTATTTTTAAGACTTAAAAATTAAACCAGTAATCAGGAAAAATTGGTAGTGTAGTAAATTTTGTGTAAATTTATCTCCTACTTGCTTTTTGAGTAAGAGATTTGAGAATTGCAATATAGTAAAATGATTGAGAATTTACATAATGGATATTTTTTTAAAAAAAATGAATATAACGTTAAATTGCAACAAAAATGGGCCACCTAACATATATAGTAAAATGTTATAGGTGGTCTTATTATGCATGAAATAGAATTAAACTATTTTCAATTAAATAGAAAACGAAAATTAGATGTTATAACTACATATTCTAATTTAACAAATAAGCAATTATCTTTAAAAGCAAAATGTTCAATATCAACCATAAAAAGATTAAAACAAAAATTAAGAAATGCTAAATTATGCAAAAAAGAGGTTAACTTAGCACATGGCAATCAATGAGGCGATAGAAAAAAGATTTACAGTAATGATTTAATTATCAATTATGGAAAAAAATACGAAAGTGAAAAATTAATTGCTGGAACAAAAAATAGTTCTTGTAATTCATATATGTCTTACCGTTTGTTTTATGAGAGAATAGCTAATGTAAAAATATCATATAGTCAATTAACAAGAAGACTTACGCAAAGCGGATTTCTAAGTGCTTTTGCTCATAAAAATACAAT
Organism: Mycoplasma sp. 332; assembly: GCF_052378275.1. NCBI lineage: Bacteria > Bacillati > Mycoplasmatota > Mollicutes > Mycoplasmatales > Mycoplasmataceae > Mycoplasma > Mycoplasma sp. 332. Next base: position 24,077 of record NZ_CP198998.1, read on the forward strand.
AAAAAGACAAAAAACTTTTGTAAAAAAATATATACCTTATAAGCCAAATATTTTGCCTAAAGAAAAGATTGCAAAACCAACCATAATCTCAAAAAGAAAATTAGTAAATATGGGCGAATGTGTTGAACTTGATGGATTTATTCATTTTTATGTTGATCAAACCTTATGAACAATTGTTGCATGTATCGATGTTTCAACTTCAAAAGTTTTATCACTTTATTTTGACGAAAAAGCCGAATCAGTAAAAGGTTATCAAATTATTATTCAAGATATGATTAATAAATATGGGATACCAAAAGTAATGATTAGCGATAATAGAATGAATTTTCATAATAACCTTGAATCTAGCGCTATTTTGTATGATGCAGTCACAAAATTAGGTACTGAATTTATAACAACATCAGTATCTAATGAAAAACCACATATAGAAAGTTTTTGGAGAATTGCACATAATAGAATTCCGATATTTTTAAAAGATAGAAATATTAAAACAAACCAAGACGCTAATAAATATAGATGCGAAATTATTGCAATGCTTAATGATATAAAAACAAGAAAATCAATTACCGATTCTGAAAAAAATGAATTTAGAAAACCAAACAGCGCAACTCTTGAAGCTTATTTTGATTTGCCAATTAAAAGACAAATTTTTAATGGAATTGTAACATTTAAAAATAAAAAATATATTCCTAAAAATGAAAAAAATCAAAAAATAAAAGTCACATCAAAAAATGATGCAACTTTTATGATTGGTGCAGATCAACAATACTATTTTCACATAAACAATAAAAGATATAAAGCTTTTGAATTAAATGAAAATGACATTCAAATGTATGAGAAAATAGCATATAGTAAAAAGCTTCCTCTTGAAATATCGGTGGTTAAAAAAATTGTGAAACATCAAGAAGCCGGATATTACTACAATCAAATGTTATCTAAAAAAACAGAAATTTTAGAATCTTTTGTTAAAACTGGTCTTATTTCACAAAGAGAAATAGATTTAATGCGATCAATTAATGAAGATTTAGAAAAAATAAGAAGAGATATAAATAAAATTGTAATTTTATAATAAATTATTCTATTCCTAAAAGTAGAGCTATTTTTTTATATTTTTTTATTAGAAATTATGCAAAATGTATAATTAAACAAATTCAAAATATCGGTGGCTCATTTTTCACGCTAATTAATGGATATTTTTTTAAAAAAAATGAATATAAAAAAAATTAGTATATAATTATATCCATAGCAACCATAACGAAGGGGCCCACCTGATTCCATTCCGAACTCAGCAGTTAAGACCTTCCGTGCCGAAAATACCATAAGGGAAGATAGGTCGTTGCTTTTTTTTATTTCCTTTTTTACTTTAAGCATTGTAGGTAACTAAAAACTGATATTTATAAATTTATGAAATAATAATTTTCATGTTTTAAAAAAATATAAAAAAGTTATAACTAATTACTTTGGTAATTTCATTCTATTTACTATATAATATAGTTAATGATTGATTATATAAAATGTTATTTCCACATTTTAATGTAATAAAAAAGTTCTTAAAATAAGATAGATTTGAATATTTGCAATACAAATCAATCAGTTAACATGTAAATTTTAATTTAATTCGAGACTAATTTTAATTCTTAAAATAATAAATTTTTTTTATAAAAAAGTTAATATTTTTCAAATTTTGGAATTAGTTATTTTTAAATAAATTTAAACATAAAATAAATGAGGTGTTTTTATGAGGTTATTTAATTTATTGTTGAATGTGTTTTCGAGCGTTTTAATTCCAACAACCCCTGCCGTAATTAGTCGCCAGAGTGAGGATGTTCAAAATAAACAAGAGATTTTAGAAGCAAAAGATAGGACCACTGATATTCTTGATAATTCAATAATTCATAAGCCAACATCTGATGAAATCGAGAATTTGGACGATTTAAATATTTTTTATTCTACAATGACTTTAAAAACGCAATATAACTTGTTGCATGCCTATAAAGTTTTGAAGAAATTGCTCAAAATTAATGATTCTGCTGAAATTGATGAATTACCATATAAGAAATATAATGATGAATTAAATCTCGTTCCAGATAATAAACTTAACAACGAATTTTCAGAATATAATATCGCATTTTTGTCGTCATCTTGAAAGGATTTTATTCGTTTATTTAAACAAGCTTCGTTTAATTACGAAATTTTTCTTAACGAAGAAATAAAAAAACAAAATATTAATACTGATTCAAAGGCAAAGGAAGAGCCTCGAAAACTTACTATTTTTAACCAATTAGATTCCAAATATGATGATGTGTATTTTATTAGAGTTGTTATTGCTGAATTTGAAGCTCTTGAATTGTTAAAAAATAATAAAAAAAATATGGAAATTGATACTAAAATAATAGATTTATTAAAAGTAGAAGATGGAACAAATCCATCTTCTCCACAGTATGTCAATACCTTAAAAAAAATTATTCCAATTATTACCGAAATAAGAAACATCGCTGGAGAAAGTATAGCTAATAAGCTTTCAAAAGAAGTGGATAAGGAATTAATTAATGACAAGATTAGACTTGAAGCATTAACAGCTGCCGTTAGAGCGAAAGGCTCAGATGAATATGAAAAAGATATTAAACAGCGAGCATTAAATGTTACAAAAAATACCTCAATGGAAGAATTAATTAAACTTAGAGATGATGCTGAAAAAGTGTATGATACATTAAAAAGTAAAGCAGAAGAATCATTCCAAAAACTAAAAGAAAAAATGAGATTTCGTGAGCAAATAGATAATGCATGAAACGTTAAAGTTTTACAAAGAGTATATGGCAAGATTATTAAACAGCAAATTAGTGAGCTTAGAAAAGACACAGAAGCAGTTGTAAAAAAAACTATTGGTTCAGATATGCATAACGATTTTGAATCGCGTTTATCAAATCCAAATTTAACATTAGAACAATTGACTGTTATTTTTGAAGAAGCCAATAATGAATTTATTAATGAAAAAGAAAATGCTACTAAAATAGTAAATTCTATTCTTGATGAAGAAGTCAGAAGAGAAAATATTGAAAAAATAGAAAAATCAAACAATATTACAGAATTAAAAAAAATTGCAGATGAAGCTAAGAAAATTAGAGCAAACGAAGATTTGCTAAACGCAAGAAAAAATGCTAAAGAGGCAGTTGATAAAACAGTTGGTTCATCAAAGCATGATGAATATCAAATGAGATTAAAAAAATCACAAGAGGAAATAGATAAACTTTTAGAATTAATAAAAGAAGCAAATCTTGAATATACTACTAAAAAAACAGAAGTTAACAAGATTTTGGAAAGCCTTGATGATAAAAAAGATTTTGTTGAAAAATTTAATAATGCTAACAATATAGAAAAGTTAGATGAATTGCAGAAAATTTTATTGGTTGAAAAGCAAGAACAAGATTTGGTTAATTTAACTAAAAGAGCACAAAAAGCAGTTGACCAACTTGAAGGTTCTAGTCAATATGATGAATTTAAAAAAATACTTGCTAATGCTAAAGGTGATATGGCTAAACTTCTTAGTGTCGCCGAGAAAGCAGAATCCATTTATAATGTTGAAAAGCAAAAAGTATTAGATATATATAATAAATTATTGGATAAAAAGGATTACCAAGCAAGAATTGACAGCGCAAAAAACATTGAGGCGCTAAAGATTTTATTAAAAGAAATAACCCAAGAAAAAAAGTCGCAGGATAATGCCAAGATAAAAAAAGATGCTGTGGATGCTGTTAATAAGTTAGAAGGTTCTGATATAAAATCTCAATTTGATAAAGAATTAAAAGAAGGCCTTGATGATCCTAAAAAATTAAGTAATATTATTGAAAGAGCTAATAAAGAATTTAGCAAAGAGTTTGAAACAATTAATAAAGAATTAGATAAATTAAATGACTCAAATGTAAAGAAAAAAGAGCTAGAAAAATTAGCTAAAAAAGCTAAAAACATAAAAGAATTAAGAAGCATAAAATTACAAATTCAAAAGGCCATTCTTGAGCAAGAAAACAACAAGAAGGATGATCCAAAAAAAGATAATTCTAAAATGAATCAACCAAAAGAAGAAGAGAAAAACCCTAGTATTCCTAAAAAACCTGATATTTCTAAAAAAGATAGTAAATCTAAGGTTAATGTAGCCGCAATTGCAACCCCACTTGTGGTAATACCAACGTTGGCAGGAGCAAGCGTTGGCACTTGATATATGGTTAAACGCCATAGAAAGAATAAAAAAATGTAATTTTTAATGTATATTAAAATATAGCAAGCATACTAAATAAAAAGATAAAACCTTAGTCATTGCGAAAAGATAATATATAATTGCGCAATAATATTTAAAAAAATAATTTTTATAAAACTAGCTATACGGCTGGTTTTTAATATTATTTTGTTTCTAGTAAGTAGAGAAATAGTTTTGAATAATTAGATAAAGTTAGGATATTATGCAAAGCTTTAAAAAACTAGAATAATATTAATTAAGCTAATTGTTAAAATAATGAAACATAGTTAGAACAAGAAACTTGCGGATTTTCATAAATAAGATATTTGGTTATTTATGAAATACAATTAAAAATATTATAGATATATTTTTTAATATTCTTTATTGACTATCTTGTTAAAACAATAGCAAAAAAATAGAAACATTTTGTATCCAAACCCTTATGCTTTTTAAAATTATGCAAGATGATTTGATATATTGATTGGGAATATAAATTAAGTTACTTTTTTGCGGTAATAAACCCTTATAAGTAAAAAGCATATCTAGATATAATGAATTTTATTTTTACAATAAAATTAATTTTTATTATAAAATAATGTGCAAACATGTTTTGCAATTTCTAATTAAAAAACAAGTTTATCGATATAAAAATAATAATTTTAAAAAAATATTAAAAAATATTATAAAAAAATTTTTTTAATATATAATTATATTTACAGCAACCATAACGAAGGGGCCCACCTGATTCCATTCCGAACTCAGCAGTTAAGACCTTCCGTGCCGAAAATACCATAAGGGAAGATAGGTCGTTGCTTTTTTTATTTTATTTTTTTAAAAAATAGAAAGTAAAATTATATTATATGGTTAATAGAGAATTCGAGACCGAGGGAATAGTTCTAGAAATAATAAATCATGGTGATAATGACGCTATCATCCGAGCTTTGACACAATCGGGTGTTTGTTATTTTTTTGCCAAAGGAATACAAAATGTTGAATCCAAAAATAGAAGAAATTTATTATTATTAGGATTGTCAAATTTTGAATTAATAAGATCGAAATTTGTTGGTAACATGCCTAGACTAAAAAGAGCAACACTAGTTTCGTTTTTTCCATTGCAAGAAACCTTGCAAGATATATTTAATAAAGTTCATTACTTTTTAAAGCGAGCAGGTAAGCAAAACAATAATTTTTTATATGCTAGATATAGGGTTTTTTTAGAAAATGTTGAAAAAAAACCAAACCATAGTTTTATTTATATCTTATTAGCTTTTTTAGATATGTTTGGTTATAGGCAAAATTTAAGCTCATGTGTAGAGTGTGGAGATAAAGAACATATTGTAGATTTTGAATTTTATAAGGGAGGTTTTTTATGCCGAAACCACTCACAAAAAAGTAAGGATATAAATTTATTAAGAGGTTTGTATTGGATTGAAGCTGATTTTGAATATTTTAAGAGTAATATTGATGAAATTGATGTTATACAAATAATAAATATGGTTATTTCTTTTTTAAAAACGATGATATAAAAACCCCTATTCTTCAAGGGGTTTTTCAACTTTTTTAGGTTTTTCTTTTTTAATTTGTTTATTTTTTTTATTTGCTGAGTTTTTTCTTATTATTTTTTTTGGTTTTGAATTTTTGTTTTCAGTTTCAACTTGACTTGATTTTTTAGTATTATTTTCTTTCTGCATCTTTTGTTTATTAATTTCAACTTGATCAACAAGAAGAATAGTAGGAATAATAACAACATTTCTTCTTTTACTTTTATAAAAGAAAGGGTCAAGTCTATCGATAATTAATTGTTTAATTCTAGGTATCGTTCAATCTTTTTCGTTTTTAATTGTGTATAAAACCGCCCCGTGTACAAGTCTTTTTGCGTCTTCTACTAATTGCAATGAGTTTTTAACAAAAAATGCTCCTCTTGATACGATTCTTGGCTTTCCAAGAATTATATTTTTTTCTTTATTAATAGCCATTATTACATGGACAAAACCATTTTGTCCCAATTCCATTCTTTCTTTCATGATTTGTGAATTTGTTTTTGATAGAATGTTTCCATCTATAAATACAGGACCAAAATATACTTTTTCATTTGATAAAGAAATCATATGGTTTTGTAAATAATAAACGTCCCCCAACTTAGCAATAATAATGTTATTTGGTTTGATTCCTGATTCAATTGCTGTATAGCCATGAACCACACTCATTCTAAATTCACCATGATATGGCATGAAATATTTTGGTTTTGTTAATTCAAATATCTTTCGATGTTCATCACGGTATGCATGCCCTGAGGTGTGCAAGTAGCCATCAACACCATTTTCTCTTATAATTGCTCCTAGTTTATATAATCTATTAACTAATAACTCACATTTAGATCTATTTCCTGGTATTGGACTAGATGAAAAAATTATTGTGTCCTTAGGTTTGATTGATATATTTGGGTGTTTATCATATGACATCTTGGCTAGTCCCGCCATTTCTTCACCTTGGGAACCGGTTGTCAAAATTAGTAATTCATTGTCATTATATTTTGAAAGACTTTTTTTATCTATAAAGACTTCATCAGGCGCATTTATATAACCTAATCTTCTACCGATATCAATGTTATCGATCATTGATCTACCAAAAGCAATAACTTTTTTGCCTAATGAAGCACCGAGCTCAATGATTGCTTTTATTCTTGTAAGATTTGATGCAAATGCCGTAATGATGATTTTCTTTTCAGCTTCTAACATATATTTTTTTATGTCTTTTAATATATCGCTTTCTGATGGAGAATGGTTAGGGCGCATGGCGTTAGTTGAATCCGAAAATAAGACATCTAGCCCTTCTTCGCCAATCTTTTTTAGTTTTGAGAAATCGGTTAAATTGCCAATAGGTCGATAATCGAATCTAAAATCACCAGTCATCATTAATGATCCATTTGGAGTTTTGATTCTAACACCAAATGCGTCAGGAATTGAATGTTGAGCAGTTCATCAATCAACACTACAATCACCAAAATCAGCCACAAGATCTCGGTTTATTTCAATAAACTGGACATTTACCTTAATTTTCATATCAGAAAACTTAAGTTTTAGATATTGAATAGCAATTCTTGGGGCATAAATTCTTTTTACATTTACTTGTTGAACCAAATATGGAACACCACCGATATGGTCTTCATGCCCGTGTGTTATGAAAAGCCCTTCAATTCTATCCTGGTTTTCAGCTAAATAAGTAAAATCTGGAATTGAACCGTTAATCCCGGTAACAAAACTATCGCAAAACTTAATTCCGGTATCAATAATAAAAATATGTTGGTCATATTCAATTATTAGTGTGCTTTTTCCAATTTCTTGCATTCCGCCTAAACCAAATATTTTTGTTGGTTTCATATTTTAACCCTCCAGATGAAATTATCTTGTGTACTTTATAAAAAAAGGAATTATTAAATAATACTTTATATAATTATATACATTATTAATATTTTTTAAAAATGGAGTAGAAAAAATGAAAAGTGAAGCAAAAATAAGTATAAGTTCATTTATTTTTAAGATTTTTGTTTTTATAGGTCTTATTATTTCTGGATACTTTATTTACACATCCGTGTCTAATTTTCTTGGTTCTGTTAATAACAAATTTGAGAGTTCGGATGTTAACCAGGCCTATAAAGGAATAAATGATTTTCTCAATGATATTATTAATCTACTCAAAGAAAATTTAAAATGATTTATTATTCTAGGGTTTTCCTTATTGGGTGCTATCTTAACTTGAATATTAGATGTTATTGTTCTTTCATTTGCTCCATGAAAAACTAATAAATTTGGGAAGACTATTTTGTTTTTATCAACAATTTTTCCTCTTTTTCCTATTTTTTGAATTATATCAATTATAGGGAATTTAGCAATTATAGCCAATAAGAATTCATATAAAAAGAGAGTAAAACAAAATGAATAAAAAAGAATTTGAAGAAAAAAAGAAATATGTAAAAAATGCATTCAAAGATGCTAAAAATGTTGTTAAGCGGGGAAATATGATAATGCTAGCCATAGGGTTATTATTAGGTACCTCGTTTGGCGCTGTAATATCTTCGCTAGCTAAGGATGTTATTCTTGCAGCTATTACTTCTGTTTTTAATGTTAACGAGGTAAAGGACATTAAAATCGGCAATATTCTTATTGGTCAATTTCTTGCGGCACTTATTCAGTTCCTTATTGTTACAGTGGTTATATTTGTAAGCTTATTTTTAGTATATTTGATTAGGAATATCATTCAGTATCACAAGGCAAAAAAATTACCAATAGTTGAAGAAGTTGAAGAGCCAAAACCATTAACTACAGAGGAACTAATTTTAGAAGAACTTAAAAAGATTAATGTTGAACTTGCAAAAAATAAGAAGAGTGATGAAGAGAAATTAGTGCAAGAATAAAACCTAAGAATTGAATTGCAATTTACTGATTTATAGAGTATAAGCTTAATAGCTTATATTTTTTTGTTCTTTTTAAATTTCATTTATTTTTTACTTTAGGCTAAATAAAGCTATAACTATTTAAAAAAATAAAAAAATTGCTATAATTTTAGCGTGTTTTATATAACCAAAAAACACTTAAAAACTATAAAAAGTCTATCTAAAAATATTAAATATATAACCAAATAAACATAGGAGATTTTATAATATGCCAATGAATTTAAAAGGTCGTAGTTTAGATACAGCTCTAAACTTCACAACCGATGAAATCAATTACCTTTTAGATCTTTCTTGAGAATTAAAGAAAGCTAAAATGCAAGGGCTACATATTAACAATCGTCCTTTAACAGGAAAAAACATTGTTATTATGTTCCAAAAAGACTCAACAAGAACACGTTGTGCATTCGAAGTTGCTGCCGCTGATTTAGGGGCAAGCTGTACATACATTGGGCCTACAGGATCTAATTTTGGTAAAAAAGAATCAGTTGAAGATACAGCTATGGTTTTAGGCCAAATGTATGATGGTATTGAATTCCGTGGTTTTAAACAAACAGATGTTGAAGCACTTGCTAAATATTCAGGTGTTCCAGTTTGAAATGGTTTAACCGATGCTGAACACCCAACACAAATGTTAGCTGACTACTTAACATTTAAGGAATTCGTAGGTGATCTAAGAGGAAAGAAAATTGTTTTCGCAGGTGACATTAAAAACAATGTTGCTCGTTCATTAATGATTGGTGCTGCATTCTTTGGTGTTCATATTGTTTTATGTGGTCCTAAATCACAATGAGAAATTGTTAAAAGTGGACCAAACCATAAAGATGTTTATGAAGCTGTTCAAAAACTTTTTGAACGTAACGGTGGATCAGTTTCATTTTCAGATAACAAGATTGAAGCTGCTATGAATGCTGATGCTATTTATACAGACGTTTGAGTATCATTAGGTGAACCATTTGAACTATTTGAATCACGTATTCAAGAACTTGGTGCATTTCAAGTTGATATGGCTATGATGAAAGCAGCAAAAGAAAGTGTTATTTTCTTGCACTGTTTACCTGCATTCCATGATGATAAAACTTTATTCTCATCAGAAATCAAAGAAAAACTTGGACAAAAATACCCAGTTGTTGCAACCGGAGCTATGGAAGTTACTGACGAAGTATTCCAATCAAAATACAATAAATCAATTCAACAAGCTGGAAACCGTATGCACACAATTAAGGCTGTTATTCTAGCTACAATAGGATATTAATTATGAGTAGAATCGTTATTGCCTTAGGTGGGAATGCGTTAGGAAATAATCCTGCAGAACAAAAAGAATTAGTTAAAATTCCTGCGAAAAAAATTGCTGAATTAGTTAAGGCCGGCCATGAAGTTATTGTTGGCCACGGAAATGGGCCACAAGTTGGTATGATTTTCAATGGTTTTGTTAGTGCTGCATCAGTTAATCCTAAATCACCATTAGTTCCTTTACCAGAAGCTGGCGCTATGTCACAAGGATACATTGGATACCATATGGTTAATGCAATTACCAATGCATTTAAGGAAGAAGGATTAGAAGAAAAAGAAGTACTATATCTATTGACTCAAACTTTAGTAGATCCAATGGATCCTGCATTCAAAAATCCTACAAAACCTATTGGTCCTTTCTTTATGACAAGAGAAGAAGCAGAAATGGCTAATCCTAATAGTGTTATTGTTGAAGATGCTGGACGTGGTTTTAGAAAGGTTGTCGCTTCGCCAAAACCAATTAACTTTGTTGGTATTAACCAAATGAAGAACGCTATTGAAGCTGGAGCTACTGTTATCGTTGGTGGTGGTGGTGGTATCCCTACTGTTAAGGATGAAAATGGTTTTATCAATGGAGTTGATGGAGTTATTGACAAGGATTTTGCTTTAGCAAAAATGGCTGCCTTAACAAATGCAGATTACTTCATTGTTTTAACTGCAGTTGACTACGTTAAAGTAAACTACGGAAAACCAGAACAAAAAGATCTAAAACACGCAACAAAAGCTGATCTTGAAAAATACATCGAAGAAAAACAATTTGCTCCTGGAAGTATGTTACCAAAGGTGCAAGCTGCTATTAAGTTTGTTGAAGAAGGCGGAAAGGCTGCATTCATCGGAGATTTAAAAGATTTAGAAGACATTATTGCCGAAAAAATTGGTACAAAAGTTACTTTAAATTAATTTTAAATTTATATATAAAAAAGTTGGGACGCAATCCCAACTATTTTATTTTGCTATTTTTTTGATTGTACAATTCATACAAACAAATAGCGGTAGCAGCAGAAACATTTAATGACTGAACAGAATCAAAATCTTGTTGTATATAAATCACTTCATCTGCATGTTTTAGTAATGTTTTTGATACTCCGCTTTCTTCATTACCCATAATTAAGGCAACAGGAAAGCTAAAACTTGTATTTGATATTGTTTTGGCTTTTTTATCTAGTGCTGTTGCATATATTCAAAAACCATTATTTTTTAAGTTTTCAATAGCCTCAAACAAGCTAGCAACCTTGATGATTTTGATATTTTTGAATCCGCCGGACGAGGTTTTCAAAACAGCCGGAGTTATGTCAACACTTCTGTTTTTAGGTATGATAATATGTCTTATTCCAAAAACATTAGCTGAACGAATTATTGCTCCGAAGTTTTGTGGATCTTGTATATGATCTAAAATTAAAATTGTCTCAGCCTTATCCTTATAAATTGAACCAAGATCATGATAATTAAAACTTTCAATTTCTGCAATGTAACCTTGATGATTACCATTGACTATCTTATTCATTTCACTTGCTGGTAGATAGGTTATATTTTTGACTTTAATTTTATTATTTTGTAATCCCTTTAATAGAAATATCTTTTTAATAGGAAAATCATTTTCAATAGCTTCAAGGACTGAATTTTTTCCATATATAAAGTTCTTCATTATATTAATTTCTTATCCTTTAATATTTTTCTTAGATTATCGGCCTGTATATATTTTTTTTCATCTAATAATTTTTGTCATTGATTATAAAGAGCGAGGTCTTTGCTACTGATTTTTTTATTTGTAAAACTAAAACCAAGAATTTTCATTATTTCTAGGAATGTATTAAAGTTTTCTTCTATTTTTGAAAGTTGTATTATTTCCTTATTTGCTTGCGCAAAATTCAATTTTGCACACAATTTAATTATTTCATCAACTTTATTTTTATTAATTTTATAAGTATTGTTTTTTAATTGGACAGTATTATTAATGACAATAAACTTATTTATAAGTTTCTGCAATGAATCAAATAATTCATCGCTAACATTTATTGGCTTAGCATAATTGGTACTTAATATCATTAGCTTATAAGTATCCGGATGGTATTTTTTTAAAAAATCATGGGGAAAAATAAGATTTCCTATTGACTTAGACATTTTTTGATTCTTATAGTTTAGTGTTCCAAAATGAATTCAGTTGTGTGAAAGAGGCTTATTGTATATTGAATAATGTTGAATATTTTCATTTTCATGGTGCGGAAAAATTAGATCAATACCTCCACCATGGATATCAATAGTTTCGCCTTTGAAATATTTTGATATGAAACAACTACATTCAGTATGTCAACCAGGACGTCCCGGGCCAAAAGGGCTTTCAAATTTTATACCAATATTAGTTTCCTTTCATAAAGCAAAGTCTTGCTTATTTTTTTTATTTAATTCATTATTATCATCATCTGATATTAAATTTTCAATTTTTTGTTTGCTAACAGAACCATAGAATTCCTTAAATTTTAAGACATCAAAAAAAACGTTGCCGCCTACTTTATATGCTGCTTTTTTATCTATCATTTTTTGTATATATTCATACATATCATTTAATGAATCAGTAACTCTAACTATTTTATTTGGCATTTCAAGATTAAACAATTTGAATAAATCAAGATAATATTCTTCATATTTTCTTGCTATTTCTAGTTCGCTTTTGTTTTCATCTATAGCCTTTTTAATAATTTTGTCATCTATATCAGTTATATTATTAAGATAAAATATTTCTTCTCCTAGAAATCTTTGGGCTCTTATAAGGATATCAAATGTAACACATGGTCTTATATTCCCGATATGAGGATAGTTATAAACTGTTGGACCACATAAATAATATTTTTTCATGAAAACATTATATATGATATATCCTTAAAATAAACAATTTATTATATAATAATAAATTATGGAAATTATGGAATCGGCAAAAGAAATTATTATATGTTCAATTAAAGAAGCATTGAACAAATTAAAGATAAATAAACCTGTAGTATTAACGGAGGCTAAAAACTACGGAGATTATTCTACCAATATTGCACTAACATTGCAAAAAGAATTAGGCAAAAAGGCAATTGAAATTGCCCAAGAGATTGTTAAAAATATTGATTTAAATAAATTTAGTCAAATTAGTGAAATTAAAATAGCAGAGCCTGGATTTATTAATTTTTGAGTATCTAATTCAGTTTTTGCAGACACAGTTAATTTAATCAATAAACTTGGAAAAAATTTTGGAAGTCTTTCTAAAGAAGGAAAAGGAAAGATTAATGTAGAATTTGTATCTGCAAACCCTACTGGCTATCTACATATTGGTCATGCTAGAAATGCCGCAATTGGGGCTACACTATGCAACATTTTAGAAAAAGCCGGACACCAAGTTATTAGGGAATATTTGGTAAATGATTATGGTAACCAAATGAATAAATTAGCAGTATCAATTTATTCAAGATATCAACAAATATTTAATCCTTCATATGAACTACCAGAAGATGCTTATCGCGGTGGTGATGTTATAGAATTTGCACAAGCATTTTATGAAATGCATAACGAAGAATATAAGGGTGTAGAATATACACCTGAAATCGAATTATTATTTAGAGATTTTGGTAGAACATTTGCTCTAAAAAATATTGAAGAAGATCTAAAGAAATTTGGTGTGTGATTTGATATATATACTTCAGAAAAAGCGCAATATGAAAATGATTTGGTTTGACCTGCCATAAGAAGATTAAAAACCACCTACGTAAAAGATGGGGCAACATGATTAAAAACCACAAGTGGTGGCAAAGATGATAAGGATAGAGTTATTATTAAAAGAAACGGTGATTCAACCTATCTTTGTGCAGATATTGCTTATCATGAACAAAAATTTAGACAACTTGAAGACTCAGAAAAAGGAATTATTATTGATGTTTGAGGAGCAGATCACTCTGGTTATGTTGAACGTGTCAAGTTTGCGTTTGAAGATCTAGGATACCGTAGAGATCAATTAGAAATTATCTTATTCCAACTAATAAGAGTTATGAAAGACGGCAAAGAAATTAAAATGTCTAAACGTCTGGGAACGTCTTTAACATTAAGAGAATTAATGAATGAAGTTGGCAAGGATGCAATTAGATTTTTCTTGATCGAAAGATCATACAATTCAAAAATTGATTTTGATATTAAAAAAGTTACAAGTACAGATGAATCCAATTCGATGTATATTATTAAATATGCTCATGCTCGTTGTGCTCAATTATTGCAAAAATTTAATTATGTTAACCCTATAGCAACCAATCTAACTGATGAATTTTCACAAAAATTAGTAGCTCAATTGAAGGAATATCCAGACTTAATTAGTACAATGGCTAAAACATACAAGGTTAATTTATTGCCACCATATTTACTAAAATTGGCTAGAGCATTTAATTCATTTTATTCAAATGTTAAGGTTATTGGATCTCAAAACGAGGAAAGCTATGTGGCTTTAGTTAAAGCTATTAAAATAGTTTTATTTGATGCGATGAAGTTAATGGATTTAGAAACTCCTGAAAAAATGTAGCTTTTGTTCTAAAATATAATTATTTAACACCACTTGATTGGTGTTTTTTATTGCTTCTAGAGGCCAAAAAAATAAATAAAAAATGGCGGGTAAGAGAGGATTTGAACCTCCGCGGGTGCTTTATACACCCCTACAGTCTTAGCAGGACCGCCTCTTCGACCACTTGAGTACTTACCCATACCTATTTTAAGCATTGTTAATTATATACTAATATAAGTTAATTTATGTGAAATAATAAGGAAGACAAGTAAATATTTATTATTTTATTCTTTTTGGAGGATAAATTTCCTTAATATTATCTGACCATATTCCTAATTTTTGGTTTCTTGCTTCTTTTTCATTATTCTTTAATCAAAAATAAAAGTTTTCATTTTTTGTGTAATATTTGCTTCTTTTATCAAGAGAAATATAAGAAACTTTACTAAAGCCGTTTTTTATGAGTTCTTTATTGATGCAAATTATTGAACCGTCGTTTTTATAAACTAAAATTATTGCGACAATTCGACCATAAGCATCAAAGAATTTCTTATTTTCATCCTTATTTTGGTAACTAATTGTTGTTTGGGGAATTACTCAAATTTTTCTTGCTTCAAGAAGATTTCTTGTTGTAAAGTTTTTTGCAATCTTACCATATTTAAATTGTAACCCAACTGTTGGTTCAAATTTTTGCCCTACTTTTTTTCATGTTTCTGGCGTATCGATACCAGAAAACCTAAATCTAAAAGTTTTATTATTTTTTATGTTTTTTAATTCAGCAGTATCACCATCATTTATCTTAAAAGCAGATACTTCGGTGGCATTGTTTTCTCTAAAATCATTAGATAGAAGGTATTCTTTGTTATTAACATAAATAGATTTACTAGTTAGGTATATTTCTTTGTCTTTACTATTTTCTGCACTTATATCTTTTTTATCTTGACTATTCTCGTTGCTATCTATTTTGGAATCGTTATTAAAAATTTCATCGAGGTCACCATTATTTATTTTATTATCATTAATTTGGAAATCTTTAAATAAGAATTTTAATAACGATATTTCTTGTTCGCTTCATTGTGAAAGTTTTTTTGTATAAGTTTTTCTTATTTTTTTAGCTAAAATAATGAATTTTTTAATTATTGAGTCAAAGACTTCTGTATCAATAACCTTCTTAAAGGAAAGCAAAGATCTAATTTTTAAAAATGTTGTAGTTATTTGGCTGTGTTCTTTCTTATTTAATAGGCTATGCTTATTGAAGATAGAAATTCAAATTTCATTTATTACTTTTAATTTATTCGCTAATTTATCAATATTTATTGGTAATGCTTGATTATTTATGGGAAATTTTTTTATGTCTTCTAGAATAATTATTAGTTGCTTTAAAAAGGTTTGGTCTTTTTTTCTTGAATAGCTTTTTGAATCCTCGTTTGTAATGTCTGCAATTTCATTACATAACTTTAAATCTATGACATTTTTACTAATTGTATTTTTATATTCGGTTATTTTTCTTAATAGTTTCTGTGTATCATTATTTTTTTCTATTGTGCATTGAACTAGCATATAGCTAACTATCGGAAGGCTAGGAGCTATTAGACTTGATAATAAAAATCTTTTTATATTTTTTTTCATTAGTATTTGGTTAATATCTCCAATGCTTTATTGTAAATAGCCATATTACTATTTTTATAAAGTTTTCTCGGATTATAGTTTTTGTTTTCCATTATATTATTGTTTTTAAGGAAGTGTTCAAGTGCCTTTGCATTCTCTATTTGTAATTCGGTATTTATATTAATTTTTGCAATGCCATTTTGAATGCATTTTTTGATATCTACATCACTAATTCCCGAACCGCCATGTAAGACAAGCGGCATTTGAAGAGCTTGATTTAGTTGATTTAGTAATTCGAAGTTTATACCTTTTCAATTTTTTGGATATTCACCATGAATATTGCCAATACCAATAGCAAGCATATCAATACCTATATTTTTAAACTCAATTGCTTCTTCAATTTTTGTATATACAACGTCACTGACGATACCATCCTCCGTTCCTCCTATTCTCCCAATTTCACACTCAAGTGAAATATTTTTTTTCTGGCATATTTTATAAAGTTTTTTTGTTATATTGAGATTTTCAAGAAATGGTAATTTACTTCCGTCAAACATTATAGATGAAAAATTTGCATCGATTGCTTTAATACAATCGTTATATGTTCCGTGATCTAAATGAAGACAAACGGGAATTGTTATTTTTAAATCCTGTATTAAAGAATTCACGACACTATAGCAAACATTGTAACCGCCAAAATATTCAGCAGCAGATGAACTCACTCCCAAAATAATCGGTTTATTTGCATTGTTAGCAGCAAGCAAAACTTGCTTAGCTCATTCTAAATTGTTAATATTAATATGGAACACAACATCTTTGTTTTTATATGCTTTTTTTAATAATTCTTTTGCATTAACTATCATAAACAAAATAAAAAACCAAACAAAATAAGTTTAGTTTTTATAGTCAGGTCTAATTGTTGTTCATGTTCCATCGGCATTGTGAAAGAATCTTCCATCTACAGTTAGTAAACGGTATAATTCCCCGCGTTTTTTTAGTAAAATTTCTTCATCAGTACTAGTATCAATACTTTCACTTCTTCATCTTTCTAATAGAATTTTTTGTATTGAATTAAATAAATTATAGAAATCTAAATTTTGTTTTTCATTTAGAATTTCTTCAGTAATATCAAGTAATGTTTTATATTCTTTTTCTTCTGTCATATAACCTCTTTATTTACAATAAGTATATATTTTACCTTGTATTAAATATATTATAATTATAAATACTTATTATTTAAATTTATTAGGAATTTTAAAAATATGAAATGTTAAAAAAACTCTATTTTTTCAACTAATAATAAGGTCTAAAAACTTAAAAATTCCGGTATTGTCAAGTCTCAAATCTCTTATTTTATTTTATTATTTTTTATTTTTTAGTTTAAATTAGTATAAAAACCCAAAAAATAAAAGTGTAGTACATTAATTAGCGTGAAAAATGAGCCACCGATATTTTGAATTTGTTTAATTATACATTTTGCATAATTTCTAATAAAAAAATATAAAAAAATAGCTCTACTTTTAGGAATAGAATAATTTATTATAAAATTACAATTTTATTTATATCTCTTCTTATTTTTTCTAAATCTTCATTAATTGATCGCATTAAATCTATTTCTCTTTGTGAAATAAGACCAGTTTTAACAAAAGATTCTAAAATTTCTGTTTTTTTAGATAACATTTGATTGTAGTAATATCCGGCTTCTTGATGTTTCACAATTTTTTTAACCACCGATATTTCAAGAGGAAGCT
This sequence comes from Mycoplasma sp. 332, assembly GCF_052378275.1. Taxonomy (NCBI): domain Bacteria; kingdom Bacillati; phylum Mycoplasmatota; class Mollicutes; order Mycoplasmatales; family Mycoplasmataceae; genus Mycoplasma; species Mycoplasma sp. 332. The sequence continues at coordinate 41,932 of NZ_CP198998.1, forward strand.
TTTTACTATATGCTATTTTCTCATACATTTGAATGTCATTTTCATTTAATTCAAAAGCTTTATATCTTTTATTGTTTATGTGAAAATAGTATTGTTGATTTGCACCGATCATAAAAGTTGCATCATTTTTTGATGTGACTTTTATTTTTTGATTTTTTTCATTTTTAGGAATATATTTTTTATTTTTAAATGTTACAATTCCATTAAAAATTTGTCTTTTAATTGGCAAATCAAAATAAGCTTCAAGAGTTGCGCTGTTTGGTTTTCTAAATTCATTTTTTTCAGAATCGGTAATTGATTTTCTTGTTTTTATATCATTAAGCATTGCAATAATTTCGCATCTATATTTATTAGCGTCTTGGTTTGTTTTAATATTTCTATCTTTTAAAAATATCGGAATTCTATTATGTGCAATTCTCCAAAAACTTTCTATATGTGGTTTTTCATTAGATACTGATGTTGTTATAAATTCAGTACCTAATTTTGTGACTGCATCATACAAAATAGCGCTAGATTCAAGGTTATTATGAAAATTCATTCTATTATCGCTAATCATTACTTTTGGTATCCCATATTTATTAATCATATCTTGAATAATAATTTGATAACCTTTTACTGATTCGGCTTTTTCGTCAAAATAAAGTGATAAAACTTTTGAAGTTGAAACATCGATACATGCAACAATTGTTCATAAGGTTTGATCAACATAAAAATGAATAGATCCATCAAGTTCAACACATTCGCCCATATTTACTAATTTTCTTTTTGAGATTATGGTTGGTTTTGCAATCTTTTCTTTAGGCAAAATATTTGGCTTATAAGGTATATATTTTTTTACAAAAGTTTTTTGTCTTTTTATTGTATTTTTATGAGCAAAAGCACTTAGAAATCCGCTTTGCGTAAGTCTTCTTGTTAATTGACTATATGATATTTTTACATTAGCTATTCTCTCATAAAACAAACGGTAAGACATATATGAATTACAAGAACTATTTTTTGTTCCAGCAATTAATTTTTCACTTTCGTATTTTTTTCCATAATTGATAATTAAATCATTACTGTAAATCTTTTTTCTATCGCCTCATTGATTGCCATGTGCTAAGTTAACCTCTTTTTTGCATAATTTAGCATTTCTTAATTTTTGTTTTAATCTTTTTATGGTTGATATTGAACATTTTGCTTTTAAAGATAATTGCTTATTTGTTAAATTAGAATATGTAGTTATAACATCTAATTTTCGTTTTCTATTTAATTGAAAATAGTTTAATTCTATTTCATGCATAATAAGACCACCTATAACATTTTACTATATATGTTAGGTGGCCCATTTTTGTTGCAATTTAACGCAAAAACCCAAAAAATAAAAGTGTAGTATAATTAATATTGTATAAATAGAGCATTTATTTGCACTTTTTTATACGCTAAATAACATCACTTATTTGAAAGGGAAACAAATGTCTGTATTTGACAGTAAATTTAAAGGAATTCACGTTTATTCAGAAATCGGAGAATTAGAATCGGTTTTGGTTCACGAACCAGGGCGTGAAATTGACTACATTACACCAGCTAGACTAGATGAATTATTATTCTCAGCTATCTTAGAAAGTCATGATGCAAGAAAAGAACACAAACAATTTGTATCAGAATTAAAAGCTAACGACATCAATGTTGTTGAACTAACTGACCTAGTTGCAGAAACATATGATTTAGCATCACAAGAAGCTAAAGACAAATTAATTGAAGAATTTTTAGAAGACTCAGAACCTGTTCTTTCAGAAGAACACAAAATGGTTGTAAGAAACTTCTTAAAATCAAAAATGTCATCAAGAGAATTAGTTGAAATTATGATGGCTGGAATCACCAAGTATGATTTAGGTATTGAAGCAGATCACGAATTAATCGTTGACCCAATGCCAAACCTATACTTTACCCGTGACCCATTTGCATCAGTTGGTAATGGTGTAACAATTCACTACATGCGTTACAAAGTTAGACAACGTGAAACATTATTCTCAAGGTTTGTATTTTCAAATCACCCTAAACTTGTAAACACACCATGATACTACGACCCATCTCTAAAATTATCAATCGAAGGTGGAGACGTATTTATCTACAACAACGAAACCTTAGTAGTTGGTGTTTCAGAAAGAACCGATTTACAAACAATAACCTTGTTAGCTAAGAATATTGTTGCTAATAAAGAATGTGAATTCAAACGTATTGTTGCAATCAATGTTCCTAAATGAACAAACTTGATGCACTTAGACACATGACTAACAATGTTGGACAAGGATAAATTCCTATACTCGCCTATTGCTAATGATGTATTTAAATTCTGAGACTATGATTTAGTAAATGGTGGAGAAGAACCACAACCAATGGAAAATGGTTTACCACTAGAACAATTATTAGAATCAATTATTAACAAAAAACCTATCTTAATTCCAATTGCTGGTGAAGGTGCTTCACAAATGGAAATTGAAAGAGAAACTCACTTTGATGGTACAAACTATCTAGCAATTAGACCAGGTGTTGTTATTGGTTATTCACGTAACGAAAAGACAAACGCTGCCTTAGAAGCTGCTGGAATCAAGGTTCTTCCATTCCATGGTAACCAATTATCATTAGGTATGGGTAATGCACGTTGCATGTCAATGCCTTTATCACGTAAAGATGTTATGTGATAGTAATTATCTAAAATTATTGAATTTTATATATTAAAAATCCTCAGCAATAAGCTGGGGATATTTTTTTGATTTAAATTTTAGGGTTTAGCTTAATAGTTTTAAGCTTATCTACTTCAAGTTTTGTTATGAAATCATGCTTTATATCACCTGAAAATTCTTTTGGGTCATATTCACTTTCGCCTCTAAACAAGATAATTTGGTTACCCCTGTTTTCAGAATTGTCACTTTCTACAATATGAATAAAATTAATTCCAATTAAATTAAATCTTGAATCTATTACCATCGAACCGCTTGAACCGCTATCAAGTGATTCGTTGTTTTCATTGTTAAGATATAGTGTTGTCATCTGTTGGAGAATATTTTTAGGCATTCCGTGTTCAGATGCTTTTCCGAATGGTTTTTCATAGTCCATTCATTTATTGTCTATACTATTTCAATCTTTGTTTTCTTTTTCGTTATATCTTACCCATAAGCTATTAAAGTTATCTTTGTTATTTTTATCATTATCAACAACACGGTTTTTTGTTTCAATATAGCCACCTTGTGATCTGGCAGCATTTAATTTAATTGTTCCATTGACATCTGGAAAACCGAGCACAAAATGAGTTTGGATAGGGCTCTCGTGATTCTTTTGTTTATTTGTTTCATTACCAAAACCAATATATCAATCCTTTTCGGCTGGTGTATCTAAAATTTCATATAGGGTAGGAAATAGATCTCTTATATTATTTTTAGTGAATCTTAGTTTAAGAATTGCAAAATCAGCTCCGCCATTTTTAACTGTTCCAAGGCGGTTATTGACATCTGTGAGTTCATCAAAGAAATTTGTGACAGCCCGATTTGCTCTTAATCCTTTCGAGCTAAATCTTGGAGTGTAGTATATCCAATCTAAATACTGACTTTTTGTATCAGTACCCTGATGTGTGTTTAGCGATTTTTTAAAGTATTTTTGATAATCATTAATAATTTCACCATTATCCGCAGTTTCATAGTTATGCTTATTGAAATTAAAATTAGGGTCTAGTCTTCCAACAAAGTTATTAATATTTTTTTTATCTGTATTTTTGTTGTACACAATACTTTTGTCAAAGATATGAGTTAATGATGCAACGTGTGCATTGGTTGCAACTAAAAATTCATATTCTTCGCCGCCATTTTTATTGGTTGTTATTTTATTATCAATTCTATCTACAATTCATGCTGTCCCAGAAGTACTTGTATAGCGCTGCGAAGGACTTCCACCAAAGGGTGGTCGTACTGTATAAATACCTTTATAATTTAGTGAGAATGACCTATCATAGATGTATTGATAAAAATCATCATTTTTTCTTAGCAATGAATTGCTTGTGTTAAGTGTTAGATGTCTAAATTGTGCAGATTTAGTTTTAAATAATAATGTTATTTCGCCACTTAAATCATTATGTTTAGCTTTTATTTCTTCAATTTCTTGATTAAAGTCTATCATTTTTTTGATTGTATCTAAGTCGATATAATAAAGAAACTGACTTAGATTAGATGGAAGATAGCCAAAAGGGTTGTTTCTTATAATTCCCTTAATTTTATTAGCAGTATTCTCGTCTTGTTTAATTTCGACAGAATTGTTGGGTATGGTATCAAAAGTGTCAAGGAACAAAGCTTTCATCATATGTTCTTTATTGTATCCATTAAAGAATTGACGTCATTTTTGTTCATCATTATCACCATATTCTCCATATATGCCAACTTCCTTAAGATAGTTTAAAAAACCAGGATCTAAGCGATTATTTGATAAATCTAAACCAGTGTTGTTATTCGCTGTTTTTAGATAGTTTTTAAATTCTTGAAGTTTCTTTTTATAATAAGGTGTTTGGGTGACAATAGCATTAGCATCATTGAATTTTTGTGTAGATTTATTGAATATTAAATCAAAACCTAGACTGTGCTTTGGTGAATCGGTTTTAGAATTATTAGTTGTTGAGTTTATATCGGTATTAAGTTTTTGAAGCTCATGGTTTCTAATAACTTTCTTAAATTTTTGGCTTAGATTATATAACTGTGTTTTAAATTCTTTTAGGGCATCATTTAATTCATCGATGTTATTATTGTAATCTCTTTGGCGGTCGCGATATTTTATTAAGTTTGTATATGCTATTGCAAGCTTATGGCGTTCATCGACCAATTCAGGATTATTATCTGTTTTTTCAAAGAATTCATTTACTGTTGATATTTGTTTTTGAGCTTCGGCAAGTAATACTTGACTATCATTTATTTTTTCATAGTTAGGAGCAGGTACATCTATGCCTGGTGATGGAGTTATATCCGGCACGTTTGGAGATGGTATTTGTGGTGCTTCATTTGGATTATTATTTTGCTTGCTTATTTCATTATTAATTTTTTGTGATAACTCGCCAAAAAGATCACGATAATCATTATTTGTGAAAGAAATTTTTTCTAGTTCATTTTTTAGTTTTTCTTGTTTATCAATGTCATGAATTGAAGATATATCATTATATAGTTTTGCTTTTGATTTATAAAAATCACTATTTTTTATATTTTTAGAAGTTTTAATTAAGGTTGTTAATTTGTTTTTGATTGTTATTTCAATGTTAAGAGCATTTACATACGCAATTGCTTCTTGGTTATATTCATCAAAGATACTATTGGCATCATTGCTAATTTGTTCTAGCTCATCTTCAGTTATATTGCCTTTTTTAATTTCATTTTGGTATTCATTATATTTAGGTGATCCATCAAGCTTTTCTATGTTTTTAGCAGTTTTGTCTAAAATTTTTTGAATTTCATTATCTAACTTTTTAATGATGTTGTCAATTTCTTTTGCATTAATATTTTGTTGGTTTAGTTGGTCTGACAACTCTTTTTTTAATGGATTTTTACTAGAAAGTCTTGAAATTAATTCTAATAATTTTTGCACATCCGGTTTCATTTGATGAGCAAGAATTTTTGCTTTAATATCTAATATTTTTTCTTCATTATCAGCACTAGTTAATTCGGTTTTTAATTGCTTTTTTAAATTATCATCTTGAAAGGAATCAAGCAATATTTCTACATCGGATTTTAGTTTATTTAAGTAACTATTAACTTGATTTTTAATATCATTAAAATCGTCGATGTTTGCGTCTTTATTACTAAATTTTTGTTTTAATTCTTTGTATTTTTGCTTTGTTTTAGAAAGTTTATTAAGCAAAATTAACACTTCTTGTTTTAGAATTGCTTTGTTTATTTCTAAATCTAGCAATTTTGAAACTTCTTCGATATTTTTGTTCGTAGCTAATTTAGCTTTATTTGCTAGTTCTTCTTTATCATTGTTTGAAATATCAGATGCATTAATTTTTTCGATTAGGGCATTTATTTTATTTTTTAATAGTTGATCTTCAGTACTTATTTTTGATAGGAAATCAATAATATTTTTTTTAATTAGATTTATTTCTTCTAGTGTTTTAGCTTCACTTATTTGGATGATAAATTTTTCTTTTTTATCCTTACTTAAATCTTTTATCAAGGCATTTAGTTCTATTTTAGCTAATTCCAAACTTTTTGCTTTTTCTTGCAATATTAATTGTCTGTTAGTTTCTTCTAAAATATTTTTTAGGTTTGCGGCATTATTGTTATTTTGAAAACGATTGAGAAGATTGTTTTTTATTTCGTTGTTTTTTAATTGATTAATTTTTGATAAAACAAATGCTCTATCTTCTTCTATCTGCTTTTTTATGTTTTTTAAAATAATTTGTAGAGTAGCATAATTTTTAGGCGAATATTGTCTAAATTTAGGATCATTAATTTGTTTTAAAAAATCTCTTTTGCTATCCTCATTCACTATGTTTGCAACTAAATTTTTAGCAGCCGTGATTAATTCTTGCGTTTCTTGCTGCTGTTTGTTGTTTTTTAAAAAAGTAGCATATCCTATTCCCACAGCAGTCCCTATAATACCTAGCATTGAAACAGTGGAAATACTTGCTATTAAAATCTTCTTCTTTTTGCTTTTTTGCATAAAAAACCTCAATATTAAATTTTTATCTTACGTAAAAGTGTTTTTATTATACCTAATTTTTACTTCTATTAAGCTAAAAAAGAAATGTATTTTTATACAAAAAAATTTTGAATTATCATAACAAAACGCCTTATTGTTGATCAAATTCAAATTTAAATTTCTATTTTTTTATATTTGTCAATCCTTTGGTATGTACTGAATCATTCATATAATTAATCCACCATATAAATTTCAGTCTTCTAACTTATTATTTTTTTACTAAAATTGTGTTAAAATTTGAAAGTACTTTTTATAAAAGTATCGATAGATTATGAAAAAACAAAATTAATTTATCAAACACTATTGTGAATTCAATCGCATGTGCCTTTTTGGTGTTGATTGTTAGAAACAATAGGGAGAAAAAACAAACTTATTTTTATTTATATCTTAAAAAGGAGATTAAAAAAATGACAACAGAACAAAAACAAGTTGAACAAAAGCCAGTTGAACAAAAAACTGCAGTATCTAGCGAACCCGTTATTGTTTCAAGAGAAAAATTATTAGAAGCAGGAACATATTTTGGTCATAGAGTAAGCCGTTGAAATCCAAAGATGAAACAATACATTTATGGAAAAAGATCAGGTATACATATTATCGATATTGCTAAAACTCAAAAAACTTTAGAATATGCATACAAACTATTAAATAAAATGGCTCAAAAACCAATCTCATTTATTTGAGTTGGTACTAAAAAACAAGCTAAATCTGCTATTGAAGCAGCAGCAGCAAGAACTAATTCAGTTTATGTTACTGAACGTTGATTGGGCGGAACTTTAACAAATTCGCAAACAATTTTTAAGAGCGTTAAGGAACTTGACAGATTAGAAGCTTTGCAAAAAAATGGATATCAAGGATATACTAAAAAAGAAGGTCTTCTAAATGATAAGAAGATTGCTAAGTTGCAAAAGAACCTTGGTGGTATTAGAAAACTAGCTAACAAGGCGCAGATGCCACAAGTTATGATTGTTGCTTCACCTGTTGAAGATGAAATTGCTATTAGAGAAGCAAAGAGAAAGGGTTTAAAAGTTTTTGCAATTCATGATACAAATTCAAATCCAGATTTAGTAGATTTTGTTATTCCAGCAAACGATGACTCGGCAAAATCATTAACTTTAATTATTACAATTTTAGCTGATGCTATCGCTTCTGCTAGAGGTGGTTCTCAATTATTTGCTTATAAAACTAATGAGGAAATTGTTTTACCAGAAGATCCTAGAACAAGCGAAATGAGAGAAATGAGAGAAAGAAGATTTAATAAACCAGTAGAATCTTCGAAAACACCTGAGGAAAAATAAATTATCTCAAAGTATAAGAAAGGGTATATATGTCAATCGATTTAAATAAAATTAAAGAATTAAGAGAAAGAACGAATTTAGGATTTTTAGATGTTAAAAAAGCGCTTGAGGCTAATGACAATGATGTTGAAAAATCAATCGACTGATTACAAGAAAGAGGAATTTTAAAGGCTGCTAAAAAAGCTGGAAGAATCGCAGCCGAAGGTATCGTTAGAGCTGTTGTTAAAGATAACGTTGCAGTTATATTTGAACTTAATTCTGAAACAGATTTTGTTTCTAAAAATGAATTATTTATTGAATTAGCAAATAAAATCGGTGAATCATTGTTGGTAAATGATTTTACCAGTGATGAAGAATTACAGGCAATTAAAATTGATGGTGTTTCAATCGAGGATCAAACTAGTTTATTAACAGCAAAAATTGGTGAAAAAATAACATTAAGAAGAGCGCTAAAATATGTTGCTAAGGAAGGCGAAATTGTGGCCGGCTATACTCATGCTAATAATAGAGTGGCAACGATTATTATGGGTAAGGGTATGAATGCTGAAGCATTAAGAAATGTATCGATGCATATCGCTGCCCTTAACCCATCTTATTTAACAGAACAATGTTTGTGTCCAGTTGAGTTAAAGGGTATTCATGATATGTTGGATGCATCACCTGCTCTAGCAAATAAGCCTGAAAAGATTCAACAATCTATTAAGGAAGGTTTGTTAAGAAAACAATTAAACGAAAAAGGTGTTTTATTATATCAACCCTTCGTAATGGAAGATACTAAAACTGTTGGACAGTATCTAAATGATTCTCACTTGACTTTAGTTAGTGCTAAAAGATATGAGGTTGGGGAAGGAATAGAAAAGAAAACAGTTGACTTCGCCGCAGAAGTTGCCGAACAAATGGCTAAATAATAATTAAGATTAACTACCAAATTATGTGGTAGTTTTTTTATGCTAATTTAAAACTAGAAAGACAATCTATGATCAATTCTTTGAGTTCTTTTACAAACTTAGGTTTATCATCTTTAGATTAACACATTTTGGACAACTTTAACACCTTATTTTTTGTCTTTAGCATTACGCTTGAGAACAGGAAAGGTTGGGGAATTTAGGGTACTCATGTGGCGGAGTTTCATTAGAAGAGCACATAAATAATCAGTCAAAGTATAAATTTATTAGTATCGGAAGTTTCGGTGAGAATGATGAATATTTTGATCAAGGATTAAGGATAGTTTTAAATGAAAGAACAAGAAAATATTTATTGAATAAAAATGATTTAGTAATGATTCTTAATGATAAAACCCAGACATGTAATATACTTGGAAGAGTCTTAAAAATAGATAAAGATTATGAATATATTCATAATCAAAGAACGCAAAGAATAACTCCCAACAACAAATTATTTTCAAGCGGTTATTTCTATTTTTATATTAATTCAAATAAATTCAGAAATAAAATAAAGCAAATTTCACAAGGTAATACTCAAGTTTATATTAATTGAAGCATAGCTAATAAATGTGTTCTAAAATATCCAAGCTTATTAGATGAACAAAATAAAATTGCAGTGATTTTTAGCAACATAAAAACCATCATCACCCTTCATCAGCGTAAGTTAAATGCCTTAGAAAATATCAAAAAAACCTTATTAGAAAAGATGTTTGCGGATGAAAAATCTGCATTTCCATCAATAAGATTTAAGGAATTTACTAACGCTTGAGAACAGGAAAGGTTGGGGAATTTAGGGTACTCATGTGGCGGAGTTTCATTAGAAGAGCACATAAATAATCAGTCAAAGTATAAATTTATTAGTATTGGAAGTTTCGGTGAGAATGATGAATATTTTGATCAAGGATTAAGGATAGTTTTAAATGAAAGAACAAGAAAATATTTATTGAATAAAAATGATTTAGTAATGATTCTTAATGATAAAACCCAGACATGTAATATACTTGGAAGAGTCTTAAAAATAGATAAAGATTATGAATATATTCATAATCAAAGAACGCAAAGAATAACTCCCAACAACAAATTATTTTCAAGCGGTTATTTCTATTTTTATATTAATTCAAATAAATTCAGAAATAAAATAAAGCAAATTTCACAAGGTAATACTCAAGTTTATATTAATTGAAGCATAGCTAATAAATGTGTTCTAAAATATCCAAGCTTATTAGATGAACAAAATAAAATTGCAGTGATTTTTAGCAACATAAAAACCATCATCACCCTTCATCAGCGTGGGCATAATTGGGGGAGAGATGAGAAAAAAATCAGAAATTTTATTTTATAAATATTTTCAAAATTGAATTTTTGTATATAAAAAAGGTTCTATAAGAAACGTTAGTTTTAAAAAATACGAGTTATCATTAGATTGAATAATTAAATTGGTGCCTGAGTTAAGATTGTGCGATATAGATAGAATGGAATACCAAAAAATATTGAATGATTATGCTACTTATCATGAAAAACAAACAACAATGGATTTTCACCACCATTTAAAAAGCGCATTATTAGATGCATTTGATGAAGGTTTAATAGATAATGATCCTACTAGAAAGGTTGTTATAAAGGGTAAACCACCTAAAAAGAAAGCGCAGAAGTTTTTAAGTCAATTTGAGCTTCAATTGCTCCTAAAAACCTTGAAATTAAACGAAAAAATTAATTGTGATTGATTGTTGCTTTTAATAGCGAAAACTGGCTTGCGGTTTTCGGAAGCTATAGCAATCACGCCGGAAGACTTTGATTTTTCAAAACAAACATTGAATATAACTAAGACATGAAATTATAAAGAAAATGGTGGTTTTTTACCACCAAAAATAAAACTTCGGTTAGAAAAAATTCCATTAGATTGAATGACTATTTCACAGTTCTCGAGTCTTGTTAAAGACTTGCCAGGTGATAAACCTATATTTATCTTTAAGAAAAAAATTTATAATTCTACTATTAATGATACACTTAGCAGAAGATGCAAAACAGCAAATGTTCCTATCATAACTATTCACGGTTTAAGACATACTCATGCATCATTATTGTTGTACGCCGGGGTATCGATTGCTTCTGTTGCTAAAAGGCTTGGTCATTCTAGTATGAACACAACTGAGAGAATATATTTGCATATTATTAACGAGTTAGAGAATAAAGATATCGATGTTGTTATGCGTTCAATATCGAGTTTAAACTAAAATATATCAATGCCCACACTAAAAAATAGAACCAAATAGGTTCTATTTTTTTTCCTTGTATTGCTTTATAAGATCAATAATTAGGGGTCTTAGCTTATATTTAGGGCCGTCCGGGGATTTAACAAGCGGTCAAATATAAGCTTCAAAATTATTGTTTTTATTAATGTCTTCTTTAATATCTATATAGCAATTATTTACGAATTCTTCAATTTTTTCTTTTTCGAGTCCATATATCGCTAATTCATCAAGATTTTTTTGTAGTTCTTCTTGTTTTTTTTGTTTTCAAAAGTCATTTAAACTAGGTTTATTATTATCGGGAAGATTACATCATTCCTTAATTCATTCGGGATTTTTAATATAATACTTGCTTAAAACATGAGGTATCGATTTGCAAGTTCTTAATTCTAATTCAAGATTTGTGAAAAAATTTTTATCATAAAGTTCTTGCTTTTTATTGTTTTGAATATCTTTTAGAATTTCAGTATTATAAAATCTAAGCTCATCATCCGAATCATTAAAAGTTGCTAATGAATTAAGATTGGTTAAAATAACATCAATTTCATATATTTTCACATCAATTCTTTCGGATATTTCTTTATCAAAGGACATCAATTTTTCATTTTCTTCTCATTTAAAACTCAATAAGTTTAATGAATTTATTAAGCGTTTAATTTCGCACAAATGATTATAAGCCTTTTTAAGATTTTTAACTTTGTTTATATCATCAGTGTCAAATGATTCAATATTTTCAAATCAGTTAATGCCTAATTCTTTGAATAATTTTTCAACTTCTTTATATTCTTCATTTGCATATTTTACTATAGATGATGTATCGGAAACTGTGATTATTGTTAAATCCTCATAAGCATATTTTCTAAATGCATCCTCAACATTTTTCTTCATGTGATATGGAAATTTGTAAAAATGTGCTCTACCAAATTCTTTATGAATATTATATTTTCTATTAGTTCGCGAAACACTTTGGACTAAATTTTGTGATTCTTGTTGTTTATCAAAATATACTGTTTGAATATATTTTGAATCAAAGCCGGTTAACATCTGATTTACTACAATTAACAAGTTTATAGTTTTTGAATCATCATCTTGATTCATATTGATTCTTTTTAGTCTTTGCGAAATGTCTTTTTTGAATAGTTCGTGTTCATCATTTTGGTTAATAATTTTAAAATCGAAGTCTTGTTCGTATTTTTTATATATTTCTTTAAATGCTTCTTCAAGCTTTTCAAGTTTTTGTGGAGACTCATCACTATCTAATGATCTTGTAAATAAAGCGGTGAATTTAAAATTACGTTTTTCATCTTTTATATCAAGATCATTTATATGTTTATTAAATATACGGAAATATTTTATTGCATCTTCAATACTTGAAGTGGCCAAAATTGAAGAAAAATTATATTTAAAACTATTAGATTTCGCCAAATTATATCAATCGTCTAAAATGCTTTCAACTACAAGATTTTTATATAAATCGCTTTCATAAATATAGTTAATCTCATCTTCTAATTCAATTAGTTTATCCAAATTATCTGATTTTTCATTAAATTCTTCTAATTTTTTAGTAACTTCATATGGAGCATCATTTTTTAAAGAAAGAAGCTCTTGTTTTAATGTTTCATTTTTAATGGAATTTAATTTTTCAGTACAAAATTTTTTATTATGTTCAATATTGCAATTAAATGCTCACTTATATAAATCTTCAAATATATTATATTTACAACTAAATTTTAGAACCTTTTCTTGTACTATAGCATCCCCTAGAGTATAGCTATGTAATTTTTCGCCAAAAATATCATATGTATTAGGTGTTTCATCAAAAATAGGGGTTCCAGTAAAACCGAAAATTATGGTTTTTTTCTTAAAGGTATTTTTAATTTTGCTCATCATTGAGCCGAATGTACTACGGTGGGCTTCATCAAAGATTAAGACAATTCTTTTTTTATCAAGAATATTTTTATGATCTTCATTTATACGATCTAATTTCTGAATTGAAGTTACAATGATTGGTTGATCTTCGTTTTTTCTTGTCTTATTTTGTAAATCTCTTGTACTAGAAACATCAGTAACCTTTTTATCATGTTTTACAAACTCATTATACGTTTGATCCACTAATTCAATTCTATCAGCTACAAATATTACTAAATCAGCAAGATTATGCTCAATTATTAATGAACTAGTCTTAAAGCTAGTGAAGGTTTTTCCTGAACCTGTAGCATGTCAAATGAATCCCCCTTTAATAGGTTCATCATTTTCTGCTAAAAAAAGATCCGTTTTTCTAATTTTATCAAGAATTTTCTTAACAGCATAGTATTGGTAACTTCTTAAAATTTTTAGCTCATCGCCGTCCGGAATAGTGTAGTCACAAATTAATTCTAATGACATTGGAATAGATAAAAAGTTTTTAACGACATCAACTCAATTATTAATCTCATTTTTATTAGTCTCATCATACCAATTAATAAATTTTAATTCTCTATTTCTTGGCGAATATTCCATTTTTAGTGGATTCATTGCAACTACTATATGAATGAATTTAAAGATACCATTATAAATGCTTTTTGTTGCTTCATTATAATTTATTAATTGATTTTTTGCATTAATAATACTTTTATCTTTATCTTTTAATTCAATATGAATAAGTGGTATTCCATTTATTAATAAGAAAATATCGCTTCTTTTTTGGTCGTTATTAGCATTATTAATTGTAACTTGTCTTGCAATTTGAAAATAATTTTTACCACCGTCATTATTTAGTTGTTCCTTATGAATTAAGGTTAAAGGGATTATTTTTTGTTCTCTTTTTAATTGCAATCCTTGATTTGGTTTTATAATGTTTCTATTAACTTGAGCAATATTTTGTTGAGATTGTATTTCATTTATTAATAGATCTAATTCTTTTTCAGTGATTGGTTTACCGTCAAGTTTATCCACATTGTTATGGTTTAAGATACGCAATCAATTTAACTTTAAATCATGTTCGCTAACATTATTTAATTCATTATTAATATTTAATTGACCAAAACCTTGATTTTTTCAACCATTATCTAATAAAAGCTTTACAACATTCTCTTCGAATTCGGCTTCATTTTTGAAATTTTCATTGTTAAAATTAAGTTTTGACATATTGCTCCTATACAAACATCTTTTCTAATAAGGTTTTTTTGATATTTTCTAAGGCATTTAACTTACGCTGATGAAGGGTGATGAGGGTGTTTATGTTGTTAAAAATTTCTCTTATCTTTTTCATTTCATGAAAACCACATAATATAATATTTTTATTTTGAACAAAATTAATGTAGTGTCTAGCATGCCCAAAATTTTCAAGTTTTACACTTAACATAATTAAAAATAAGGAGTAAACATCAAACATTGTATTTTTATTAATTAGTATTTTAATAGCACTCGATTTAACTAAAAAAGGAAAATTAACATATTTAAAATCTTGAGTAAAATCATCAAAAATAATACATTCCTTATCAAAAGTATTTGCTTCATTTGAATAGCCTAAAATAAATGATTTATTAGCTGTTAAAACCGGATTTTTCCCAGATTCTGGTATTTCATCATATTTTGTATAAAAATTATCAGGCCTAATATAATTCAATAAATTCCCCAGCCTTTCCTGTTCTCAAGCGTTAGTGAATTCCTTAAATCTTATTGATGGAAAAGCAGATTTTTCATCCGCAAACATCTTTTCTAATAAGGTTTTTTTGATCTTTTCTAAGGCATTTAACTTACGCTGATGAAGGGTGATGAGGGTGTTTATGTTGTTAAATATTAATGATACTTTATCTTGTTCATTTCTACTTGTTGAAAAAAATAAAAAATTAATAACTTCTTTTTTTGAAAGATTTAATTGTGATGATCCAGCTCCTTTTCTAAAAAGTAAGCTTTGATTTTTATTCAAAAATAATGAAATAAATTTTGAATTAAATTTTGAATTATTTTTTCTTAATAAAGCAACTCTTTGATTTAGAACATATCTATTATCTACTGGTATTACAGCAGACTTACCTAACAAATTACCTAATGCAATATCACTTAAAATCATTACTATATCATCTTTTTTTAACGTTTCAAAAGCATTGTGTAAAAACTTTCCTGATGGTTTTAATTCACCAGATATCGAAATAGAGTTTAAGTTTACTATTTCAAATTTTCCTTCATTCGTTTGTTCTTTTTCATTCGAAGACCCATTAAAATAATCAACTATTTCTCCCAACCTTTCCTGTTCTCAAGCGTTAGTAAATTCCTTAAATCTTATTGATGGAACCATATTATTTTTGCTCATTTTTATTACCGCCTAGAATTGCAATTAATTCATTAATAGCCTTTTGATCATAATCATCTGCTTTTAAATCTGCAAGGAGTTCGATTAATTCTGATTCTTTTTTACTAATTTCATTGTTTATTTCATTTAATGTGTTTTGGTATTTATTGAATAATATTTCTATTTTATTGATAAATGAGTCAATTATTTTATCAACAAGTTCAACAATATTTTCACAAATATTATTAGTTCATTTGTAAAACAAGAGATCATAAAATGTATCTTCATCTAATGAATTATATTTTTCAAGAGAATCATGTAATAGTTCGAATTCATTTGATTTTAGCTCGTCTTTTAAATTCTTAAGTTCATTATTTAAATTATGAACATGAAGAAGCTTTTTGGATAATTCGATATTATCTAAGGCATTTTCGTCTTTCTTTAAGATAGCAACTTGTTTTGATAATTCCTTATTATCAAAACCATTTTCTTTAAATACTAATAAATCTTTGTCTTCTTCATCGATTGAATCAAAGGTTTCCTTGATTTCACTTTCTATTAATTCAATGTCATATTTAAGTTTTTCATTTTTATTTAAGCTAGCAGCAAAGAACTTGTTAATGATTGATTCTTTATTTACTAAACGAGCATCCCAATTAACTAAACTACCGTTTTTATTATTTTCGACATTTTTTTCTTGAAGAATAATTTCAGAGATTGGAATATTATCATTTTGATAATTTTGAATTATTTCAATATCTTCCTTAATGATTTCAAATTTTTCTATTGCTATTTGATATATATCGTATTTTTCAATAAAAGCATTATCCTTAATGTTTAATATAAATTTTTCAAAAATGCTTTCAAAGTTATAGACATTAATACCATTGATACTTTGATATGATGGAACATTATTTTTAATAAATTCAATAATTGAAATTGCGATATTCTTATTTTCGTTAATAAATTCTTTTACATAATTATCGTTTTTTATTGTATTTATTAATTCTTCATTTCTTAAATTTAAGAGATTATACCCATCGGATCTTTTTGAAATAAGTTTTTCCTTTAAACCGATAAATTTATTTCAAAACGAATCTAAAGTTGAAATTTCTTGGTCAGATACACCGCCATACATAGTTGAATATAAATCGTGAATTTCTTCCTTATCATAATTATCAATATATCTTGAAATGTTTAAATTATAATCATTATCTTCAATTTCTTTTAGTGAGACAATTCTTGAAAATCCTTCTTTTTCAATTCGGTTATTAACAACATCGGATATTTTAATAATATGTGATCTATCTAGTTTATTTTTATTTCCATCTTTTGAAAAAAGTTTAGATCCGTCAACAAACATAAAATCGTCGGTTGCTTTATTTTCTTTAAGAATCATAATTATGGTTGCAATACCTGTACCCATAAACATGTTATTAGGAAGACCAATAATAGTATCAATTTTTTGTTTCTTGATTAAAGATTTTCTGATTTCATATTCGGACCCCCCTCTAAATAAAACGCCATGAGGTAAAACGATTGCCATTATTCCGTCTTTGTCTAAGTGATATAAACTATGCAATAAGAAAGCATAATCTGCTTTTGATTTTGGCGCTATACCATAAGATTGAAATCTTGGATCATTCACCTTATTTTCGGGTTTTCAAAGGTGTGAATAAGGCGGGTTAGCTACAATAGCTTTGACTTTTTTGTCACCATTACTTTCTGTTGGCCAGTCATCTTCCAACGTGTCAGCTTCTCTAATATTTATTAATTGTGGTGGAATATTATGCATAATTAAGTTCATACTTAATGTTTTGAATGAAGTTGGTAGAATTTCTTGGGCAATATATTTAATTCTAATATCATGATGCAATTCATTCATATGTTTTTGGAATTTTTCAGCAACTCTAATTAATAAGGAACCAGATCCGGCGGTAGGGTCATAAATTCTAATGAGATCATTTTTATTATATGTAAACTTGCTTAGATGAAATGAAATAATATCGGACATTAAAATTCCTGCTTCAAGTGGAGTATAAAACTCACCAGCTTTTTTACCAGCTGTTGATGCAAATTCGCCAATTAAATATTGATAAATAAAACCTAAAACATCGTAATCTTGTTTTTTGATTGGAATTTCATCAATAATTCTAATTATCTTTTTGATACTATCTTCATTTTTCACCTTTTGAATTGAAAGATAAAACTCATCAAAGATGTTTTTGTATAATGAATTAGGTTCATTAATAACTTCGATTTCACTATTAAAATGATTGATAGACTCAATAATATAGTTTCTATCAAATTTGTTGCGAAATTCCTTTTTATTCCATGAAGAAAATAAGTATTCATATGGTATATAGTATCCTAAATTGTTTTTTAAACTGTCAACTATTTCGTCAGGATTATTGCCTTTGGTAAGGTCCTCAATATATAAACATGATTCATTATCGTTGTCTTTCTTTTCACTTTTTTGAGCTAGTTGATAATCACCGTTTTTATCTATTAGTGTTTCAGTTTGTTTCGAAGATAGGAATTTATAAAATATTAGACCTAAAATAATTTTGTCATATTCTGTTACATCTAATTGAGATCTTAGTTCATTAGCAGCAGACCAAATTTTATTAGCAAGCTTTTGCTTGCTCATTTTAATAAAGTCTTGATTATTTTCAATATTTTTTGACATATACAGCTCCTTAAAAATAAGAATAAAATTTATACATTAAATTATAGCCTTATTTATTAATTTGCCTTCCTCTAAGGTTGAAAAAAGATTAATACTAATTAACTAATTAATTAAATACAGAAGTTAAAGAATTTTTTTGTTGCATGTCTAAGTTAGCTTAATATAATTTAGCCTAAATTTTAGGAATATTTAAATATTGTTTTTGTGATTCAAAAATAAATGAATTAATTAAGTTAGAATCATTTTATAAATTTATATTTAGGTTAACAATGTGATGTAATTTGAGTATTTTTTGTAAAAAAATATGGCTAGTTATGTAAAACTAACTATATTTTTTAATTGTCACTTTCCTTTATTAATATCTATTTTTGATTCTTTGATAATTCTTTTTATTTTTAGCAAGATATGAATTAACAATATCCTCTTCTTGAATATCAACCAATAAGCCTAAACCTAAATAAGCCTCATATGCCTTTAAGATCTTATTTTTGTCTTTGGTATTTAAAAGTTCGGTAAAAAGTTTGTATGTATATGCCAATTGAAGTGTAAAATTTTTGTGTTTAATGTAGGGTTTGATAATTGGACTTATACCTTTTGGATATGCAATACTAGTTATAAAATGAATTCCATCAGCAAACTCCTCTAGCATCTTTTCGCGATCTATAACTTTATTTTTTTTTCAATATTTGAAGGCCTTAACTTCGTTGGCAAATTCTCCCAATTCAACTAATAGAGCAATAACAATTTTTGTATCAAAAAAACGAAAATCCTTTTTTGAAATGGTTTCAGAAAAAGCCTTATCCAGGTCAATTTGCAACATAAAAATTTCTTTTAAATCCATAGCAATAATTATTATATTCCCAATCATAAAAATAAAAACTTTTTATTTATCAATTAGTTAATTTTACATTTTAAAATTAAAAAGAAATAATTATGATTTTTTATTTTTAACATTATTTTCGTTAAATTGCAACAAAAATGGGCCACCTAACATATATAGTAAAATGTTATAGGTGGTCTTATTATGCATGAAATAGAATTAAACTATTTTCAATTAAATAGAAAACGAAAATTAGATGTTATAACTACATATTCTAATTTAACAAATAAGCAATTATCTTTAAAAGCAAAATGTTCAATATCAACCATAAAAAGATTAAAACAAAAATTAAGAAATGCTAAATTATGCAAAAAAGAGGTTAACTTAGCACATGGCAATCAATGAGGCGATAGAAAAAAGATTTACAGTAATGATTTAATTATCAATTATGGAAAAAAATACGAAAGTGAAAAATTAATTGCTGGAACAAAAAATAGTTCTTGTAATTCATATATGTCTTACCGTTTGTTTTATGAGAGAATAGCTAATGTAAAAATATCATATAGTCAATTAACAAGAAGACTTACGCAAAGCGGATTTCTAAGTGCTTTTGCTCATAAAAATACAATAAAAAGACAAAAAACTTTTGTAAAAAAATATATACCTTATAAGCCAAATATTTTGCCTAAAGAAAAGATTGCAAAACCAACCATAATCTCAAAAAGAAAATTAGTAAATATGGGCGAATGTGTTGAACTTGATGGATTTATTCATTTTTATGTTGATCAAACCTTATGAACAATTGTTGCATGTATCGATGTTTCAACTTCAAAAGTTTTATCACTTTATTTTGACGAAAAAGCCGAATCAGTAAAAGGTTATCAAATTATTATTCAAGATATGATTAATAAATATGGGATACCAAAAGTAATGATTAGCGATAATAGAATGAATTTTCATAATAACCTTGAATCTAGCGCTATTTTGTATGATGCAGTCACAAAATTAGGTACTGAATTTATAACAACATCAGTATCTAATGAAAAACCACATATAGAAAGTTTTTGGAGAATTGCACATAATAGAATTCCGATATTTTTAAAAGATAGAAATATTAAAACAAACCAAGACGCTAATAAATATAGATGCGAAATTATTGCAATGCTTAATGATATAAAAACAAGAAAATCAATTACCGATTCTGAAAAAAATGAATTTAGAAAACCAAACAGCGCAACTCTTGAAGCTTATTTTGATTTGCCAATTAAAAGACAAATTTTTAATGGAATTGTAACATTTAAAAATAAAAAATATATTCCTAAAAATGAAAAAAATCAAAAAATAAAAGTCACATCAAAAAATGATGCAACTTTTATGATCGGTGCAGATCAACAATACTATTTTCACATAAACAATAAAAGATATAAAGCTTTTGAATTAAATGAAAATGACATTCAAATGTATGAGAAAATAGCATATAGTAAAAAGCTTCCTCTTGAAATATCGGTGGTTAAAAAAATTGTGAAACATCAAGAAGCCGGATATTACTACAATCAAATGTTATCTAAAAAAACAGAAATTTTAGAATCTTTTGTTAAAACTGGTCTTATTTCACAAAGAGAAATAGATTTAATGCGATCAATTAATGAAGATTTAGAAAAAATAAGAAGAGATATAAATAAAATTGTAATTTTATAATAAATTATTCTATTCCTAAAAGTAGAGCTATTTTTTTATATTTTTTTATTAGAAATTATGCAAAATGTATAATTAAACAAATTCAAAATATCGGTGGCTCATTTTTCACGCTAATTAATGTTATGATTTTTTATTTTTAACATTATTTTAAAAATATAATTTATAATTATTAATGCTTTTATGCTCCAGTGGCGGAATGGCAGACGCAGTTGACTCAAAATCAACCGGTTAAGAGCCGTGCTGGTTCAAGTCCAGTCTGGAGCACCATATAAATAATTTACCTTTCACAAATGTAGATACAGAATACTTATAATACAAATATAAGTATTTTTTTATTATAATTTATCTTAATAAATAATAAAATACCAAAGGTGGTTTAATGAATAACAGAAAACAAGAATTAAGAAAGTTAAAACGGCTTGATTTACATTCAAGTTGATATTCGATATTAACCATTGCTGTCATTATCATTGTATGAGCCTTAATTATTTATATGGTTACCATATTTGAAAATAAATATTCAAGTGATAGCACTTTTAAAATATTTAACGATATTACTGTCAGCATTATTGCTGGTTTAATTTCGGGTATATTATCAATATTGCTAGCTTTTATTTTTCTTGATTTAATTAAAAGAGCTAAGATAAAGGATTATTATTCATATTACTGTTATCTAAAGTCGATGGCTAATAAATCAAAATTTGTTTTTTTAAAGGACCCTAGAATTCCCCTTGCCTTGTATTCCAAGAAAGAACAAGAATTGACTAAAAATGATATTATTTTGATTACCGCTGAAATATTGGGATATTCACATGAATCGCCTCATTTTAAGAATTTGGAAAAAGAAATAGAAACAGACTTTGCTATGCATTCGTTTATGACTCCTGACTTTATAAAGCAAAAAAAGATTGCAATTTTGAGAATACTTATGTTTGATATTTTGATTCCATTGGCTATAATGAGTATTTTGATTGCTTCTGTTATTATCTTTTATAATAGACATCATGAAGAAAAAAACATCCCATTATCAGCAATATCAAGAATGTTAATTATAATTATTTCTAATGTTTTTTCGCTAGCTATTTCGACAACTATATATGAATTTTATATTTTAAAACAAGTCAAAAATTATCAAACATTTAATGATTTTTATCTGCTATCGTTTAATAATTTTGGGTATAAATTCTTAAATTCATCGATTGTTAGAAATTATTAAATAATCATATATTTTACAAATTGTTATTAAAAAAAGTTTAACTAGCTTTTCAGTTAGTTAAACTTTTTTTAGCTTCTGAAATCTATACTTGAAATTTTTAAAAAAATAATTAGAGCTAAATAATTATAAATAATATAGTTTTATATCTAGTCTTTATAATATAATTTAAAAAACATATTTAGGAGTATATTTTATGAAAAAAATATTAGTTATAAATGCAGGATCTAGTTCTATTAAATGAACATTGTTTAATGAGAAATTGGTTGTTGAGGCTAAGGGAATTGCTCAACGCATTAAGTTGAAACAAGGTATTCTTACATTGAAATATAAGGAAATTAATAAAGATTTTGAAATACCTCTTCCTACGTTTTTAGAAGCTGTCAAACAATTGGTAAAACAGTGAAAAGAATTCAATATCATAAAGGATTTTAATGATATTGAAAAAGTTGCATTTCGTATTGTGAATGGTGGTCCAAAATTGCAAAAAACAACCCTTATCGATGAAGAGAAAATCGAAATTTTAAAGCAATCAATAGATTTGGCACCAGTTCACAACCCTGGCGCAATTGAAGCAATTGAAGCATTCAAAGCTTTATTACCTTCTGCAAAAATGTCAATGCATTTTGATACTACATTTCATCAAACCATGCCTAGGATCTCGTATTCATATCCTATAAATAAGGATTTAGCAAAGGAATTAAATATTAGAAAGTATGGATTTCATGGATTAAATCATAATTATATTACTTTAAAGTGCCAAGAAATTTTAAATAAAAAAGACGTTAACATAGTTAGTTTACATATCGGAAATGGTGCAAGTTTATGCGCTGTGCAAAATAGTCAGTCAATTGATACGAGTATGGGTTTTACACCGCTCGCTGGTATTATGATGGGGACTAGATCAGGAGATTTTGATCCATCGATTATTCCATTCATTTTAAAGCACAAGGATATTAGTGTTGAAGAACTATTTAAATTATTCAATGAGCAGTCTGGTATGTTGGGCGTTTCTGGTATTTCATCTGATCTAAGGGATATTCAAAAGGCCAAGATAACTAATTCAGATGCGCAATTTGCTCTCGATTTATATACTCAAAGAATTGCCGATTATTTAATTACCTATTTAAATAGAATTACAGAAAAAGTTGATGCTATAGTATTTACTGCAGGCGTTGGCGAAAATGACGATTATATAAGAAGTGAAGTTATAAAAAAAATAAATATTGTTAATCTTTCACTAGATAATAAGAAGAATCAATGCCGAGAATTTAGTGATTATAAGATTATTTCTGATGCATCAAGCGCTATTCCTATTTATGTAATTCGTGCCGAGGAAGAACAATTCATTGCAAATGAAGCAATAAATTTATAGTTTTAAAGTAGCCTTATAAAGCTACTTTTTTTCTAGGTATTGCAATGATTTTGAAACAATAAGCAATCATGATTAATTAATATATAATTAATAAAGATATTAAATTTTAATTAAAGGAGTTAATGTTGCTTCGATTATTTAGATACATGGACCATAAGTATAAAATTTTATCAATTATAACCATTTTGCTAACATTACTTCAAGTTATCTGTTTTTTATTTGTACCGATTTTCATTGGAAATTTATCCAATTTAATCGCACAAAATTCATTTTTACAATTGCATAAAGACCAAACAAGTATATTAGATTATTCTAAAATCAATATTCTTAGGTTGTTTACAATTGAAGGAACACTCTCTTATTCTATAAAGTGGTTTACCTCATATTTTGCTCTTGTGTTATTAATTGGAACAATAGTAACCTTATTAGGGTCTATGCTTGCTTCATATATTTCGACAGGTGCTGCAAAACATATTCGAAAGTCGTTATGACAGCATTTAACAATTCTTTCGGAAAAAGAT
Source organism: Mycoplasma sp. 332 (assembly GCF_052378275.1). NCBI lineage: Bacteria > Bacillati > Mycoplasmatota > Mollicutes > Mycoplasmatales > Mycoplasmataceae > Mycoplasma > Mycoplasma sp. 332. The sequence continues at coordinate 65,723 of NZ_CP198998.1, forward strand.
ATTGAGTTTTTTAGTCATTCAAAAATTTTAACAAGGTTTACTATCGATATATCTAGGATACAAATTGGAATTTCCTCTGGTTTAAGATTAAGCATTATCGGCCCTTGCAATTTAATTTTTGGGTTAGTTTTTGCTTTGCTAACTGATCTGAATCTTTCAATTACATTAGGCGCTTTTGTTCCTGCATTATTTGTTATTATGGCGATAGCAGGAATGTCTTCTATGAGATTATTTCCAAAGGAACAAAAAGCATATGATGAAATTAATAATGAAGCAAGAGAAAGTATTTTAGGTGTAAGAGTTATTAAATCATATAATCTTGAAAATGTTCAATTAGATAAGTTTCAAAATAGTAATAAAAACTGGTCGAACGTAGCTAAAAAATCTTGAATTATTTATCATATTACTTTTTCATTTATTAATTTGTTTGCAAATATTGTGACTTCATGTATATTATTAGCCACTGGCTTTATTATTAGATCGAGAATTAACCAAGGTTTTTATGGTGTGATAACTGATTTGAAAGTTTTTAAGGATTTTAGCGATGTATTATCCTTATATAAAACAAAAATATCTAATGCTACAACATTTATAAATTATGTAATGTTTATTACTATTGGGGTAGTTATGTCTTCATTTGCAGTCTTTTTAATTTCTCGTGGAAATGTTTCATCAAAAAGAGTCATTGAAATCTTAAAAAAAGAAGCAGATATAGATTTTATAAAATCTAATAAAGTTATTACTAAAGGTGAAATTGAATTAAAAAATGTTTCATTTAAGTATCATGAAGAATCCGAAAATTTTGTTATAAAAGATATTAATTTAAAAATAAATCCAGGTGAAAAAATCGGAATAATAGGGCCGACCGGATCAGGCAAGACAACGCTTGCTAGATTACTTAGCCATGAATTTAAAACTATCCACGGAAGCATTAGCATTGATGGCAATGATATTAATGAAATTGATACAACTTCTTTGCGAAAAAATATTTCATTTGTTTATCAAAAACCAATTTTGCTTTCTGGAACTATTAAGTCTAATTTATTAATGGCAAATAACAAAGCTACACAAGAAGATTTAGAATATTTTGCAAAATTAGCATTTGCTTATGATTTTATAAATGCATACAATGATGGATTTGAGCATGAGGTTCTTAAAAATGGATCAAATTTGTCAGGAGGACAAAAACAGAGAATTTCAATAGCTCAAGGCCTTTTAAAGCAACCAAAGATTTTGATATTAGATGATGCAACATCTGCTCTTGATACTAAAACTGAGAAAATGGTTAAGGATAATATTGATATGCATTTTTCTTCAAGAAAAATTGTAACTATTATTATTACACAAAAAATATCATCAATTATTGATGCTGACCGAATACTGGTAATGGAAAATGGTTCGATAAGCGATATCGGGACGCATAAAGAGTTATTAAAAACTTCGAAGCTATACCTAGAAATAGCAAAAACGCAGTTAGGAGGTTTAGATGTATAATTTGGACCCTCTTAAGGTGGATGATAAGCAACAAAGTTTAACAAAAACCCAAAAAAAGAATATTCAAAAGCAAAGAAGAAAAATAAAAAGAGACGCTTTCAAAAGATTAATTTGGTATTTGAATTATAGAAAAGGGAATCTTTTTTGGATAATTGTCTTTTCAGTTTTTTCGGCCTTATGTTTAACTACCGGTACTTTCTTTTTAGGATATTTTATTGATAATTTTTTATCTGCTTCATTTCTTGTTGGCGAAATAAAATCTTTAGTACCAGAATATGTTGATAATTTTAATATTTCAAGCTTTGTGTGACATTTTGTTTTACTTATATTAATATTTGTTTTTCAGCAAATTTTTTCGTTAATTTCAAATGTTTTATCAGTTAGAGCCTCAATTTTGTCATGTTTAATTATGCGAGAAGATGCTTATAAGGCAATTATGAAAATGCCTGTTTCATTTTTTGACTCAGTTAAGACTGGCGAATTAATGTCTATACTAACTAGTGATATTGATAATATAAATAATGGTATGACTGGAAGCCTTAATACTATTATTATAACTTTTACAACAATCATTTCATCCTTTGGATTTATGTTTTACTATTCTGCTTATTTAACTCTAATTACTCTATTTTTAATGCCTTTAATGCTTTGCTTTGTTTTTATTGTTTTAAAGAAGGCTAATCCACAATTTAGAAAGCAACAATCACGTGTTGCTTCATTAAATGGGTTCATTGAAGAAAATCTTGCTGCACATCATTTAATTAGATCACTTGATTTTACTAAACAAATTGAAGACGAATTTATTATTAAAAATGATAAATTATATAGTTCATCTCTTAAGGCTAATCTGTATATTGGTTTAATGTGACCTCTTGGCAATGCCGTTATTAATATATTGCAATTAATTATCGTTGTAATTGCTTCTGCATTTACGGTTGTAAATATTGGTACAGGCTCTAATTCTAATTTTACGCCCGGGGTTATTATTACATTTGTTTTATACATAAGAGTTATGGCTAATAGTATTGTTCGTGTTTTTGAGAATCTTTCGTCTATTCAAATGGCGCTAGTTTCAGCAGTTAGAGTAATGAATTTGGCTACATTCAAACCACTTGTTGATGAAACCAAATTAAGGTCAATTAATTATACAAAGGGAAATGTTTCATTTATGAATGTTGATTTTTCCTATACAAATGATGTTAATAATCTTCAATTAAAAAATGCTTCATTTATGGCAAAAAAAGGGCAAGTATTTGCTATTGTCGGCCCTACTGGCGCTGGTAAAACTACGATTATAAATCTTTTAAGTAAGTTTTATTTACCGCTATCTGGTAACATTGAAATTGATGGAAATAATTCGCGCGATATTAAAGAACAAAGTTGAAGACAACAAATATCGATTGTTTTGCAAGATACATTTTTATTTAAAACCACAATTATGCAAAATCTTCGTTATGCTAATCCAAATGCTACTGATGATGAAATAAAGGAAGCTGCAAAAATTTCACACGCAGATGAGTTTATAATGCGATTAGGAAATGGATATGAAGAAATTATTGAAGAAGGTGGCGCTAATTTATCGCAAGGTGAAAGACAATTAATTGCTATAACACGAGCAATCATTGCTAATCGAAATATTTTAATTCTTGATGAGGCAACTTCTAATATTGATACGAGAACCGAAAAAATAATTCAAAAAGCAATGATGAAATTAATGAAGGGTAAAACTTCGTTTATTATTGCTCATAGACTTTCGACTATTTTGAGCGCAGATAAAATTTTGGTTGTTAATAATGGCGAAATTGTTGAATCTGGTACCCATAAGGAATTATTAGCTAAAAAAAGTTTATATGAAAAAATGTATAATTCATCATTCAGGGAAGACTAGCACCTATTTGTTTGCTAACTAATAAAGCCATTTTTCATGGAGCTAAATTAAAAAATCTGGTTTAAATCCAGATTTTTTTGTTAAAGCAATAATCTTTGTTATCTCTTTTGAAAAAACCTAATTTTACTTTTTAAAAGTTTTATAATTCTCTAAAATTTTGCTAATTTCATCTTGACATATTTCTCTGATTTCGCCCAGATTCAAATTATTATCTAATTTTAGTGTGCCTATTGATACTCTTTTTAGGTAGGTTATTTTATAACCAAAAAAATTTAGCATTTCCTTAACTTGATGAAATTTACCTTCATAAATAGTTATATATGCAGATTTAGAGTCTATAAAGATAAACTCATATCTTTCTACATGATAATTATTTGCAATGATAATTGGTTTGGGATAGTGATTTTTTATTTTTTCATCAAAAGGTTTATTAGTCTGGAAATAATATGTTTTAGGTATTTCGAATTTTGAGTTCATAATTTGGTGGCCTAAAAAACCATCATTACTTATTATTAATAATCCCTCTGTGTCTTTGTCAAGTCTACCATATGAAAAAAATTTATTGGGATCAAGGTCAATAATTTCGAAAATTGTTTTACTTTTTTTATCAAAATTTGCCGTTATGTATCCTGATGGTTTGTTGAAAACAAAATATTGTTTTTCTTTATATTCAACTAGCTTACCATCAATCATAATTGTATCATTATTAATATCAACACAAATTGGCTTAAGGATTGATTTATTATTTATTAGAACCCTTTTAGCTTTTATTATTTTTTTGCATTCATTTCTTGAAATGTTAAGATATCAAGAAATGATTTTTTCTATTCTTATTTTCATTATATTTCATCTTGTATTCTATTTAGAGCATTAATGTAAATTTCGAGTGATTTTTTTATTTCTTTGAATGTGAAGCATTCGTTTGGTCCATGCATTAAATGCATATATTTTGTTGAACCAAAGGCTACGCAATTATTAACTATACGTGCGTAGGTCCCTCCGCCAATTGCTAATGGTAGCTCTTCGGTATTCATTGCTTCATTATATGTTTGCATTAGTAATTTTATTAATTTGCTTTCGGGTGACATAAACATAGAATTTTTAGTTCCAACTACTTCAAAATGTACATCCGAAAAATTGCATGAAAGGTATTTTTTTATAGAATTTGTAACCTCTTCAACAGAATGGGTTGCCGGGACTCGCAAATCAAAAGTTATGATATGTTTGTCAGAGGTTGTTTTGATAATACCAAGATTAGCACTAAGGCTACCCGAGAAATCATCATAGTCTGGAAAAATATTTTTTAATCTAAAATCACGAGTTTCTAAATTTTCACTAATAAATTTTATTAGATTATATCTTAATAATTGGGGATGTTTTTCTTTTAGTTCTAGGATTGATTTGATAATAGCATTATCACCTTTTTCTGGCGTTGAACCATGACCACCCTTCCCTAGTACACTGTGTAGTTCTCCGTTGTATATATATTCAGTTTTGTCTGGTATTTGATTTACAACATTTCCGGCATTTATTTCAAGATTATCAATTTTATTAAAAATAAAACTAACTTGATATATAAGTTTTTCTGCAAAAATAAGTGGCCATTCTCCGTCAGGAGTATATGAAACATATGGATGGCCGAAGTCTGCAAGATAAAATTTCATTGATTTCATAGTTGTCTCTTCGGAAATCCCAAAGATAATTCGAATAGACCATTCATCATTGACTAGACCATTGTCTTTGAGATATTTCATTGCATACATGTTAATGATTGCAGGACCCTTGTCATCAAGACTACCTCTACAAATTATTTCATTATCAGTGATTACTGGAACAAAGGCGCTAGTTTTTCATTGCTTTTCATCGCCAGCAGGAACAACATCTAAGTGAGCTAAAATACCTAGAATTTTTGCCCCATTACCAATTTGTGCATATCCATATCGATTGTGTGGATCTTTATATGTTTCAAAGCCAAAAGAATCAGCTAATTTTAGGGCATAGTTTAAAGCATTATCAGCGTTTATACCAAATGGATATTTTCCTTCTTGCTCTATACTGATGGAAGGGATTTCGCATAAGCTTGCAATGTTTTTGATCATTTTATCAAACGCTTCTTTTTCTTGATTAAATTGAATATATTTTTTCATTTTAAATCCTTAAAATAAGATTAATTTTTAACTAATTTTATAGCAATCCCTTTGTTTTGAAAGACGTAATTATCGTCATGTTCAAAATAGACCTTTATTAATTCAGGATAGTCAGTAAATGGGTTACGATTTCTTTGATGTTTATAAACACCATTGTTTCTATCGATATCAAATTGTGAAATTCCATCTAATTTATTTCATTTTAAATAAGTTTCTAAATATTTTTGTTTTATTTGATTTATGCCATTTTCTTCAAAAAATACTCTTTGTGCAGAGTGGTTGTTTGTAATATTTTTGTCTCTATAAGTTAACACAAAATAGAAGAAGACTCTTGCTATATCACCTTTAAATTCATCTATTACTTCAAAAACCTGCTCTCCATCTTCTTTTCCAATTCCTAACTTTGAACCATTGCTTGAAACTATTTTGCCATTTTGAGTTTCTCCATATGGTAAATTACCATGGATAGCATTGACTTTTTTATCTGATGGTCAAACATGGTGAGCATCATTTCTCATTGGCCCTTGTTTTGCAAATCAGGATTGTGCAATGATATGTTCACGATTCATACCTTGCCCCTCTTTATTTCCAATGTCACGATATTTGCCAAATTCAAAGTTGTATTTGTCTTTTCCCCCAATTATTTCCGTATATAGATCTAAAACTGTGCCATCTTTTTCATAATACTTATCAACGAATGCATCAACATAAGTATTGTGCAACTTTGCATAAGCAGCTCTACCGACACCCGTTTTGTCTCGGTTTTGTAGTTGAATCATAAAAAGTTTGTCTCTTAATTCTTGTCCACTTAACCCATTTAGTGATTCATAAAATTTATTCGAGTTATCATATTGGATGTGAAATCCATTATTTGTGGTTGGGGCAGCGCCATTTCTTGCCAAGGTGTTATTATCTTGTTCTTGTTGTCTATTATCTTTCTCTTTCTTATCGGGAGTAATAGGATTATTCTCGGTTCCTGCTTCTGATTTTTTATCATTTGGATTTGCTGAAGGACTTATTTCCCTTAGAGTTTCATTATTTAATATTTCAATTTCCTTAATTAATGAATCAAAGTTTTTAGAGTTTTCCTTGCTTTCTATAATCTCTAGCTTGTTTCATAGCTTATTTAATTTTTCATTATCTTTTATTTTAAGGATGTTTTTTAGAAGTTCTTCTTTTTTATTTAGATATTTTTTTTCATTTTCAGAAGTTTGCGTTTGCGTTGAACATGAGGACAAAATCAAAAATGTTGTTGGTAACGTTAGCGTTGTTAAATAAATCATTATGTTTTTTGAATAAGTTTTTTTCATATTAATAATTTCCTTAGAATAAATTGGTTAACATTTTAATTATAATACTATTTAATTTTTAGCGTTTTTATAATACTCTAATATGCCTTAAAAGAAGGTTAATACTCACGACATAGAAGTTGTGTTATTTTATATTAATAATAGCAATGTTCTTAACATTAAAAAAACACACCACAGTGTGCTTAAGAGGTTACAAAATATATTATTATTGTGATTTTGCTTCAGCTTTTCTTGCTTCTCTTCTTAGGTCGCGGGCTCTTTCTTTAGCTAATTTGTGAGCTCTTTTTTCAGCTTTAACCTTATTTGCTAATCTAACGTCTTTTCTCATCGCATTTCCTTTCAATATTTGCTAATTTTATTACTTTAGAAGGATAGTTAATATTATAACTATTTTTTCTTAATTTGCTCAACTTTTTGCTCGATCAAATCAAAATCAATATCATCCATTGCTTTTATTTTTTCTTCAAGCGATAATGATTTCTTTAAATGTTCCTTATTTGATATTTTATGATTAAGTTCTTTGAAGTCATTGGCCGCATCAAAAAGGTTAATTTGATCTTCTTCATCAAAGATTTGGTTATTAATCTTTAATGAATTAGTGTAATAATTTTTTTTAAATAGTGTTGTTTCAGTTGTTTCTTCGATGCTGCTATTTTTTGTTAAATTATCTTGAAATTTCAGTTTTAGAATTTCTTTTTGTTTACTATCATCTTCAATAAGTTTGTTTATTTTTATATGCTGAATTAAGTAACCTGAATTATTTAATTCATTGCTAAATTTATTTAATTTTTCGATCTTAATTTTATCACTTTGACTGCACTTAAAATCAAGTTTTTGTGTTTCATTATTTTCATTTGTTATTAGTAATTCAAGGTTTTTAGTATTTACTTCTATACATTTTGGAATGCAATTGATATTTTTTAAACAGTTGAATAATTTGGTCCCACGGTTTGCGCGCCCTGTATATTTTATGTCCCTCATATTTCATTGTTTATACATTCCGCCTTCAGTTATCATTGTTACTACATTTAAAGGTAAACAAGTTGTAAAAGTAGACACAAAAATTTCTTCATTTGTTTGTAATTTAGGCAATAGTTTTATGCCTTGCGCTTTGAGGGCTAGATCAGTTGAAAAAACATTTTCATTTAATAAGAAATATGAACCATTATTAAGCAGTATAAAAATATCCTTTTCATCATTGCCAATTTTTGCATCGATTAATTCATCATCATTATTTTTAAAATTTATACAAATTCTCTTCTTGTTTAATACTTTTGAATTAAAGCTAGATATCTTTACTTTTTTAGCAAAACCATATTTTGTTATTAGTATAATGTTAGCATATGATTCATATGATGTTATTTCCATTACTCGAATAATTTTTTCATTGCTATCAAGATTCACTAATGAAGATATATGCACACCCAATTCTTTTCATGAATTATCTTTTAAAATATGTGCTTCAATGATGAAAAAATTCCCCTTGTTAGTAAAGAAAATTAATTTTGAAAGAGAATTAATTTCATCATAATATTTAATTGCATCTCCTTCTTTTAGTTTATATGTAGCAAAGTCGTTAGCATTATAGATTTTTGTACTAATTTTTTTGATATAGCCTTCTTGAGAAATAAAGAAATAAAAATTTTCATTTTTAGCAAGAAGTTTATGATCAATATCTTTATTTATGCCTTCTTCTTTAATTATGGTTTTTCTATCCTGTGCATATTCAATTTTTATTTCAGTTAGTTGTTTTATTAAAAAAATATTAAATTCGTAGTTATCACTAAGTAAGGTTTTACATTGTGTAATTAAGGCTTCAAGGTTAGTTTTTTCTTGCTGAAATTCAATTTGATCCATTCTTGAGAGTTTATATAATCTTAGCTCAGCTATGGCTGTTGCCTGAATTTCGCTAAAATTAAATGCCTTTATTAGTGAAAGAATTACACCTTTTTTGGAATTATCACTTTCCTTGATTAATTTGATAACTTCATCAGAAATTTCTGCTACTCTAATAAAACCTTCAACGATTTCATGGCGTAATTTATATCTTTGAAGATCGTATTTTATTCCATTGGTATTTATTTGTTTTGAATGCTCAAGAAATGCATATAATGCTTTGTAAAGCGATAATAGGCTAGGTGCATTTTTATATATAGCAAGCATATTGTAATCATAATTAACTCTTAGTTTAGTTTTGTTCATTAGATATATCATGATTGCCTCGGCATTTGCATTTTCTTCAAGTTCAATGTATATTGACAATCCATTGCGATCAGATTGATCTCTAATTTCTTTAATTCCAGAAATTACTTTTGAAGAAATGATTGTATCAATTTCAAAAACCATTTTCGACTTAACTACACCAAAGGGAATTTCAGTAATTTCTATGCCAATAATGTTTTCTTTTTTGTCATAAACATAATTATATTTTGAGGATAGTGCAATTTTTCCTCTTCCGGTCATAAAAGCATCGTGGATTCCTTTGGTCCCGTTAATTATGCCTCCGGTCGGAAAGTCAGGGCCTTTAACATAATTCATTAATTCGCTAGTGGTGATATTTGGGTTTTTAATCATAGCAATTAAGGCATCAATTAGTTCCCCTAAATTATGAGGAGGAATTTGTGTTGCAAAGCCTGATGCAATCCCCATTGCTCCATTTACTAGCAAATTAGGAAAAAGGGTCGGTAAGACAACAGGTTCATATTCTGAATCATCAAAGTTTGGAATCATTGGTACTACTTTGCGCTCCAAATCTTTTAGCATTAGTTCTGTTATTTTTTCTAATCTTGATTCTGTGTAACGCATAGCAGCAGCAGGGTCATCATCAATGGAACCCTTATTTCCATGCATTTGCACAAGCGGATAATTGCTTTTTCATTCCTGCGCCATTCTTACCATTGCTTCATAAACAGAACTATCGCCGTGTGGGTGATATTTACCTAAAACATCACCAACAATCCGTGCCGATTTTTTGAATGCCTCCTTGTTTCTAAGTTTTAGATTTCACATTGAATAAAGGATACGACGTTGTACTGGTTTTAAGCCATCTCTGGCATCGGGTATTGCACGCTGTTGAATAACATATTTTGAAAAACGGGCAAAACTATCGCTCATAATGTCGACCATATTCTTATCAATAATATTTTCAATTACCTGGTCATAATTATTTTTATTTTTCTTGTCCATAAGTCGTGCCTCATTTATTTTTTATTAATTTCAAATTCATCAATACTTGAAAAGTCGATGTTATTATTGATTCAATTTTTTCTTGCCTCCGAATCATCACTCATAAAGGTAGTTATATACCTTTCTACTAATGCTTGCTGATCGATGCCTACTTTAATGATTGAACGAGTTGCGGGATTCATTGTTGTTTCTCAAAGTTGGTCAGCATTCATTTCTCCAAGTCCTTTATATCTTTGGATTTCGTAGTTTGTATATTGCGACGTTATTTCTCTTAGTTGTTCTTCGTCTCAAGCGTAGAAATATTTGTTATTTGAGTTTTTAATTGTTATTTTATATAATGGGGGCAAAGCGATATATACCATTCCTAATTCAATTAGTTTTTTCATATATCTTCAGAAAAATGTTAATAAAAGCATTTGGATATGGGCTCCATCAACATCAGCATCAGTCATAATAATAATTTTTCCATATTGAGAATTCTTGGCATCGAATTCGCTACCAATTCCAGCTCCAATCGTGTTAATAATTGTTGCAAGTTCTTCATTTGCAAGGACATCAACTAACTTGGCCTTATCAGTATTCATTACAACCCCACGTAAGGGAAGAATGGCTTGAGTCATTCGATTTCTGCCCATTTTAGCTGACCCACCGGCCGAATCACCTTCGACTAAAAAAAGCTCTTTGATTGTTTTGTTCTTTGTTTGTGCAGGAGTTAATTTGTTTGAAAGAATTTTTTTTGAATCGAGTTTATTTTTTACCTTTCTAGCTTCATTTCTAGCATTTCTTGCCGCAATTCTTCCATCATATGTTCGCTTAATTTTCTCGATGATTTTGTCAGCTTCTTGCTTGTTTTCATTTAAAAAAAATGTAAATTTTTCACTAAAGAAATCTTCAACAGATTCCCTTGCTTCAGGCGTTCCTAATTTATCCTTAGTTTGCCCAACAAATTCAAGAATACTTTCAGGAATTTTTAGTGATACTACAGCAATTATTCCCTCTCTAACATCTAATCCATCAAAATTAATTTTTGTTTTAGAACTTGAATTTTTTGCATACCATTCATTAATTGTTTTGGTTAATGCAGATTTAAATGCTGTTTCATGAGTTCCTCCATCCCTAGTTTTAACATTATTGACAAAGGAATATATTGATTCACTATAGTTTTCAGTATAGGCTAATGATATTTCAACCTCAATATTGTTTTTTGATTTTCCTGACGCAAAGAAAATTCTACTGATAAATTTTCGGCCCTCGCCAACAAAGTTGATATATTCTTTAATTCCTTCATTGGTTTGAAAAACAACATTTTCGTTAGTATTTTCATTGATATAGTTGATTTTCAAATTTGATATTAAGAAACTGGCCTCTCTTAATTTTTCTTTAACTGTTTCAGATGAAAATTTCGCTTTTTTAAATATTGAATAATTAGGTCAAAATTGAACCCTAGTTCCACGTTTTGTAGTTGGTCCTATAATTGTTGTTTTAGTTGTAATTTTTTCTTGTTCAAAAGATGTGAAGTATTCTTTTTTGTCACGATAAACGCTAACTTCAACCTTAGAACTAAGGGCATTTACTACTGAGGACCCAACGCCGTGAAGTCCTCCACTAGTTTTGTATGCCCCATCGCCGAATTTACCGCCAGCATGTAATTCGGTAAATACTAGTTCAACACCACTTTTTCCTGTCTCATGTTTATTGATTGGAACACCTCTTCCGTTGTCTTCAACAATAACAGACCCATCACTTTTTAATATTACCTTAATATTATTAGCATATCCGGCTAATGCTTCATCAATAGCATTATCAAAAATTTCCCAAATTAGATGATGTAATCCGTTTGAATCAGTAGAACCAACATACATTCCAGGTCTTTTAATAACTGCCTCTAAACCCTTTAAAACTTTTAAATCTTTTGCTTCGTAATTAGTTGTACTCATGATAATTAATTATATATTTTTTGAATATTTAAATAAAAATTAAAAAATATAAAGACACAAATGAGTGTTTTATAGACGTTGGTTTTTATTGTTTTCTTCCAGTTCTTGGTTAATCATATGAATATCTGCATTCATAATTTTTTCACCCAAAAAGAAAATAGCAATTTTGTTAATTATTTTATTTTTAGTTATTTTATATATTTTTGCAAATGTGATTTTAATAATATATCTAATTAAGAAAAAACAGGTAAGTCAGCTAATAAATAGTATGATAGTGATCAAAATTAAAACTATAAAATTATTTGATTGCATTAGAAAATGTTTTCCATTATTTAAAATAAGATAAACAATCCATGCTGTAATGAGAATGATAGGAATAATAATTGCATAAACACATAAAGCAAGAAAGAAAATGTAATTTCTTTTAAGTTTTGGATATTTTTTTAGTTTACAAAAAAAATTATTTTTATTTGTCATTTCTTAAATTAAATGTTTTTATTTCAACTTCGTTAATTATTTCATTCTCAAGTTTCTCAAGATTTTTAAGTTCTTCTTCTAATCTTTTTGCTTCCTCTCTTGTGGGTTTGGTGACTGGGAATCTTGGAGCAAAAAGTTCACATGTTTCGCAAGCTTTTTGGATCGATATTTCCATTGTGTTAATGGCTTTGGCAATTGTGATTGTTTCATTTTTATCGAAGCTTAATAATGGTCTAAAAATAGGCAAATCACAAACCTCTGATATTGCGTGGATTGATTCTAATGTTTGCGAAGCAACTTGTGCTAAATTTTCACCATTCGAAATTGCTTTTATATTATATTTTTTGGCTATTTTTTGTGCAATACGATAGAAACTGCGACGCATTAGTGTTATTTTATATTTTTGATTTGATACAAGACCTATATAATTCATTAATTTTGTGTAATTAATTTGAAAAAGAGTAGAAGATCCTTGAAATTTGGTTAATGTTTTGATAATTTGTTCGATTTTCATAGTCGTTTTTTCATCGGTATGAGGGGGTGTAATGAAGTTTAAAAATTCAATCTTTAATCCCCTTTTTTGCAATAAATATGCAGCAACTGGAGAATCGATTCCACCACTTATTAAATGTAAAACACGTCCTGATGAACACACTGGCATTCCACCAAGGGCATAAATGTAATCGCTAAAAATATATGTAAATTTGTCTCTTATTTCAATATATATGGATAAATCAGGATTGCTAAGGTTTACAACTTTATTTTTAAAATTATTTAATATAAAACCGCCAAAGTGCATATTGATTTCCGATGAAGTTAAATGATAATTTTTATTATGTCTTCTGGCATTTATAGCAAAAGAGTTGAATGATTTTTTCGAGGCTAGTTCAAATACTTTTTTTTCAATATCTTCAATATTGGTTGATGTCTTATGAACTATTGAATAAGATGAAATTCCAAAAATAAATTTTAGGGATTTTAAATTTTGTTCTGAATACTTACAAAAAGCTCTGTCGTATTCCATTCTTAACTCATTTTTAGGTATATATAGTTCAATATTTTTTCTTAATTGATTAATGAAATCCTTTTTATTTTCACCTTTTAGTGTTAATTCTCCGTATCTAATTAATATTTCCATTTCTTGATTAGCACACATTTTATTTCTCCTTTGACTTATTAATTAATTTTAGCGATTTATTAATTATTTCATCATATTTATTCTGATATATTAAGTTAATTAATTCAATATTTTTTTCTTGAAATTTATTTTTTGTTAGCAAGTTAAAATTATCGATTAGATGCCTTGCAACCAAATATTTTATGTTAATCACAATAATTTTTTTTTGAATGACTTGATTTATTAAGTTTAGTTCATATTCGTCATTTATATTTTGCTTTTCTAGCAGTGATTCAAATTTATTTTTATAATAAATTATTTCCTCATTTAATGGTATTTTAAAGTCATGTAGTCCAAATGTCTCAATTAACATATTGGTCATTTTATCCTTGAAAGCGGTCTTATCTTTTTTGTTTCAATTATTTTTAAATTGTCTTTGAAAAAACGGGATTTTACACATTTTTTTTAGAATATTATTTAGATTATTTAATCTTTCAAAATATGAAATATTGCTTGAATTTTTTTTATTTTTTGATTTAAAATACGCCAGATTTTGGTAATAAAATTCATAAAAATTATTTATTAATAATTTATATTTTGCGTTTTGGCGGTCTGATTTAAGATTTTTTCAATTTTGTATATCAAAAAGATCAATTATTTTGCTTATAAGCTCAGAATTCGATTTTAATATTTCAAAACTATCTATTTCTTTTTTGATTTCAATATATTTGTAAATTATTTTTTTTGAAAGGCTTTCAAGTTTTGTTTTGAATGCTACAATTCAATCAAAAAAATTAGTTTTATGAATTTTAATTTTAATTTCTTCAATCACACTTCTAGTTTCATCAATGAAAGAATTTAGCATTTGCCAATTAAAAAAAAATTGGTGAAAAGATGAATACTTGATGACAAGGTCCTCAATAAATTTAAATGGAATTTCAATATTATTTTCAATATATGAGTATAGTGTTAAACCATTTTTTATAAAGAATAAAAAATCATTTAATATTTTTTTGATATTTTTTGAATTAATTAAAAAATGATTATTCCAACCTTTATATAGTTGAAGCTTACTACTATATTCGACAATATTTTTTATTTCATTGTATTTTTTATTAAATTCAATTGAAAAATCTTGCAAGAAAAGGTTGTTTTTATTGTTATCAATACATTTATTTATATTTAAGAAGACGGATTTTAAATTATTTGAAAAGATGAGAAATTTTGAGATATTTTGACTTTCAAGAAAAATAAAATCTTTGTTTTCTTTTATTGTTTCTTTTATTGTTTTTCATTCGACAATTGCTTTATTAAAAATTTTTTTAAATTCAGGGCTTTTCGATTTTTTTTCTTGTATGTTTCTTATGTTATTAATCATATGCAATTCATTAAGAAAAAAAGTTATCTTAGATAGTGAAAATTCAATAATATTTATTACATTAGCAGTTATTTTTTCTTGGTATGTACATTTATTGTTTTTATCTGTAAATTCATGAAATTGATTATTAATTTTTTTAATTTTTTTTAAATTTTGGTTTATGTATTCAATCTTTTTTTGAAGTTTCTTGATTTTAAATTCCTTTTTTAAAGATCGAATAATGAAGGTGATAATAATAGGTATTATCCAAATTACATTTAACAAAAAATACAAATAATTGTGTACCATAGTAAGTAAAATTATATTTTATATATCTTATTTATTGTTCACAATATATCTAAGTCTAGTTTTATTTGAAAAAAACGTTAAATTGCAACAAAAATGGGCCACCTAACATATATAGTAAAATGTTATAGGTGGTCTTATTATGCATGAAATAGAATTAAACTATTTTCAATTAAATAGAAAACGAAAATTAGATGTTATAACTACATATTCTAATTTAACAAATAAGCAATTATCTTTAAAAGCAAAATGTTCAATATCAACCATAAAAAGATTAAAACAAAAATTAAGAAATGCTAAATTATGCAAAAAAGAGGTTAACTTAGCACATGGCAATCAATGAGGCGATAGAAAAAAGATTTACAGTAATGATTTAATTATCAATTATGGAAAAAAATACGAAAGTGAAAAATTAATTGCTGGAACAAAAAATAGTTCTTGTAATTCATATATGTCTTACCGTTTGTTTTATGAGAGAATAGCTAATGTAAAAATATCATATAGTCAATTAACAAGAAGACTTACGCAAAGCGGATTTCTAAGTGCTTTTGCTCATAAAAATACAATAAAAAGACAAAAAACTTTTGTAAAAAAATATATACCTTATAAGCCAAATATTTTGCCTAAAGAAAAGATTGCAAAACCAACCATAATCTCAAAAAGAAAATTAGTAAATATGGGCGAATGTGTTGAACTTGATGGATTTATTCATTTTTATGTTGATCAAACCTTATGAACAATTGTTGCATGTATCGATGTTTCAACTTCAAAAGTTTTATCACTTTATTTTGACGAAAAAGCCGAATCAGTAAAAGGTTATCAAATTATTATTCAAGATATGATTAATAAATATGGGATACCAAAAGTAATGATTAGCGATAATAGAATGAATTTTCATAATAACCTTGAATCTAGCGCTATTTTGTATGATGCAGTCACAAAATTAGGTACTGAATTTATAACAACATCAGTATCTAATGAAAAACCACATATAGAAAGTTTTTGGAGAATTGCACATAATAGAATTCCGATATTTTTAAAAGATAGAAATATTAAAACAAACCAAGACGCTAATAAATATAGATGCGAAATTATTGCAATGCTTAATGATATAAAAACAAGAAAATCAATTACCGATTCTGAAAAAAATGAATTTAGAAAACCAAACAGCGCAACTCTTGAAGCTTATTTTGA
The DNA here is from genome assembly GCF_052378275.1 of Mycoplasma sp. 332. NCBI lineage: Bacteria > Bacillati > Mycoplasmatota > Mollicutes > Mycoplasmatales > Mycoplasmataceae > Mycoplasma > Mycoplasma sp. 332. Next base: position 82,136 of record NZ_CP198998.1, read on the forward strand.
TTTGCCAATTAAAAGACAAATTTTTAATGGAATTGTAACATTTAAAAATAAAAAATATATTCCTAAAAATGAAAAAAATCAAAAAATAAAAGTCACATCAAAAAATGATGCAACTTTTATGATTGGTGCAGATCAACAATACTATTTTCACATAAACAATAAAAGATATAAAGCTTTTGAATTAAATGAAAATGACATTCAAATGTATGAGAAAATAGCATATAGTAAAAAGCTTCCTCTTGAAATATCGGTGGTTAAAAAAATTGTGAAACATCAAGAAGCCGGATATTACTACAATCAAATGTTATCTAAAAAAACAGAAATTTTAGAATCTTTTGTTAAAACTGGTCTTATTTCACAAAGAGAAATAGATTTAATGCGATCAATTAATGAAGATTTAGAAAAAATAAGAAGAGATATAAATAAAATTGTAATTTTATAATAAATTATTCTATTCCTAAAAGTAGAGCTATTTTTTTATATTTTTTTATTAGAAATTATGCAAAATGTATAATTAAACAAATTCAAAATATCGGTGGCTCATTTTTCACGCTAATTAATGATCTAAGTCTAGTTTTATTTGAAAAAAATGCAAAAAAATAATATAATTTTCCTTATATGAGAAAGCAAAAGAAAGTGTCACTATCTTGTCAGGAATGCTTGCATAAAAATTATTCTGTTAATAAAAGTAATGAAAAAAGACTAGAGATTAAGAAATTTTGTAAATATTGCAATATTCAAACAATTCATAAAGAGGAAAAATAAGGTATGCTAGAAAAAACAAAGATGAGTCCTGAAGAAAAAAAAGAGATTAAAGATAGAGTAAGAAGAGAGAAAGCTCTTTTAAAGGAAAGAAAAAAGGATGAAGCTAAGGCAACGAAACTTTACACTTTTAGAAATTTAGTAAGGGAAATTAAGAGAGTTGCGTGGCCAAGTAATTTCAAGTCTTGAAAATGGTTTGGAATTACTATTGCCTTTGTGTTAATCATGGCTATATTTTGCTTTGTTATAACTTTAATTTTTACCGGTTTATGAAATGTAGTGGGTATTAGAACATAATATTTTTTAAGGAGAAAAAATGTATTCAGATTGTAAGTGATATATGATATCAACTGTTTCAGGCAAGGAAGATAATGTTGTTGAAGCATTGAAAAATAAGATTAGTTCTCAAAAAATGGAAGATTTCTTTAAGGATATTAGAATTTTTAAGATGCCCCATTTGTCTAGCAAAGAATTGCAAAAGAAAAGCAGGGGCGAGGAATACAACATTAAGTATGTAAATATTTATAAAGGTTATATTTTTCTTAATATGATAATGACTGATGAATCCTGGTATTTAGTTCGTAATACACAATACGTTACTGGTTTGATTGGATCTTCTGGAAAAGGTGCAAAACCAACGCCAATCAGTGAAAACACCTTTGAAAAAATGGTTGAAAAAGAAAGGATTCTCATTGAGAAATTTGAGGCGGGTGATATTGAAACAGCATTCAAAGAGGGGATTATTGTTAAAATTAAGAGTGGTATATTCAAGGGCGAAGTTGGCGAAATTATTAGAAATGATGACATTGAACAAAAAGCATTTGTAAATATTGAACAATTTGGAAGAAAAGTGCCAACGGAATTCTCACATAATGACCTTGAGATTTGCTCTTAGTTATTTATGGTATTTATTTTAGAGGAGAATTATGAATAAAATAACAAAAACGTTAATTAGTATTGGTTCGATTTCTGCTTTGACTCTCCCATTAATTGCCATTTCATGTACTAACTATAAAGCAGAATTAGAAAGAGAAGTTTCTCTTGCTAAGCAACAATTATCTAATATTGAATTTGCTGATGATTATGAAGACAAATTAAGAAAAGAAATTATTGACGCTGAAAATATATTAAAAAATAATAGCAGTAAAAATATCGATTATCAGAAGGCACTTAGTGATTTTATTGAAAATACAAATAAAATTCTTAATGATAATAAAACAACAACTGAAAAATATAGTAATAACCAAAGAGATGTATTTATTTTTTTAAATACATTAAAGCAATATGCACATGAACAGTTGTCAGATAAAAAATATGATGAATTGAAAATTGAGTTAGTTAAACAATACAGCGCAAAAGAAGAAGAAATTAAGAAAATAAATTCAGTTTTATTTAATGATAATGCTAAAGCCAAATTAATACAAGAACTAAATAAAATTCTTGATGACATTAAAACGAAAAAAGCTGAAGTTGACAAAAAAGCCAGTGCTAAATTATTTTAAAAAAGAAGAATCATAAAATATTTGAATCTTCTTTTTTGTTTTTATATAAGGAGATTATTTTAAAAAAATGAAGGAATTTTGGTTTAAGGAAGGCGAAAAGCTAGATGAATTAGTTAATTATCTTCTGTCATTTAAAAAAATAGAAGCTATATTATTAGACGGGGAATTAGGCGCAGGGAAGACAACATTAACTGCGCAAATAGCCAAAAAATTAGGTGAATCTAAGGCTGTGGTTTCCCCAACATTTAATACTATAATATGCTATGATAAAATGGTACATATTGATGCGTATAAATTAGTTGGTGATTTATTCCCATATGAAGAATATTTTGAAGATAAAATTGTTGTTATTGAATGGTCAAAAAACATTATACATAATTTTAAATATTATTTTAATATTGAGGTCAGTCTTCATGAAAAGGATGGTCAAATTTTTCATTTATTTAAAATAACTAAGCAAACTTGTTATCAAGGCTTATTCATTGAAACTTCTTTGCCAGATTTTTGCATAGCTTTAACTGAAAATGGTAATGTGATTGACCATATATTAATTGAAAAACTAATTAAAAAAACTGATAAATTCTTTGAATCAATAGATGAGTTATTAGGAAGAAATAATACAAAGTTGAATTATCTAGATAATCTTTACATAACAAATGGACCTGGAAGTTTTACCGGAACACGCCTAGCCTTTGTTTTTGCATCTACTAATAAACTTCTTCAAAATGTAATCGCAAAAAATGATATAAAAGTTTTTATTGCGCCAACATATGATTTGTTTTTTAAACAACTAAATTTGGATGTTATTTATATAAAAGCTAATAGGTATAAGGCATATGAAGTAATTAAAACTAATTTAGGAATAACTATAAATTTAGTTGATAGTATAAATTCAGTAATAGATTTTAATTACCAAAATTTCTTTAAAAATTTTAGTAAATATGTTGATTTATTTAGAGAATCAAATGACATCTTAAAAGAGGAATTAATTTATGCTTCTGATCCTCAAATTGGAGGTGTTTAATGAAAATTTTTGCTATCGAGAGCTCTCATGATGATACCTCTTTTGCTGTTTTGGAAGATAATAAGCCTGTTTGAATGAAAACTATATCTCAAACAGAAATTCATAAAAAATACGGTGGAACCATTCCAGAAATTGCTTCGAGATTGCATGTTAGAAATATTGCATTATTAATTGAGGAATTTAAAAATATCGTTGTTAATAACAAGGAGATTTGTAAGAATATTGATTATATTGCTTATACTAAGGAACCGGGATTGGTAGGATCGCTGCAAATAGGTTTTATTGTTGCACAAACAATGTCCAGAATATATCAAATACCAGCAATTGGGTTAAATCACTTAGAAGGCCATTTTTATTCAGCTTTTATATCGAAAGAATTAGAATTTCCTGCCTTATGCTTATTAGTTTCAGGTGGACATTCGCAATTGATGTTATATACTGATTCTAATAGTTTTGAGATAGTCGGTGAAACTTTGGACGATGCCGTTGGTGAGGTTTATGATAAGATTGCTAGAAAACTATCATTAGGTTTTCCGGGTGGACCGATTATTGATAATATTTGAATTAATAATAAAGAAAAATATAAAAATAAATTTTCAATTCCACATACATTAAATGAATTAGATTTTTCATTTAGTGGAATCAAAACAGCCGTTATAAATCATTTTAATAGTCTAATAAATAGAAACGAAGAAATTAATATTAATAAGATTGCTTGTGAATTCCAAAATACGATAATTGCCTACCTTAAAATTAATTTAGAAAAGGCAATTAAAAAGTATGGACCAAAATGTATTACTTTAGCAGGAGGAGTAAGTGCTAATAAAGGAATTAGAGAAATGGTGTTAACCCTTCACAACAATGTTTATCTACCATTAATGGAGTATACAACCGATAATGCAATGATGATTGCTAGACTAGCTTATGAAAAGGTAAAAAAATAATATGTGAAAATTTATAAAAAGTTCAACTTCACAGGAAAATTGATTAGATTTTACCAGTTATGAGATTGTTTTTTGAGGACGCTCAAATGTAGGAAAGTCTTCGTTAATTAATGCTCTAGCTAATAATAAATTGGCAAAAACTTCTTCAAGTCCAGGACGTACAAGATTAATAAATTATTTTGAAACTAATAATAAAAAGATTGTGGTTGATTTGCCTGGTTATGGTTATGCTAGTATGTCTAAAAAAGAACAGCAAAAAGTTAGCGGAATAATAGATTATTATTTTCGCAACAGCCCAAATGACAAGATAGTTTGTTTCTTAATTGACGCCAAGATAGGGTTTATGCCGATAGATTTGGAAATGATTGAGTATATTAATAATTTAAAAATACCATTTAATATTATTATTACTAAAATTGATAAGGCTAACCAATCACAAAGGCATAGAGTAAAAACCCAGGCGCTAACATTTAAAAAAGAAGTAAATATTTTTATAGTCTCATCAGAAAAAAAAGTAGGGTTGCAAGATATTATCAAACATTTTGATTTTTAGTATTTAAATATGTTGCTTTCCAAAAATTTAAAATTACTAAAAATTAAATAATCTAGGTTTAATTTAGTGCGCATTGGTCCATTTTTATATCAATTTTTGTATAATTTTACATATGAAAAACAAAGAAGACAAAAAAAGATTACTCATTTTAATAATTCAAGTATTTACTTTATTTATAGTGCCAATGATTCTTTTGTTTGTAGGATTATTCCATTTACCTAATAATTGAAGAGTTCCTATTATTGTTATTTATTCGCTTTTGGTATTGGGCCTTGGAGTTTTTATATTTTTCATCATAAGAAGATATTTAAAAGAATCATCAATTGCAAATCAAACCCTAAATCAGTTCATTCAAAATGAAATAAGTGATCAAGGGATTGGCACTATTATTTTTTTAAATAATGGAAGGATTATATGAGCTTCAAACTTTGTTATTAACAAATTTGGTAAGTCAATAGTCGGAAAAAATATAAAAACTGTTTTTAATATTGAAGAATGAGATGGAAATAATAATAACTTTGTTTTTAAAAAAGATGACTATGAGTACGATGTTCAGGTTATTTTTGAAAAAAATATTGTTCAGATTAAAGATATAACTATTCAAACAGCTTTATTAAATGATTACAAGATGCAACGTGTTGTTTTTGGCGAATTTCATATTGACAATATGAATTTATACCAAGTATCCTTATCACAAGAAGATCTTTATGCTATATATTCAAGTTTTGGGTCCTTGTTTGATGATATTTCTAAAAGTTATAATATTATTTACCGGCAATATGAGAATGGGCGTTTCTTTGTTTTAACTAATCAAGAAACTCTTGAGCAACTAGAAAAAACCAACTTCGAGGCATTTAATCAACTTAAAAATAAGAGTCTGCATAAAGGTATATCCTTGACATTGTCTGGTGGGTTTTCATATGGTTTATTCAAGTTGGAAACACTTGATAAATTAGCCAAAGAGGCATTATTACAATCCAAAACCCGTGGTGGAGACCAAATAACTGTTTTAACAAAAAATGAACATCCAAGATATTATGGAACTAGCTCAGAAATAAACATCAATATGTCTCGTACTAATGTTAGCTATATTTCTAAGGTTTTGATTGCAAAATTAAAGTCTAAGAATATTAACAAAGTTATAATTTATGGTCATAAGAACGCCGATCTTGATGCGCTGGGTTCTGCGTGGGGTATTCATAAATTAGCAAGAGCTTATGAAAAAGAAACATTTATTCAAAACAAGACATTCGATGAAACCACGCAACGCGTTTATGATCATATGAGTCCATTAGACAAGCAAATCTTTATATCGCCAAAGGAAGCGACATTATTAAATGATAAAAAAACACTTGTAGTAATTTGTGATGTTGCTGATGAAACAAGAATTGAAAATCCCAACGCATTTAAAGGTATTGAAAAGGATAATATAATCATTATTGATCATCATCGAATCGGGGCAAACCCATTATATGCTTTTAGAGAAAATACTTATATTGACTCATCAGCATCGTCAGCCTCAGAAATTGTTAGTGAAATAATTGCTATTTCAAATAATGGTGACAAGATGGATGAGATCACAGCACAATATTTGTTAAATGGCATTTATCTTGACACTAATAATTTTCAAAAACAAACAAGTTCCAAGACTTTTTCAGCAGCTGCCTTATTAGAGATATGAGGCGCTAAGATCCAAATTTCAGTTAATACTTTAAAATTAGATATAGAAACCTTCAAACAAGTTTTAGAACTTCTTGAAAACTTGCAGGAGGTTAAACCTGGATATTTCATTGCTTATAAAAACATTTTTGTTTCCCCTGATGTAATTTCAATTGCTGCCGATGAAATCCTAAGAGTTAATGGAAGAAAAGCAGCCTTTGTTATTGGCAAATTAGCTGGGACTAAAAAATGTAAGATGTCAGCCAGAGGAATTGACACTAATGTTCAATTAATTGCAGAAGCAGTTAACGGTGGAGGGCATTATGGCACGGCAGCAGCTGAAAGTGATGAAAATATCGAACTTTTTGTTGATAACTTAATACAAGCGATAGTGAGTGTAAAAAATGAAAGTAATAATAATTAAACAATATGATAAATATAAAGCAAATGAAATTGTTGAAATCAATGATGGGTTTGCAAAAAATTTCTTAATAAAAAATGGTTATGCTCAACCAGTGAATAAACAAACTCTAGCTAATTTAGAAAGAGTTAAGCAAAACATTGCCGAAGATCATGCAAGGGAAGTTGAAAAAGCGATTGTTTTAAAAGAGCAAATTGAAAAAATAACTTTAAACTTTTTCTTAAAATCGAACGGAAATATTGTTCACGGTTCAATAACCAACAAGGCTATTGAAAAAGAATTAATAAAACATAATATTAAAATTAGTGCTCATGCCTTAAATAAAGATTCTTATAACACCTTCGGAAAACATTATATTAATGTAAAGCTTCACCCGGAAGTTAATGCAATTTTATTAATTCAAATATTCGAAGAAAAATAATTTTATAACATAAAAAAACAATAAAATGAAGGGAGCAAAATGAGCATGCAAACATTAAACCCAAGAGAAACTGCTATTGCTAATAATGAAGCCTCCTTATTGGGATTAATTTTATCTGAACCTGAAACATATTTGAAAATTGCTGTTTTAATAAGGCCAGAAATGTTTCACTTTAAGAGTCATCAAATATTATATTCCGCTATTGTTGAAGTGCATAACTCTACTGAGCATTTTGACCTTTCTAATTTATTGGTTTACTTAGAGCAAAAAAAGCAGTTTGATTTAGTTGGTTCATTTTATATGAATACTCCTGAATATATTGGCTATTTGGTTCAAAATGCAGGTTTCTTGAGTGAAATTGAAATATATGTAAAAAACATAATCGATCAATATAAAATCGATAAACTTAATGAATTAATAGTTGATATTAAAAATACTATTGATAATAAAACCTTTAATGTGTCGGACCTTTTATCACATATTCAATTATCCTTGATCAATATTGATATATCAGAAATTAATTCCTCATTTGAAAAAATTGGCGATGTTGCAAACAATATAATGCAACAAATTTTGCGCAAGGAGGATAGTGATATTGGAATAGGATTGCAACTTGGTTTTCCAGAATTAGATGAATGCTTGCTTGGTTTAAATAGCGGGGATTTAACTATTATTGGTGCTAGACCGGCTATGGGTAAAACGGCCTTTGCTTTGAATATTGCTAATAATGTAGCTAAACAAGGGAAAAACGTTTTATTTTTTAGCCTTGAAATGTCCAATCCGCAATTAGTCCAGCGGATGATTTCTATAGACTCAACTGTCCCTATTTACAAACTTAAAACCAAAGAATTAAGTATTGATGATCAAAGAAATTTATCTCATACTGTCGAAAACATGTTCGAGTGAAATATTGTATTAAATGATCTTGCTACTTTAAATATTTCAGATATTATTACCTTATCAAAAAGATACGCCCGAAATGCTAAGGTTGATCTTGTTATTATAGATTACCTACAACTTATTGGAGACAATTCAAAAAGGTCGCAAGAAAATAGACAACTTGAAGTGGCCAAGATTTCACGTTCATTAAAGCAACTTGGTCGGGAATTAGCATGCCCTATTATTGCCTTAAGTCAATTAAGCCGTAGCGTTGAAAAACGTGAAGACAAAACCCCTATAATTTCTGATTTAAGAGAATCTGGAGGTATTGAGCAAGATGCCGATAGAGTTATCTTTTTACATCGCGATGACTATTATCGAAACAAAAAAAATGATCAAAATGCTAATAACGAACAAAAGGAAATGTTTTCGACAACAAACGTTATTGTTGCCAAAAACCGTCACGGATCAACTAAAACTATTCAATTAGGGTTTTATCCTGACTTTAATAAATTTGTCTATGTCTTAAAGGAACACGGCAACAACAAACATCAAATTTTCAAAGAAAAGGAGGATTAAATCATGGATAAGAAACAAAAAAAACTTAGATAAAAAAATTCAAAAAACGAAGCTCTCCGTTGAGCAAAAAAAGGCTCTATATGATGAAAAAATGGCTATCTTAAACCCACAGCAAGTAACCATTTTTAATATATGAAAAAAATATCCTAAAAAAGTTATTTGAATGTTATTGAGTGCTTTTTTATACAATATAGCAATTACTGTTTTTCTTAGAAAGGCAGCAACTATTGCTTCAGGCACATCATCGCTTTCTCAAATTATTACTTTTACTGCTCCTGCTACTGCACAATTCTATGGTTTATTTTATGTATTAGTTAATTTACCATTAATGTTTGTTTTCTGAAGAATGAATCCGAGAATGTTTATGGTTTTAACATACTATTGAATGCTATTTCAGGTTATTGTTCAATTAATATATATAGAATATGACGGTCGTGGATCAAATCCAATTGTTAACTTTATTAATCAAAAAATTTCATTCTATAATCCGGTTGGCGAGAATAATTTCTATTGGGCTCCTTTCGGAATTGATACGAGAGTAGTTTCAAAATTATATAACAACGGACAAAGTAAAGAAATATTAAAAGTTCTTCAAGGCGAAAATTTAACAATTGAATTTGATAAAGGCGCTAAGGAAGTTATTGCTTATTTTCAAAATCAATACGCTCCAAAAGACTTGAATTTGATAGTTAAAAATATTACTGATTCTGCATTAGTTGAACAATTTAAAATAGGAAAAGTATCACTCTTAGGTTCAATACCTTTATTATTAAAAGACACTAAAATTTATGGTGTTTATGATGGACAAAATTGGCCGGTTCTTGTCTATGCTATTATGGGTGGTGCTTCAGAAGGATTTGCTTCTATAGTTGCATGAAGACAAAAAGGTTCTATTGGAGGAACATCAGTTATTTCTAACTTTATTGCATATAAAAATAAAAAACCAGTTGGTAATGTATTCTTAATGGTAGCAATTTGTTTTTCGTCTTCATCAACGATTATCATTGGTTCATTAGAATTTAGCGGCAATATTACAGGGCATGTTTGAAATTCGGGCTTATTCTTAGTAAGAATTTTAGGTACTATTTCATATTTATTAGTATTTTCGACACTTGTTAATAAGTTTTATCCTAAATATAAGAAAGTTAAAATTGAGATATATACAAGATATCCTGAAATTGTTGCTGAACAATTTAAAAAGATTGGTTATGCTCACTCATTTAATATCTTCAATGGCGTTGGTGGATTTAGCCATGAGGAATTTGGCAAAATTGAAACTGTTGCTTTATTTTTAGAAAAAGATATTATTATGGAACAAGTTAAGAAAGTAGATAAGTCTGCGTGAATAACTACTTCAAATATTCATAATATATCGGGTGTGTTTGATACATCGTTTGTTGATTAAGAGTCTATATGGAGACTCTTTTTATTTTTTATAATACTAGTTTCGTATAAAATAAATTTTTATTTCGTTAAAAACTTTATAATTTAATATATTTTATTGGAGCAAAATGAGCAAAAAAGTAATTTTAGGAATGAGTGGCGGAGTTGATTCTAGTGTGTGCGCATACCTACTTTTAAAACAAGGATATGAAGTTGAAGGTTTGTTTATGCGAAATTGAGATTCATTTTTAAACAATGATTTCTTAGGTAATGAAGACATTTCACAAAATATTTGTCCACAAGAACAAGATTATCAAGATGCAAAGGATGTTGCAAATCAGCTAAATATTAAGCTACACCGTGTGGATTTTGTTAAGGAATATTGAGACAATGTTTTTAAATACCTAATTAATGAATATGAAATTGGCCGTACACCAAATCCTGATATTTTTTGTAATAAATTTATAAAGTTTAAAGCTTTTTCGGATTATGCATTTAATGAATTAAAAGCCGATTATATTGCTATGGGTCATTATGCATACACTAATGATGGGGAATTATTTCGGGCCTTTGATCAGACTAAGGATCAATCGTATTTCTTGGCTCAATTAAACAATGAACAACTAAAAAAGGTTATTTTTCCTCTAGCTAATATAACAAAAAATGAAGTAAGAACAATTGCTAAGAAGTTAAACTTAAAAACTGCCTTTAAAAAAGATTCAACAGGCATTTGTTTTATTGGCGAAAGAAGATTCACAAAATTTCTTGAAAATTATATTCCTGCTCAACCAGGTGACATAATTGATATTGCCACAAGCAATAAGGTTGGGGAGCATAACGGCGCAATGTATTATACAATTGGTCAACGTAAGGGTTTAAATCTCGGTGGATTTAAGAAACCTTATTTTGTTGTTGGACATAATATTAAAAAAAGAATTATTTATGTTGCCAATGAGGACCATAAAGAATATTTGTTATCCGATAAGATCATTGCCAAAAATTGAAATTTAATTGCTAAAACATATAATCAGGAAAACCTGTCGGCCAAATTTAGATATCGTCAAGAAGATATCAAATGTAAGATTCAACTTTTAGACAATAATGAAATTGCGGTCATGTACAATGAAACAGAAGCTATAACCCCAGGACAACAAGTTGTAATTTATGATGGTCAAAAAGTTGTAGGGGCAGCAATCATTGATAGAATTTTTTATAAACAAAAACAAAAGAATTTTTTATAAATCAAATACATGATATAAAACAAGGAGAAAAAAATGCTTTCATCAAAACAAATTAGACAAATGTGACTTGATTTTTTTGCTTCAAAACAACATCTTGTTGTAGAATCTAAATCTTTAATACCTCAAAATGACCCTTCATTATTATGAATTAATTCGGGTGTGGCAACATTAAAAGATTATTTTAGCGGTAAAAAAGTTCCGCCCGCAAAGAGAATAACAAATTCGCAAAAATCAATTCGTACTAATGATATTGAAAATGTTGGTATAACCGCAAGACATCACACCTTTTTTGAAATGCTAGGAAATTTTTCTATTGGTGATTATTTTAAAAAAGAAGCTATTGCATTTGGATATGAGTTTATTTTTAATGTATTGAAACTCGAAAAAGAAAAAATATATATAACATACTATGAAGAAGATTTGGATACATATAATAGATGAATTGAATTAGGTATAAACAAGGACCATCTTATAAGTGGAACAAGAGATACTAATTTTTGAGATGTTGGTCAAGGACCTTGTGGACCTGATACTGAAATTTTTTATGACCGGGGTGAAAAATATGATAAGCGCGGCATTGAATTGTTAAAAGAAGATATTGAGAATGACAGATATATTGAAATATGAAATATTGTATTTTCGCAATTCAATAATGATGGCGAAAATAACTACTCTGAATTAGCTACTAAAAATATCGATACTGGTGCAGGGTTAGAAAGAATAACCTCTATTATTCAGGATGCGCCTACTAATTTTGATACTGACCTATTTTTGCCTATTATTAGAAAAGTAGAAGAATGAACAAAATATCACTACGATATAAATAACTATTTTACAAAAGAGCCAGAACAGTTAAAAATTAATACTTGATTTAAGATTATTGCGGATCATATTAGAGCAAGTGTGAATGCTATTAATGATGGCGTTAGCCCTTCAAATGTTGGCAGAGGATACATTATTAGACGTTTAATAAGAAGAGCTTACCGCGCTGGTTTATCATTAGGAATACAACAAAAAACCTTTTTATATAAATTAGTTCAAGTTGTTAAGGACTCATTGATATATGAAATCGATGTTAAAACTGTTTCAAGAGTAATTTCTGATGAGGAAAATTTATTTGCTAAAACCATTAAAGATGGCGAAAAACTTCTTGAACACGAACTAAATAAAAAAGGTTTTATTGATGCTAAAATTGCCTTCAAAATGTTTGATACCTATGGCTTCCCTATTGAATTAACGGCTGAAATATTAAAAGAAAAGAATATCGAAATTAATTTGCAAGAATTTTATGATTTTCAAAAGGAACATCAAGAACGTTCAAAAGGCAGCTTAAAGGCTGCGATGCAAAAGGTTATTAATTCGCTTTCACTGGTTGACAGGAAAATTTCTGAATTTATTGGTTATGAATTTCTTGAGTCTAGATCAAAAATTATCTATTTGCTAAATGAAGAGCAGGAAATTGATAAGGCAGATAGCGATGATGAATTTTCATATGTTATTCTTGACAATACTCCTTTTTATGCAACTAGTGGTGGACAAAATCATGACTTTGGCTATATGATGCAAGGAAATAATAAAATTGAAATAATTGATGTATTTAAAGATAAATACCAAAATCATGTTCATTATGTTAAAGGAAAGATTGATAAAAATTTACCTATTGAATGTTATGTTGACAAAGAAAAAAGAATTAATTATGCTAGAAATCATAGTTCAACACATATTATGTTTCATGCTTTAAGAAGAACTTACACAAATGATATTATTGAACAACTTGGTTCAAACATTCATCCTGAATATTTTACATTTGACTTCGGATTAGATCATCGGCCAACTAAGGATGAAATTAAAAAAATTGAGAATATTATGCATGAATATATTGCAATGCAGGCTAAGAGAAATTATATTATTACTTCAGTCAAAAAAGCACAAGAAATAGGGGCATATATGACAATTGATGAATCTGAATATTATGATGCTAATAATGTCAGAGTTGTTGAATTTGAAAATATTACTAAGGATTTATGCGGTGGGACACACGTTGAAAATTCTGGCATAATCGAGAACTTTAAAATTATTTCTGTTGATTCGAAGGGAACTGGAATTTATCGTTTGAAGGTTATTACCTCGGAAGAGTATGTTAATAAACATTTATACAATGAAATTTTAGAAAAGCAAAAATTATTGTCTTCCTTGGTAAAAAATAATAAAGCATTAGAATCTAATTATAATTTATCTTATTTGGTAGATATTCCTAGCCTTTCATCGCAGAAAGAAAAAATGTTGGATTATTATGATGAAGTCGAAAGTAAATTAAGAGAAGATTATAAGAAATTATTAAAAGAAAAGAATAACGAATCAGTAAATTTAAATGCTTATAATCCTGAAATAATTGGCAATAATGTTAAGTTATTCATAATTAATGAAAATGATGCAAGCTTACTAAGAAAAATTGCTGTGCAAATTCGTGAAGCAAATGCTGATGCATTGATAATCGGTCTTTCTAGAATTAATGATGATAATTATTTTCTAATTGTTGCTTCAAAACAATATGACTCAGCAAAGATTTTTAAAAAGATAATTTCTAACTTTAATGGTAAAGGTGGCGGTAATCAAATAGTATCGCAAGGATCAATCAATTCAACTAAACAGATTAAAATAATTATGGATGAAATTAAGGAATTAATAAATGCGTAAACTAGCTATGGATTTAGGCTCAAAAACATGCGGTTTTGCTATCAGTGATATTAATAATATAATTGCTTCTGGATTAGAAACACTCTATTTTGAGGAATGACATTTTATCGACGTTATTAGGAGAGTGAAATATTGACTATATGAAAGTCAATATAAGAATGAAATTGATACAATTATCTTAGGTTATCCAACAAGAATGGATTTTTCAAGAAGTCCAAGGACAATCATGGTGGAAAAATTTAAGCAAAGACTTCAAGACAATGTTGAAATAAATGTTATTTTACAAGACGAGAGAGAAAGTACAATATTTGCTGAAAATATTTTATATAATGCCGGATACAATGGCAAAAAAAGAAAAAATAAAAAAGATTCATTAGCTGCCCAAATCATACTAGAGGATTATTTAAAAAAAGGTTAGATTTATGGAAGAAATCAATAAAAATAACAATAAAAACATACGACAAAAATTATTTATCTTCTCACAAGAAAGAGAAATCATTTTGGAAAACAATGTTAAAATGTGAGTTTTGTTTTCGATTGAAGAAAATGGTGAAAAATACATATTTTTAACTAATAAAAAAGGTATTTTTCTATTTAGACAAACAAAATCTCATATTTTAGAAGAGGTAGAAGATGAAGGGATTGTTTCAATCTTAAGTGATTTATTAGAAGAGTTTGCTAATGAATTTGAATTAGTAGATGAAAATGGCGAATCTATTGAACACATTTTGTTTGAAGCTGAGACGGTAGATGATTTATGCGCAAATTAATATATATATCATCTATTTCTAACGGGACAAGCAAAATACCTCCCAATGTAAGAACGGGATTAATTATTTCTATTGCTATAGCTTTATTAATTGCCATTATTGCTCTTGTTCTTAGTCTTTATTATAAGAAGAAGGCTATTAAAAAATATTTATCTCCTAATGAAGAACGCGAAAAAGAAAAACTTATTAAAATTAATCCTAATTATGGTGTAGTTCTAAGCGGTATTAAGAAGTTTTATAATAATGATTTAAGTGATTTTTTTGTATGTTTTGTTGTTAATACCATTTATTTAAATGATTACCATAATATTTATATAGAAGATGATGATAATTATCTTGCTTTATCAGTATCAAATTTAGCTAATAAGAAAGTATTTTTTAATGGAACAATAGATTTAGGTATTAATGAAAAAATTTTATATGAATTTCCAGATCTAAAATTTGAAAATATCCAAAGTGTTGCTAAGCTTCCAAATGACAATGAATTAATAATAATTTTAAATAATAAGGATCAATTATTGGAGTCAACCATAAGTTCTAAAATAAACTTTTTAAACCCAAAAGGAATAATGATTATTGAAAATAATAAAAACATTAATTTAGATTTGTTAAAGAAGATATCAGCAAATCTTGGTTTGCGTTATGAAACTTTAAAATTCAAAAATAAAAGTGTTATACTTTTAGCTAAAAATAACATAAAAGACATTGTTGAAAGAGGAGAAAAAGAAGATGGAAGATAAAAAAATATATTTAACAAAGGAGAGCCTTGAACAATATGAAAAAAGATTAGCATATTTGCAAGAAGAAGCTAGACCGTTAGTCATTGAAGAAATTAAGGAAGCTAGAAATCAAGGTGATTTATCAGAAAATGCTGAATATGATTCAGCCCGTGATAAGCAAGCCGCCATTGAAAACGAAATTCTAGAAATTCAACATATTTTAGAAAACGCCCATATTATTGTTGAAGACACAACCGGTTCTCATATTGTTAAAATTGGTTCAACAGTTAAGGCTTTAAATTTAAAAAATAATGCTGTTTTAACTATTATTATTGTTGGCGCACTAGATGCAGATCCATTTAGTGGGAAAATATCTAATTCTTCTCCGTTAGCCAAAGCAATTCTTAATCATAAGGTCGGCGATATTGTAGAGGTTGAGGCCGCTCCTAAATATAAGGTAAAAATTGAATCAATAATGTAGCTAAATCGTTAAATTGCAACAAAAATGAGCCACCTAACATATATAGTAAAATGTTATAGGTGGTCTTATTATGCATGAAATAGAATTAAACTATTTTCAATTAAATAGAAAACGAAAATTAGATGTTATAACTACATATTCTAATTTAACAAATAAGCAATTATCTTTAAAAGCAAAATGTTCAATATCAACCATAAAAAGATTAAAACAAAAATTAAGAAATGCTAAATTATGCAAAAAAGAGGTTAACTTAGCGCATGGTAATCAATGAGGCGATAGAAAAAAGATTTACAGTAATGATTTAATTATCAATTATGGGAAAAAATACGAAAGTGAAAAATTGATTGCTGGAACAAAAAATAGTTCTTGTAATTCATATATGTCTTACTGTTTGTTTTATGAGAGAATAGCTAATGTAAAAATATCATATAGTCAATTAACAAGAAGACTTACGCAAAGCGGATTTCTAAGTGCTTTTGCTCATAAAAATACAATAAAAAGACAAAAAACTTTTGTAAAAAAATATATACCTTATAAGCCAAATATTTTGCCTAAAGAAAAGATTGCAAAACCAACCATAATCTCAAAAAGAAAATTAGTAAATATGGGCGAATGTGTTGAACTTGATGGATCTATTCATTTTTATGTTGATCAAACCTTATGAACAATTGTTGCATGTATCGATGTTTCAACTTCAAAAGTTTTATCACTTTATTTTGACGAAAAAGCCGAATCAGTAAAAGGTTATCAAATTATTATTCAAGATATGATTAATAAATATGGGATACCAAAAGTAATGATTAGCGATAATAGAATGAATTTTCATAATAACCTTGAATCTAGCGCTATTTTGTATGATGCAGTCACAAAATTAGGTACTGAATTTATAACAACATCAGTATCTAATGAAAAACCACATATAGAAAGTTTTTGGAGAATTGCACATAATAGAATTCCGATATTTTTAAAAGATAGAAATATTAAAACAAACCAAGACGCTAATAAATATAGATGCGAAATTATTGCAATGCTTAATGATATAAAAACAAGAAAATCAATTACCGATTCTGAAAAAAATGAATTTAGAAAACCAAACAGCGCAACTCTTGAAGCTTATTTTGATTTGCCAATTAAAAGACAAATTTTTAATGGAATTGTAACATTTAAAAATAAAAAATATATTCCTAAAAATGAAAAAAATCAAAAAATAAAAGTCACATCAAAAAATGATGCAACTTTTATGATTGGTGCAGATCAACAATACTATTTTCACATAAACAATAAAAGATATAAAGCTTTTGAATTAAATGAAAATGACATTCAAATGTATGAGAAAATAGCATATAGTAAAAAGCTTCCTCTTGAAATATCGGTGGTTAAAAAAATTGTGAAACATCAAGAAGCCGGATATTACTACAATCAAATGTTATCTAAAAAAACAGAAATTTTAGAATCTTTTGTTAAAACTGGTCTTATTTCACAAAGAGAAATAGATTAATGCGATCAATTAATGAAGATTTAGAAAAAATAAGAAGAGATATAAATAAAATTGTAATTTTATAATAAATTATTCTATTCCTAAAAGTAGAGCTATTTTTTTATATTTTTTTATTAGAAATTATGCAAAATGTATAATTAAACAAATTCAAAATATCGGTGGCTCATTTTTCACGCTAATTAATGTTTTGTTAAATTTATTTTATTTTTTTTAACTTAATCATGTATAATGATATGGTACTTATTTTAAAAACGTTCTTATTTAATGTAAAAAATTAAAAAATTTTCATAATAAAAAGTTTAAAATAATGTATACTTATAAAAGTGCACTTTTTTGTGCCTAATATGTAGTTCTTTGAAAACTGGATACGAATACCATAACGTCAATTTTAATTTTTTAAAAATATAATAAAACCAAAATCAAATTTTAAGAGTTTGATCCTGGCTCAGGATGAACGCTGGCTGTGTGCCTAATACATGCATGTCGAGCGAAGGTAGCAATACCTTAGCGGCGAATGGGTGAGTAACACGTGCTTAATCTACCCTTTAGATTGGAATACCCAATGGAAACATTGGCTAATGCCGGATACGCATGGAATCGCATGATTCCGTTGTGAAAGGGGCCTTAAAGCCCCGCTAGAGGATGAGGGTGCGGAACATTAGTTAGTTGGTAGGGTAATGGCCTACCAAGACTATGATGTTTAGCCGGGTCGAGAGACTGAACGGCCACATTGGGACTGAGATACGGCCCAAACTCCTACGGGAGGCAGCAGTAGGGAATATTCCACAATGAGCGAAAGCTTGATGGAGCGACACAGCGTGCACGATGAAGGTCTTCGGATTGTAAAGTGCTGTTATAGGGAAAGAATACTTGGTTGAGGAAATGCTTCCAAGCTGACGGTACCCTGTCAGAAAGCGATGGCTAACTATGTGCCAGCAGCCGCGGTAATACATAGGTCGCAAGCGTTATCCGGAATTATTGGGCGTAAAGCGTTCGTAGGCTGTTTATTAAGTCTGGAGTTAAATCCCAGGGCTCAACCCTGGCTCGCTTTGGATACTGATAAACTAGAGTTAGATAGAGGTAAGCGGAATTCCATGTGAAGCGGTGAAATGCGTAGATATATGGAAGAACACCAAAGGCGAAGGCAGCTTACTGGGTCTACACTGACGCTGAGGGACGAAAGCGTGGGGAGCAAACAGGATTAGATACCCTGGTAGTCCACGCCGTAAACGATGATCATTAGTCGGTGGATAGTTCACTGACGCAGCTAACGCAGTAAATGATCCGCCTGAGTAGTATGCTCGCAAGAGTGAAACTTAAAGGAATTGACGGGGACCCGCACAAGCGGTGGAGCATGTGGTTTAATTTGAAGATACACGGAGAACCTTACCCACTCTTGACATCCTTCGCAATGCTATAGAGATATAGCGGAGGTTAACGAAGTGACAGATGGTGCATGGTTGTCGTCAGCTCGTGTCGTGAGATGTTTGGTCAAGTCCTGCAACGAGCGCAACCCCTATCTTTAGTTACTAACGAGTCATGTCGAGGACTCTAGAGATACTGCCTGGGTAACTGGGAGGAAGGTGGGGATGACGTCAAATCATCATGCCTCTTACGAGTGGGGCAACACACGTGCTACAATGGTCGGTACAAAGAGAAGCAATATGGCGACATGGAGCAAATCTCAAAAAGCCGATCTCAGTTCGGATTGGAGTCTGCAATTCGACTCCATGAAGTCGGAATCGCTAGTAATCGCAGATCAGCTATGCTGCGGTGAATACGTTCTCGGGTCTTGTACACACCGCCCGTCACACCATGGGAGCTGGTAATACCCAAAGTCGGTTAGCTAACCTCGGAGGCGACCGCCTAAGGTAGGACTGGTGACTGGGGTGAAGTCGTAACAAGGTATCCCTACGAGAACGTGGGGATGGATCACCTCCTTTCATACGGAGTACACACTGTTATGGAAAAAATATTTGTATCCAGTTTTGAGAGATTTATCTCTCATTTTGTTCTTTGAAAACTGAATATCGACATTGAAAATTAAATTTATTAATATTTCAAAGTTTAGATCAACCTATAGAATATATCATACAATAGACAAACAATAGGTCTTATACTACTATTAAACAAGATAAGAGTTTTTGGTGGATGCCTTGGGTCTGGAAGTCGATGAAGGACGTGATTACCTGCGATAAGCCTCGGTTAGCTGGAAATGAGCTGTGATCCGGGATTTCCGAATGGGGAAACCTAATTAAGTTAATACTTAATTATCATATTGATGAATTCATAGTCAAATGAAGAGACACGCTGTGAATTGAAACATCTCAGTAGCAGCAGGAAGAGAAAATAAAGAATGATTCCCTAAGTAGTGGCGAGCGAAAGGGGAAAAGCCCAAACCAACATTCGTTGTTGGGGTTGTAGGACTACATTATAGAGTTACAAAATATGCACATAGCAGAATAAGTTGGAATGCTTGAACATAGAGGGTGAAATTCCCGTAAGCGAAATGTGCGTATCTCTTTGTAGTATCCTGAGTAGGGCGGGGCACGTGAAACCCTGTCTGAATCTGCCGGGACCACCCGGTAAGGCTAAATACTAACCAGACACCGATAGTGAACTAGTACCGTGAGGGAAAGGTGAAAAGAACCCCGGGAGGGGAGTGAAATAGATTCTGAAACCAATTACTTACAGTTAGTCAGAGCCCGTTAATGGGTGATGGCGTACATCTTGCAGAATGGACCGGCGAGTTATGTCAACATGCGAGGTTAAGTGGATTAAAGCGAAGCCGTAGAGAAATCGAGTCTTAATAGGGCGCTTAGTATGTTGATATAGACCCGAAACCAGGTGATCTACCCATGAGCAGGTTGAAACTTAGGTAACACTAAGTGGAGGACCGAACCGTAGTACGCTAAAAAGTGCCCGGATGACTTGTGGGTAGGGGTGAAATTCCAATCGAACTTGGAGATAGCTGGTTCTCTCCGAAATAGCTTTAGGGCTAGCGTGTAGTGTTAAGTGATGGGGGTAGAGCACTGAATATGGAATGGCGGCGCCTAGCTGTACTGACTATAATCAAACTCCGAATACTATCATGAATTGCTATGCAGTCGGTACATCGGTGATAACGTCGATGCACGCGAGGGGAACAACCCAGATCGTCAGCTAAGGTCCCAAAATTGTGTTAAGTGAGAAAGGTTGTGGAGTTTCTTAAACAGCTAGGATGTTGGCTTAGAAGCAGCCATCGTTTAAAGAGTGCGTAATAGCTCACTAGTCGAGAGACTCTGTGCCGATAATTCAACGGGACTAAAACACAATACCGAAGCTACGGGCATGAAAATGCGTTAGGAGAGCGTTGTAAGGGCATTGAAGCCAGACTGTGAAGACTGGTGGAGCGCTTACAAGTGAGAATGCCGGTATGAGTAACGATTCAGAGTGAGAATCTCTGACGCCTATTGGGGAAGGTTTCCTGGGCAAGGTTCGTCCACCCAGGGTTAGTCGGGTCCTAAGACGAGGCCGAAAGGCGTAGCCGATGGACAACAGGTTAATATTCCTGTACTTTCTATAAATGTGATGGAGTGACGGGGGAGGATAGTACTACCACTTATTGGATTGTGGGGTAAATAGTAACTGGGTTATGTAGGCAAATCCGCATAATAAATTTTTAACCGGGAGCTATGATGCATAGTGAAAGGGCAACTAAGTAGCGAATTGGATGATTTCATACCTCTTAAAAAAGCTTCTAACATATAGTTTATGGAAACCCGTACCGAGAACGGACACACGTCCCCAAGATGAGTATTCTAAGGCGAGCGAGAAAACCAATGTCAAGGAACTCTGCAAATTCATCCCGTAAGTTCGCAAGAAGGGATGCCCACCATAACAAGTGGGCCGCAGTGAATAGTAAGGGGGAACTGTTTATCAAAAACACAGCTCTATGCTAAATCGTAAGATGATGTATATGGGGTGACTCCTGCCCAGTGCCCGAAGGTTAAGCAAAGGTGTTAGCATTAGCGAAGCATTGATGTGAAGCCCGGGTGAACGGCGGCCGTAACTATAACGGTCCTAAGGTAGCGAAATTCCTTGTCGGCTAAATACTGACCTGCACGAAAGGAGTAATTATCTCTTAACTGTCTCGACATTGGACTCGGTGAAATTATGGTTCCGGCGAAGACGCCGGAGACCCGCATCTAGACGAAAAGACCCCGTGGAGCTTTACTATAACTTCATATTGGAGTTTGATTTAACTTGTGTAGGATAGGTGGGAGACTGTGATGCTTGGGCGCTAGTTCAAGTGGAGTCGTCGTTGAAATACCACCCTTGTTACGTTGAACTTCTAACTTGTTACCATGATCTGGTAAGAGGACAGTGTGTGGTGGGTAGTTTGACTGGGGCGGTCGCCTCCTAAAGGGTAACGGAGGCGTTCAAAGTTACACTCAATACGGTCAGAAACCGTATCAAAGAGCATAAAGGTAGAAGTGTGATTGACTGTGAGACCTACAAGTCGAGCAGGTGCGAAAGCAGGACTTAGTGATCCGGCGGTTCTTCGTGGAAAGGCCGTCGCTCAACGGATAAAAGCTACCCCGGGGATAACAGGCTTATCTTTCCCAAGAGATCACATCGACGGGAAGGTTTGGCACCTCGATGTCGGCTCATCGCATCCTGGAGCTGGAGTCGGTTCCAAGGGTTGGGCTGTTCGCCCATTAAAGCGGTACGCGAGCTGGGTTCAAAACGTCGTGAGACAGTTTGGTTCCTATCTGATGTGGGCGTTGGAATATTGATGAGAGCTACTCTTAGTACGAGAGGACCGGAGTGGACGCACCGATGGTGTGCCAGTTGTTTCGCCAGAAGCATAGCTGGGTAGCCAAGTGCGGCAGGGATAACCGCTGAAAGCATCTAAGCGGGAAGCCCCCTCAGAGATGAGTATTCCCTATTAAATTCCTTATAGACTATGAGGTTGATAGGCTGGAGGTGTAAGTATAGCAATATATTCAGCTGACCAGTACTAATAAATTGATTGGTTTAATAGTGATTCTATAGAAGTTATCTAAAATAAAAAAGTCGATATTCAGTTTTCAGGGAACAAAAAGCCAGTCTTGGCTTTTTTTATTATACTTTTACCCTAAACTTGAAGTAATTTTGTAAATTATTTTATAAAACTCAAGCAAAAAACAAAAAAGAATTAAATTTGAAAAAATCAGCATTTTTTACATTTCTAGCTCGAAAAGTATTTTTATTTAGTTATAAATAAACTAAATAAAATGAGGTAAAAATGATAATAAAAGATCAAAGAGTAAAGATTCCTAAAAAGGTTCAAATTATAAGAAAAGATGATAATAAATATGTATATTATGCCGCAGGAACAAAATATAAAAAAGATAAAAAATATAATATTGATAAGAGAGTAAATATTGGGAAAATAGATCCAAAAAAATAGCAACTTATTAATAGCAAATGATGAGTATTTTTTAATTTTTCCAGACACAAAAATAACAATCATAGAAGATGATAAAAAAATATCATCCGTTATTTCTATCGGGCAATATTTGGCAATAACTAGAATTTTTAAAGATTTATATATAGATGAACAATTAAAAAAATATTTTTAACACAAAAAGCGAATTAATAAAGGCATTGACATTTTATTATATTGATGAAGAATCTATGGCTTCGCAATTATTTGAAAAGTGGCATATAAAATTTTTTCTGGTTTGTTTTCAATTCCTTCAAAACGATATGAATGCTTTTGCATAAAGTTATAACAACAAAAAAATACTTGAATTTAATTATAGATGATCAAAACAATTAAGAACATATTTAGAATATTCGGATGACGCATATTTATCTGTCGATTTAACGAACTTTAATATAAGCTCAAAAAACATGAAACATGCTGAATATGGAAAGCCAAATGTTGATGAAGGACTTCTGCAAATAAACTTGTCGTATTGTTTAGATCCAAAGACTGGGTTACCAATTTTTTATGATTTATATCCCAAATCAGTTATTGATGTAAGTTACTACAAAAAAATGATTGATAAAGTTTTAAATTTGCGTTATAAATCAGCAGCTTTAGTATTGGATCGGGGTTATTTTTCAAAAGACAATATTGAAAATTTCTGAAAACATTAACTTTATAATTATGGCAGAAACTTATAACAAGAGATTAAGTAATTTATTAAAGAAAAAACAAGGATAAAATATATAAAAATGCTGAAAATTTAATTTTGAACATAAAGTTTTTGCTTGAAAAACATACGAGCAAGCTTTTACAAATTCAACAAACAAGTATTTTATTTATATGTTTTATAATGAACAAAAAGCATTATTAGAAGTTGAAAAATATAATACGGTTTTAAATATATTATCAAAACAACTTGAAAATATTGAATACTTAAATGAAAATATTTATAGAACATATGGAAATTATTTTGATTTTAAAGTGGATGAAGAAAGCAAAATAATTTCTTATGAAATAAATAAGAAAAATTATCAAGACGTGCTTGATAATTCTGGTTATTTTTGTCTAATAAATTTAGATTTGTGTGATTGCTATTCTCAAATCTCTTACTCAAAAAGTAAGCAGGAGATAAATTGACGCAAAATTTACTATATTACTAGTTTAAACACGATTTTATTTATGTGCTTTTGATATTTCTTACTTGTATTTGATATCCTCTCATTTTTCTAAATTAAAGTCCTGAAGAAAATTAATTAATAAATCTCCGGCAGCAATTAAGTCTGAAATTGCACAAACACCTATAGGGCTATGTAAATATCTTTGTGGTAAAGAAATGGTCAGAGTCGCTGCACCACCATGAGCAAATTGAAGTTCATGAGCATCTGTTCCTCCTCCCATTGCAACAAATTTATATGTAGGTATGTTATATTTTTTTGATATGTTTTGAAATTCTTTAACTAATTTTGGGTCCATCATTGTACCACGATCCTTTATTCTTAGAGCAGCACCCTTGTATAATAAAGTATTTCCTGGGATTGTGTTAGGGGTGTCATGTGATGCGCATGTATCAAGAGCAATTGCTATGTTTGGCTTAATTAATGAAACACTAGTTCTAGCCCCTCTTGTTCCTACCTCTTCTTGCACTGTGCCAACTAAGTAGAGATCAACATCAAGATCTTTATCGTTGATGGCATTAGCAACGTATTCTAGAACAGTTATACCAGCTCTATTATCCATTGCTTTTCCACCCAATAAATTAGGATCATTAAATAGTATAGTTTCACCTGACATGTATACTAAGTCACCTACGCCAACTCCTTGTTCTTTAGCATCTTCATCTGATTTAAAACCAAAATCAGCATAAATTTCATTATTAGAAATTGCTTTTGAAATTTCATTTTCTTGCATAATGTGTATGCTTGTGTGGCCAAAAACGCCATTAAAGGTTTTGCTTTCTTCTGTTACTAATTTTGCTTTTGTCCCAATTACTGTTGATGGTCAAATACCTCCAACAGGAGATAAATAGAGTTGCCCCTTTTTATCTATATTTCTAACTAGAAACCCTACTTCATCCATATGTGCAGCAATCATAACTTTTGGCGCACTAGGATTTTTTGATTTCTTTCTAAATATAACTGATCCAAGGTTATCTCTACTAATCTCAAATTTTTTATTTCCTAGTGATTTTTTCAACTCATTAACCACAGGCTCTTCATAACGCGACATAGCCTCAATTTCCATGTATTTAATTAATCTTTGTTTGAATAACTCATTTTTATCCATAAATTTATAAACCTCTTTAAATATAAAAATAATATATAAATTTTATCAAAATAACTAAAATAACTAGTTTTAATAATTGATATGTGACCTTCAATTTTGTATAGTTCATCTTTATGTTTTGATAAAAAAACACTAGCAAGCGTTGCTAGTGTTAAATTATTATTTTTTAAATTCAATATAGCTTTGTTGTTTTGAATGGTTTGTAAATGTAATTGAAAAATCACCTTTTACCTTATTATTAAATTTATAAGCAACATAAAGAACTAATTTATTTATTCCATTCCTTTTTTCAATCTTTCCAAGAAATTCAACTGTTGTGAAGCCACTTGGGCTTGTGTAATCAATTATTCCACCTTTCTTTTTTAAGAAAACATTGTGAATTTTCTTGTCAAATAATCTACCAAATAGTGCATCGTCAACTATTTTGCTAGTTAATTCTTTTGGTTTTGAATTATTATTTTGAAGGGCGTCAATAATTTGTTGTTCTGTGTATTTTTGCTTGAGACCTTTATTGTCATCTATACCAATCAGAAAAATACTTTTTGTTGCTTCAACTTTAAGTTGATATGCCTCTTTGATTTGATTTGTGAAGTTTTTCATTTTTTCAACGTAGCCATTAGTTTTAGAGTAAAAATTATGGTTTGGTTCCTTCAATCATTCACTAAATTCATTTCTTTTTTTTAATATATCTAATGCGTTATTACGATATTCTATAAGTTTTTGCTTATTGTACTTAATATTTTTTAGTTGTAATTCATTTAATTTTTTGTTTCCTTCAATGCTAAATGTATTTCCAAAATCTTTAAAAGGTTTATACATGTTTGCTAGCATTATTTCAGTTTCGACATATTTTTTTACTGTACTAATGTATTCCAACACTTGACCAACTGTTGTGCTATCATTTATTAATTTTTCAAAATGATTTTTAATGTCAGTAGTTGTTGCAGATACTTCTTTTCCAAAAAATTTATCATCATATACAGGACTTATTTTTTGTGTTTCAGTACTAATTAAATTTCTAAATTCTTCTTTAATTTCATCAACCAATTTTTTTTTTGTTAGGTGATTTTAGTTTAGATAACGGAACCAAATTATCATTCATATCATAAATAATATTTGATTCGCCTTTTAGAGATTTAATAAGTTTAGTTGCTAATGTGGTAGGACTACTCAATCTTTCTTCATCATCAGAAATTCAAGGGCTATTATGATTTGGTTCATGGTTTTCTCATGGTTCATTTGATTCAGGTTCATTTGATGGGAATATATCTAACTCATTTTCGATATAGTCATCTTCTAGTGGAAAATCAAAAGCATGTTGTGTTCCGTCATCTTTGGATTTATCATAGTATTTATATCATTGTTTGTAGTATAAATTATCAATTGTTTTTTTGATTAATTCATTAGTTGGATCACTAAAATCAATTTCAAATTTTGGTCCTTTAAAACCATTCAAAATATTTGAGCTAGTGTCTTGATCCTTTGGAAGATCAGGGATCAGATCTTTTGGTAATAAATTTCCAATCAATAAATTTTTAATATGTTTATTTTTATGTCTAATATCATTTAGAGTATCCTTTGGTAGAATACTTTTAATAGTTTCATAAACTGATTGTAAATCATTTTTTTGTTCTTTAACTTTAGGTTTTTTCTTAGGAGTATCAGATATTTTGTCAGGGCTAGGTTTTGGGTTTGGTATATTATGTGTTTTTGTATTTACACATGAAAATGCAACCGCTGCGGTTGCTATTGTTGGTAAAAGACCTAAGAAAAATCAACTTATTTTTCGCATATTTTCTCCTTAGTATTAGGTTTTATTAATAAAAATATTATATTACATTATCACTATTTTCCTAGGTAAATAGGGTTAATAGTAACTAAAAAAGCAATTAGTAATAATATAAAGCTTTTTTGCTTACATTAAATTGATAACAATGCATGGTTGTTGCAAAAAGCATAAACTTAATTAGCATAGATTTTTTAGTTTAAATTATTTAATTTTTAAATTACTTCCAAAAATAAAAGATGGATAATTGATTATGTTTTCTCTTGCGTTTTTTGTATTTGTGCTCAGTTTAAATGTCTTGAAAAATAATTAAATATATTTTTGTCTATTTAGCAATCCTAGCTTGCTTAATTGTCTCAAAATATGCCTTTGAGCTAAAATAATGTATAAAACTATACTATTTTTTTGTTTTGTTATTCTAACAAATTAATTATTAACTAAACTTATTCAAATCTTGCTAAATTAGATGAACCAATGAAACAAATAAAAAATCATTTATATACTAAAAACTAATAATTTAACAAGTTTTAGAAATTCATATAGAAAAAATGAAAAAAGAATCTAAAGGCAATGTTAAACCTTGCTATAGTGAATTAAATAAATATTTCTTGTGGATGGTCTTTAAGTAAATCGCGAAGACCGATAAACATGATAGAAAATTAATCAATTAAGAAAATGATTATTTTAAAAACCTTGATGACAAAGAAAGAATTAAATTATAAAAAAATATTATGTTATCAATTGTACCTTAATATATGGTTTTAAATATCTATCTTTATTTTTTCTTCTTAATTTTAATTGAAATTGAAGTAATAGGTTTAGATATAGTTTATTCTCAAACCAGTTTAAATTATCTTTTTTAACCAAAAACAAAAAAAAAAAAAAAAATAAATTATAATTATGACTTGCGCCAATTCTTCTAGACATAATTAAAAAATGTTTGGGAATAGCTTGAATTCATAAAATTTTAAGGAGAAAAATGAAAAAAAGCAAATTACTTTTTCTAGGATTTTTACCTGTTTTGGCAACACCGGTTATAGCTCTATCATGTGCAAATCCTGCTAAACCGGAAAAACCAGAAAAACCAGCTGAACCAAAGAAACCAGAAAACCCAGAAACAAAGAAACCAGAGACTCCAAATGAAGATAAAAATCAACAGTTTGGCGATAATATTAAAATTGTTTATGAAGATTTAAAGAAACATCATTCAAAAGAAGTTCTTACAGACTTAATAAAACAAAATAAACCAATTAAAGATTTATTAATTAAGAATGCTATTAAACTAGACTCAGTTGATTCAATCAATACTAGCAATAATCTTATAAATAATATAAAAAACGAAGCACCAAAAATTGAAATTGATTTTAGTGACCCAACTAATGAAGAAATTAAGAATGTAATTGATAATTTTTATTACAAGAATTTATATAAAGAATACGACAGAACTAAGGATGATGGCAAACACGGATTTGATTTTCTTGATGATGGTTATACAGATTTAGGTGTTATTTCAATGCAAAATAATGAACCAGACTATAACGAACCTTGAGATGAAGATGATGAACCAGGTGAATTAAGTTTTACAAATGCCGAAAATATGAATATTAAAACAAAAAGCGAAGAGAGTTTTGATAAAAAAACTTATGACCCTAAAAAAGATGATGGAAAGAATCAAAATTTTGACTTTTCTATTGATGATAATAATAAGGATTTAATTGTTTCCAAATCAGAAGGGAGACCATGACAAGAATTGCCTGATAATAATGAACCTTGGATTTCTGATGATGAGGAAGGCAAAGATAATTCTAAACAAGATTCAAAATCACAAATGAAGTCGCCAGAGTTAAAGGAAACAGAAGCCAAAAAACAACCTATGGTTTTTACAGATTTTGCAGAGCTTGCCGATTTATTCTTAAAAGGAATAGAAGGTAAGGGTCCAAACTTTATATTTGAACCAAGATCGATAAAAAACTAAAATAAAATATTGAAATTTATAATCAATCTAATAAAGCACGAGGAGTTATTTTAGGTTTAACTTCTTGTGCTTTTGTGATATTTAGGATGATTTGCTAACCTATTTTTTGCCTTATTAGACACAAATTTTGCCAAAACAAAAAAAAAAAAAAAATACTATAAAATATGCTTTATAAACTTAATTAAATATAAGGAGAAAAATGAAAAAAAGCAAATTACTTTTTCTAGGATTTTTACCTGTTTTGGCAACACCAGTTATAGCTCTATCGTGTGCAAATCCTGCTAAACCAGAAAAACCAGCTGAACCAATGAAGCCAGAAAAACCAGCAGAACCAAAGAAGCCAGAAACTCCAAATAAAGATAAAAATCAACAGTTTGGCGATAATATTAAAATTGTTTATGAAGATTTAAAGAAACATCATTCAAAAGAAGTTCTTACAGACTTAATAAAACAAAATAAACCAATTAAAGATCTATTAATTAAGAATGCTATTAAACTAGACTCAGTTGATTCAATCAATACCAACAATAATCTTATAAATAATATAAAAAACGAAGCACCAAAAATTGAAATTGATTTTAGTGACCCAACTAGTGAAGAAATTAAGAATGTAATTGATAATTTTTATTACAAGAATTTATATAAACATTATGATAGATCAAAAGAAGGCAAACAAGGGTTTGATTTTCCTCTTGATGAAGGTGGAACCTTTGATTTTGATGTGTATCCGCTAGATCTGCCAGAGGAAAATATTCCATGAGAATTTTATGAACCGGACCATAATCAACCATGGGATGAAGATGATGAACCATCTAAGCCAAAAGTTTTACAAACAACACAAGATGCAAGTAATTTGGCCGATTATTTGGCAAATCTACTTAGCGGTAGTTTAGGAAACTATGGTATCCAAAGTGATAAAGATGGCTTTACATTTAAAATAAATTAAATTTTATAATAATTAATTTTTTATTCTAAACCAGATATAAGTCTGGTTTTTATTATCAATAGGGTTAAAAATTAATATTAAAATGCGAATAAAACTTATTAAGCATGGCTAAAAAATGCCGTTTTTAAGCTAAAATACCTTGTTGAAGTTAAGAACAAAAATGCGATGCATATTCAAAAGCCTAGATATTTTGTGAATAAAAATTGAAAATTATATACAAAAAGCCCCATTGTTCAAATAGAACAAGAGGAGAATAATAAAAAAAGAAAATTACTTTTCAGAACTTTAGCCAACATTAATAGTAGTAATTTGCAGCCCTTACTTATAAAACAAATCATACTATAAACTAGAACAAACCAAACCACTAAAAATCTAGCATCTATAAATTCTAAAACTAGTGAACAAAAATGATTTACAATCAGTTTATGAAACTATTAAAAATATTCTGCCAAAGGATACTCTAAATGATATTAGACATAAAAATAAACATATTAAAAATTGATTGGTTGGAAATTCATTACCAAAAAATATAATCTTAGATACTCCACAAAAAAGGTGTCGGATGAGAAAATGAACTAGATAATTTTATTTTTTAGTAAGTAAGGATACTTTGTAAGGAAAAACTATAAAAAATGCTTATAAATTGAATAAATTATGATTAAAAAATTCAGCAAGCGTTGAAAAAAAGTAAATTTATATAAAAATCCGTGTCTAAATATAGGATACGATTTTTAGTTTCTTATTTATAAAGAATGTTAGAACTGTTTGCAAATATATAATAAGCAGCTTATTATAATCGTGAGCTCGTTCCAGTTTAGTATGATCAAAAAAAAATAAGGAACTTACTGATAGAATAGCAATGGAATGCAGTATTAACTTATTGAATAACTATGAGTCGTTGCCTTCCTTAAATAGCCAAATTGATTTTTTGATTGTCAAATAATACTAATCCAAACAATATTCAAGAAAGCATTAATGCCGCAAATGAATTTATTAACTTCTTACTTGAATCAGAAAGAAAACGGCTAGTTTCTGAAGGAAAAATCGCAGAAGAAATAATTGGAATTCTTAATAATCAAAAGAATGAAGTTTTGCGCGAATTTAAACTAAAATTAGAGGGTTTTGATTCCTCAACAAAAAGAACAAATTAAATTAGTATGCTCAAAAAAATGGCTGTTTTGCCATTTTTTTATTTCTTAGTTTAATGATTGAATAGCGAATTAAATAAAACAAATTTATGTTAGTGATATTTTTACAGTAAATATGTTTTTATTAGATCAAAGACGTAAATTAGAATAATGCTAAGTAGTAAAAAGTGACATCATAAATGCCTTGGCTTTGTCTAAAATTTTGGTCATAATTAGAGCATTAATCGCGAAATTTTGCCAAAACAAAAAAAAAAAAAAATACTATAAAATTTGCTTTATAAACTTAATGTAAATATAAGGAGAAAAATGAAAAAAAGCAAATTACTTTTTCTAGGATTTTTACCTGTTTTGGCAACACCAGTTATAGCTTTATCATGTGCAAATCCTGCTAAACCAGAAAAACCAGAAAAACCAGAAAAACCAGAAAAACCAGAAAAACCAGCTGAACCAATGAAGCCAGAAACTCCAAATAAAGATAAAAATCAACAGTTTGGCGATAATATTAAAATTGTTTATGAAGATTTAAAGAAACATCATTCAAAAGAAGTTCTTACAGACTTAATAAAACAAAATAAACCAATTAAAGATCTATTAATTAAGAATGCAATTAAACTAGACTCAGTTGATTCAATCAATACTAACAATAATCTTATAAATAATATAAAAAATGAAGCACCAAAAATTGAAATTGATTTTAGTGACCCAACTAATGAATTAATCGAAAAAACAATTGATAATTTATACTACAAACAATGATATAAATACTATGATAAATCCAAAGATGACGGAACACAACATGCTTTTGATTTTCCACTAGAAGATGACTATATCGAAAATGAGTTAGATATATTCTCTTCAAATGAACCTGAATCAAGTGAACCATGAGAAACCTATGAACCAGAGCATAATAGTCCTTGAGAGTGAGATGAAGGCGCTGATGAGGTCTCTCCAAATGAACCAGAGCATAATGAACTTTGAATTTCTGATGATGAAGAAGGATTGCCTAGTGCTACTGAATTAGTAGATAAACTTTTTGAATCTCTAAAGGGGGGATTCAATATCATTTATGATATGAATCCTGTGTTCCCCACTTTAAGTATAAAAAAATAAATATTCCATTTTATGTAGTTTATTAAGTTAAGCTAAAAGAATTTTTGGAACTGCAGATAATTTTGTGTAAAAATCTCCTAATAGCAAATATTTAAACTCAAAATATTTATATAGGAGATTTTTTAATATGTCAAAAAAAGAAATTAAAATGCTAAGTGCAAAAGAATTATATGATAAATATAAACCAGCAACTCAGGAAGAGGTTTGCGAAATTATTAAGCAAAATACCAAGGATCTTATTCAAATAATGCTAGAAGAAGAGATGAAAAAACACCTTGGTTACGATAGATATGAGCGTGAAAAAGCGATAAAGGATAATTATCGAAATGGTAGTTATTCTAAAAATGTAAGACCCAATTTAGGTGAAATTGAACTTCAAATTCCGAGGGATAGAAACTCTGAATTTGAACCAACAATAGTTCCAAAATACCAGTATGATATTTCTAAAATTGAAAGCCAAATTATCGGTCTTTATTCAAAAGGAATTTCAACAAGAGATATCTCTCAAACTCTTAAGGAAATGTACGGAGTTGAAGTTGACGCTACTTTCGTTAGCAGAGTAACTGAAAAGATAATTCCACACATAACGGAGTGAAGAAATAAACCTTTAGAAAAAACTTATGCAATGGTTTTTATTGATGGAATAAGGTTTAAAGTTAAAGAAGAAAATAAACTTGTTGAAAAGTCAGTTTACATAGTTATGGGATACTCCTTGGAAGGATATAAGGATGTTTTGGGGTTCTGAATCGGGGAATCTGAAAGTGCAAAATATTGAATTCAAGTACTAAATGACCTTAAATTAAGTGGAGTTCATGAGATTTATCTCATGGCGAGTGATAATTTAGTGGGAATTAACGAAGCAATCAAAGCTGTTTATTATAAAACACAAATTCAAAAGTGCATAGTTCATCAAATAAGAAATTCGACAAAACATGTTAACTATAAATTGAAAAGAATTTACCCAAGATATGAAAAATATTTATAAATCCAGCAACCTGGATGAGGCTTCAAGGCTTCTTGAAATTTTTGAACAAAAATGAGATTCTAAATATGATTATGCAGTCAAAATTTGAAGAAATAATTTCGATGAATTAGTTACTTTTTTAATTTTCCAGCGGAAATTAGTAAACTAATTTATACAACAAATGTTATTGAAAATTTAAATAGAAATATTAGAAAAATTTCTAAAAATAAAACTTCATTTCCTACTGATGACTCTTTAATAAAAATAGTTTATTTTGCAATTCAAAATAAAGTTGAAAAATGAGATAAATCCGTTCCTAACTGAGGGGGTTGTTTATAACCAATTGCAAATAATTTTCGAATAATAATAATTTAAAATAACCAAATAACATTTCGGAGATTAAATTTCCGATTTTGTTATGTTATTTGGTTATTTTTGAATAATAAATTTAGATTTGTGTGATTGCTATTCTCAAATCTCTTACTCAAAAAGTAACCAGGAGATAAATTTACACAAAATTTACTACACTACCCCGGCGGAAAGAAATAATAAAAAATCTGGATTAAATCCAGATTTTATTTATTATATTTTCAACAATTAATGATGTAGTAATTTACAGCTTTTTGGAGTACTTCCCGGTTTGAGTCATGAGTAATGCGATTCACCATAGCTTCTTCAATTCCAACTCACTCAACTATTTCTATTTCTCCTGGCTTATTTTTTATATCAAAATTTTTTGGTTTTGCTAAAAAAAATATAACATCTTTAGTTGTGTTTTTGAATGGAGAATATGTTGTTTTTTCTTTGAAGCCATCAATGATTTCAATATCAACATTTGTTTCTTCTTTAACTTCTCTTAGTGTTGTTTCGATCTCTGTCTCATTTTTTTCCATATGTCCCTTAGGAAAAGTCCAATGGCCGGCTGTTTGTTGAACAAGCAAAACATATAATTTAGATTCAATATTATTTAACACTACTGCGCCGCATGATTTAACGTATTTCATTTAAGATGCCACCTCTTTTTTTAATTGTAATATTTATTCCCAATATTGTAATTATATTTAAAATTAGAAGAGAATCAAAAATTAACTTGATTATTTTTAAATTCATGAATAAATTAATATTCTTTTCCTTACTATGTAGATTTTTTTGTAAGTAAGCATTTATTATAGCCTGGTGAGTCCCATTGATTAGAAATATTAGTAGAAAAAAAATTAAAATAAAAGCAATTAAAGCAATAACTAGACCAAAAACGGTTTTTAATAATTTATTATGATTAAGATTTTTTCTTTCCTTAAATATTGGCATATAGCTAAGGCTAGTTAACAACATAATAATATTTGTTAGTGTAATTATAGCTAATATTCCAATTAATAAATTTTTATTGATGTCTTTTTTTAATAATGCTGAAGCAATTATTTGTATAACGGATGCCAATAGAGCTACTATTACTAATACAAAGAAAGTGTAGAAATTGCGCTTGATTTGTGACTTGATTAGGTTATCAATTTTATTCATATTTATTATTATATATATTAAAATAAATACTTTTTACTATTAGTTAGAACTTAGTAAATGTTTTTTAATTTCAATAATAATAGTTTGTTTTATGTTAACATGATTTTTTTAAAAAAAGAAGTTTTGATAATTTTTGCTTATATAATTTAATACAATAATAGCATAGAATACCTTTGCTTTTTTGATAGACCTTTAACTAAAGGTTATTGTGTTTTTTAAATTTAAAACATTGGTATAAAATATATTATTTATGTTTAGGGAGAGTTCTGTGATCACAAAAAAATATTTAGCTCTATATCGTCAATATCGTCCAAAGACATTTGAGGAAATTTGTGGACAACAACACATAGTAGAGACACTAAAAAATATTATTCATGAAAACAAAATTGGCCATGCCTATCTATTTTGTGGTCCGCATGGTAAT
Organism: Mycoplasma sp. 332; assembly: GCF_052378275.1. Taxonomy (NCBI): domain Bacteria; kingdom Bacillati; phylum Mycoplasmatota; class Mollicutes; order Mycoplasmatales; family Mycoplasmataceae; genus Mycoplasma; species Mycoplasma sp. 332. The sequence continues at coordinate 117,281 of NZ_CP198998.1, forward strand.
GGTAAAACTTCGACAGCAAAGATTTTTGCAAATGCTATTAATTGTATCCACCGTAGCTCAGAAAGTCCATGTTTAGAATGCATTAAATCGATTGATAATAATATTGATATTATTGAAATCGATGCTGCTTCAAATACCGGAATTGAAGATATTCGAGAACTTAAAGAGAAAATCAAACATTTGCCTACGAATGGTAAATATAAAATTTATATTATTGATGAAGTCCATATGTTATCAAAAGCAGCTTTTAATGCTCTTCTAAAAACTCTCGAGGAACCGCCAAAACACGCTATATTTATTTTAGCAACCACTGATCCTCAGAAGATCCCGCTAACAATATTAAGTCGTGTTCAAAGGTTTAACTTTAAAAAGATTGATAAAAAAGTATTATTTAATCAGCTTGTTAATATCTTTAAGAGAGAAAATATAGTAGCAAAGGATGATGCCATTAAGTTAATTGTTGATTTGGGTAATGGCAGTTTTAGAGACACGTTAAGTATTGCTGATCAAGTCGCTATTTATTGTGCAAATGAAGAAATAACTAAAGAAGCAATAGAAAGGCTCTTCGGAATAGTAGATTTTCAAAATATCTGATACTTAATAAAATGTATATGTGCCAACGAGCATAAGCCCTTAATTGACAAGTTTAATTATTTGGTTGAAAATGGCGCTAGCATTGAAAAAATTGTTCTGCAAATATTTAAGGCATTTAAAGACTATATAATTATGAAAAAAACTCATGACGAATCATTATTAGAGTTTGCTAATAAACAGCAACTTAGTGAACTTGATATTGATGATGAAGCTTTATTTAAATATATAGAATTAATTCAAAGCGCAATAAGAGATTCAAAAAATTCTGATATTCCCAAAGAACTTATTGATCTTTATTTATTAAAGATGTCTTCTTATAAGAAAAATAATTTAAATGATGGGATTATCAAAAAAAATATTGAAGATAATAATTTTTCATTTAATAATAAAGAAAAAGTTCATCAATATAATTTGAATAATGATTTCCAACTGGTTGATGACGAAATTGCTAATAATGATAATCATAAACAATTTAATTCAATTTTTGATCTTAAAAGCATTTCTAATCAATTTGAAGCTCCTAATGAAATTAGCACACAATCAATCAAAAAAGAGCTCAAAGATGTTGGAATTGAAGAAATAAATGTTGATCAATTGCTTGAAAAAACATCAGAAATTCTTATTGTAGAAACGGCCAAGGAATATGAGAATTCAGATTTATTAAATGATATTATTAGTGCTGAGTATAATGATCTTGCCCCTTCTAAGACTGTCGAAATCCTTAAGGCAGAGTTAGACCAAGATGAGGTTAATTCGCTTGTTTTTATTTACCAATACGTGCGAATGAAGATTTATAATTACGATTCCAAGGCTAAGACAGATATTGATACTATGTATTACAATATGATTGAAAGAAGAATTAAGAAGGAACTTGGATATTTGATTCCTTTGTTGACAGATTTTAAAATATTTTATAGTATTGATGACCTCATTGTTTTAAAAAGTGAAGACATTGCAAGGGTTCATCAACTAAATTTAAAAAGAACTAGTCCTGATTTTATTGAGGCTGTTAATAGCATTTTTGGTAGATACACAAATGTTGTTGCAATAACGCGTAACCAGCTTGATAATGCTATAAAATATTGTAAAGAAAATTGAGCAAGCAAAAAAGGCGAAGAAATTAAAATTATTAATTTGCCAAATTTAGATAAGTATAAAAATAAACAAAATCCCAATGTAGAATTTGCTAAGAAATTATTTGGCGATATTGTGAAGACATAAGGAAATTAAAAAAAGTAAGGAGAATTATTATGAACATTAATGAAATGTTAAAGAATGCAAAGAGAATTCAAGGAGAAATGGAAAAGGATGAGCAAGCTGTTGCTCAACAAAAGTTTGTTGTTGAAAAGCAAGGAATCAAGGTTACAATGAGTGGCCAAAGAAAAATTACAGAGATTATTATAAATGAAGCATTAATAGATCCTGAGGATCCTGAATTAATACAGGATTTAGTTATGCTTGCAGTTAATGAGGCTCTTGAAAAAATTGAAGCTGCATATGATGAAATTGGGACAAAGTATTCAAATAGCGGGTTACCATTTTAATGAATTTACAACTTAGAGATAAAATCGTTGAAGCTCTAAAGATGATACCTGGTATTTCAAAAAAGCAGGCAGGCAAAATTGTGACTTATTTTCTTGAGGTTAATCCAGAATACACAAGTACATTGTTTTTGGATATTATAGACTTACAAAAGCAAACCAAGAAGTGTACACAATGCTTAGCATATACTACTAAGGATATTTGTGATATTTGCTTAGATAAAAAAAGAGGTAAAAAACTTTTTGTAGTCCAAGATAACAATGATATTGAAAAAATTGAGCAGTTGGACATTGAAAAAGGCAAATATTTTGTTTTTAATGAATATATCAATACTAAACAAATTAGTAATGAAACAACTAAAAAAATCAACCATTTATTAAGTGTAGCATCAAAAAATGATGAAATTATTTTAGCTTTAAATACTGATATAAATGGCCAAATAACAATGAAATTTCTTGAGAAAAAGATACGAGATGAATTAAAAAATAAGGATCTGTATCAGCTATCTGTTGGTATTCCTTTTGGAATGTCAATCGATGCCGCCGATCCGATTTCGTTAAAACAGTCAATATTAAACAAGAAAAAGGTGTAGGAGTATTTATGGGTCGAACAGGTAAATTTATTGCTTTTGAAGGAATGGACGGATCTGGAAAAACAACTATTATTCAAATGCTAAAGAATGATCTTATTAAGGATGGATTAATTGATAATTTTGTATTTACTAGAGAACCAGGATCTGCTTTTTCAAAAGAGGCTGAACACATTCGACAATTAATTCTTGATAATGAAAATTCATTTAGCTCGATGGTTGATGCTTTGCTTTTTGCAACAAGTAGACGCCTAAACCTTGAAAAAGGTATATGGCCTGCCTTGCAGGAAGAAAAACATGTAATTACAGATCGTTATACAACATCATCATATGTTTATCAAGGAGTTTTAGGTGATGCTGGCTTGGAAAAAGTGGAAATAATTAACCAAATAGCAACAAATAAAACTGAACCTGATTTAATAATATTTTTTGATCTTGAACCTTCTGTATCGGTTGAAAGAATTACTAAGATGCGTGAAGGAATGGATAGATTCGAGACTTCCGATGTATCATATTATTTTTCTTTGCGAGAGGCTTATAATAAGGTTATTGCAAAAAACCGCTCTAGATACCGTGTTATTGATGCAAATTGTTCTATTATTGATTTATATGAGAAAGTTTTAGAAATTCTTAAAAAAGAAAATATTTTATAATGATTGATTTTGTTTTTAAAAAAATAATTGATAACTCTCTCTTAGAGCAAAAATTAGGGCAAGTTTATTTATTTTCATCAAAAAATATTAAAAGTTTTGATGAATATTTTTTATATTTTATTAATAATGTTAATGGTGAATGTTTTGAAAAAATTAGCGACATTAAACTAGGCGATATTTATTTTTATGTGGATGGAAGAAAAAATACAATTGGCAAAGAAAATATTCTTGATGTTATGAATGAAACAACTGAAACATCGTTGTTATCTAAAAATAAGAAAAAAATACTAATAATTGACACTGTCGAAAATGGTACACAGCAATCACTTAATAGTCTCTTAAAGTTTTTAGAAAATCCACCCCAAAACACCGTTGTTTTAATGTCTTGTAATTATATTTCTCAGGTTATAAGTACAATTAAATCACGTGCATTCATTATTGAATTAAATAATACCTTAAATACAAGAGATATTAATGAATTTAAGCCATTTAAGAATTTTTTTGTTCATACAAATAGTGAATATAATGAAGACATTATTCCTATTTTTACAGAATTAAGCAAGTCAATAGTTAATTCCAATAAAGAGCCACAAAAATTATTAGTTAAAATTATTAGTCATTTTAATTATGATAATAAGGAAGCAATCATAAATTTTATGATCATGGCATTTATGGATATATATAAAGTAAAAAAAGGATTTAATGATTTACTAATCTTGAATGATTATAAAATACAACCAACATCATTTGATTATGTTCCTATTTATAAAATATTATGTGTTCTTCAAGAAACTAAAGTAAATCTAAAAAATGCAGCAAACTTTAATCTACAAAAGGCTATTTTATTGTTGAAATTAGAGGAGTTCTATGGAGTTTAAAATTTATATCGTTGGAACCCCTATTGGAAACTTAGAAGATATAACCTTGCGCGCTATTAGAATTCTAAATGAAGTCGAAATTATCTTGTGCGAAGATATAAGAGTAAGTAAGAAGTTATTAAATAATTTTAAAATAACAGGCAAAAAATTGATTTCTTATCATAAGTTTAATGAGAAAGAATTGGCTCCCCGTGTTATTTCCTATATATTATCTGGGAAAAAAGTTGCTTTAATTTCTGATGCTGGTATGCCTTGCATTTCTGATCCTGGTTTTAATTTAATTAGTGAAGCGAATAAAAATGGAATTTTTGTTGATGTTATAGGGGGAGTTACTGCATTTACTCATGCATTCATAAAATCTAACTTTGGATCTACATTTAACTTTATTGGTTTTTTGAAAGATAAAAGTGGCGAGAGAATTAATCAGTTAAAAAAAATTAATGAGGGTGTTTATGTGGCGTATATATCGCCATATAAGCTAATAAGTACATTAAAAGATTTTGATGAAGTTTTTTCTAAAAAAGTTGATATTTACTTATGCAAAGAGTTAACTAAACTTTTTGAAAAAGATTATCGCGGGACTCCAAATGAAATTATTAAATTATTAGAAAATGAGCCAATTAAAGGCGAATATGTAATTGTCTTTAATATTAAAAAAGAAAAGCATATTAAGATTAATAAATATGCAAAAAAATAAAAACCGGAATTTTCCGGTTTTTAAAAAATTATTTATTAAGAATTAATTCTTTGATTTAGCAATAAATGCATCTAAACGGCTAGCTTTTCTTGCACCATTATTTTGGTGTAAAACACCCTTTGAAACAGCTTTATCAATTTCATGGTGTGCTTTAGCAACTAATTCAGCTGCTTTTTCATCTTGTGATGTTGCTGCTAATTTAGCTTTTTTGATAGCAGTCTTTACAGTTGATTTAATAGCTGAGTTACGTGCGTTAGCTTTTTCGTTAGATAATATTGCTTTTTGTTTTGATTTAATGTTTGCCATTTTTTTGCCTTTCTTGCTAAAAAAAATAATTAGCATACTAATTTTACATAAAAACGCAATATTTTTTTGTATTTAGTTACTATTTTTGTTTTTTGTTACTTTTTTTAATAATTACACATTATTTATTTTAATTTATTAAAATATTTTTATATGAAAAGCCCTAATATGACTGTTTATAGAATAATAAATAAAGAAAAATATTTAATAAAACTTTATTATACTTACGATAATTCCTTTTTGCTATTGCAAGAAAATAATTATTATGTTTTGCAAGGTTCAATTATAAAATTATGCTCTAAGGAATGCTGAAGATTTGTGGATGAAACAATATTAAAAATAACTCAAAAAATCAATATTGATAATCAATATTTTCTTGGTGTTGATTATAATAAGAAAACATTTTATTACTTAGGCAAAAAAGTTAATTTTAAAATAAAAGAAAATCTTATCATTTTTGATGATGAAAAATTTGAGTCAATAAAAATCTCTAAAAAAATAACTCCTTTGTTAGCTGAAACTTATGTAAATGATCAATTGAATAAAAAACTAATTGCCGTATTTAAGTTTTATGCTGATGAGGCATATAAAAAAATTGTTGGTGAGGAATGCAATCTAAAATTTATTGTTATGAAAAAAAATACATCTTGAGCTTCAATAAATATAAGGACGCATAGGATAAGCATATGCAATAAATTAATTCATTTTAGTGAAGAAATAATAAGATATGTTGCCTATCATGAGATCTGCCATATAATTCATCCAAATCACTCAAAAGCATTTCGGGATTTGTTAGAATCATTTATCCCCAATTTTCGTGAACTTGATAAAAAACAAAAAAGACACATTTTGGTCTAAGGAGAAATTTATAAATGGAAAAACAAGCTGTGGTGTTGTTGATTGTTATTTACACAATGTTAGCAATAATATTAATCATTGACTTAATTTTTATTATAAGACATTTCAAAAACAAAAAAAGAAGTGAAATGCAAAATGAAGAAAGTGAAATTAATAAAGTTGATCTAAACACCGAAATTAAGAAAATAAGTAGGTTTATACCTAACACGAAATATATAAAGGAAGGTAAATATAGACCTGAAAAATTTGACTCCTTTATTAGTGGTGCCCTAATCATAAATAGCTATGGTCTTTTTGTTATTAAAAATATAAAAGATAATGCTATGCTAGTTGAAGGTGATTATAATAATCGTGAATGGTTTTTAACTACGCCCAAAGCCAAATATTGTATTAATAACTTATTTTGGGATTTGAATAAAAATATTGATAATTTACTCCCTTTACTTCCTAATAATCTTCCAGTGATTGGAATTTTAATATTTGAAGATATCGATAAAATTGATATTAATAATTATCCAGGATATTTAGGCTTCTCTAAACTCAAAGATTTATCAAGTTTTATGAATGATGCAAAGCGCCAATTAAAGCCTATAATAACTCCTGAAAATGTTGAAAAAATTGTTGAATTATTAAATAATAAACGTCTTGAATTTTAGTTTGATGTTCTTATAAGAAGTATTGCTAAAACATTGCTTGTTTATTGAAAATGATTGCTTTTTTAGTATTTAGTATCTTAAAAAAATAAAAATTGTTTATATAAATGAATTAAATTATTTTTTTTGTCTATAATTAAAGCATAATATTATATAAAATATAAAACAATAGAAAGGAAATAATGACCAAAAGTAAACTAGAAAGATATTACATTTCTGAAAAGATTGGTGATGATAAAAAAGTGTCATTTAATTTCAAAAAAGCAAATCAAAAAATTTCAGGTAATTTTACTGAATTTGTTGATGCTGTTTCAGAATTTATTAGAGTTAGTGAAAAATCAAAAAATGATACTCGTGTGTGATTTCATCAAGACGGGGCCTACCGTGGAAGTGTTGATATAAAGAAAGCTCGTAACATAATTGAAAAAATATTAGAAGTTAAAGTTGAAAATGAAAAGGCTATTGAATATATTGAAAAGGAGGATTTGGTGGATAAACCAATGCCAGTTAAAAAGATGAAAACTACCCCTATGATCGATTTAGAAGCAGAAGCATCACAAACAACTTTTTATGTTGAAAATATTGAAACAAGAAAGGCTTCACAAGTTTCGGCTCTTGATGTTAAATCATTTTCAAAATACATAACAATTATTGAAAAGGTTAAACAGTTAGGCAATACATTAGTTGTTTCATTTCATTTAGAAAACGAAGGCAATTCATCAATGACTCATGAATACATTATTACAGGTTTTGCTGAAGAAGCAATGAGCTCATGTTCATCATGCAAAGCAATGCCTCACAATAAAAAACTTGGTTTATGACGTGAAAAAAGAGCTTTCCTTGCTTTATTCACAATATTAACATTATTAATTATTGTTAACATTATTTTAATTGTATTACGTGTAAAGGCTATAATCTAAATTAGATATATAAAAAGTAAAAATTTTTAAAAAAGTTAGGGCTACCTAACTTTTTAAATTATTTTAATTCGCGTTTCAGCATTGATAATTTGGTTATAAATTCTTCTTTTGAATATATTTCGGTTTTTTCGCTGCCATATTCTCTTACAGCTAATTTGTTATTTTCAACCTCTTGGCGTCCGATAATAACTATAAATTTAGATTTTTGAATTTGTGCATCACGAATTTTTTTATTTATTCTTTCGTTTCTTAAGTCAACATTAACATTAAAATCTAAATCCAAAAATTCCTCAAATAGAGATTGACAATAATCATTTAAATCACTTACAATTGGCATTATTGTAACTTGTCTTGGACTTAATCAAAACGGTAGAATACCTTTGGTTTGTTCCAATAATGTAGCGATAAATCTTTCATAAGTTCCAATTAAGCCACGATGAATTAAAACAGGTGTTTCAAATTCTTCATTATCATTAACAAACTTCATGTTAAATCTATGAGGGAGCAAGAAATCAAGTTGAAGTGTTGACATTGTTATTATTCTATTTAACGCAGTTCTGACTTGAAAATCGACCTTTGGACCATAAAAAGCTGCTTCACCTATAAATTCCTTGTATTCAATGTTTAATTCCCTTAATACTTCACGAAGGTCATTTTCGGCTTTGTTTCACATTTGATCATCCTTAAAGAATTTTTCTTCATCATTTGGGTCTCTTAAAGAAAGCGAAACATGGTCTATTTCAATTTTAAAATCCTTGAGTGCCTGTAGAATCATTTTATAAAGGTGTTTAAATTCAGATTTAATTTGGTCTGGTCTAACAAAAATATGTCCTTCGGTTAAATCCATAGATCTAACTCTTTCTAATCCAGAAAGGGCACCTGATTTTTCATAGCGGTACAACCTAGATTGTTCAGAATATCGTATAGGTAAATCACGATATGAACGTCTTGTTGAATTAAATAAGATTATATGATGCGGACAAGTCATAGGGCGTGCCACAAGAGTTTCATTATCCATCAATATAGGACTAAACATAACGTCTTGATAATGTGATCAGTGACCACTTATTTCATATAATTTTTTTTCTCCAAAGTGGGGAGTTAAAACCTCGGTGAAACCAAATTTTTTATCTAACTTTAAAACATATCTTTGGATTGAATTATGAATTTTCATTCCATCTTCGAGTCAAATTGGGAAACCTTGGCCTGACAGTTGGCTAAACATAAAAAGGTTTAGATCCTTGCCTATTTTGCGGTGGTCTCTTTCCCTTCTTTCTTTTAGAATTTCTATGTAATCATCAAGTTCTTGTTTAGTTTCTCACGAAGTACCATAGATTCTTGTTAGCATTTTGTTATTAGAATTACCCTTTCAATAGGCCCCTGCAATTGATAGCAACTTAAAATGCTTAATTTCTTTAGTATTTTCGATATGCCCACCGGCGCAAAGATCTGTGAATAAAATTTCATTAGTTTTTGGGTGTTTGAATTGAAAGAAGGTTATTTCTTTTTTTTCATTTACGAATTTATCATATAATTCTTGCTTGTAGGGTTGATTCTCAAAAGAGAAAAAGTCTTTTTCGACTTTTTTCATTTCATAACCTTGTTCAGCTAGTTTTTTCATTGTTTTTTCAATTCGAGGTAAGTCTGATTCAAAAATTGGATTTTCAAATTCAAAGTCATAGTAAAAACCCTCCTCGATAGCAGGACCAATTGCCAGTTTTGTATTTGGATACATTTTTAAAATTGCTGCAGCTAATAGATGACTAGTTGAGTGATTTAATTTATTATTTGATTTCATTATTTAAACCTAGGCCTTTCATAAATTTTTTAAGAGTAATTGAAGCAGTTTTTGAAGCCTTTTGTGCTCCCTTTTGTGCTTTTTTTTCGATATCTTTTATTACTTCATTGTATTTTGATTGAATTTTAGTTAAAAAATCTTTAACTAAGGTGCCCACTTCTTGCTTTAATTCACCATAATTTTTTTCTTTGAAATGTTGTTCAGCTTCCCTTAAGTCTATATCTTTAAGTGAAGAATAAATTGATAATAAATTTTTAATGCCCGGCTTATCGTCTGAGATGTAAATTTTTCCTTCAGAATCAGTAACTGCTTTCATTATTTTTTTATATCCTAATTCAGGATCGTCCAATAAATAAATTGCTGATTTTTCATTTGCATCTGATTTTGACATTTTTTTAGTTGGGTCAACTAGTGACATAATTTTTGCCCCAACTTCCGGTATATATGGCTCAGGAACCTTGAATTTAATATTGAATTTATTATTTAGTCTTTGAGCTATATTTCTTGTTAATTCAACATGCTGCTTCTGATCAATTCCGACAGGCACTAAATCAGCATCATATAAGAGAATATCAGCAACCATCAATGTTGGATACATTAAAAGTCCTGTTGGAATTGTTTCCATACCATTTGAACTTTTTACTTTTTGAGATTTATCTTTAAATTGAGTCATTCTGGATAATTCACCAATAGTTGTATTTGTTAAAATTAACCAGTTCATTAAACCGTGTTCCATAACATCTGATTGAAAAAAAAGGGTCGATTTTTCAGGATCAATTCCACAGGCAATAAATAAAGCGTATATATTTTTACGATTTTCTTCAAGGATATGTGGTTCAATAGGGAGGGTTAGAGCATGGAGATCAGCGATAAATATATAGCTATCATAATTTTCTTGCAATTTAACCATATTTTTTATTGCTCCAATATAGTTTGCTATGGTTAATTTTCCTGTAGCCGTAATTCCACTTAAAACTCTTTTTTTGTCCATTTTGTGCCTTCTTTTTTAATAAATTCTTGTATAAATTTTATAACTTTTTTAAAAATATCATATTAAATAATTTATTATTTAATAATCCAACATTATAACTTTTTTATGCTTAAATTAAGTTGAAAAAATAATTAATAAATTTTATTTGATATCTTTGTTGAAAATTACTATTAATTAAATGTTTTTTTGATATTAATTTTAAATTAAAATATAATTTAAAAGTAGAAATTTTTAAGTGAAAAAGGTGTTAATATGAACCCAAAAAACAAATTTTTATATATCTTTTTAATCATAGTTACTTTTGGATTTATTTTAATTTATTGAAAGAAAAGATTTAGACAAACCAAACCCAAGAATTATCTCTCAAAGGAAACTAAATTAAGTTTTAATTTTGATGTATTTGTTTCGCTATTAGGTGGAAAAGAAAATATTAAATCGGTATCAGCTACACAAAAAATTTTAAAAATTAATTTTTTTGATAAGACCAAGATTGCTATACCGCAATTAAAAAATCTTGATGGTATAACCGGAGTTGCAATTCAAAGTAAAACTATTTCTTTTGTAGTTGGTAATGTAGCCAAACACATAGAGCACTTAATTAATGAGGTAAATTAAAATGAATAACAATACCAAATATCAAATGTTAATGGCTAATCTGCTAAATATTGATACCTTTGATTCTTCATTGTACAGTTCAATTGATAACGAAAAATATTTTGATGTGTTAAAAAATTTCGGTGAAGAAACTTTTGATCATATATACAATAATTTTAATATAAATTGCACGATTTCTGATATTGCAAATCGGATGATTGCAACAAAGGTTTATGAAGCTAAAAATAAGAATGAAGTAATTGCTATTTTTGAAGACTATAATAAACGAATTCCAGAAAATTTATTTAAGATGCTTGGTACAAATTTTGAAAAAGCAAAAGCCATTATTGTTGCTAGTCAGGAAACGGAGTTTCAAAAATCAGTTGTTAAGTGAAAGAAAATTTTAAATAAAGCGCAAAATATCAATATTGAAACCAATATTTGGCCTTTGCATATAGGCTTTTTCTATATATCAATAAAAACAGAAAATAAAACAATTTATGCTCCATTATTTTTTAAAGAGATATTAGTTGAAGTTAAAAATTCATTAGTAACCTTAAGTTCTAGTTCTGACATAAGAGTAAATAGCAAGCTAGTCACGTTTTTGAATCAAGAAGGCTTTTCACTCAATGTTGACTCATTTGATTTTAATAACCTATCAATTCGTGAAGTATTCGAAAGTTTTAAAAATGCTTGAAAACCACTCTTCAATATGCCCTTAACTTTGAAAGAAGGTATTAAAAATTTAACAATTGAAAATATTGAAAATAGCTCAATAGAATTTTATCCCGGAATAGTTCTTGGTTTTTATAATGTTTCGTCAGGATATTTGTGAAATCAAATGAAAAAAATTATTGAAAATGATGAGTTCGATGAGATTTTAAATCCAAATTTTAATAAGAATTTATATCGTGAAAAGGTTAATAGAGTAATTTTTGATAACAAATTTAAGCTTTTTAAAATTCAAGAAACTAATTTTTCTCAGGATGTTGCAACAATCTCGTCACTATATCAGGATACAATTATTTGAGGTCCTCCTGGGACAGGGAAATCACAAACTATTTCTAATTTAATAACTAATATTATGACAAGAGGCTACACTGCTTTAGTTGTAAGTCAAAAGAAAGCGGCATTAGACGTTTTACGTAGCAGGCTAAAAAAGCTTTCTATTTTTTGCTTATTTGCATTAAATGATAAAAATCTGAGACCTGAGAATTTTTACAAGCCATTGCGTGAATTTATTCATTTGTTAGAAAATTATGAAAATTCAAATGCTGAAGAAGGTCTTAGTGTTTTTAGCGATGAAGATGAAAGTTATGTTGATAATGTAAATTTAATTAAGCAAACTAAAAATATAGATAATATCATTAATTTTTATAGCGCGGTAATGAATGGTAATTTTAGTGTACAAACATATGAAAACCTTAAAAAAATGGATCATAATCTTAAATATAATCAATGTTGCGAATTTAGTGATAAGAAGTTAATTATAAAAAAACTATATGAAAAAAATTTTAATAAGAAATGCACTATTTTTAGTATTATTCCTAAAATAATTAAAAACATGGCGGAAATAATATCGAATGATCAAAGTTTAATGACTATTGATATTGATGAGGCGCTTAAATATGTAAATCTTGTTTCATTTGAAGAAATTACTAATTTTGAAAAACAATATAAAAAAATTCTCAACAAAAAAACCAATTATTTAAATGATGATAAAAATATTGTTAAGATGCTTCTTGAAAAAACATTTGATCGGATGACCAATTTTAGTGATGAGCAAAAAATGCAATATACTTCCTTTGCTATGGCTATAAGAACTGGCCATTTAAAGCCTTACAAGTTTTTTCACAAACATAAGGAGATGATTAAGATATTATTTCCAATAATTATCACTACTCCTGAACTTGATTTGTCGATGTGATCTAAACAAGAATTTGATTTTGCTATTCTTGATGAATCATCGCAAATGTTTATTGAAAAGGGCATTCCAATTTTATATTTAGCAAAGCGAAAAATTCTTGCCGGTGATAGCCAACAAATGCAACCCACAAGATGATTCTCTGCGACATATAGTTTTGATGAAGAAGATGACTTTGGCAATATTGAATCGTTGCTAGATTATGCTAGGGCAAGAGGTGTTTATTCACTGCTATTAGATAAAAATTACCGTTCTAAAAAGGCGACATTAATGACTTTTTCATCAAAGCATTTTTATGAATCAAAACTTGATGTTATTGATAACTATGAACTATCGGTTTCTAATGAAAAAGCAATTGAGGTTTTTCAAGTTGATGGAACTTGGGATAATAGCATGAATGTTGCTGAGGGTGAAAAGGTTATTGAATTATGCAAGCAAAATCTTGAAAAATATAACAAAATAATCATTTTAGTTTTTAATGTTAAACAACAAGAATATCTATTTAATAGAATATTCGGAAATGATCCAGAATTAGAAGATGCTCTAAATAGTGAAAAAGTTGTTTTGAAAAATATTGAAAATATCCAAGGCGATGAAGCTGATTTGGTTATTATGTCAGTTGTGTATGATAAAAATACTGCTTTATATAACACATACGTTGCAAGAAAAGGCGGGAAAAATGCTCTTAATGTGGCAATATCACGTGCTAAAGAAAAGGTCTTTGTTGTTAAATCGATTTATGCCGATGATATTGAAATTACAGATCGATCAACAGCTGACATGATAGTATTTAAGGAATGATTAAAATTTCTTGACTTATCAATTGATGAGCAAAAAAATTATTTAGATGAGGTTGAAGATTTTTTGGCTACTAAAATTATTTCATTACCCGAAGATATTAAATTCAAGGTTGATGTACTAGATGAACTTCGCAATTTTATTGATGACAAAAACCTTCAATTTCAAACAGATTACTCTGTTGGAACTAAAACCATCGATATTGTTTTAATTAATAAGCTTAACAACAAGCTTATTCAAGGATTTATTTTAGATAATTTTTTATATAAGAATGATTATCGTAAATATCTTATTTTTAGAGACAATATTAAGTTTCTTGAATCTAAGGAATATCCAATTATTACTATTTCTGAAATTGAATGGCCAATTATTAAAAATAAGATATTTGCATATTTAGAAGCATTGATATCACAACAACAAGTAGAAAATCAAGCTATTATAGAATTACAAAAAAATAATATGTATGAATTAAAAGAATATAAAGAAGTTAATTTTATTCCTCAATCTGGAGAAGAAGATATGAATATAGAAACTAAACTAAAAGATAATAATATTGTTAGTTTGAAAGAAAATAATATAAAAACAGGTGATGAAACAGCAAAAAGGAATGATCATATTGATGACGTCGATGATTTTTATGTCGCAGAAATGGATAATCATAATCAAATAGCGGTTGAAATTGATGAATTCGAAGAACAAAATAATTATTTGGAAATTCATCCAGATGAGACAGATGATATTGACTCTCTTACTGATGATTTTAAGGTAGAACAATTTAAGCAAGATGATTTGGAAGTTGCTCAGGATAATGAAGATTATTCTTCCGATGTTATTATGAATTTAAATGAAAATACACATGAAGAATTCGAAGATAGTGAAGTTTCATTAAATAATTTATCATCTGATTTTTCGGAAGATGATACCTATATAATTGATCAAGAAAATGATGAAACTATCTCAAAAACTGAAATTAATGATTTTAAAATAAATTCCAACAAGATAAACAATGAGACGGATGAGTTTAATAATATTGAATTATTAGGATTATCTAGTGTTGAAGAAAATGATTTTGAATTTGAAGAATTAAAAGAAACTAATGTTAGAGCAGATCAGGAAAAACAGGTTGATTTTAAAAAGATAGAGAATACACCGGATAATATAATTGATGAGTTTGGTTTAGTTGATACTGATGAAAAAACAACGGAATTTGAATTTGGGGATTAATGAAAAAAGATAACAAAGATTTGGAATTTGATTGGGTTGATTCGATTGACAAGGATGTTAGCTTTGAAGACCAATTAAAACATAAAAAAGTTGCTCAACGTCTAACGAAAGCAAAGAAGATAAGAAAAATATTATTTTGGTCACTTTCAGGTGGTTTGCTTTCTTCTGTTATTATTGCAACAGTTAGTATACAACTTACAAAACCTAAAAAAGCACTTATTTATTGGTTTAATAGTGTTAAAAAATACTCATTTAATTCAAATAATAATAAAAACAAAGATGTTAATATAAAAATAAACAACGATATAAAAATTGATGGCACTCCAGAAAGTGTCATGGCTAAAATTATTAATAATAGTGATTCTGATAATATTAGTCTTTTGTTTAAAAAAAATGTTCAAAAAGAAATAAGTGAATATGCAATTTTTGAAAATAAAAATTCTAATGTTAAATGGAAAATTGAATTTGAAAATTTTGTAATTGATACATTATCTAAAAATATATTGTTTGTTGATCTTGTTTTTAAACATCAAGAAGGGACAAATACTGAATTTGTTATTAGAAATTTTCCTATTTATACAACATTAAAAACAAAGCAATTCAATGAAGAAACAATAAAGAAAAAACAAGACCAATTTGATAGTAAATTTATTGAATCAATTAAGAATAAGGTCGCTTATAAGTTGTTTTTACCTATTGATGTAAAAGATAAATTTTCTAATGAAAAAATTAATAGATATAAAGCGGAATTTAGAAAATTTATACAAGACTTTAATGATAAATTTTCTTCTATTAAAAATGACTCATCAAAATTAATTGATTATTCTTGGGCTTTTGGTGAACCACATAAGATAAATAACGGCATTGAACAAATGACGGTTGTATCTAACTTTGTAACAGAAACTAATAATTTTTATTCCCCTATTTTATTTACATCTCCAATAAAAATTGAGGGTTTTGATAATGAAGATTGAAAAACATCAACACGAATAAAATTTAAGGGTAGAATTATTACCTTATCTACAAATAAAGAGAAACTAGGTAGATACCATTCTCAATATGGCATTTATATCGAACCTAACTATGGCAATAACCAAAAGGAAATAGAGTTTGATGTTCCATTATTTTTTGAAAAAGGTTAATAAGAAAAATAGGTTATTATCTAACCTATTTTTCTATTACAAAACTTGCAAATCTTTGTCTTTTGCTCATGGACTCTTTTTATTTATTCTATCTATAAATAATCCACCTTGTAAATGGTCAAATTCATGCTGAAATACGATTGCACTATAACCACTTGCTTCAAATCTTTTGTATTTCTTTTCCATATATGAATATCCATCAAAAATAACTCTTGCATATCTAGGAACTAAGCCTTCCTGATTTGGTCAATCTTCGCTAACACTTAGGCATCCTTCGCCTTCTGATAAGGCAATTTTATGCTCTGAGTGACCAATAAGTTTTGGGTTTATTATGGCATCATTAAAAATCACATTGTTATTATTATCAACTATCAGAATATAAAATATGTTTTTTGGTATTCCATATTGAATAGCTGCGACACCGACAGCTGGTCTAAATTTTGTATTTTGTTTTTGACTATCGCTGACATGAAAAATCATTTTTTCAATCAAATCAATATTTTCTTGTGATAAGGGAATTTCTACATCTTTTGATTTTTCTCGTAATATTTTTTTAGGTAATTGCACTATACTAACATCTTCAAATTTAAACATAATATAACATTATAAAATATTTAAATATAAATAATAATTATTTTTGCTATTATATAATACTAATGATAGTTATATTTTAAATTTTTGTATGGAGACATTTAGATGGACCTCGAACCTTGACATTACGCTTTATTAATAATTTTACTAGCCATATTGCTCGTTTGTTCTGGAATTTTTTCCGCAACTGAAACAGCATATACTTCTTTAACCAAGGCCAAAATCGAGACAATGATTGAAAAGAATCAAAAAAGATATAAAATAATTCTAAAACAGCACAATTTCTTTAATAGAACACTCGGAACCATTCTGATTGCTAATAATCTGGTAAATATTGGTTCTTCAACATTATTAGTTTATCTTTTAACACAAGCCTTTGGAGCTCCTAAGGCAGGCTTGGCATCAATTATTTCAACAATTGTAATGACACCAATTATTGTTTTATTTGCTGAAATATTGCCAAAATTGGTTGCAAAGCGCTATCCAGAAAAAACCGTTAAATCATTTTATTGGTTTATTGAAATGTTATATTGAATATTTATTCCCATAACATATCCTATTTCTAAAATTGGAAAGAAGATTTATATTACCAATACTGAGGAAGATGTTAAAAACTTATTAAATATCGCGCATGATGAGGGTGTTTTGGAATTTAAAGAATCTGCAATGGCCCAAAATGTCTTAGATCTTGATTCAACTAAGGTTTCACAGCATTATATTAAAATGAAAAATGTGGATTTTATCAGTTCTAAGGCTACTATGCAAGAAGCACTAAAAATGTTTAGAGAAACTAATTATTCACGAATACCAGTTGAAAAAGATGGTAATTTAATTGGCATATTGTTGCTTAAGGATATATTTTTTCTTAAAAAAGGAAATATTTTAAATTATATTAAAACTGTTCCTAAAGTTTCTGCTAACTCAATCTTATCATCAGCACTTGAAAAGTTGAGACAATCGCGCGCCCAAATGGCCTTCGTTACCGAAACTAACAGTGATGATAAACCAATAGGTATTATTACTATCGAGGATATTCTTGAAGAAGTTGTTGGCGAAATATATGACGAATATGACAATGATGAACAAATCTACGAAATTAGTCTTGAAAGATGCGAAGCTAAGGGTTCTGTTCTAATGAAGGTTCTATGAAAACAATTGGAGCTTTATGAATATCTCGATTATCAATTAACTGATAAGGAAAAGAATCAAACACTTTCAAGTTGGATTGAGTCAAAAAAAGGTCATTCATTAAGAAAAAATACCAAATTTGAACTTGAAGACAAAATAACGTTTTTGGTATTAGAAAAGAAGTCAAGAGAAAAAAAATATGATTATTTCGAGATAGATTGAAGCAATTAGCTAAATTTAAAAATCCGGAAACTAATTTCCGGATTTTATTAATTAATATCCCATAGCTTCTTCATATTCGTCGAGATTTCCATAAAATAAGAAACTTGATTTTGGTTTTATTTCAAGAATAACATTCGCGCATTCTTTAATCATAGCACGATTATAGGTTGTAAAAATGCATGAGCTCTTATATGATTTAACGCCTTCAATTAAGCTATCAATTGACTCCGAATCTAAGTGATCAAGAGGTTGATCAAAAATTAAAAAGTTGCTTTCTTCTAGCATCAATTTAGACATCATTAACCTAACCTTTTCTCCCCCACTTGTTACTTGGACGTTTTTAAAAACACTATCATTAGAAAATAACATTCTTCCCAGAAATGCTCTCATTCTAGCATCACTGTTATCTTTTGTTTCTTGTGTAGTGTTATTTAATGGTCATTTACTTAATCAATCAATAATACTTTCTGATTCATTAAAATATTCTTGATTATTTGAGGGAAAATAGTTAGGAGAAATAGTTATACCTCATTCAACAGTCCCAGAAGTTGGCTTTCTTCTATTCATTAATATTTCAAGGAATCTGGTTTTAGCAATATCATCATTGCCTACAATAACCATTTTATCACCAGGTTTTAAGGAAAAAGTTACATTTTCAAATAGTGTGTCTCCATTTTCATTTTTATATGTTAAATTATGAACATTTAAAATTTGTTTTCCGGGCAATCTATTTAGTTCAAATTTAATATATGGATACTTTCTTGATGAAGGTTTTAGTTCATCAATTACAATTTTTTCTAATAATTTTTTCCGGCTTGTTGCTTGTTTGGATTTTGAAGCATTGGCAGAAAATCTGGCAATGAATTCACGCAACTTTTGTGCTTGCTCTTCTTTTTTTAGATTGGTTTTTTGTTGCATTTCAACTAATAATTGACTCGATTGCTTTCAAAATGAATAATTACCAACAAATAACTTCGCTTCTGAATAGTCGATATCAATGATATGGGTACATATTGCATCTAAAAAGTCGCTATCATGACTAACAACAATGACAATATTTGGATAATCCATTAAGAAGTTTTCTAATCACTTTATAGTCTTTAAATCTAATCTATTAGTTGGTTCGTCCATGATCAAGATGTCTGGATTTCCAAATAGGGCTTTTGCTAATAAAACTTTAACTTTCTCGTTTGCTTTAAGATTAGACATTTGCATATTTCATTTTTCAGGTTCAATACCTAAATTTGAAAGAAGAGTTTGGGCATCATTTTCAGCATTTCATCCGCCCATTTCTCCAAAAAGTTGTTCTAAGTGGCTTGCCTTTTCATAATCTTCCATTGTAGCCTCAGGGTTTTCATAAATTTTATTCTTTTCAATATTTATTTGATAAAGTTCCTTATTGCCCATGATTACAACATCGGTAACATTAAAATCATTAAATTCATCCTGGTTTTGGCTCAAAACACTCATACGAGCATTTTTTTCTTTAATAATTTGACCCTCAGTTGCCTCGATCTCGCCACTTAAAATTTTTAGAAAAGTAGATTTTCCTACACCATTAGCCCCAATTATTCCATACACATTTCCAGGCAAGAATTTCAGATTGATATTGGTAAATAATTTTTTATCTGGAAAGATTTTGCTTATCCCACAAACATCTAGCATAGTAAACTCCTTAAAATATATCAGTATATAACTAAAAAATTTTACTAAATTTTGTAGGTTTTTATATTATATTGAAGGCTCGGATTATATAAACATGATTTATATTGCTTTTTATATTAAAACTTAATCTTTTAATAGACTTTTTTAATTATTTCATAGTATTTTATGCCTTGCGAAATATTAATAAAATTGGTTTAATTTATTGTATTCCTGAAAAGTCTTACATTTATTTGCAATAAATAATTATTTTTTTTAATATCATCAAAGATATTTGTTTATAATTTATTAGGTATTATTTTAAATGCATCCTTAGCTCAGCAGGTAGAGCAAGGGACTCTTAATCCCTGGGTCGTGGGTTCGATCCCCACAGGATGTACCATATAAAAATACAAGGCTAATTGCCTTGTATTTTTTTAATTCCCCTCATGATCTATTTCTATTTTAATTTCATTGTTTGCAATTGATAGATAAATAATCGAATCTTCTTCTATTGAGTTGCGTAATATAAAATCTGCAAGTTTATTTTCAATATTGTTTTGAATAAATCTTCTAATAACTCTAGCACCAAAAGCTGTGTTATATGACTTATCTGCAATATAGTCGATAACTCCTTGATCGTATTGCAACTCAGATTTAATATTTATCGAAATACGGTTGGCTAGTTTTTTTAATTCTAAATCAACAATTTCTTTTGTGACTGAGTTACTCAATTTATTGAATGGAACAATTTCATCAATACGGTTAATAAATTCAGGCTTAAACTTAGTTAACAAGATTTTTATAATTTCATCTTTGCTAGGCATTTTTGTCATAATTTGTTCTGACCCAATGTTTGAGGTCATTATAATTATTGTGTTTCGAAAATTTATTTTTCGACCTTTATTGTCGCTTAGTATCCCGTCATCCAATATTTGCAAAAGAATATTTAGAACATCAGCATGGGCTTTTTCAATTTCATCAAATAAAACTATTGAATAAGGGTTTTGTCTTACTTTTTCTGTTAATTGGCCGCCATTATCATCATATCCAATATATCCTGGGGGCGAACCGATTAGTTTTGATATGCTATGTTTTTCCATATATTCAGACATATCTAAACGAATAATATTGTTTTCATTGTCAAATAGATTGAGTGCTAATGCTTTAGCAAGTTCTGTCTTTCCTACACCTGTTGGCCCTAGAAATAGAAATGAACCAATAGGTCGATTAGGATCATTAATATTAGCTTTAGCTCTTTTGATAGCTTCGGAAACTAGGTTGATAGCATTTATTTGCCCCTTAACCCTTAATGCAAGATTTTCACTTAATTTAAGAAGTTTATTTTTTTGCTTTTCAAGCAATTTTGTTACCGGTATTTTAGTTCATTTGCTTACAACCTCAGCAATTTCTTCCTCATCAATTGTTTCTCTTATTAAACGATTTGGCAAATTGGTTAGTTTTTTTTCAATTTCTTTTTTTGAATCATCAAGTTCTGGTAATAAAACATACATAACTTTTGAAGCTTCAAGGTATTTGCCTTCATTTTGTAATGTGTTTAGCTGTCTTTTTAAATCTTCAATATTGTCTTTTAGTGAGGATAGTTTAGCAATTAAATTTTTTTCTTCTTCTCATTGGCTAGACAGCTTTTTATGCTCTGCCTTGATTTTTGTTAGATGTTCATTTATTTGTTTTATGCGGTCATTATTGTTGTTATTTTCTTTACCAACAGAGTTTTTTATTGCTGCCTTTTCGATCTCCAGTTTAGTTATTTCATAATTTAGTTTTTCAATTGGCTCGGGAATATATTTCATTTCTGTTTTAATAGATGCTGAGGCTTCATCTACTAGGTCTATTGCCTTATCGGGTAGAAAACGATCTTGGATATATCTGGCCGATAGGTTTGCTGCGGCTACTAGGGCCTCATCCTTGATTTTTACCTCATGAAAAGTTTCGAGTCGTTCTTTGATTCCCCTTAAAATGGTAATGGTGTCCTCAATAGTTGGTTCATTAATAAAAATCTTTTGCATTCTTCTCTCGAGAGCAGAATCTTTTTCAATGTGTTTTCTGTATTCGTCGAGAGTGGTAGCGCCAATTAGGTGTAATTGCCCTCTTGCCATCATTGGTTTTAACATGTTACCTATATCCATACTACTATCGCCTGTTCCACCAGCTCCGACGATCATATGAATTTCATCAATAAAAAGAATAATTTCGCCATTAGAATCTTTAATTCTTTTTAAAATAGCTTCAATTCTTTCCTCAAATTGACCTCGAAATTGTGTTCCTGCAACAATAGATGAAATGTTAAGCTCGTATACTTTTTTATTTTTTAAATTCTCAGGCACTTGGTTATCAATGATTTTTTTAGCTAATCCTTCAACAATTGCTGTTTTTCCAACGCCTGGTTCCCCAATTAAAACTGGGTTATTTTTTGTCTTGCGAGATAAGATTCTTACTAATGATCTTATTTCTTCGTCGCGATTTATAACTGGTTCTAGTTTTCCTTCCAAAGCCAGTTCAGTAAGATTGCGACCATATTTTAATAATGGGTCTTTATCTTCTTTGTTATCCTCTGCAGGTGTTCATGATGCATGCATATTTCGACCTCCTTAATTTAAATATATATTAATTATAACACAATTTAGCACTCTACTACTTAAAGTGCTAAAAAACTATTTTTTCATATTTGATTTTAGGTTTTAAGGATGTATATTTTTTGGCATTATTTTGTGAATATATTTATAAAAACAAAAAATTCAAAAGTAATATAATTTTACATTAGGTTATTAAAATATAAAAATAACCACTTGAGCATGAATAAAACACATGGAAAAAAAATTTGAATAACTTATACTACATTAAATGTTGCGTTGTTGTTAATATTTTCATCAATGTCATTTTTTGACTACTCGTTATTGTTAGGGTATTTAGTGGGTATAGTTAGTTTTTTATTATTTTTATTATCAGTATATGTGATCCTAAAAATTGTGAAAAATAGTATTAATGTTCAAGGTAAAAAACATTATAAAATAAGGATGCTTATTTCTGTTCTTATATTTTTTGCGTTGAATATTTTTAATGGAGCAATATTTGCTATTTTTATTTATATTAATACTTACCTTCACAAAGACTATCCCGGTTTAAATGCTGCTTTTTTTCCATTTAATACAATCACAATGACAGCACCTTATATTCTATTGTCCATTTTTTCAATAGTGTGGGCCGTTGTTACTATGGTTAATAAAAGAAAGGAGCTAAATGGATAAATTACTAAAAATTAATTGATTTGGTTCGACAGAAATTAATAGTAATCAAATATTTTCATTAATATCCTTAGTTTTTATTGTTCTTATTTTGTCAGTTTTAATTTATGTAGCAGTAAAACGACAAAAAGTTGACAAGGCACCTAATGCTGCTTTAATCCTAGTTGAAACAGCTATTATCGGCGGAGATAATTTCTTTAGTGATACACATGAATCGAAGTTTGATAAAGCAAATCCATACTTAATATCATTATTTGTGTTTATGTTCTTTGGAAACATATTATCATTAGTTGGTTTTGCTCCGGTTGGCTCGAGTTTATCTGCGGTTTTAGCTGCCACAGTGGTGTCTTGATTAGGAACGGCTGGTGTTGGGATAGCTTATAACAAAATTAAGCATATTATTAAATTGCTAAATCCATTAGAATTTGCTTCAAATTTCTCACCAATTGTTTCTATGACTTTCCGGGTATATGGAAATATCATTGGGGGAGTTGTTCTTGTTTCATTGGCAACAATTTTCTTAAACAATATATGAGCAAAAATTATTGGTCTTGATGTTAGTGCTGAAGCTTCGACATTCAATCCATTTGGTGTTGTGGTATTGCCGGCATTTAATCTTTATTTTGATTTATTTGATGGTATTATTCAAGCATTTGTTTTTGTAGTGTTGACAATGTCATATTGGGCGCAAGCAGCTGAGGAAGACGTTAAGGAAAAACATAAGAAAAAAATTAGAGATTGAAAAAGTAAAATTATCGCTAATAAACAATTAATTCAAGAAAGTAATTAAAATATTTTTAAAAATATAGGAGAAAAAAATGATTGATAAATTAGATAAAATTTCAGATGTTATTAATAGATTTGACCCAAGTAAAGCCGGTGATGCTAGCGGTCAAAATTACCCCTTTGCATACGGTTTAACAATGTTAGGCGCCGGGTTAGCAATCTTTGGAGCTGGATTTGTTTCGATTGGTCAAGGTATGGCCGTTGCTAAAGCCTGTGAAGCTGTTGGTAGAAACCCAGAAGCTTTATCTAAAGTTCGTACTTTATTAATTTTAGGTTTGGCTATTGTTGAAACTGCATCAATTTATTGTTTAGTTATTGCTTTATTATTAATCTTTGTATAGTTAAATTATTTTTTGATTTATATGAGAGTATTAACTTATCTTATGAAAGCCCCTGAAGGTAAGGGGGGGGTTAGTGAAGAATTAGAAAAAACCTTCTCTGGCTTAACATTTAATTGGCCTCTATTTGTTTTTTCTTTAATTGTGTTAATGCTAATAACCATTATTATTACTTTTTTGGTATACAAACCAATTAAGAAAATGGTTAAAAAGCGTCAAGAATTAATTCAAAGTAATATTGATGCTTCAATCAAAGCAAAAGATGAAGCACTAAAAATACAAGAAGAACATGATTTAAAAATAATTGAGGCTACTAATCAGGCAAGAACTATTATCAATAATGCAAAAGCTGAAAGTGAAAGAATTGTAAATAGTGGTTCAGCTATTGCGAAGAAAAAAGCTGAAATGATGTTAGAACAAGCAGAAATTTTGATTAATAAAAAGCGTGTTGAATTCAGTAAAGAGCAAAAGAAAATTATTATGGAAAATGCTGTTGAAATTGCTAAAAAAATTATTGGCCGTGAAATAAAAGATGCTGATAATGTCAAAATGATTAATGAGGTTATTAAGAAATAGATATGACTGAATTAAATGAAGTAATTAATAATTGATCATTTGCCTTATATGATTTAGCTAATGGGTCTGATCAACTTCAGGAAATTACTAATCAGACTGCTGACATTATTAAGGTTTTGAAACAAAATAAAGATTATTTAAAAATCTTAAATTCTTTTGATATAACGGAAGAAAAAAAGTTTATGTTAATTAGTGAGGCTTTTGATTCATACCATCCATATATATTAAATATTATTAAATTAGCAACCAGAAAACATATTGTTAAATATATGGATATTATATTTCATCGCTTTATTGAATTAGCAAATGAAAAATTAAATATTAAGTATGGTTATGTATATTCAGTTAAACCATTAAGTACTGATAAGATGAAAAACCTTGAAAAAAAGATTTCATCTGATCTAAATGCAAAAGTTACTTTAACTAATCATATAGACCCTGATTTAATCGGTGGAATAAGAATAAAAGTAGATGAGTACTTGATTGATAACTCTGTTTTGGGAAAATTAAACAAGATAAAATCATTAGAATAATGAAAGGAAAGATATGGCTTTAAAACCCAGTGATTTATCAGCTATCATTAAAAATCAAATTAAAGATTTCAACGAAACTGTTAGTTATGATGAAGTAGGTAGAGTTATTACTGTTGGTGACGGTATTGCTCTAGTTAGTGGTTTAACTAATGTTGAATACGGTGAATTAGTAATATTTGATTGCGGTATTGTTGGTATGGCCTTAAATCTTGAAGAAGAGTTGGTTGGTGTTGTTGTTACTGGCGATGATCGTAATATTGTAGAAAATTCACATGTCAAGAGAACACACAACGTTATCTCGGTTCAAGTGGGTGACGCTTTATTGGGCCGTGTTATTAATGCCCTAGCATTACCAATTGATGGTAAGGGTAAAATTAATAGTGAAATAAAGCGACCAATTTTCAAAATTGCGCCTGGTGTTATGACACGTAAGGAAGTTTCAGAACCCTTACATACTGGTATTTTGGCAATCGATGCTTTGATTCCTATCGGAAAGGGACAACGTGAACTAATTATTGGTGATAGACAAACAGGAAAAACAGCCATTGCCATTGATGCGATATTAAACCAAAAAGGCAAAGATGTTTATTGTATCTATGTGGCTATCGGCCAAAAAAATTCAACAATTACCCAAATTGTTGATCAGCTTGAAAAGAATGATGCAATGAAATACACAACTATCATTGCAGCATCAGCTTCTGAAAGTGCGCCATTGCAATATATAGCACCCTATACTGGCGTAACTATTGCTGAGGAATGAATGGCAAGAGGTAAAAGTGTTTTAATAGTTTATGACGACTTATCAAAACATGCCGTTGCTTATCGAACATTATCTTTATTGTTAAGAAGACCTCCCGGCCGTGAAGCATATCCTGGTGACGTCTTTTATCTACATTCGCAATTACTAGAAAGATCTGCAAAACTAAATAACGATTATGGTGGCGGTTCAATAACTGCCTTGCCAATTATCGAAACACAAGCTGAAGATATTTCAGCATATATTCCAACTAATGTTATTTCAATTACTGATGGTCAGATTTTTACCAAAGAATCTTTATTTAATTCTGGACAAAGACCTGCAATTGATATTGGTTATTCTGTAAGTAGAGTTGGTTCAGCCGCGCAAACCAAAATGACTAAAAAGGTGGTGTCAAGTTTAAAGCTAGAATTAGCTCAATATAATGAAATGCAAGCATTTGCACAATTTGGTTCTGATTTAGACCAAAATACAAGAATTATTTTGGAACATGGTGCTAAGGTCTATGAGCTGTTGAAACAGTCGCAATTTTCACCATATTCTCCTGGCCAACAAATTATCTTATTGTTCCTTGCTAAGTATCGCTTAATTAATGTAATCCCTAAAAACAACATTATTAAATATCGTCAAGAAATTCTAACTTATTTTGCAACAGAACCTAAAGCAATAAAAATCATGAGAAAGATCGATGAATCTAATGATTGAACTAATGAATTAATTGAAGAAATTTATAATCAAATCATTTTATTTAATGACCTGTTTATAAAGACTATTCCCCTATATAATCCTGAAAACTTTATGCCTATCCCTGAATTACCATGGAAAGCTTGCAAAAAATAAAGCAACGTATTAATTCAATTAATTCTACCAAAAAAATAACGAAGGCTATGGAACTTGTAGCCACTGCTAAGTTTTCAAAAATTAAAAACAAAATTAGTGAGGTTAAATCTTACTTTAAAAACGTTGAAGCTATTTTTATTAATCTTGTAAAAAATTCAACGCAGGATATTGATAAATTATTAAATAAGCATGCATGAAAATTTAGCAATCGTCGCAATTTATATATTATTTTTGGGAGTGATTTAGGTCTATGTGGATCATTCAATTCCGAAATGTATAAAATGATAAATGAAGTTGTTACAGGTGAAGATATTTTGATTGTTATTGGCTCTAAATTGTTAAGCCTAATTGAAAAAAATAAAAAATATCACATTATCCAAACCTTAACACAAATCGGTGATAATCCAACATATGAAATAGCTCAAGTGATTTCAAATAAGATTTATGATGTTTTAGAAATATCACTTTTAAATTCAGTTAAATTAATTTATACCAATTATGAAAACCCATTAAAGGCTGATCCTGTCGTTCAAGAAATTTTTCCAATTTCAGCAAACACGATTGGCAAAATCGAAAAAAATAATCAAAGTTTTCACCAAGATAAAGGGATCAGGGAGATTGTTTTTGAGCCCAACCCTGAAACCATTTTAATTAACTCATTTAGAATATTCTTTGAAGCATCTATTTTTCATGCTTTAACTAATGCAAAATTGGCAGAAACTAGTCAAAGAAGAACAGCAATGGAACAGGCTTCTGATAATGCCGAGGACCTTATTGATGAATTAAAAATTGAATATAATAGTTCGCGTCAATCAAAGATAACACAAGAATTGACTGAAATTGTTAATGGTGTCGGATCTTAAAGAAAGGATAAAGAAAATGACTAATAAAAAAAATAATGAATTAAATTATGGTGTTATTACCCAAATTCTTGGTGCTGTTATTGATGTCAGATTTAAGGAAGGCACTGCACCTAAAATGCTTAACGCCTTGGAAGTTATTGATGAAAAAAACCCTAACAACAAACAAATTCTTGAGGTTGCTCAACATATTGGTAATGACACTGTAAGAACAATAGCCATGAGTTTAACCATTGGTTTAAGACGTGGCATGAAGGTCTTAGACCTTAAAAGACCAATTACTGCACCTGTTGGTAAGGAAATTCTTTCAAGAATGTTTAATGTTTTAGGTCAACCTATTGACTTGCTAGGAGGCGATTTTGAGCAACAAATGCCTATCCATAGAAGCGCACCTAGTTTTGAAGAACAAAAATCCACTTTGGAAATATTTGAAACTGGTATTAAGGTTATTGACCTATTAATACCATACATTAAAGGTGGAAAAATTGGTCTTTTTGGTGGGGCTGGTGTCGGCAAAACTGTTTTAATACAAGAATTGATTAATAATATTGCAAAACAACATGGTGGTTTATCAGTATTTGCTGGTGTTGGCGAAAGAACAAGAGAGGGTAATGACTTATACCACGAAATGAAGGCAAGTGGTGTTTTAGATAAAACTGCATTAGTATTTGGACAAATGAATGAGCCTCCAGGCGCTAGAATGAGAGCACCATTTACTGCACTAACTATGGCCGAGTATTTCCGTGATCAAATGGGCCAAGATGTGCTTTTATTCATTGATAATATCTTTAGATTTACCCAAGCAGGTTCAGAAGTTTCGGCATTGCTAGGTAGAATGCCTTCTGCCGTTGGGTATCAACCAACATTAGCAGTCGAAATGGGGCAATTGCAAGAAAGAATTACTTCTACAAATAAGGGATCAATAACATCTGTTCAAGCAGTTTATGTTCCTGCTGATGACCTTACTGACCCTGCTCCTGCGACCACATTTACTCATCTAGATGCGAAAACTGTTTTAGATCGTGATATTGCAGCATTAGGTATTTATCCTGCTATTGATCCATTGGGTTCTAATTCACGTATGATGGATCCTAATATCGTTGGTTTAGATCATTACAATACTGCGAGAGAAGTACAAAATATTTTGCAAAGATTTAAG
Organism: Mycoplasma sp. 332; assembly: GCF_052378275.1. Lineage (NCBI taxonomy): Bacteria > Bacillati > Mycoplasmatota > Mollicutes > Mycoplasmatales > Mycoplasmataceae > Mycoplasma > Mycoplasma sp. 332. Next base: position 146,136 of record NZ_CP198998.1, read on the forward strand.
GAATTACAAGATATTATTGCAATATTGGGTATGCATGAATTATCAGAGGAAGACAAGAAGGTTGTTGCTAGAGCACGTAGAATAAGAAGTTTCCTGTCCCAACCATTTTTTGTTGCTGAAAAATTTAGTGGTATAAAGGGTAGATACATTAAATTACAAGATACCATTAGATCATTTAAAGAAATTTTAAGCGGAAAATATGATGATCTACCAGAAGAAGCATTTTTATATGTTGGTACTATTGAAGATGTTATTGAAAAAGCTAAAAACCTTGGATATGTATTTGACAAATAGTTATGAATGATAAATTCATTGAAATAGTTATAACAACACCAAATTGTGTATATTATCAAGGTAAAGGTAGTATCGTAACATTTACCACTACTGAGGGGCAAATTGGTCTAATGAAAGATGCTGTTCCATTTTTAGCGGCATTAGTTCCCTCACAAATAATTATTAAAGATCAAGATAATAATAACCGGATTTTTTACATCGATCGTGGGATTGTTGAATTTAGAGATAATTTGCTTTCATTGATTGTCAATAATATTGACGTTAAACCAATTGACACAGAAATCAAGTTTAAAAAAACAAATGAAAAGAAATATACTATTATTGAAGAAGTTGTTTTAAAAAAGAAATTGGCAGAACAAAATAAAAAACTATAAATACAGAGAAATCTGTATTTTATTTATTTTTTTAAGGACTCAAATAAGTTATTGGCGTTTGTTTAACTGCCAGTAGATATTTAAAATATATTAGCTAATATAAAAAACTATAAAAATAACTATAAATTAGATTTTTACATTAAACCTAAAGAAAACCCTAAATTTTCTTTAAAAAAAATTCCAAAACAAGTTAGAAAATAATGATTATTTTCACTCTGTACTACAATATATAATATATATAATTAAATTACAACTTAAACTTTCATAAAGGTATTAAAGAATGCGAAAATCTAGTAAATTATTAATAACATTATGTACCCTTAATGTGGGTGCTATTATTGCATCAGTAGGAATTTCTATTTCTACAACTATTAAACAAAAACCAAGAAACGCTCTGATTAAAAAGATTAAAGAAATTCAAGAAGAATTGGTAACTAATAAAAAGCTTAGTGAAGAACAAAAGGTTGCTATTAAACAAGCTATCGAAGAAGCTAATAAGGTTCTTATTGGGCAAAACATGGATGATGCTAATTTTGAAAATGCTATTTCGCAATTAGTTAGTTCATATGAAGCAATCATACAAAATTTTGAACCAGTCCCAGATATTAAAGAAAAGGAAAATTCTAAAAATAGATATAATGCAAAGTTGCAGCAAGCTATGAAATTGTCTTCTATATTAGTTGATTCAAAATATGAAGAAGTTAAGAAAAAAATAGATGGAACTATTCAAAGAAACACCAATTTAATTAATGATAAAACTACAAAGGATCAATATGACCGAGCTGCAAAGGAATTAGAAGATGCTATTACTGAAGCTAATATGCAAAAGAAAATGATTGATGATAGCGAAGATTCTGAATTAGAAAAAGCCAAAAAAGCATTTGAATCTAAAAAAAGTGAAGCTGATGAATTATCTAAACAGTTAATAGAATCTAAATTTGTTGAAGTTAAATCTACATTTGATAAAGAGGTTCAAGATGCATCACAAGGTTTATCAACAAAAGATCAATACAATGATGCTATTAATAAATTAGAAGAGGCAATTAAAAAAGCCAAAAAAGCCAAAGAAACAATTTTGGAAACTGAAGAGTCAAAAGCAGCTTATGATGCCAAGGTTAAAGAGGTTGAAAAGTTTGAAAATGATAATTTTTCAGATAGTAGATATAGTTCAGTCAAAGATAAACTACATTCAGAAGTGGCAGAAATAAAAACTAAATTAGGTAGTGGAGAACATACAAAAACAGAGTATGATGAAGCAACTAAGAAATTAGAAGAGTTAATTGCTAACGCTTATGATGAAATACTAGAAATTGGAGCTAGATTAAAATTAATAGAAAAATTGCATGAAAAAGTTGCCGAAGCAGAAAGAATTGCTACTGAGCTCGGTAGTAACAATGAATATAAAAATATTAAAGACGATTTAGAAAAGGTGGTTAAAGAAAAGAAAGATTCAGTAAATGTGAACAACACTAGACAAGAAATTGGTAATGCAATTAGTGAGGTAGATAAAGCCATCAAAAAAGCTAAGAGTGAGAAGAACAAAATTGACAAAAAATTAAATACTGAAAAAGAAAAAAAGGATGCTGAAGCAGAATTTATGGCCTTGGAACGAAAGGTCGAAGATTTTTTAAAAACATTAACAAAACCTAGTCAAATGAGCATTAAAACTAATTTAGAAGATGAATTAAATAAGCAAAAACAAATAGTTAATAACGAATCATCAACACCTAATAAAATCAAAAAAGCAACGGAAAAACTTACAAAAATATTTGAAAAAGCTAAATTAGAAGTAAACAAGGACGAAGAACCTGATGATGGATTAACACAAGAACAAAAAAATATAGTTAATAAGTTAAATAATAAAACATTATTAAAGACAGATAAAATTACAGAAGAAGTTAAAAATTATATTTTAGAAGTACTTAAAGACAATAGCAAAGTACCTGGTGAAAATTTTCATTATTATTTCGGATACATTGAATTTAAAAATAATAGTTTTGAGTTCTCATCGAAAAAGCCTACTAGAAAGAATAAAAACAAAATAAAACATAAGAATCTTGGTATTGGATTTTTTGATGAGGAATTTATTAAACTTGTCTATGAAAAGGAAATAATTTTTCCAACTAATAAAACAGGTAAAAGTGCTCGAAAGGCGTTAGCTCTTGAATTAAAAAGTGATGGAAAAATAGTATTGCCATTTAAGTTTAAAGATCATACCAAGGTATATGAAATTGAATTATTTACAAGCAATGAGAAACCTAGCGACTATAAATAGGTTCAATGAGTTTTAAATATATAATTAGTAATTATTTTTATAAATAAGGAGTACGTAATGAAGTCTAGTAAATTATTAATTGCATTATGCGGAGCCAATGTTGGAACTATTGTCGCAGCCGCGGGAATATCAATCTATACTGTACAACAATCTATGCCTAGAAATGTTTTAATTCAAAAGATTGATCAATATGAAAAAGAATTAAAAAATAATATTTCGTTTAACGAAAACCAGAAGACAAAAATTAAGCAGGCAATAGAAGCTGCCAAGGCTTTTCTTTCTGGCACTTCTTCACAAAACTTAAATTTTGAAAATGCCATTGCGCAATTAGTTAATTCTGTTGAAGAAATTAAACAAAATCCAAATACTGAAGAAATGGATATTGACAAGTTAAAGAGGTTTGCAAAAAAATCGTATAATAACAAGTTACAAGAAGCTAAACAATTACAAATACTATTATCATATCCAAGGTATGAAGCCATTAAATCTAGACTTGATTTATTTATCTATGAGTCAACAAAAAATATAAATGATGGCAGTTTAAAAAGCGACTATGACGAAGCAAAACAAAAACTAGAAGTAGCGATAAAAGAAGCTATACAAGCTAAACAAGAAATTGATACTCTCGAAAATATTAAAAATGATTTTAATGACAAAGTTAAAGAAGCAAAAGAACTATCAAACAAGCTTTTAGCTAATAAGTATTATGATGTTAAAGCAAGATTGGATCTATCCATCAAAGAAATAACTAATAATTTAAATAACAAAAGTAAAAAACATGATTATGATGAAGCTAAAATTAAATTACAAATGGCAATAAATGAAGCTTCGAAATTAAAAGAGCAAATTGATTTGGAAGAAAAGAATTTATTGGAAGCTAAAAATAAATATGAAGAAAAAATTAGTGAAGGAGATAAATTATCAAAAGAACTTGATGGTGATTTATACAAAGATATTAAACAAAAATTTGATGAATCATTTAAGAAATTAAAAGACCAAGTTACAAACAAGAGTACTAAACAACAATATGATAGTGCTACAAAGTTAATAACTGAATTAATAGAAAAAACTAAGAATGATAAAAAAACAATTGATGATAAAATACAACACCAATTAGAAGAACAACAACAGATTTTTTATAATAAATTATCCAATGATTTTCTTGATATATATGATGTCGAATTGGCTGGTGACAAATATAAAGATATAAAAGATAAATTACAGGAAGAAGTTCAAGCGATTGTTAATAGTGTTGGTGATAGCAGTACCATTGATGATTTTAAAGAAGCAATAAAAAAACTAGAAGAAGCTTTTGACAATGCAAGAAAAGCAAAAATGGAACTTGATAAGCAAACCACACCAAAGGTTGATGCCAAAAAAGATTATGAAGAAAAATTAAAGGAGGCTGAGGAATTATCAAGTTCTCTTAAGGATGCTAAATACGAAAATGTCAAGAAAAAATTAGATGATTCATTAAACCAAATTAAAACAAAGATTAATGATAAAACTACTGATCAAGAATATAAAAGTGCAACTAAGGAATTAGAAACTGCTATCGAATCTGCTAATAATGAAAAAAAGGAAATAGATAAAAAAGAAATTTTAAAACAAAAAATTGATGAAGCAAAAGCTGAATTTAAAAAACTTGAAACTGAAATTACTGAATTTATTCAAAAATCATTAACAAAGCCTGAGCATACTCAACTTAAGATGAAACTTGAAGCTGAATTAGAAAAAAGCAAAAATGACATTAATAAAGAAAATTTAACAGCCAAAAAAATTCAAACAATTACAAAGAAACTTATGACTTTCTTTGAACAAATTAAGAGAGAATCTCAAAAAAGCGAACAGGCATCAGAAAATTTAAATCCAGAACAACAAAAAATAGTTGATAAGATTAAGGATAAAACAATTATAAAAGAAGCTGCCGTTACCGAGGATGTAAAAAATTCAATTATTGAAATATTTAAAAAGAAATCTAGAGTTAATGAAGAAAAGGTAAATTATTACTTTGGATATATAAGTTTTGATAAAAAAACTCATGATTTTAAATTCTCAGAAAAAAGACCAAAAGGAAAGATTAAGGCGAAAAATCTTGGCCATGAAATATTTGCTAGCGAATTCGTTAACTTAGTATTAAAGAAAGAAATTGTTTTTCCAACTTCATCTAAAGCAAGCAATGCTAGAAAAGCTTTATCGCTTGAATTAAAAGAAGACGGAACTGTCGTATTGCCCTTTAAATTTAACGGACATGAAAAAATTTATGAAATAGTGTTATTCAAAAGTGATGAATTAAAGAATATGCTTAAAACAAATCCTAGCATTGTAGAATAATAACAGTTTAAATGATTTAATAAATTTGATTAGTAAAATTTATTTTTAAATTTAGGGAGATTATAAAAAAATGAAAAAGTCAAGTAAATTATGAATCACGTTAGGTTCTATTACAGGCGCAGTAGTTTTACTTGCTACCGGTTTATCGGTTGGTTTAGTTATGAAAGCAAAACCAAAAAAAGAATTAGCACAACAAATTCAAGCTTTTGAATTAGAATTAGAATCTAATAGTAAGCTTAACGAACCGCAAAAAACCGAGATTAAAAAGGTAATTGATGATGCTAAGAAAGTGTTAAATTCTGACAAATCATCAAATATTAATTTTAGAGAAGCATTATCAAAACTCGTTAGTCAGGTTAGTGAGATTAGGAAAAAAAGCTTTGATTCAAAACCTGATTTATTATTAAGCGAAGCTAAAAAAATATATGAATCTAAATTGAATGAAGCCAACGAATTACTAACTACGCTTTCAAAAGATGAATATAAAGAAATAAAAACAAAATTGGAATCATCTATTAATTTAGCAAAAAAAGAAATTAGCGATAAAAGTACAAAAGAACAGTATGAAAATGCTACTAAATCATTGATAAGTGCTATTGAAACTGCTAATAGTGAAAAACAATCAATTGATGTTCATAATTTAAATAATTCTAATAAAAATTTAGAAAATGCTAAAGAAGAATATAACGAAGTTATTTCTAAAGCCAATGAACTAATTAAAACATTAGAAGCAAAACCTGAATACGCAACTATTAAGAAGACATTAGAAGAAAAAGTTAATAAAAATAAAAAAACGATAACTGAATCAAGTTCTAAGGATGAATTTCTTGCTGCCACAAATGAAATTAATGACGCAATTAATCAAGCTAAGGCAGAAAAGAAAAAAATTGATAATAAATCAAAAACTGATGATACTAAAAAAGCAGCAAAAGACGATTTTTATAAATTAGAAAATGAAATTAAAGAGTTTATTAAGACATTAAAAAAACCTGAACAAGATGGTCTTAAAAATAAATTAGAGGCCGAGTTAAATAAACAAAAAAGTATTGTAGATCAGGAAAATACAACTTCTCGCAAAGTTAAAGATATTACTAAAGGTCTTAAAAATTTCTTTGAACAAATCAAAAGAGACGCACAAAGAGCAGATACTACAGAAGAAACTTTAACAGCCGAGCAAAAGGCATTAGTTGAAAAAATAAAAAATAAAACAATTTTAAATAATAGCACCATTAGCGAGGATGTTAAAAAAGCTATTATTGAAATATACAAATCTCCTAAAAGTCATGATAGAAATGAACATGTGAGATACTTCTTTGGCTATTTAAGCTACAAGAGGCCAACAAAAGGACAAGAACCAATCTTGCAATTTTCTGAAAATTCAAAAGGAAAAAAGAAAGATCTTGGAAATTTATTTGCTAAAGAATTTATGGATTTAATAAACAGAAAAGATGTCTTATATGCCGGTTCAAATAGCAGAAGAAAAGCGTTATGTCTTGAATTAAAGGAGGATGGCAAAGTTGTTCTACCTTTTAAGTTTAAAAGGCAGTGACAAGATATATGAAATAGAACTATTTACTAGCGATGAATTAAAGAAAATGACAAATAACTAATTTAGTTATGTTATAAATTAGATAAAACCTGTACAATAAGTGAATTGCACTAATAATAATTTTTGCGCTAAAAATGTGGGAGAAAATTAAAATGAAAAAATCGAGTAAATTACTAATTTCGTTAGGTTCTATTAGCGGTACAGCTGTCGTGATTGCAACCGGTTTATCAGTAGGGATCGTGTTACATGCTAAACCTAAAAAAGAGCTATCTCAGCAAATCGAAACCTTTGAGCAAGAATTAAAATCTAATAAGAAACTTAATGATTCACAAAAGTTAGAAATTAAAAAAGCTATCGATAACGCTAAAAAGGTGCTAAATTCTGATAAGTCAACAAATTCCAATTTTAAAGATGCATTATTAAAGTTAGTTAGTCAAGTTAGTGAAATTAAGAAAAATACTATAGATGTAAAAAATAATAATTCATTAGAAGCTGTTAAATCCTTATATAACACTAAATTGGATGAAGCAAATAAGTTATTATCCTCGTTGCTAGATGATAAGTATAAGGAAGCTAAAATTAAACTTGAATCATCTATTAATACTGCTAAAAAAGAAATTTCTGACAAGTCTAGTGTTGAGCAATTCAAGCAAGCAGCAAATAAAATAGCCAATGCTATTGATACTGCTAAAGAATCCAAACAAATGATAGATGGACAACACGGTAGTGATAATACAGATAATATTTTAGAAAAAACAAAACAAGAATATAAAAAGCAAAAAGATATCATCGATGATCAATTAACATATTTGAGTGGTCCTAAGTATGCGGAAATAAAGTCCATGCTGGAAAAGGAAGTTAATGAAATAGTTAAAAATATTAATGATAATAGTACTGCTGAACAATTTGAAGCAGCAACTAAAAAATTAAAAGATGCATCAGAAAAAGCAAAAAAAATGGCTGAACCAATCGATGATGAAATCGAGGCAAGAGTTGAATTTGATAATAATCTTAATGCCGCTAAAAAAATAAGCAAGGAATTGGAGTCAGATTCTAGATATAAAGCAATAAAGGATGAATTGGATAAAGTCATTCAAGAAAATGAAAATGCTATTAATGATAAAAGTACTAAGGAGCAAATTGATTCTATTTCATCAGTATTAATTGAAGCTACACTTAAAGCCAAAAATGCAAAAAGGGATATTGATGATGCACAACAAGAAAAAGATTCTAAGCTACAAGCACTAGCCTCATTCAATAAAATAGCTAAAGAAGTGGAAGATTATTCAAAAACTCTTACTAACCAAAAACATGATGATATTAAAAAGCAATTAGACGATGAATTAAAAAAACAACAGGAAGTTGTTAAACAAGATAGTTCAGATTTTGAAAAAATAGAAGATGCTACCAAAAAATTGTCTAATTTACTTGAGCAAGCAAAAAACAACTTAAATAAAAATACAGATGCCAAGAAAAAACAACCGGATGCAAATGTCGAGGAAAATCTAACTGAGGAACAACAAAAAATAGTTGATAAAATAAATAATAAGTCAATTGTATCAACTAGTTCAATTACTGATGATGTTAAAAATGCAATTATTACTATATTAAAAGGAAATAGTAGGTTGTCAAATGAAAGAAAACATCACTACTTTGGCTATGTTACTTTTGATCAAAAAAATGATTTTATGTTCTCCGAAAAGAAACCCAACAAGAAAAACAAAGCAAAAAACCTTGGATCAGGAATTTTCTCAAAGGATTTCGTTGATCTTTGACGTAAAAAAGAAATACTTTTTGCAAGTAATTCTAATAAGAAAAATAGTAGAAAAGCACTTTGCTTAGAAAAGAAAGCAGATGGTAAAATTGTTCTTCCATTTAAGTTTAAAGGTCACTCTACTATTTATGAAATTGAACTTTTTCAATTAGATACAAAAGCTTAATTTATCAAAAAAACACGCAAAATAAATGTGTGTTTTTTGATTGCGACTACTAAAAACTCAAACTTATAAAATTTGCTTTACATTGTAGATAATAAACCTAAAATTTGTAAAAAAACGTTTATTTATGTTAAAATAATAAAGCAATTTAGAAAATGGCGTTCGTGGCGAAGTGGTTAACGCTCCGGGTTGTGGCTCCGGCATACGAGGGTTCGATCCCCTTCGAACGCCCCATTTTTTATTTTATTTTTTGAACATTTTCACCTAATAAATGACACTTACGACATCTAGCTTCATATTCATTGTAATTACCTAATAAATTTAAACTCTTATTTTTTATTTTTCTATATGAAGTAGTTGCAACATTTTGACATATTACGCAAATAGCATGCAATTTAGTAATTGTTTCAGCAATAGCCATTAAATTAGGCATCGGTCCAAAAGGTTGACGTCGATAATCTTGGTCAAGTCCAGCAATTATTATTAAATATCCCTTGTTTGCCAAATCATCGGCCACTGAAATTAAATTATTTCCAAAAAAATGAGCCTCATCAATTAAAATTGCATCATATTTAGCTTTGTCAAGCAATTCATAAATATCTTCAATTTGTTTAATTGAAAAAGTTCTTTCTTTTAATCCGCAGCGACTTACTATTTCGCTATCAGAAAAACGATTGTCATATTCAGGCTTAATTACTAAACTATTAAATTTAGCATATGATAATGTTCTTAATCTTCTTAGTAGTTCCTCGGTTTTCCCACTAAACATGGGACCTGTGATAATCTCAATCATACCTTTTGAGAATCTTTTATACATAATAAACCTACCTTAAATTCTGTGAGTTATTTATTGTTATAATAATAAATTATTTTCTTATATTACATTAAAATTATTAGTATAAATTTTTTTCTTTATCGGAGGTTTTTATGTCATTAAAAGCAGGGATTGTGGGATTACCAAACGTTGGAAAAAGCACACTTTTTTCAGCCTTAACATTAAATGAAGCAGAGTCAGCTAATTACGCATTTACTACTATTGAACCTAATATTGCAATAGTTAATTTAGAAGATTCAAGATTATATAGTTTAGCATCTCTTGTTAATGCTAGAAAAATTGTTCCAGCAACATTTCAATTTGTTGATATTGCCGGACTTGTCGAAGGGGCCTCGAAGGGTGAGGGATTAGGTAATAAGTTTTTATCTAACATCCGTGAAGTGGATGCAATAGTACACGTAATTAGATGTTTTGAAAATGATGATATAGTTCATGTGAGAAATCATATTGATCCATTGGCCGACCTAAAAATAATTAATTTGGAACTAATTTTAGCAGATTTGCAGATGGTTGAAAATGTTCTAGGACGTATTGGCAAAAAGGCAATTAACTCAAATGATAAGGAATTAAAAAAAGAATATGAACTTTTGGTTAGAATTAAAGATTATTTATCTGATGAAAAAATGCTAAAGGATATTGACTTTTCATCTGAGGAATTGGCAATTATTAAAAATTATCAATTTCTTACAATTAAGCCTACTATTTATGTTGCTAATCTTGATGCAAATTCATACAAAAATCTATCAGAAGCAAAACATTTTTTAAGATTAAAACAAGAATTAGAAAAAAATAATGAATATATAATTCCAATTTGTATAAAAATTGAATATGAAGTATCTAGCTTTTTAAATGAAGAAAAAACAATGTTTTTAAATGAATATAATATCGATAAATCCGGACTTGCCGAACTTATATCTAAGAGTTTTTATTTATTAGATCAAGCTACCTATTTCACTGTTGGAGAAGTTGAAACAAGAGCTTGAGTGTTTAAAAAAGGAATGAATGCAGCTGAATGTGCCGGAATTATTCATACTGATTTTGAAAAGAAATTTGTTAAAGCTGAGGTTATTAAGTGCGATGACTATATTGCTTGTGGTGGTGAAAAACAAGCGAAAGAAGCAGGTAAAATGATGCTAGAAGGCCGAAATTATCTAATGAAGGATGGAGATGTTTGTTATTTTAAGATAGCTAAATAAAATTACAAAAGAAATTTTCATAATGTATTTGTTTATTAAAGACATGGATAATATATTAATTTTTATTTAATGTTTTAATTTTTAAAATATTAAATTGTAAGAATGAAGTATTTTATTAATGAATATTTTATAAAAAATAAAGGTTAATAATAGAACCAATAGGCCTAAAACTAGTTAGGGTTTTGGGTCTATTTTTTGATATTAAATATGTATTTTTTTGTAAAAAACGCCTCATTTATTGTTGAAAAAATTTAAAGTTTTAAAATTAAGTTAAGGGGGATATATGAAAAAGATAAGTTTTTTACTAGGATTGCCGCTAGTGGTTAGTCCAATATTGGTTATCTCTTATACTAAAAATAGTAACAATACAGATGAAGCATTAGAAATAAAATATAAGGAAAAAGTTGGTGCTTATTGTTTGTGCGATTTTATAAGACTAACAGGGCGACAAGATACCAAAATTAAATTTATATCAGGTAATTTTTTTAATATTGATAAATATAACTATATAGTCGGCTATGAAAATGGTGGTTATTCAATCTTTGATCATGGTAGAGAAAAAATAGTAGAAGTTAATCCTTATTATATTTTTACGCCAGAAATGATGCTAATGTTTCCTAATAAGGATACAATAATATTAAGAAATAGCGAAACATCATTTGATTATACAAATATTCGCGATAGGGATAAACCATTTCCCGGTGACGTTCATAGGCCTATTAAGAAAACCAAAAATGTGACCGATGATTGAAAAGATCAATCTAAAAAAATTGAAAAAAATTTTAAAAATGTTAATTTTAGCAATTTTAATATTTGGAATTTAAACACCGTAAAAAATTCTAGTTTAACAGATTTCAAGAAAAATGGTATAAGAAATGAATACAACGGTTTTTTATATGCTGATGATGAAATTAGGTATTCATGATTTTTTAAATCAAACAACAATAAGGTTTTTGGAATTAATGATGCTAAATATTACACAAACGAAGAAGACTGAGGTGGAATATGCGGCTATATTGCCATAAATCAGATGATACTTTATAATAATTATTTTTTAAATCCTAGATATTTAGGATTTCAAGAAGAAGAAAAATATATAGATAAAACAGAATCCTTTGATGCAGGAATAATGTATGATTATGACTCAATGCCATGGGAAATTATAAATGGTGACCTTGTTTATGATTATGAGTATGAAAAAACTCATCAGCTCAGAACATATTTTGCCAATTTAACTAATAATGAAAAAGTTAAATATTTAAAAGAAAATTATTTTTCTCCAAAATTAAATGATGTTTATATGAAAGATCTTTTAGAAAAATTTAAATTCAAGAAGGGTACAACATACTGAAATAGGAAAGACATTATTAAAAATCTATTAAACAAAAAATATGTTGATTATACATTTAGTTATTGATATAACAGAAGCAATAATATTGTAAATTTTATTAAGGATAAAAAAATACCAGCATTTCTAGTTTCGGATACAAGAGAATTTAAGAATGGTGGATATGAATTGAATGGCGAATCTTCGCATATTTATGTAGCTTATGGAGTTTATGAAGATGGAAGAGCACTAGTTAATTTTAATTGATATGACCAATGAAATCAAGTTATTATTGATACAAACAACATTAAATGGCTTGAATATTTAGAAAATAAAGATCAAGGTGAACTAGGAAAATATTTTTGGGATGGTGCTAATTTTGTTACTGGAAGTGAAATTACAGAAAGATTAAAGGATTGCGAGTTAATAAAATAATGAAAAAGAAAACAAAAATTGCATTAATAGGCGCGCTGGTGCCAACTGTTGTGATTGGTGCTCCATTGCTTGGCTTTAGCATATATTCGGTGATAACACATTTAGATCGTCTTAATATGCCAATCGGACCATCAATGCCTCATAGAAATTATTTAGAAGATGTAACTCTTTATAAGGATGCCTTTAAGGGCGATAACATTTTAATTAAAAATCCTTTTAAAAAATATGAATTTAAAACCTCTAATAAAATAGAGGAAGTTAAAAAATATATAAATAGCATTAAGAAAGAGGGTTTTTATGTTATCCCATTGAAAATTAAACTTATAAATACATCAAAAGATAATAAAGGAGATTTTAGAGAAGAATTTGAAGAAAAAATATCAAATTTAAAGGATATAGTGCTATTTTATCTTCCTAAAAAAATGATTACTCAATTTCTACCCTATGGGTTTGAATTTGAGCAATGATATGCTACACCATTTCAGGATTTAGAAGATTTTAAAATTTTTAAAACAAGCTCAGAAGACACTTATAAAGACGTAACAAATTGAAAAAAAACAATTCATTCACCTTATCCCAGTTTTTTACAAACAAGATCTTTTCTTTCAGCTATTAATAAACATAAGGTTAAATATAATGATAAGGAATTGGACATTGCAGATATTATAATAATTGGAATAGATAACGATAAAAAAGATGCAACTTTAAAAATTTTTATAAATAGATACATACCTAGTGATTATTCAAAAATAAAGGAATATGAAGAATTGGAAGCAAAGGATGGTAGCAAAAAAGAGATAAATATTTATAATTTGCATTATTAATAGGTAGTGTAGTAAATTTTGTGTAAATTTATTTCTTGCTTACTTTTTGAGTAAGAGATTTGAGAATAGCTTACATAAATCTAAATTTATTATTCAAAAATAACCAAATAACATAACAAAATCGGAGAATTTAATCTCCTAAATGTTATTTGGTTATTTTAAATTATTATTATTATTATTATTATTATTCGAAAATTATTTGCAATTGGTTATAAACAAACCTCTCAGTTAGGAACGGATTTACCTCATTTTTCAACTTGATTTTGAATTGCAAAATAAACTTTTTTATTAAAGAGTCATCAGTAGGAAATGAAGTTTTTTAGAAATTTTTCTAATATTTCTATTTAAATTTTCAATAACATTTGTTGTATAAATTAGTTTTCTAATTTCCGCTGGAAAATTAAAAAAAGTAATTAATTCATCGAAATTATTTCTTCAACTTTTGACTGCATAATTATATTTAAAATCTCATTTTTGTTCAAAAATTTCAAGAAACCTTGAAGCCTCATCCAGGTTGCTGGATTTATAAATATTTTTCATATCTTGGGTAAATTCTTTTAAATCTTTATAGTTAACATGTTTTGTCGAATTTCTTATTTGATGAACTATGCACTTTTGAATTTGTGTTTTAGAATAAACAGCTTTGATTGCTTCGTTAATTCCCGCTAAATTATCACTCGCCATGAGATATATCTCATGAACCCCCCTTAATTTAAGGTTATTTAGTACTTGAATTCAATATTTTGCACATTCAGATTCCCCAATTTCGAACCCAAAACATCCTTATATCCTTCCAAAGAGTATCTCATAACTATGTAAACTGACTTTTTAACAAGTTTATTTTCTTCTGTAACTTTAACCTTATTCCATCAATAAAAACCATGGCATAAGTTTTTTTAAGGGTCTATTTCTTCATTCCGTTATGTGTGGAATTATCTTATCAGTTACTCTGCTAACAAAAGCAGCATCAACTTCAACTCCGTACATTTCCTTAAGAGTTTGAGATATATCTCTCGTTGAAATTCCTTTTTAATAAAGACCGATAATTTGGCTTTCAATTTTAGAAATATCATACTGGTATTTTGGAACTATTGTTGGTTCAAATTCAGAGTTTCTATCCCTCGGAATTTGAAGTTCAATTTCACCTAAATTTGATCTTAGATTTTTAGAATAACTACCATTTCGATAGTTATCTTTTATCGCTTTTTCATGCTCATATCTATCGTAACAAGGTGTTTTTTCATTTCTTCTTCTGGTATTATTTGAATAAGATCTTTGGTGTTTTGCTTAATAATTTTGCAAATCTTTCATTAATTAGCGTGAAAAATGAGCCACCGATATTTTGAATTTGTTTAATTATACATTTTGCATAATTTCTAATAAAAAAATATAAAAAAATAGCTCTACTTTAGGAATAGAATAATTTATTATAAAATTACAATTTTATTTATATCTCTTCTTATTTTTTCTAAATCTTCATTAATTGATCGCATTAAATCTATTTCTCTTTGTGAAATAAGACCAGTTTTAACAAAAGATTCTAAAATTTCTGTTTTTTTAGATAACATTTGATTGTAGTAATATCCGGATTCTTGATGTTTCACAATTTTTTTAACCACCGATATTTCAAGAGGAAGCTTTTTACTATATGCTATTTTCTCATACATTTGAATGTCATTTTCATTTAATTCAAAAGCTTTATATCTTTTATTGTTTATGTGAAAATAGTATTGTTGATCTGCACCAATCATAAAAGTTGCATCATTTTTTGATGTGACTTTTATTTTTTGATTTTTTTCATTTTTAGGAATATATTTTTTATTTTTAAATGTTACAATTCCATTAAAAATTTGTCTTTTAATTGGCAAATCAAAATAAGCTTCAAGAGTTGCACTGTTTGGTTTTCTAAATTCATTTTTTTCAGAATCGGTAATTGATTTTCTTGTTTTTATATCATTAAGCATTGCAATAATTTCGTGTCTATATTTATTAGCGTCTTGGTTTGTTTTAATATTTCTATCTTTTAAAAATATTGGAATTCTATTATGTGCAATTCTCCAAAAACTTTCTATATGTGGTTTTTCATTAGATACTGATGTTGTTATAAATTCAGTACCTAATTTTGTGACTGCATCATACAAAATAGCGCTAGATTCAAGACTATTATGAAAATTCATTCTATTATCGCTAATCATTACTTTTGGTATCCCATATTTATTAATCATATCTTGAATAATAATTTGATAACCTTTTACTGATTCGGCTTTTTCGTCAAAATAAAGTGATAAAACTTTTGAAGTTGAAACATCGATACATGCAACAATTGTTCATAAGGTTTGATCAACATAAAAATGAATAAATCCATCAAGTTCAACACATTCACCCATATTTACTAATTTTCTTTTTGAGATCATGGTTGGTTTTGCAATCTTTTCTTTAGGCAAAATATTTGGCTTATAAGGTATATATTTTTTTACAAAAGTTTTTTGTCTTTTTATTGTATTTTTATGAGCAAAAGCACTTAGAAATCCGCTTTGCGTAAGTCTTCTTGTTAATTGACTATATGATATTTTTACATTAGCTATTCTCTCATAAAACAAACGGTAAGACATATATGAATTACAAGAACTATTTTTTGTTCCAGCAATTAATTTTTCACTTTCGTATTTTTTCCCATAATTGATAATTAAATCATTACTGTAAATCTTTTTTCTATCGCCTCATTGATTGCCATGTGCTAAATTAACCTCTTTTTTGCATAATTTAGCATTTCTTAATTTTTGTTTTAATCTTTTTATGGTTGATATTGAACATTTTGCTTTTAAGGATAATTGCTTATTTGTTAAATTAGAATATGTAGTTATAACATCTAATTTTCGTTTTCTATTTAATTGAAAATAGTTTAATTCTATTTCATGCATAATAAGACCACCTATAACATTTTACTATATATGTTAGGTGGCTCATTTTTGTTGCAATTTAACGGTTTTGCTTAATAATTTTGCAAATCTTTTCCTAAGTTGCTGGTTTATATTTATCATATAATTCTTTTGCACTTAGCATTTTAATTTCTTTTTTGGCATATTAAAAAATCTTCTATATAAATATTTTAATTTTAAATATTTGCTATTAGGAGATTTTTACACAAAATTATCTACAGTTCCAAAAAATCTCTTTTTCAATAAGTTTGGTTATTTCTTTACAAAAATTAAACTATTTTTCAAATTCTTTAATTACATATGAAGAATTGAATAGATATAATAAACTTCCTCAGTCAAGACCAAAAGTAACGATGTCACCGGCTTTATATTCAATATTTGAATCTTGAGCGTTGATAATCATATGATCTGAAGATCCACCTAAAATTTTTAGTTTTTCATCATATGGGATCATGGCATCAAACATTGTATCCAATTTACCGATTGCCAAAATAATTCTTTTTATATCACCAATGTCTTCAAAATAAGGAACATGTCCAAACGCATCAATTCCACAAGCACCAATTGGCATTGAGCTTTTATAATCAACTTCAACAACTTCAACTTCGCATCTAAATGCATCACGATACATTCCATCAATTGTTTGACGATACATATCTTCAGTACCAAAAATCATTGCAAAACCCATTCTTAAAACATTGATTTCTTCTGGCATACGATTTTCTCACACCATATGTAAACTTAATGAGTTTCCGCCTGACATATGAGTTAATTTGATATTAAATTCACTCTCAATTTGATGTTGGATTTCAACGAATTGTTTCATTGTTTCATCTGATGGTATTCTAGCACCATAACACCCAAAATTGCATCCTAAACCAATTAATTTAACACCTTTCATTTCATTAATTAATTTAGCTGATTTTAAAGCATCTTCTGGCAAAACACCTTCTCTTCTATCACCTAAGTCCACCATTAAAACAATTTCATGTGGTTTTTTATTGTTTTTTAAACAATAATCACTAATTTTTTTAATAACATCTAAATCGCCATTTAATGATGAATCACATAATTCAATCATTTTTGGTATTTCAGAAATCATTGGTATTCTTAAAAGTTGTTTGTGACCTGGTATATCCTTATATATTTCAAAATTATCTAGCCGTGAATCTCCAAAGTTTTTTATGCCGGCCTCAGCATATAATTCCGCCATTCTTCTATTTCCGCAAAAACCTTTAGTTACTGCTAAAACTTCAATATTTTTAACCTTGCAAATTTCGATTGCTCTTCTAACGTTAGTTTTGAATTTAGTTTCATTAATAATAATTTTTGGGTATCCCATTTTTATTCCTTTGTTTTAATTTAATTCCTATATTATTTGCTATTTTTAATAATTATAAATTCTTTTTTGCCATTTCTTAATAAGGCATATTTTTGTTCGTAATTTGTAAATTCTCAATCATTTTGTAACATCCTATAGTTTAAAATCATTATAGGAGGTAATGTGAAATATAAAAAAATAGAAATCCGGAATTTAACAGATTTTGAGAAAAAAAGATATTTAAACCGATATAACTAATTAAAAAATTAAAAATAAACCTAATCGCCATAAAACATGAAGTTAGCCGTTTTACATATCCTATTAAATCTATTAATAAGAAATGCTTTACTTTTTTAAAAAACAAGATACATTTGTAATGCATCTTGTTTTATTAACAATTTTATGATATGGCAGGGGATGCAGGAATCGAACCCGCACAAATGGGTTTGGAGTCCATTGTTCTACCATTAAACTAATCCCCTAGACACATATAAAATTATAATTTATCTTTTTATATTTTTAAAGAAATCTTTTATTTCATTTATTTTGTCAATTTTTTCTCAACTTAAATTAAGGTCATTTCTACCAAAATGACCAAAAGTTGCGGTTGGTAGAAAAATTGGGTTTAATAAATTTAGTGTGTTTATAATTCCTTCAACACTTAAATCAAATAATTTATAAACGGCATTAATTATTTCCTGTTCTGTATATTTAGAAGTACCAAAAGTCTCAATATAAATTGATTGTGGTCTAGGCAATCCTATGGCATAAGATAATTGGATTTCCATTTTTTTTGCAATGCCAGCAGCAACAAAATTTTTGGTTATATATCTTGCCATATATGCTGCAGAACGGTCTATTTTGGTTGCGTCCTTACCTGAAAACGCCCCACCACCATGTCTTGCAAAACCACCATAAGTGTCGACAATTATTTTTCTACCAGTCAAGCCAGTATCTCCGGTTGGCCCCCCTATTACAAATCTACCGGTGGGATTTATTAATAATTCATAATCTAAATTGAAATTATGTTCTTTTAAAACATAGTCAACGATATTTGTTTTTATAAAGGTTTTAAATTTATCATAATTAAAATTTTCCTCATGTTGAATTGACATTAAAACTTTTTTAATAGTATATGTATTTTTTTTATCATCATATTCAACTGTGACTTGGCTTTTCATATCTGACTTTGCATATGGAAATTTTTTATGTTTTCTTAAATTTTCGGCACGCTTTACTAATTCATGAGCTAGCACAATAGGTCATGGCATATAATACTCATTTTCGCAAGTGGCATAACCAAACAAAATCCCTTGATCGCCAGCACCTAATTCTTTATTGTTGTCCTTGTTTACTCCCTGAGCAATATCAGGACTTTGTTCAGTAATTGCGTTAATTATTTTAAAATCGTTTTCCTTATAGCCTAAATTTTTAAGTATTTTTCATGCTTCCTTAATAGTATCAATATAACCTTTTGTTGAAATTTGGCCACCAATATATATGAGGTCATCATTTGCTATAACGTCACATGCTACTCTTGAATATTTATCTTGCTTTAATAAGGCATCGACAATTGCATCTGAAATTTGGTCACAAATTTTATCTGGGTGTCCCGCACCCACAGATTCGCTTGTTAATAATCTCTTCATTGTATTTCTCCTTTAAATTTCTATAGCTATAATTAAAAACATAAAAAAACAACTCTATTTTATAGGTTGTTTTTTGACTAAATAAACTTACAAATGATACATGTTAGATTTTTTACAAAAATCTCTGACTATCCACCTTATTCTATATGAACAGGTTGGCATGTTTCATCGCCGTCAAGCTAACAACTCTTTATGTATTTTAATTATGATAAAAGTATATCATTTTATAAGAGAATTATGCCATTTTCACTGATCGTTTTTTTAGTCTCATCATTTCAAATGCTAACTTGAACTTCACCAATATGTCTTTTTTCTAATAAAAACATTGCAATTCTTGATTGCCCTAGCCCCCCACCGATAGTTAAAGGTAATTTGTTTTCTAAAATAGCCTTATGATATGGACTTATTTTTGCTATTTCATAGTCATTTAGTTGATATTGTTTTCTTAGTGAATCACCATCCACTCTAATTCCCATACTGCTTAGTTCCAAAGCGATATCGTTGATTGAATCATAAACAATTAAATCACCATTAAGCATCCAATCATCATAGTCCTTAGCTCTTTTTGAATGTGGCTTATTATCATTTAATAGATAACCAATTTGGTAAATAAAAATAGCTTTGTGTTCTTTTACTATCTCGTATTCTCTCTCCTCAGGCGAAATATTTGGATAGAGATTATATAGTTCATTTGAACTAATAAAGAAAATTTTTTCTGGAAGTTTTGTTGCGAAAATTTGATAAATTTTATTAATGGTTTTTTCTGTTTCTTTGAGGCATTTATATATTTTTTTAACAACCTTTTTAAGAAAACTAATATTACGATCCTTTTTATTTATAACTAATTCTCAATCTCATTGGTCGACATAAAAAGAATGGGTTTTATCAATATTTTCTTGTTGTCTTATTGCGTTCATATCAGTATAGATACCTTCATAAACGTTAAAATTATATCTTGCCAGGGCATCTCTTTTTCATTTTGCTAGTGAGTGAACAATTTCGATATCTTCATTAATATTTTTAGGTCTAAATATAACTGGTTTTTCTCCTGAGAGACCATCATTTAAGCCACTACTACTTCTTAGAAACATAGGTGCCGATACTCTTGTAAGATTTAAGGCTCTTCTTAATTTATGTGAAAAAACGTCTTTTAGTTTTTCAATCGCAAACTGAGTTTCTTTTAATGTTAAACATGTTTTTTTCATAAAAGAATTTTAACAAATTAAAACAAAAAAGTCCATTGAAAAATGAACTCTCTTTTAATTTATATTAAACTATTACTCTTTATCTTGAATTGCTTCAAAACCGGGCATTTTATTACCTTGAATGAATTCGATAGAAGCTCCGCCACCGGTTGAAATAAAACTGAATTTTGATTGGTATCCTAGTTTGTTAATAGCAGTTACTGAATCACCGCCACCGACAACAGAGTAAGCTCTTTCATTATTTGCAATAGCTATAGCAATACCTTTTGTTCCATTTTCAAAGTTTTTGAATTCAGTTACTCCCGCAGGTCCGTTTCAAAATATTGTTTTTGCGGAAGCGATAATTTCGTTAAATAGCTCAACTGATTGTGGGCCAATATCTAATCCCATATATCCATCAGGAATGTTGATATTATCTTTTGTTGTAAATAAAGGAGTTTTATCAGCGAATTCATCAGTGTAAGCATTGTCAATTGGTAAAACAATTTTGTCCTTATATTCAATTAAATATTGTTTTGCCATTTCTACTTTGTCATCTTCACAAATTGATGTTCCCACTTTGTGACCTAATGCTTTTTGGAAGGTATATGCCATTCCACCAACAACTAGAACTTTATCAGCAACATTGAATAATTTTTCAAGTACCTTGATTTTGTCACTAACTTTTGCTCCTCCAATAATAGCAACATATGGTCTTTCGAATCCATCTAATATTTTAGATAAGTGTAAAACTTCATTGTTCATTAATAAACCAAGTGCTGATTCCTTGATGAATTTTGCAATACCTGCCGTTGAAGCATGAGCACGATGTGAAGCACCAAAGGCATCATTAACATAAACATCTCCTAGGCTAGCTCAATATTTTGCTAATTCTTCATTGTTTCCCGATTCAGCCTTATCATTTAAATCCTCAAAACGAGTGTTTTCTAAGAAAATAATTTCTCCGGGTTTTAGGTTTGAAGCTGCCTTTTTAACTTCTTCACCTCTAGTTTCAGGAATAAAGTCCACTTTTTTGCCTAGAATTTCAGAAAACTTTTCTACAACAACCTTCAACGATTTATTTAATTTGTCTTCAGGAGCTTTTATTCTTCCTAAATGTGAAAGCATAATTAGTGATGCGCCATGGTCTAAAATGTACTTGATTGTTGGCAATGCTGCATCAATTCTTTTCGTGTCCATAACCATTCCGTTAGAAACAGGGACATTAAAATCAACTCTTAGAATTACTTTTTTTCCTTTAAGTTCAATATCCTTGATTGTTTTTTTCATTTTATCTCCTATATTTTTTAGTAATTTAATATAAAATTTTTATTAATATATGTGTAATTATAATAAAATAATCTTAATTAATAATCAAACATATTAAAATGATGATTTATTGATTGTTAGGAGAAAGATGGCTCAAAAACAAAAAGATACAAGAACCCTGAATTATGATCCTGAGAGCGATAATATCTCAAGAATCATTACTGAATTTCAGTCATATAAGAAGAATGCTAAATTTTTTAAGGATTATTCTGAGATGGAAATTTTTAATTATTTTCAAAAGATGAGATTTATGAATATTATGGATGAAAGAAATAAGGAAATAATTAAGCAAGCCCAGAATAGACAAACACAATTGCAAATGAAGTATCAAACATATATTGAGTTCGATAGATGATCTGATTCTCCACAGGCAACACAAGCAAAACCAATTAGTAAACTAAGAAGAATTTTGGCAATTATTTTTGTAATAATTATTCAAATCATTGTCTTGATAATAATTATTAAATTAGCAAATGGTAATTCATAAAATTAGATGAGGTTTTTAATGGTTGAATATATTATTTTATTTTTTGTAATCTTTATTTCGGTTGTTTTATCAGTTAATTATATTATTAACATTGTAAATGCTAAGAAGAAAAATAAGTCTATTAAAAAGAGTCTTGGAAGCTCAACTAAAATTAGAATAATTTATCAATTGAGAGAAGCGCTAGAGAAGCTTTCGGCAACAAAAACTGGTGCAATTATAACAATTGAAAATAATGATAATTTAGACCCACTAAGAACAGATGGAATTATTTTGGATGCGAATATTTCTTCCTCGATCTTAATTTCTATTTTTAATAAACATAGCCCCTTACATGATGGCGCGGTTATTATAAGAAATAATAAAATTTACTATGTTGCTACATTTTATAAAATAACTAAGAAGTCAATTGATAATAAATATGGTGCAAGACATCGCGCCGGAATGGGAATTTCTGAAATGAGTGATGCTTCAACATTAATTGTGAGCGAAGAAAACGGTGGTATAACGCTTGCTGAAAATGGCGTACTACAGTCTGTTCCTTTAGAACAATTGCAAATAGTTTTAGGTAGAATTTTAAGGGATTCTAATTAATAACTATTAATTTAGTATTATTATATTTTGTGATTTTTTGATAATTAAAAATGAAAAAACGACTTAAATTAAATTGAAAAATTTATATTACTTTTTTAAAGTTTTTATAATAAAAGTTTAAAAAAATTTTAAAAATTTTTATTTTTGTTAAAATTATTTCATTACTTATTTACTTTAAAAATCAATGTTAAACGCCTTAATTTGGACAGGACATAGATGAAAGGCTATGCTTAGGTGGTTAAACGCGTTTAATCTTAAAGATTTTAATATCTATAAAAAAATTAAAAATTTATATAGTTAACTCGAAAGGAAAGAAAATGGCAAAAGTAGATTTTGACCGTTCAAAAGCTCACGTTAACGTTGGAACAATTGGTCACGTTGACCATGGTAAAACAACATTAACAGCTGCGATAGCAACAGTTTTATCTAAAAAAGGTTTATCAGAAGCTAGAGATTACGCTTCAATCGATAATGCCCCAGAAGAAAAAGCACGTGGTATTACAATTAACACCTCACACATCGAATACCAAACAGAAAAGCGTCACTATGCACACGTTGACTGTCCAGGTCACGCTGACTATGTTAAAAATATGATTACAGGTGCCGCTCAAATGGATGGTGCAATATTAGTAGTTGCTGCTACTGATGGTCCTATGCCTCAAACACGTGAACACATTTTATTGGCAAAACAAGTTGGTGTTCCTAAAATTGTTGTTTTCCTAAACAAAATTGATATGTTTAGTGATGATGAAAGAGAAGAAATGATTGGTTTAGTTGAAATGGATATCCGTGGATTGCTAAACGAATATGGTTTCGATGGAGACAATACACCTGTTATTGCCGGTTCAGCTCTTAAAGCATTACAAGGCGACGCCGCTTATGAGCAACAAATTATGGACTTAATGGATGCTGTTGATACATACATTGAAGAACCAAAACGTGAAACAGAAAAACCATTCTTAATGGCTATTGAAGACGTTTTCACAATTACAGGACGTGGAACAGTTGCAACTGGTAGAGTTGAACGTGGTGTTTTATCACTTAACGAAGAAGTTGAAATTGTTGGATTAAAGCCAACTAAGAAAACAGTTGTTACCGGTATCGAAATGTTTAGAAAGAACCTAAAAGAAGCTCAAGCTGGGGATAATGCTGGTTTATTACTACGTGGTATTGATAGATCAGAAATTGAACGTGGACAAGTTTTAGCAAAACCTAAAACAATCGTTCCTCACACAGAATTTGAAGCTACAGTTTATGTTCTTAAAAAAGAAGAAGGTGGACGTCACACACCTTTCTTCCAAAACTATAAACCACAATTCTACTTCCGTACAACAGACGTTACAGGTGGAATTGCATTCATCGGACAACGTGAAATGGTTATGCCAGGGGATACAGTTGAATTAAAAGTTACTTTAATTGCACCTATTGCTGTTGAAGAAGGAACAAGATTCTCAATCCGTGAAGGTGGTAGAACTGTTGGTGCCGGAACTGTAACAAAGATTACAAAATAATTTTAGTTTGAAAAATATGCTGCACAATATGTGCAACATATTTTTTTATTTTTTTAAATGTCATCAGAAATTAGGGCATTTATTTTATTTTTCTTCTTTTCAGTGGTTTCCTTTATAACGGGGGCAGGAATGCCTAATTCATTAGAGTTTTTGCTAATTTTATTAATGACTTCGTTTGTATATTTATATGCTTTTCCAATCTTTTTAGATGCTTGTCCAATAGATTCTAAACCATCAATAATATTGTTATTAACAACATTGTATTTATTTTGAATTTCGATAAATAAATCTTTAATTTTTTCAATATCTTTTGCAACTCTATAATTTTGGTTTTGAACAGAGTAACTATATATAAAAGCCATCATAAAACTTGGGCCTATTATTAATATTTTATAATCATTGAATATTGCGGGTATAAAGTTATTGTCTTGAATTAATGTTAGGTGTATGCTCTCAGATGGCAGAAATAATATGGCAAAAGGTGTAGTATTATGATATGGTTTGATATATTTATCTCTAATACTTTTAGCCATTTCTTTAAGTTTATCTCTTAATTTTTTAAGAGCATCCTTTTTATCTACTTCATTTTCCTTATCAATATATTTATTTCATGTATCTAAAGGAAATTTGCTATCAATCGGAATAATGATTTCTTGTTCTTTGCCATCAATAATATTTTTTGACCTAATAACAAAATCTACTTTTTCATCACTTTTTGGATCAATTTTATATTGTTCAAATCAGAGATTATTTTTAAGTGACGGAAAATGGTTTTCTAAAATTTGTCTTAATGAGAATTCACCAAAATTTCCTACAGTTTTATTGTTCGAGAAGGCTTTGTTAAGATCAATAACACTTTTTTGAATAGTGCTAAATTCAGTCATGCCTTTGTTCATTTCATCCATCGAGCTCTTGATATTATTAAAATGTTCATTGATTTGTTTTGTTAATTTATCTTCAAAGTGTTTATCTATTTTTGTTTTAATTTCTTCAAATCACTCACGATTTCTTTTAGTTATATCTTCAAGTTTTGTATTAACATTTTCTCTTAAAACATTTGATAATTTATTTAGATCTTCATTTTGAACCTTATTACTTTCTTTTATAACACTAGCTATTTGAACCAAATTATTGTTGATTATTTCATTATAAGACTTTCCAAATTCATTTATTGTTTTGTTTAATTCATTTTTTAAATTATTTATTTTATCACCAATGATTTCAGCTAAAAAACCTTTTTGATTTAGTTCTAACTTATCTAATTTTATTTCAATATGGTTATTAATTTCATTTAGATGGTTTTGGATTTCATTTTTTATAATTTCATCAGTTTTTGTTTTTGCCTTTTCAGCTCTTAATCTTTGTGTGATTAAATAAGATAATATGGAAACTATTCCTATTAGTGCTAATGCACTAATTACAATCAAGGCAATTAAAAGATTATTCATATTTTTACCTCCTTATTTTTAGAATAATGCTATTAATAATTTAAACATAAATAATGTAATATTTTTTGGTTATTTCAAATATTCAAAAAATAGCCTTAATTATTATAAAATTTATTGTAATTATGAAGAAAATGCAAAAAAAAATATTTCTATCATCATTAGTTACATTACCTGTTTTTGCAACTGCACCATTAGTTGTTTCATGTAAAAATAAAAATCAAGTTGAAGAAGATAAAAGCCTTGAATTTAGTGCTATTAAACAAAAATATGAAAAGCTTAATTGAGATGATTTTCTTTTGGCTAAAAAAGTAAAAGATGAAAATATTTCTTATAAGGATTATACTTATGAATCATTCTTTGAGTGGGGTAGTGAAAAAGGGTTAAACGCCTTGGATAAAATAGAAATAAATGGTAAAAGTTCTGATTTAACATCAAAAGAGTCACAAGCGTTGGATAATAATATAACTGCTAAAAAATATATTTCTAAGGATTTTATTGATCTTGTTGATAACTATAATAAAACAAAAAATGATGATGAAAAATTGATAGTAATTTTGAGAAGTCAAAAACTCCCCTTGCCTGAAGCAGCCATATTAGTTTGAACTTGGTTAACAAAGAAAAAATATTTAAAAGAAGCCAAAAAAATTGAGGAATTAAAAAATATTAGTAGCAACAAGATTGTTCTATATGGCCATTGGTTTTATAATAGAGAATATGATAAAAATAATGATAGCAATAAAAAGTGGAAAATTGTTGGATATGTTGTCCCCACAATTAGCTTTAGTGCATTATTTTTATATATAATAATAGCAATATTGGTTAAGCGCAAGAAAATAGCTTTTAAAGCTAAGAAAGGAAGAGCTAAATAATGTATGCAATAATTAATAACAAAAAACCTGTTATTTTTAGCGATGTAGATGGTACGCTATATCGAAATTTTGATTTAAGACCAGATACCGAATATGATATTAGGTTTGCTATTGATAATGGTGCTGATTTTAACATATGCACCGGAAATCCGGTGCAAGAGCGCATGTTAAATTTAGCTAAAAGACTAAATGTGAGATATCTTCTTTGTTCATCTGGTGCTGAAATATATGACGTGAAAAAAGCAGAGATTATTAAGAGCTGAAATATTGAATTCTCTTATTTAGAAGAAGTAATTAAAATTGCAAATGAGTTAAATTTACAAGTTATTTTTTGAGATGACAAAAATTATTTTTATCTAAAAGATGAAAAGATTATAATTGACGAGGTTATAAATTATCATTTTGTTAGTGACAAAAATAAGAAAATGATACCTAAATTATGGAAAGGCGAGTTTATAAAACCTATTAAAATTGAGTTGTATGCCATTGACGATCAGCCATCAACAACACTATATGAAAAAATATATGATAGTATCAAACACCTAAAAGATAAAATGGAAATTATTGTGACCCATTGCAATATAGAAATTAATTCGTTAGGAGTTAATAAAGGAAGTGCCGTTAGATGAATGGTTGAAAATATTTATAGCAATGAAGAAGTAATGCTAAAAGAAGTTATGACTATCGGAGATAGTAATAATGATACCCCGATGTTAAAACTTACTGATTATTCATATGCAATGGATAATTCATCTAATGAAGTATTAAAAACTGCTAAACTTTTTACAAGTGATGTAGCACAAAATGGGTTAGGGGAAGCTATTTTGGACTATTTATATCGATTAAAGAATATTACAAGAAAATATATGTTTCATGAATTTATAAAGGAGAAGTAAAATGAAGGTAACAAGAATTGGACAAAATTATATTTTAAAGGTTAATAATATTAATAAATTATCTCCTTTTTTTAATGAAACTAATGTTAAACTAGTTGACTTTTTGGGCGAAGATCAGCCGTTAGAACTAATTATATCTGATAATTTAACATTTGAGGAATTGGGTAGATTAATTCTATCTTTCTATGGATATAATAAGAATCCATATTATCCAATCTTTGATACAAGTGAATTTGATGAGAAAGAACTTAGAGAAATAACTTTTGAAACAAGAGCTCAAAAAGGCTTGATTGTCAATGTTGATGACTTTTTATTCAAAAAAATAGAATATCTTGATAAGAAATCAAATTATTTTACAGCAATATTATCTGATTTTTCGGTTGTTTCGTTTGAATTTACTCTTAAGAAGGGCATTAAATACGCTGGAGTATCATTGGCCGAAAGATTTAGCGCTATGCTAAAGCAAAACACAGATGCGGTATTAAAGCATTCATTAAAATTTAATAAAACAAATAGGGTCGAAAATAGTAAAAACACAAGCGTTTTTGGTATGCAACTAGCAAAATCTTTATATGATAATAATTACGTATATGCTTTCCATAATTCTCTTGTTCCTTCCTTTGGGGAAGTTTCGGCTACGACGGAATTTTTTGATTTCGGTCTTCTTTCAAGATTAGAACTTTCAACCATATCTAAAGAAATTTCATCAATTTTTGAATGAAGAAGTAAAGATAAAATATATCAGTCATACTTTGAATACATTGCCCCTAGTTTAAATGACCATGAGATGCTTAATATGGGTTCAATAGGTAATTTCTTTGGTTCGAAAGAATTATCGGAATCTGAACATAATGATGTAAAGAAAATTCAAGAAATTCTAAGTAATCCTGAAAAATATGCAGAATCTGAGAAAGAAATGATTGAAAAAGTTAAGAATGGTGATTTAGACTTGCCTTTTGATACTTCAAAAATTCAAACTCGTGATGATTTGAGATACGCATTTATAGAAAGTTTCGTTGAACCTTTAATTGATATGGGAATTGATGAAGCAGAAATCGTTCAAACATTAAAGGAATTTGTTGCTCAGGTTAAACAGGGAACTTTTGTTCCTGGTGTGCCTGCGATGAACATTACGGACTTTGAAGATGAATCATTTATAAGAACTGTGCTTGAAATATATAGAGAAAAGAAGTCAGGAAGAGAAAAAACAAGAGAGCAAGAACAAGAAACAGTAGATGAAGATGAAATAAATTAGGTTAGTTCTTATAATATATTATTTTCATTATTTGCTTGTATTATAGAAATATAAAAAAATAGGTCTTAATTAAGCTAAAAATGGTCTATTTTTTAAATATGATAATAAATATTCTTAATTTAAAATGGTAAACATTCATTATTAAATAATTAGAAATCAAACAATCCATCATGAATATCGTATTTTATTATAGATATTCATTTTTTAATTTTTTATTTACTATTTAAAAACACTAATTTATTAATATAATTCTATATTATGAAACATAATAATATTATTATTAAAAATGCAAGAGAAAATAATTTAAAAAATGTTAATCTTGAAATACCAAGAAATAAATTTGTCGTTTTCACCGGGCTTTCAGGGTCTGGAAAGAGTTCACTAGCATTCAACACCATCTATGAAGAGGGGAGAAGAAGGTATGTTGATAGCTTATCAAATTATGCTAAACAATTTTTAGGTGGAACAAAAAAACCTGATGTGGATAGTATTGAAGGATTGAGCCCTGCCATTTCTATTGAGCAAAAAACGGTCCACAATAATCCTCGTAGTATTGTTGGCACAGTAACGGAAATTTATGATTTTTTGAGATTGTTATACGCAAGAATAGCAAAACCTTATTGTTCAAATCATAAAATTGAAATTACAGCGCAAAAAAGCCGAGATATTATTAATTATGTTTTGTCGCAAAATGAGGGCTCTAAAATATTTATATTATCTCCAATAATTAATAATCAAAAGGGTTCTTTTGCTACCACGTTAGCAAAACTAAAAAAGGACGGTTTTCTCAGAATAAAAGCTAATGGTACTATTTTGGAACTAGAAAAAGACCCAATTTTGGATAAGAATAAAAGGTGAAACATCGACTTAATCATTGACCGCTTTAGTTTATCAAATGATAAAGAAACAATGTCACGTGTTGCTGAGGCTGTCGAGATTGCTTTATCTTATTCTAATGGATTGGTGACTATTGAGGTTGTTGAAGGACAAACAAACACATATTCAACAACACATAGCTGTAAATACGGCGATTTTAATATGCCAAAAATTGAACCACGACTTTTTTCATTTAACTCACCAAATGGAATGTGTTATAAATGCAAGGGACTTGGTGCCTTACAAAAAGCATCATGAGATTTAATATGTCCAGATAAAACAATGTCAATAAATGAAGGCGCAATATTAATTTATAAAAATATCATTAATTCTCGTAATCTTGAGTGGCAGGAATTTGATAGAATGTTAGGCTACTACGGTATTCCAAAAGACGTGCCAATAGGTGATTTATCTAAGGAACATATAAATATTTTAAAATATGGCTCGATGGAGGAAATTTCCTATACTATTATTTCTGAAAATGGAATTAAATATGAACGTAACAAAAGGATTGAAGGTGTTTGTGAAAAAATTGAGCGTAAATACCTTGATACTTCATCAAATGAAATGCGAATGTATTATTCTCGTTATTTGTCTGATACTCAATGTGATGAATGCCACGGAAAAAGATTGAATAAATTTGCCCTTGCTACTAAAATTAATGGTTTGGATATATATGAATTATGCAATATGTCCATTGAAGAACTTAAAGAATTTATTAATAATATAATAATGACTGACCTTGAAAAAGAAATAACTAATCTTATTTTGCAAGAAATAAACCATAGAATAGATTTTCTTATCAATGTTGGATTACAATATTTAACCTTAAATAGAAAAGCAGAAACGCTTTCTGGCGGCGAAGCTCAAAGAATTAGGTTAGCAACACAGATTGGTGCTAATTTAACAGGTGTTTTATATGTTTTGGATGAACCCTCAATTGGTTTGCATCAAAAAGATAATGAAAAATTACTGAATTCATTGCGAAAAATGGTTAATTTAGGTAATTCCTTGATTGTTGTTGAACATGACGAAGATACAATAAGACATGCTGATTTTATAGTTGATATTGGTCCAAAAGCTGGTGAATACGGTGGAGAAATTGTTGCTAGTGGCAATATTCAAAAAATAATGAGCACAAATGAGAGCATTACTGGCCAATATCTTGCAAAAAAACTTGAAATTAAGGTGCCAAAATCAAGGCGTTCTGGTAATGGTAAAGTATTAACATTAAAAAAAGCTACTGCTAATAATCTAAAAAATATAACGCTAAAATTTCCGTTAGGTAAATTTATTGCAATTACTGGTGTTTCTGGGTCTGGTAAATCTTCCTTAATTAATCAAGAATTGGTTAAGGAATTGGAAAACGCGATGAATAGAAAGGCTTATTATAGCCTTGTTAAAAACGAAAAAATTAATGGATTTTTAGAAGTCGATAAGTTAATTAAAATTGATCAAAGTGCAATTGGGAGAACACCAAGATCTAATCCTGCTACATATACTGGTGTATTTGATGATATTAGAGAAATATTTGCTAATTTAGAAGAATCAAAAATTAGGGGATTTACTAAATCAAGATTTTCATTTAATATACCAGGAGGTAGATGTGATAAATGTGAGGGTGATGGTGTTATTAAAATTGAAATGCATTTTTTACCCGATGTATATGTGACATGTGATCACTGTGATGGTCAAAGATATAATTATGAAACTCTTGAAGTAAAATATCATGGAAAGTCAATAAATGATGTGCTAAATATGACTATCGAAAAAGCATATACATTCTTTATTCAAAAATCTAAAATTAGAGATCAATTGCAAACCTTAATTGATGTCGGTTTAGGATACATAAAACTCGGACAAAATGCAACAACATTATCTGGTGGCGAAGCACAACGAGTTAAATTAGCAACTTATTTGCAAAAGAAACCTACTGGTAAATCGTTATATATTTTAGATGAACCAACAACTGGCCTTCATTCTTATGACGTACAAAATTTATTGAATGTTTTGAATAGAATTGTCGACAATGGCGATACAGTTATAGTTATTGAACATAACCTCGATGTAATTAAGAGTGCCGACTATATTATTGATTTGGGCCCTGATGGAGGTAAGTATGGAGGCAATATCGTTGCAACCGGAACACCTGAACAAGTTGCTGATGTTAGCTACTCATATACTGGCCAGTATTTAAGTAAGATATTAAAATCATCATAAAAATTTATTAAATTAAAATATAATTTTATATAAATTATATATAAGTAATTCTTTATTATTTTTTATTATGAAGGGAGAAAGTATGAAGGATTATGCAGGCGTTAGTCTTCAAGTTGGCCCTTTTCACGTATATTCTTTAACTTTAATGTTAGGTATGATATGTGCAATACTGACAGTTGCTTATTTCTGAAGAAGAGAAAAATATTCCTTTGAGCAATTAGCAATTCTGATTTTTATTGCTTTGCCTACCGCTATTGTTGGTGCGAGATTTATCTTTGTCGTTCAACAACTAATTGAACATAGAGGATGACCAAATGGGCCTTGATATACAATATTTTATGTATGGCAAGGAGGTTTATCTATTCATGGTGGGGTTATTACTGCTACAATTTGTTGTGTATTATACATTGTATTTTCAAAAAATCCAAAGAGGATAAATTTAAGAAAAGCATTTTCTATTATTTTACCTGCCGTTTTCATTGGTCAAGCTATCGGTCGTTGAGGAAACTTTGCTAATCATGAAGTTTATGGACAAATTATGTCTGAAACATCGTTTGCATTTAAGATATTACCTAAGTTGATTAGAGACCATATGTTTATTAATGGACACTATCGTCTTCCATTATTCCTATATGAATCAATTGCTAACTTATTTGCTTATATCTTGCTTGTTTGAATTTTAAACAATTACAACTGATTAAGACCTGGAACCACTGGGGCATTATATATTATTTTTTATGGAATTCTACGTTTTGGAATGGAACCATTACGTCAAGATAATTATGGTATCTATAAGGTAATTTCAGCTTTATATATGGTCGTTGGTACGGTTTTATTAATTCTATTTGAATTTGTAATTAAGCTAAACTTTAATGTTTATAAGGTGTATAAATATAAGAAAGAATGAACTCATAAAATATTCTACTTTATTGTTTATGAACCTAAAAATGACAACAAAGGTCTATTAAGAAGAGATCTATTAAGTCGTAAAGAAGCAGAGGATCAAAAAATAACGTTAGCCTAAAAAACTAATGTTTATTTTTTTAAAAAAGGAGAAAAATGAAAAAAGTATTTGATGTTTTAATTATTGGTGCAGGTCCAGCTGGTTTAACAGCAGCTTTATATTTATCTAGAAATGAGTATAATGTAGCTTTTATTGAATCATCTGTTCCCGGCGGTAAAATCGCTCAACAATCTAAGATTGAAAACTATCCTGGTTTTGATTTTATAAGTGGTTTTGAATTAGCAACAAGTATGTTAAATCAAGCAAGAAAAAATGGAGCCAAATATATTTATGGAAAAGTTTTAGAAATTAGGAACATTAGCGATAATGAAAAATTAGTTATTTTAGAAAACGGTGATGAGTATTATGCACAAGTTGTTGTTATTGCTAGTGGAATGACTAATTTAGTGCCATTATCAATTGAAAATATTGAGAAGTTTAGGGGACGTGGAGTTTCTTATTGTGCTGTATGTGATGGCGCCTTATATAAAAATGAACCATGTGCAATTATTGGTGGTGGAAACTCAGCATTTGAAGAATCGACTTTTTTAGCAGCAACCGCATCAGAGGTGCACATTTTTGTAAGAGACATAGTTAGAGCTGAAGCAAAAATTATTAACGATGCAAAAAAGCATGCAAATATTTATATTCATTATAACTCTGAAATATTAAAACTTCAAGGTGAAGATAAATTAGAAAGTATTATTGTCAAAATTGATGGAAATATTCAAGAAATGAATATTAAGGCAGTTTTTCCTTATATTGGTTTTAAGGCTGCGACATCGTTTATTTCTAACAAAGAAATGTTAGATGAGCGTGGTTTTATAATAGTTGATAAAAATATGGAGACACAATCCAAAAATATCTTTGCCGTTGGTGATGTTGTAGCTAAGGATATCAGACAAATTACAACTGCAACTAATGACGGCACTATTGCGGCAAGAGTTATTTCCTCACGTATTATCAAATAATAAGTATGTCAAAGAAAACAATTTTTAAAATTATTCCTACGATTTTTTCGCCACTCAGCGTGGCTTTTTGTAATTCTTGTCAAGTCAGCGAAGATGATAATGTTAATTTAATGGTTCCGTTTGTAGAAACCCATGAAAAAAAAGCATTTG
Organism: Mycoplasma sp. 332; assembly: GCF_052378275.1. Lineage (NCBI taxonomy): Bacteria > Bacillati > Mycoplasmatota > Mollicutes > Mycoplasmatales > Mycoplasmataceae > Mycoplasma > Mycoplasma sp. 332. Next base: position 180,215 of record NZ_CP198998.1, read on the forward strand.
CCACTATTGTAGAGTTAGTTAATAAATTCAATGATACCCTTGATTCAAAATATGCCAATCACAAGATTAGAATTCGCAACTCATTTGACAAAAAAAACATTAACAATAAAGTTATTTTAGAGCTAAATATCAAAGATAGTAGAACACCTTCCTTAATTCTTTCCTACCCTTCTATTGTTTCGGCTATTCATTATAATAACCGATTAGTTGAACTAACCGATATTGCAAAAAAGAGTAATATTGAGAAAAAGATTTTAGATTATAATAATCGTCTTGGTTTTGATAATCAAAACGAAATTTTTAGCCTACCTGTTGGCATTAGTTCAGAGATGCTTATTGTCAATAAAAGATTATTAATTAATTATTTTTATTTAATTTATGACAAAATCAAAGAATCATCAGAACCTTTTTTAGCTAGATTTAAAAATTTTAAAATTATTAATACAATAAGAAGTTTTATACCAACTAGTGCAGATAAAAAAAATGAGGAATTAATTAATTATTTAAGTAATAAAATACTTTGCTATGATGATATGTTTAACGAGTTTGTTGATCTTATAAAAAAAATGGAAATTAATGAGGATAATACAAGTATTTTATTTGTTAAACATATCGAAAATTATATTTTTGAGACCTTATTTAAAAAAGCTGGATCTGACTTTAATAATTATTTTCTTAAATACAATCAAGATTTTAAAATAGATTATGCCAATATTTTTAAAATAAATAGGAATGAGTATGAGGAATTTAGAGAAACTCTTATGAACTTCTATACTGCCCTAAAATCAAAAAAAATTGATATTGATGTTACAAAAAAAATAACTATTGAAGGGCTACAAGACCAACTTTTTACCTTCATAACAACCAGAGCATATAAGTATAATCTAAAATATTTCTTAAATCATCAGGATGATTTTTTGATTTTAGATGTGCCTCATCGTAAAACTAAAGAAGATAAAAAAGGCTCATTTTTTATCCAAGGTTTATTTCTCTCTGCAATCAAATCGGCTGTAGGCGCGAAAAATGAGGTCATAAATCTTTTTTTAGATTGAATGTATAATCAAAATAATAGGCATGAGCAAATTGTTGATGGGAGGCCTCTTTATTTAACGCCAATTGAATATTTAAGCTATCAACTTGATTATATTTTTCCCACAAAAAATTTTAAAAATGAGATAAAAAAACACAACTATTCAAATATTGCGAATGATTTAGTTTTAAAAAATATCTTTGATAATGACCTGATACCCTTTAGTGATCTCATCGATATAAAAGAATCTAAATTTAGGGAATATATTAAAATATTAGTTGAGAATAACCTTATTGAAAAAATAAGAAGGGATATATCACCAAAACAAGCAACAGATGAATTTCTTGTTAAGCTAGAAGAACTTATAAAATAAAGGATAAAAAATATGAAGCTGAAATTATTTCCTAATTTCTATGAATCTACAAACAATAAAATAAATAGCAATTTCGTTAGTAGAAACAATCACATTATTGCTAAAATTAAGGCAGGATATGATAACTTTAATGAGGTTACTATTAAATTATTAGGATTTGCTATTAAGAATGTTTTATCTAATGTTAGCAAGGATAAAAAATCAATTTTAATTGCAAATGATGGCAGCCATAAATTTTTAGCTTTTTTTGAAAATGAATTAATTGATAAAATCAATGGTGATCATATAGACTCATATGGCTATGAGAAAAATGAGCCTGTTAGCAGAGCATTTTGTTCATTTACAAACAGTGTTAGCGAAGCTTTTGTGGTCATCATATATCTTCATAAATATGATAATAATAATTTTGCTATTTCGTTATATGGTAAGAATAATGAACCATTAAATCATAAAATAATTGAATATATTCTAGACGAATATACAAAAGTATCAATAGACTTAGTTAAGGATAGCAATACGCAAATGCGTAATTTAAATTTTAGGAAAATATTAAAGGAATACACTGATTTTCTTTTAAGTAAAAACTTTACTAAAAACGCTAATCATATTCTCAAAATAGGTGTAATTTCCAGTGCACTACAAGATTCATTTGTTAAGAAAATTCTTGGAAAAAATGATATTGCTTATACAGTTTTAAAAGATACATTTAAGCTTGATAAGCCTAATTATTTGAAATTTTCAATTTTTAAACTTGCATTGCTTAAAAATGTGGATTATATTTTTAAATTTTCATTTGACTATGAAAAGGTCTATTTATATAGAAGAAATAATAAACAAAAATATTTTATTCAATATGATTTGGTTGATATCTCTGACCTTGTGATAAATTATTTATCCTTTATTAATAATTACACAAATACAAACAATGACTTTAAAAATCTAAAAAGCATTGCTACATCAAATCTTTGCAAGAAGGAGAATATTACAAACATAGCTAATAAATATAAAATTAACCTTGGTTTTAGTTGAAAATTTGATTCAAAAAATATAGAAAAACCTGATTTTATGTTTTTTAATGAAGATTATCAGGTTTATTTTAGTAATGATAAAAAAATCAAGTATGATGCATTTTTATTTTTTAATATTTTAGTCGATATGTTAAATTATTATCAAACTCAAGAAATGAGATATGATGATATATGTGACCAAAATTTGGACCTATCAAATAAATTGATTATTAGTGAATTTGTTTATGATTGTCATCCATCAAATGTTGTTGACTTTGAGACTAAATTATATATGCAGGATTCAATTGCCCAATTAAAAGTTAGCACAATTGAAGATGTTAGAAAAAATTTTAAGGATAGTGATACAAAGTATGTTGCAAAGTTTAATTTTGAGCAAAGAGAATGAATGGCTATTAAATACGATGCTAAATACGAAAAATTAATTTTTGTGATTCAAGAAAAAAATAATACTAGAGGTAATATTGCAAAAAAAATCAAGAAGTTTATGTATAAATTTACAATAAAATATGATAAACCATTGATTAATTTGACTGAATAAATATTTCTTGCGAAAATAATTAGTTATTGACAATAAAAATAAGGTATAATTGTAAAGCATTGACAACAGCATAAATAATATTATTTAAAAGTTTTTTCTTTGTTTTATAAATTTGATAGTAAGGAAGCTGTTTAACCGAAATCATTAGAGAAAAAAAATATAAATTAAGAATTATTTAATTGTCTTTGCATATTGAAAGGAAAAAAATATGTCAAGATTCTTAGGATCAATTTTTAAAAAATCTAGAAGATATGGAACATCGCTTCTAGAAAATAATAAAGAATTCACAAAGGGTAAGAAGAGAATGACTGCACCTGGTCAACATGGTGCCAAAAGATCAAAACCTTCTGATTACCAATTGCATATGTATGAAAAGCAAAAAGTTAGATTTATGTATGGTTTAAATGAAAGACAATTCAAAAATCTATTTACTGTTGCCGCTAGAAAAGATGGTGTTACAGGTATTAATTTATTGCAACTAGTTGAATCTAGACTAGACAACCTAGTATTTAGAGCAGGATTTGCTCGTACTAGAGCTCAGGCAAGACAATTTGTAAACCATAATCACGTAGTTGTTGATGGACATAAGGCAAACATACCTTCAATGATTATTAAACCAGGTTCTGTAATCGAACTTAAATCTTCATTAGAAAATAATGCAAATGTTAAAGACGCTCTTGAAGTTATGACAACTGCTGCATGGTTAACTCGTGATGGGAATAAGTTTACATATACAAGAATGCCAGAAAGAAATGAGTTTGCAAAAGAAATTGATGAATCATTAATTGTTGAATATTACAACAGACGTTAAAATTTGCGCTTCGGCGCATTTTATAATTCATTTTGGTACATTTGTTAATGTTGCAAAATAAAGTAGTTTATTCAAAGTGTTTTTTTGGATCGATTTAATATAATAAAATGCTTGCAAATATAGTATAATAATAAAGCCATGAGAACGGTAACCTTGTAAATTGGTCAGGATAGAGATATAGCAGCCATATCGAGAAGTGCAGTGTCTTGTGGTTTTTATTTTAAGGAGAAAGAAATGATTTGCACACGTTTATTAAGTCCTATAAAAAATCAAGAAGATTATGATATATTACCAATTCTTGATTTAGGTGATTTTGTTATTTATAAAAAAATTGCAAAATCTCCGTTTTATAATTCTATTGATTATGAATCATACATAAGCAATGAAGAAACTCAATATAATTTCTACTTTGAGGAAAGTTTATATTTCATTTGTTCTTATGAATTGTTTTATAGTCAGTTTAATAAAGATGCTGTTTTTATTAAAAATATCACTGCCAATAAAAAAATTTCTTATTTTAAATTAAAGCAGTTAAAAAAAATTCGTGAAATAATAAACAATGATGGAAAAGGCGGAACATTAATTACGTTTAAATATAAAGAAAATAATTTTTGACCATTTTATGTTTTTTGCGATCAAGAAATTGCTGAGAAAGAATTTAAATATCTATTAGAAACAGTATATAAATGTGACGTTAATGCAAATATTCAGCTTCATGAAAATTATTTCATTAAAATAAAAACCGCAAATGATGCTTTTTTAAACAAAGAATCATCAGTTTATCATTATGTCCATAATATTATTGGGATTAATATTGAAAAAGCCATTTATGACTTGGAATCAATAAATTAAAAAGTCCAAAAGGACTTTTTAATTTATTATTTTTGGTACCTTATTCCTAATTGAGGGTCTGTTTTTAATCAGTTACAATTTTTTTGAAAAAGAAGATTAAATAATTAAAACATCCAAACAACATATTTGGAAGAAAATTTATCCAATTTTGTCATGTTGTTTGGTTGTTTTTGCATAATAAATTTAGATTTGTGCAATTGCTATACTCAAATCTCTTACTAAAAGGTAAGCCTGAGATTAATTTACACAAAATTTTGTACACTACTGAAAAAATTCTTTTATTTTAACTTAATAAACTCCATAAAAATGGAATATTTATTTTTTTTATACTTAAAGCGGGAAACACGGGAATTGTTCATCTATATATAAATCTTTTAAAATTTTTAGTTATTGTTAAATATTACCCGGTATAAGTAACGAATGATATTTTTTTATCATCTTCTAATAATATACATATTTATTGTCATCTTTTCTAATGATTTTGACATTTTTAGGCATTTGAACTCTTTGGCCTTTTAGTATCATTTTTACCTTATTTTTATTTAGTTTATTTATAACTAGATTATTATATATTTGAGGTCAAAAAAAGTAAAAAATGCTGATTTTTTTAATAAATCAGCATTTTCCCTTTATTTTAGTTATAAAAAATGTTAAAAGTTTAAGTTATTAATTTATGAAAATCATTAATTAATGTTGCAATAAAATATTTTATTCAAAGAACGGTGCATGTCTTAGAGGAAATCCGTCTTTATCTAATAGAACGCCTTTTAGTAGCGTATCCTTATATTTTGTTTTAAACTCATCTCATAGTTTTTTAGCAACTTCTTTTCTTTCATCAATATTTAGGGTAATTTTATCAATTCATATATATTTGTTTTCTTGACTAATTATATTTTCTGGTGCTTCAGCAACCATTGAAACCCAATATTCAACAAAATCGACTTGTGAACTTGCTCTCCAGAAATCCCTTGTATTAGTTCCTTTTCCGATCAAGCTAGAATCAATATCAAGAGCTACTTTTGCTTTGCTGTTTATATCAGCAGCTTTCGTAAATTTGTCAAATTGCACATCAAGTCTTGATTTTTCATTTTCATCCAAGAATGGGTTTAATTTTAAGTCTTTAATAAATTGTAGATAGTCATAATCAAGCTTCTTTAATCTTCTTGCATTAAAGAATATATATTTTAGATAATCATTTTCTGCTTCTATGGCTTGTTCACGCGTTGTCGCTTTATTTTTAAATATTGTTTTAATTTGTTTAATATGGTTTTCCGCAACATTTACTGGGAATGGACCAGCTTCAGGCGGACTTTGCGTAGAATGTTTTTCAACTCTTTCAATAAAGAATGCTACTCAATTTTGAGTTTTACTATCATCTTCTCAACGTTTAGCAAAATTTTCAACTTCCTGTTTAACTTTTTTATATTGATCTATGGTTGTTGTTTGATGAAGTATTTTATTTTGCAATTCAGCTCCCTTATTTCTGAATTCATTTTCATCATTTGAATTGCCTATCCCTTTTATTATTTTTATGTTTGAAATAATAGAGAATAAAAATTTCTTCATTTCACTAAAATCATTAAAGGTAGTTTGACCAGTATATGCGTCTAGTTGAAATCCGCCGTTAGCTCGCTGTAATTTTAAATCATTAAGCTCGGCTTGTTTCTGTCTTTCTATATCTGCCTTAATAGTTTGCAGTTCGTGGTCGGTTGTTGCATCAGAAATTCTTTTGTTAAGCATTGATAACTGTGAGCTGTTTAAACCTCCTCTGCCGGTTTGACCATTTTCATTTAGGTGGCCAGATAGGTCAAATAGTTCAAGTTTTGAAACTTCATCTTTTAGTTTATCTTTTTCCTTAATTAAGTTAAGTTGTTGCTTAACCATATCAAGGTCTTTTTCGCTCTCGATGTGTTTTAGTTGGTTTATTAAATCTTTTTTGTCTGGTGAATCTTTTTGCTTTTCTATTTCTTTTTGAATATTACCTTTTTTCTTTTCTAATGCTTCACGATGCTTCATAATAGCCTTACCGGTAATATGTTTAATACCACTATTTTGGCCATCGATGCTTATGGTGCTATCAAGCTCTCTTTTTAAATTTTCTTTTTCATTATTATCTGTTAATTTATCAATAGCTTCAAGTGCCCTCTTAACAGCATCTTTTATCTTCTTATTATTTTCATTTAATCTATTAATTTCATCAATTGATTGTGCTTGATCAATTTGCTGTTTTAGAGTTTTCTTAGCGAGTGATTTGCCTCCACCAGGATAATTAATTTGATCAATGATTTTCTTTGCTTCATCTTTAGCTCTTTGAAATTCCTTAGACTTTTGCTTAATTTCTTTTTCTTTTTGATTTTCTGCTTCAGTTTTAATAGCATCAAAGTTTTCGATACTATTTGTTGGGTTATCTAATTTTTCTTTCAGTTTTTTCTTTTCATTTTGATCAGTAATTTGCGAAATAACTTCTTGAGCTAAACGTTTTTTGTCTTTATAATCCTGTTTATATTTTCTAACCTTTTGTAATAGTGTTGAAATTTTAGTATGATCAGTCTTAGAAAATTCTGTTAAGAATTCATTTTTCTTTGCTTCTGGTTTAATTTTATCTATTTCTTTTTTTAATGCATCAATATCTGTTTTTAGCGCATTTAGAGTCGCTTCCACAGAATTTTTGTTTGAATAATCAATTTTAGATGTTAGAGATTGTTTAATTTTTTCTTTTGTTTTTAATGAATTAGTTCTTAATTGCGATGGTTTTTCTGGATATGCTAATTTATCAATAAATAAGTTGAAGTTTTGTCTTGTAGCATTTGTAACAAGTTCCTTAATGCCATTGATGGTTTTAGATAAATTTGTATGTTCATTAGGAACATGTATGTTATCGATATCTTTCGTTATATTATTTTTTTCATTTTGAGGAATATTGCTTAAAGTGCCAATCTTGTCTTTTGCAAGACGTTTATAGTTTTGTATTATTTCATTTTTTAAATGATTTTCATTATAAATGTCATTGCCAGTTATTGTTGTAGGAACAGTTTGGTTTAATCTTGTTATTAAATTGTTCTTATCAGCGCCATTATCAAACGAAGAATTAATTACATTTTTGTATGTTTCAATCTTATTAGCTCAACCATCTGGTAGGGCGTTATTAGCTTGATTTATATTTTGTGCTGAATTTAGCTTTTGTTTTATTTTTTGAACTGCTTGTGCATTATTTTCTGAATATTTTAGATTTCCGCCGTTAGCACTTAACTGATTTTTCTTTGTTTGCATATGGCTGCTAAACTTAGTTATCTCAGTTTGTTTTTGATCTAAACTTTGGATATTATTTAATTGTTTAACACTATTTTTTAATGCGGTTTTGGCTTGGGTTGCTTCAGGTGAATCAGGATCTGGATAAGGAATTTTATCAATTAATTTGTTAATTTCTGTTTTCTTATTAGCAATGCTTGTATCACTATCTTGCTTTTCTTTCTTTTGTTTAGCCTTATTTAACTCATCTTCTAAATTTTTAGATATTTCCTCTAATTGTGCTTTTGTTTTTGTAGTTAGATTAGGTTTATTTTCTGAATTGTATGTATTAAGAATATCTTGCAGTTCTTGCTTAATTTTTTTGTATTCATTTTTATTTAAGATTGAATTTATATAATCTTTAATTGCATCTGCTTTTTGTTGAGTTTGCGCTCTTAGTGTTTCTTTTTGTTTATTAATAGCATCAAGAGCTTTTTTGGCGACATCCTCAGCCGCTGTCAATTTTTTATTAGCATCGATAATTTGAGCATCCGTTAGTTTAGCAGTTTTATTAGCCGCTGGTTCTGCTGAGCTAATTGCATTTGTAAGTGCAATTGTTGAATCACTTAATGCCGGTTCTTTAGCCATTTCTGCTTTTGTAGCATTTGCTTTTTCAAGTGTCATTTCTAATTTTGCAATCTCGGCATCGGTTTTTTGATTTGCAGCTACTCTTTGCGTTTCAGCGTCTGTTGTTGCTTGTTCTAAGGCACTAGCCTTATCTGAAATGCTTTTAATTGGATCGGTATTTTTTATGGATTTATTTGTATTAATTTTTTGTTGCAATTGATTAATTATGATAGCTAAATTTGCACGGTTTGAATCTTTCTTTAATGAATCTAATTTTGCTTGTGCATCACTAAGCTTTTTCTTATGCAGGTCTTGCTCGGTATGAAGTCTGTTATTAAAATTAGTTATTGCACTGTTTGCTTCATTTTTTAAATTATTTAATTTATTTTTTTGTTCAATAAATTTTTCGTGTTCTTCTCTGTTGAGTACATTTTCGGCCTCAGAAATGGCAGAGTTAAGTTTTTCTTTTAACTTAGTCATTTCAGGGTCACGTGTTATGATACGATTTGCAACACCCTGCAGATCGTTTTTAGCTTTTGTAAGTTGTCTCTTATTTGTCTCAGCAATTTCTGCATCTTTTTGCGCTTTATCTCTTTTTGCCTTTTCTAGGGCTGCATCAAGTTTAGATTTGATCTGTTCTAGGTCGTGTTTAGTTTTAGAATTAATATTTGTCTTATCGTTATTGTTGTAGTTATTTAGGATTGTTTCTAGTTCGTTTTTGATTTGTCTATAAGCACTATCGTTAGATAAATTTTGATTTTTATATTGTTCAATTTCGTCGGCTTTGATTTGAATCTGCTTTATTAATTTAGATTTTTGGTTATTGATACTATCAAGGGCAGCTTTTGCAACCTTTTCAGCTTCTGCAAGGATTTTATTAGCTTCTTTTATTTGAGAATCTAGAGCCTTTTTATGTGCATTTTTAATGTTATTTGCATTATTTATCGCTTGCTCAAGCGTTTGTTTTTGATTATTTAATTCAGGCTCATTATTCATCGCGTTTTTTGTTGCATTGGCTTTTTCTAATGTTTTTTCGAAATCTTCAAGATCCTTGTTAATTTTTTTGTCTACCTCAGCTTTCTCTGCTTCAGCTATTTGGATAGCATGTTGTAATGCTTCCTTTTTGCTATTAATGCTTTGAATTGAATCAGTAATGCTAGAGCTTTGGTTATTGCTGATTTCTTCTTGAAGTTTGGTAATAACTTCTGTTAAGTTATTAGAGTTTACATCATTTCTTAGATCAGTTAGTTTATCATTAGCTTCCTTTATTTTTTTATCGTGTTCTGATTTTGCTTCTTGAATTCTTGCATCAAATTGTTTCTTTTGTTGTTCAGCCGTTATTTTTAGATTATCAAGTTTTTTCTTTTGTTCCTCATACTTTTCTGATTGACTACTTTTTATAATTTTATCTGTTTCATCTATAGCCTTTTTAATATCTTCCTTTAATTTGATCATTTCAGAATCGTTACTTGTTATTGTACTTGAAAAATTATTTAATGCATCCTTTGAATTTAATAATTGTTGTTTATTAAATTCCTTAATGTCACCATCTTTTTTAGCTTGTTCTGCTTTGGCTTCGGTTAATTTTGAACTTAAATCATTCAAAATTTCATCTAGTTGTTGCTTGGTTTTGTTGTTTAGCTCTTTTTTGTTTTGTGTTTCAAAATCGCTTACAGCTTTGACAAGTTTATCCTTTATGTCCTTATATTCGCTCTTAGTTAAAGCGTCCGCATAATCTTTGATATCCTTTGCTTTTTGATTAATCTGGGTTATTATTTCACTCTTTTGCTTATTTATACTATTTATTGTATTTTCTGCTTCTTGCCTTGCTTGACTTAGTTTTTTGTTAGCATTATTGATTTCGGCATTAGTTAGTTTTTTAGGACTGTGATTTTTCTTAGCTGTTGCTTCTTTTATTGCTTGTTCTAATTTATTTTTTGCATCATTTAGCAATGGTTCTGATTGCATTGAACTTGCAAGAGAATTGGCTTCATTTATGGTTTTACCTAAATTATCTAGTGCTGCCTCGGTTTCTTTGTTAGCTATAATTTTTTCATTTTCTGCTGTTTGTATTGCTTTTTGCAATGTGTCCTTTTTGTGATTTATATCTGCAAGTGGTTGGTTGTCATCAGTTATTTGATTATTTGTGATTGCTTGCTGAAGTTTTTGAATGACATCATTTAAGTTAGCAGAATTTTCATCTGCTTGAAGCTGTGAGATTTTATTTCTTACGTCAAGAATTTTTTGCGCATGAGCTTCTTTGGTGTTTTGTAATTCCTTAGCAAATTCTGTTTTTGTGGTTTCTGCTTTTTTACTTAGGTTTTCTAGTTTTTCTTTTTGACTAACGTATTTATCTGATTCTTCATTTGTAATAATTGCTTCTGATTCGCTGATTGCTTGGTTAAGTTCGTCTCTTAAAGCAGTCATTTTTGGATCTTTGCTTGTTATTGAATTTGAAACATTTGCTAATGCTTCTTTTGCTTCTGCTAGAGCTTGCTTATTTTTAGCTCTTATTTCTGCATCTTTTTCGTCTTTCTTTTGTTTAGCAGAATCAAGATGCATATTCATTTGCGTTACTAAATCATCTAGTTGCTGTCTAGTTTTTTGCCCTAGAAGATTTTTATCATTTGCCTCATAAGATTTTAAAAAGGCATCTAGATCATTTTTAATAGCTTCGTATTCAGGTTTCATTAAAATATCGTTAATATAATTTTGAATTTCAACTTCTTTTTGAGCAATATTTGTTCTGATACCATCTTTTTGCTTATTTGCTTTATCGATGGCATCATTTGCTACATCTTCTGCTTGTTTTAGTGTATCTTGAGCTTGTTTTATAGCGTTATTAGTTAACTTCGGGCTTTGCATATGTGAAGTTCTAGCAACTTCAATTGCTTTTTCTAACACTGTTTTTTGTGTATCTAAATCTGGTTCTTGCTCCATTGTGTTTTTAATTTGTTCAGCATTTTCGATTTCTTGATTTAGTTTGTCAAGAGCAGCTTGTGTAATAGCATCAGCTTTTTCTTTTTCTGCATTATAAAAACTTGCTAAACCATTAAGTTCAGCTGTTGCAGCATCAATATTTTTTAAAGGACCGTTTTCATCAATAACATCATTTTGACTAATCTTTTCTTTGATTTTAGTAATGATGTCAGCATAGTTAGCGCTATTAGGATCACTTTTTGCTTGTTCCAGAACGCTATTAGCACTTTCTTTAGCCTGGTTAAATCTACTTTTTGCTTCTGCTAATTTTTGTTCAAAATCAATAATTTGTTGTTCTGCGCTTTGCTTTAGATTATCAATAGTTTGTTTTTCTTGAGTATATTTATCTGTTTGTTCTTTTGCGATTATTTCACGTGCTTTTTGGATTTCAACATCTAAGTTGTGCTTTAGTTGCATCATTTCGTCATCATTACTTTTGATGCTATCTTTTATAGCCTCAAGTTGGTTTGTTGATAATGAAAGCTGTTCTTTATTTTGTGTATTTGAAAGCAGTTGTTTTGCATTATCTAGTGCGCTTGTGATATTAGATAATTTTTGTTGTAATTCTTGGATAGTATTGTTATAGCTTGGATAATTATTGTCTTTGACTAATTTTAGCGATTCTAATAATGGGGTTGTTATTTGAGGATATTCATCTTTATTTGCATTAGCAAAATCGGTTATTTCAGCAATCTTGTTATTAATTTTTTCGATTTCTTCATCTTTATTAGAATTAATTTGGATAATTTTTGTTTCCGCTTTTCGATTTTTATCCTTAAAATCTTCAACTAATTGTTTTAATTCATCAATAGCATCCCTATTGGTTGGATCTTGGGTTTTGGTTATTAAATCTTTTAGATCTTGTTTTTCAGGATTATATTCATCAGTTGGCATTTGCGATACAAAGTCATTTGCTTTTTTAACTAATTCATCCAATTTAGTATTTAATTCGCTAAATTTTTTATTGATTTCTTCTTTTTCTTTAGGTATTTTATCAATTATTTTTTTTAGATTAACTTTAACATCATCTAATCGTGCGACACCAAAATCGCTAACATTTGGCTCAATGTTAGTATTATAATCTTCTAAAACTTTGTCTAATTCCTTGATTAATGTCTTATATTTTTCAGAATTTTCATTTTTTAGCCCATTTTGAGCACCAATTAGCTCATCCTTTTTGCTAATAATGTCTTCTTTTAATTTGATAATTTCTTCAATTATTTTCTTGCGTTCATCTTCATCAGCATCACGGAATCTTTTAGCCTCTTTAATTGCTTTATTTAGCTCGTTAAGTTTTTCAAGAACATTGTAACTATTTGAGTTAGCATTGTTATTTGTTTCTTCGGCCGAATTTATTCTTGATTGTAGATCCTTTTTAGAAACATGATAAGTTCCGTTGTCCTTAAATTTTTCTTGTTCTAGTTCAGTGTTAAGTTTTTTAGCTTCAACTATTGTGCTTATAGATGCTTCCTTAGATTTTTGAAGGTAGCTATCTTTTAAAGTTTTAGCACCGTTGTTATATTCAACCTCAATTTCATCTACGGATTTTTGTTCATTATCTAATGTTTCTAGCGTTTTTTCAGCATCTTGTATGAATTTTTCAAATTCATTAGTTGAACTAATAATATTATTTTCTTTGGTATATTTAAGATTTTGTTTTGCAATGGCAATTTCTCTGGTCAGATTATCTCTTGCGACTTGCTTTTTAGTTTTCGTTAATAAACTATCAAGCATATTTTTATTTGTAACTAGATCGCCTAACAAAGTATTAGCATTATTGTTTCGTTGTGCATTTTCAATGGCATCGCTAATTTGGTCTCTATTATTTTCATATTCATCAGAAGATTTAATTTTATCTAATTGTTGATGTCCTTTTTCAATTAAGTTAGTTATTTCACTAATTAATTTGTCTTTTTGTTTTGTAATTAAATCACTTGCTTGTTCTGATTTGTTGTTTAGATTAGCTAAAGCTTCTGTAATACTATTTTTGTCAAGTTTTTTTAGAGCTTCATTACCTACATTTATTGCATTTTTTAATTCGTCCTCAATTTTTTGAGAACTAAATAAATCACTAGCTGATTCGATTTCTTTTAATAATTTTTGTGAAGAAGGTAATTCTTGGATTAAACCATCAATAGCTTCTTTAATTTGTTGTGCATCACTTTTTAGTGGTTTAACCTTTTCTAGAATATCTCTTAGTGTAGCAATTTCATTATCTTTGCTCATTTTATTTTTTATGTTGGTTATTTCAGCGTCTAATTTTTTGGCTAAATTTTTATATTTGTCATAATCGAGGGTTGTGTTCTTATAATTTTCGGCATCTTTTACTAAGTCATTAATTTGCTTTATTAGGTTTTGTTTTTCTAATGATAGGATTTTTTGGAATTCTGAAATTTTTTCATGTAAAGAATTTAGTGCTTTTTGTCTTTCTTCTAGGGTTGCATTTGGATTATTAAGAATTTTTTCAGCTTCTTTGATTGCTTTTTCAAATATACCTTTATTTTTGATATCAGAAGGAAATTTTGAATCAATGTTTTTTGCATTTAAAATTTCATCTGTCAGGTTAAACAACACTTGGAGATTGTTTTTTAATTCAATAGCTTTGGCTTTTACTTTTGCAAGTCCATCTTCATTGGTTGCACTATTGTATTGATTTTCCAAATTTGTTTTTTCTTGATTGTAAATAGTTATATATTTGGTAGCAAAAGGTTTATTATTGTACTTAGATTCATAGTTTGCAAGAAGATCACTAAATGACGATTTTTCAGAAATTGCTTCACCATTAAGTAATTCAAGATTATCATATTGACTTTTATAATTCTTGAAATTAATTTTAGATGATTGTAATTTAGTTAATATTTCATCTACTTTTTTGATGTCTTTTATATTCAATAATTGTTCTAGCTCATTTAGTTCTTTTTCAAAGGTTGCATAAAGATCGTGAGTATATGTTTTTTTATCAATTTCATTTTGTTTCTTCCACTCATTCATTCTTTTTATTAATGCCTGCAATTTTGCCATTGTGTGATTTCATTTTATTGTTTCATTTAAAAGAACATAGCCTGTTCCAATTGTTGCCCCAATTGAAACACCAGTTATTATTCCGGCTACAACTTTTTTTCTTCTATTTGTTTTTTTCATAAACACCTCAATAAAATATTTTTTGTATAGTTTTTTACATTAATTTAATATTTTAGATAAAAAAAAAAAAAAAAGAAAAGAGGTTCAAAATTCATTAATTAGCATGAAAAATGAGACCAATATTTTGAACTTGTTTAAGTATACATTTTGCATAATTTCTAATAAAAAAATATAAAAAAATAGCTCTACTAGGAATAGAATAATTTATAAAATTACAATTTTATTTATATCTCTTCTTATTTTTTCTAAATCTTCATTAATTGATCGCATTAAATCTATTTCTCTTTGTGAAATAAGACCAGTTTTAACAAAAGATTCTAAAATTTCTGTTTTTTTAGATAACATTTGATTGTAGTAATATCCGGCTTCTTGATGTTTCACAATTTTTTTAATTGTCGATATTTCAAGAGGAAGTTTTTTACTATATGCTATTTTCTCATACATTTGAATGTCATTTTCATTTAATTCAAAAGCTTTATATCTTTTATTGTTTATGTGAAAATAGTATTGTTGATCTGCACCGATCATAAAAGTTGCATCATTTTTTGATGTGACTTTTATTTTTAACTTAAACTTTTAGTTGTTTTTATAACTAAAACAAGTTTAAATTGATTTTTTCATTTTTGATTTAATGAAATCTTCATCGATATTTAATAAATTACTTAATCTTTTGTTATAAGTTTTTGCCATAATTATAAAGACATTGTTTTCAGAAGCAATATTTTGAATATTGTCTTTTGAAAAATAACCGCGATCCAATACTAAAGTTGCTGATTTATAACGCAAATTTAAAACTTTATCAATCATTTTTTTGTAGTAACATACATTAATAACTGATTTGGGATATAAATCATAAAAAAAGGTAATTCAGTCTTTTGATCTAAACAATAAGATAAGTTTATTTGTAGCAGTCCTTCATCAACATTTGGCTTTTTTATATTCAGCATATTTCATGTTTTTTGAGCTTATATTAAAGTTCGTTGAATCGACAGATAAATATGCGTGATCCGAATTATTCTAAATATGTTCTTGATTGTTTTGATCATCTATAATTAAATTTAATTATTTTTTATGTTGTTATATCTTTGTGTAAAAGCATTGATATCATTGAGTTTGAAGGAATTGAAAACAAACCAGAAAAATTTTTATATGCCGCTTTTTAAATAATTGTGAAACCGTAAATTCTTCATCAATATAATAAGATGCCAATGCCTTTATTAATTCGCTTTTTGTGTTAAAAATATTTTCCAAATGTTCATCTATATAAATCTTTAAAAAATTTAGTTATTGCCAAATATTGCCCGATAGGAACAACGGATGATATTTTTTATCATCTTATATTATTGTTATTTTTGCGCCGGGATAATTAAAAACACTTATCATTTGATACTAAAAAATTGTCATTTTTTTTAAATCTATTTTACCAATATTAACTCTCTTGTTGATATTATATTTTTTATTTTTTTATATTCAGTTTCTGCAACATAATATTCATATTTATTATCATCTTTTCTAATGATTTTGACATTTTTAGGCATTTGAACTCTTTGGCCTTTTAGTATAATTTCTACCTTATTTTTCTTTAGTTTATTTATAACTAAATTATTATATATTTGAGGTCAAAAAAGTAAAAAATGCTGATTTTTTTAATAAACCAGCATTTTCCCCTTATTTTATTGCTTATTTATAAAAAATGTTAAAAGTTTAAGATTTAAAATATTTATACAAGAGAATATACATAAAAATTTCTACATTACTTTGATATTTTTTATCTTCAAATATAAGGTTTAGCATTTTTTGGATAGCCATCGTTATCTAATTCACCAGGGCCAATTAGACTACTACTATAGAATCTATCTTTGAATTTTTTCCATTCTTCTAAAAATGCTTTATCTGTTGAGTCTGTATTTAAAGCTATTTTATCTAGCAATTCATATTTTTCCTCTTGGCTAATCAAGCTTTCTGGAGCATTGGCTATTTTTTTTGCTCATCAGTTTAAGAAACTAATTTGTGACGTTTTTTTTCATCATTCAGAAACATTGTATGTACCGAATAATTGTTTATTTGATTCTAAAATAATTTTGCTCTTATCTTCTGCATTTATAACACCTTCAAAATTATTTTTTAATTGCTCTAGACTATATCGGGTCGAATCGTCAACTATTCCAGCATCTTTTACTCTAGCTATTAATTTTAGAAACTCATAATTTAATTTAGCATTTCTTCTATATTTGTAGTAAACTTCATACAATGCTTGATTTTCAGCCTTTATAGCTCCCGCTCTATCAGTATCTGGTTTTTCAAACTCAGATATTATATGCGATCACGAACCTAGAGGAATTGTTACATTATATGGACCTGCATCAGCTGGGTGTTTTTTGTAATGCGAGTCAACCCTTTGTTTAAAGAATGGCAATCATTTTTTGGTATCTTTAGACTCATATTTTGCTATAAATTTTTCAGCTTTAATTTTTGCGGCTTTATATTTTTCTATTGTATCAGCAGATTTAATTTGTTCATTTAATGCATTATATTCATTACTATATTGAGAAGTAAACGTTCCTGTGCTATCTTTACCTTGATCATTTACGGCTATAGATAATGACTGATTTAATGCTAACTTCATGACACTATTACCGTAATCTGAATCACCGTTTGAACCTAACCTCGTTTTTCTTAAATCCTCTAACTCCGCATTTCTTTGTTGATTTATTTTCTGACTTATTGTATTTAATTCACTATCTGATGAGGCATTATTTATAAGCTTATAAAGATCTTTTAGATTATATTTTGTCGCTTCGCTAGCTTCGGGTCTAAATTCACTAGGTAATCCACCTCTATTATTAGACAAATCAAATAGTGCTAATTTGTCAACCTCTTTTCTTAATTCTATTTTTCTAGAAATAATTTTAATTTCTGATTTGATAGCCGAAAATTCTGGTTCAGTTTTTGATAATTCTACCTTATCTAAAAGATTCTTTTTATCAGGAGAATTAGGTAATTTGTTAATTTGTTTGATTAATTCTTGTTTTTTAGCTTGAATTTCAGCTTTTTGTTTTATCTCCTTATCCTTTTGCTTTTCTGCTTCGGTTTTAATAGCTTTAAGGTTTTCAATACTATTTGTTGAGTTATCTAGTTTATCTTGCAGTTTTTTCTTTTCTTTTGGATCAGAAACTTGTGAAATTGCTTGTTGAGCTAAACGTTTCTTATTTTCATATTCTTGTTTATATAATCTAATTTTTTGTAATAGTGCGGAAATTTTAGTATGACCAGTCTTAGAAAATTCTGTTAAGAATTCACTTTTCTTTGCTTCTGGTTTAATGTCATCTATTTCATTTTTTAATGTGTCAATATTTGTTTTTAGCGTATTTAAAGTCGTTTCGACAGAATTTTTATTTGAATAATCAATTTTGGATGTTAGATCCTTCTTAATTTTTTCTTTTGTTTTTAGCGAATCAGTTCTTAATTGCGCTGTATTCTCTGGATATGCTAATTTATCAATAAATAAGTTGAAGTTTTGTCTTGTAGCATTTGTCACAAGCGACTTAATGTCATCGATGGTTTTAGATAAATTTTTATGATCGCTAGGAACTTGTATGTTATCGATATTTCTCGTTATATTATTTTTTTCATTTTGATTAAAATTACTTAAAGTGCCAATTTTGACTTTTGAAAGACGTTTATAGTTTTGTATTATTTCATCTTTTAGGTTATTTTCATTATAAACGTCATTACCAGTTATTGTTGTAGGAACAGTTTGGTTTAATCTTATTATTAAATTATTTTTATCTTCCCCGTCATCAAATGAACTATTAATTACATTTTTGTATGTTTCAATCTTATTTGCTCAACCATCAGGCAACGCGTCATTAGCTTGGTCTATATTTTGTGCTGAATTTAGCTTTTGTTTTATTTTTTGAACTGCTTGTGCATTATTTTGTGAATATTTCAGATTTCCGCCATTTGCATTTAATTGATCTTTCTTTGTTTGCATATGGCGACTAAAATTAGTTATTTCAGTTTGTTTTTGGTTTAAGCTTTGCATATCATTTAATTTATTAACAGCACTTTTTAGAGCATTTTTAGCTTGGGTTGCTTCATTTGAATTTGGTTGAGGATAAGGAATTTGGTCAATTAATTTATTAATCTCCTTTTTCTTAATAGCAATGCTTGTATCGCTATCTTGTTTTGTTTTCTTTTGTTTAGCTTTATTTAATTCATTTTCTAGATTTCTAGATATTTCTTCTAATTGAGCTTTTGTCTTTGCTGCTAGATGAGGTTTATTTTGCGAATTGTATGTATTAAGAATATCTTGTAGTTCTTTCTTAATTGTGCTATATTCTTTTTTATTTAGGTTTGAAGTTATATAAGTGCTAATTGCATTTGCTTTTTGTTGAACTTGCACTCTTAGTTTTTCTTTTTGTTTATTGATATCAACAAGAGCTTTTTTGGCAACATCCTCAGCCGCCGTCAATTTTTTATTAGCATCGATAATTTTGGCATCAGTCAGTTTAGTAGTTTTATTAGCTGCTGGTTGTGTTGAACTAATCGCATTTGTAAGTGCATCTGTTGAACTTTTTAATGCTGGTTCCTTAGCCATATCGGTTTTTGTAGCATTTGCTTTGGCAAGAGTCGCTTCTAATTTAGCAATTTCAGCATCAGTATTCTTATTTGCGGCTACTCTTTGTGTTTCGGCATTTGTTGTTGCCTGTTCTAAGGCTTTAGTCTTATCTTGAATGCTTTTAATAGGGTCAGTATTTGCTTTGGATTTATTTGTATTAATTTTTTGTTGCAATTGACTAATTATGGTGACTAAATTTGCATGGTTTGGATCTTGTTTTAATGATTCTAATTTTGCTTGTGCATCCTTGAGTTTTTGGTCATGTTGAGCTTGCACAGCATGAAGTCTATTATTAAAATCATTTATTGCGCGGTTTGCTTCATTTTTTAAGTTATCAATTACTTGTTTTTGCTGAATATATTTACTTTGAACATTATCATTAATAATTCTTTCTGCTTCTTTAATAGTTTCTTTTAAGCGTTCTTTAAGTTTGACCATTTCGGGGTCATGAGTAATAATACGCGTTGCAACACTATTTATTTGATTTTTAGCATTTATTAGATTTTGTTTATTTCTTGCAACAATCTGGGTATCTTTTTGAGTTTTATCACTTTTGGCTTTTTCAAGTGCATCATGAAGTTTTGACTTAAGTTGTTCTAAATCGCGTTTTGTTTTAGAATTAATATTTGCTTTATCATTCTTATTATAAGCATTTAAAACTCGTTCTAATTCAGTCTTAATTTGATTATAATCACTATTATTAGATAAATTTTGGGTTATATATTGTTGAATATTATTAGCGTTTGTCTGAATTTCACTTATCAATTTTGATTTTTGAACATTGATATTATCAAGCGCAGCTTTTGCAACTTTTTCAGCATCAGCAAGTACCTTATTAGCTTCTTTTATTTGAACATCAGTTGCATTTTTACTTGCATTTTTAATACCATTAGCTGTATTAATTGCTTGTTGCAAGGTTTGTTTTTGGCTATTTAATTCTGGCTCATTATCCATCGCGGTTTTAGTTGCATCAGCCTTTTGGATTGTTTTTTCAAACTCAGCAAGTTCGTTATTGGTTTTTTGATTTGCAGTGGTTTTTTCTGTTTCAGCAGTTTGAATAGCATCTTGCAATGTTTTTGTTTTATTGTCTATATTTACAATGCTGTCATTATCATTAATGCTTTTATTGTTATCAATAGCTGATTGTAATTTTTTAATTACATTAGTTAAGTTTGCAGAGTTCTTGTCTTGATTTAATTGGCTTATTTTATCTTCTGCTTCTTTAACTTTTTTATTATGTTCAGTTTTTGCGCGTTGCAATTTAGCTTCAAATTGCTTCTTCTTTTGTTCAGCTTCAGTTTTTAGATCTTCTAATTTTTGTTTTTGAGTAACATAATTATTTGCTTGATTATTATCAAGAATTGTTTTTGTTTCTTTTATTGCTTCATCAAGTTTTGATTTAAGTGTTGTCATTTCATCATCATGACTAGTAATTGAATTTGAAATACCTTGTAATGTATCTCTTACTTTTGTAAGCGATTGTTTATTAGCTTCTTTGATATCATTATCTTTTTTATTTTTATTTTGTTGTGCCTCAGTTAGTGCATCATTCAATTCCTTTGATATGTTTTCAAGTTCATTTTTAGATTTTGAATCTAGCACATTTTTATCTTTGTATTTATTATGAGTTGCATCTAATTTATCTTTGATTTGTTTGTATTCATGACGGTTTTTTAATGTATTTAAAAAGTTTGAAACTTCATCTATTTTTTGAGAAATTTGGTTTCTTAAGATAGTTTTTTCGGCATTTATATTTTTAATAGCTTCTTTTGCTGCATTGTCAGCCTGAGTTAATGTTTGAATTGCACTTTCTGTTTGAGTATCAGCTAATTTTTGATTATTATCTTTTGCTTGTTGAGCAACTCTTATAGCTTCACTCAATGTATCCTTAGCACTATTTAGTGCAGATTCATTTGCCATCATATCTTTTGTTTTATTTGCGGCAGTTATTGCATCATTTAATTTATTTAAAGCTGCTTGTGTCTTTTGATCTGCTGCATTTTTGGCTTGATCTGCTGCCTGTATCGCATTTTGCAACGAATCTTTTTTGTTGTCAATATCCTGAATTGAATCATTAATATTAGCGTTTTGATTATTGTTAATTTGTTGTTGCAAAGCATTAATTACATCAGTTAGGTTTGCTACATTTGGATCGCTTCTTAGATTTTTTAATTTCTCGTTAGCTTCTCTTAATTTTTGGTCATAGGCATCTTTTGCTCGTTTTACTTTGGCATCAAATGATGTTTTTTCTTTTTCAGATTTTTCTTTTAAATCATCAAGTTTTTTCTTTTGTTCAACAAATTTATCTGTTTGATCTTGGGAAATTATACTTTCAGCTTCCTTAATTGCATCGTTTATTTTTTTCTTAAGGTCTGACATTTCCTTATCATTGCTAGTTATTGAATCGACAAATGTCTTTAAATTATCTTTTGTGGTTGTTAATTCTTGTTTATTAAGAGCATTTGTGTCATTATCTTTTTTAGCCTTGTCCACCTTAGCATCGGATAATTTTTTATTTAGATCCTCTAATATTTTATCTAATTCAGCTTTTGTTTTAGAACCAAGATTATTCTTATTATTGCTATTGAAATTATTTAATTCTGTAGTTAATTTATTTTTAATTTCATTGTATTGATTTCCATTTAGGTTATTTTTGTAATCCTCAATTTCCTTGGCTTTTTGGTTTATTTGCGTCTTGATTGAGTCTTTTTGGCTATTTATGTTTGTTATAGCTTGTTCTGCTGCTGTTTTTGCTTCTAATAAGGTTTTATTTGCATTTTCTATATCTTTATCAGCTAGTTTTTTAGGTGTGTGATTTTTTATACCCTCAGCTGTTTTTATTGCTTCATTTAATTTATTTTTGGCATCCGATAATAAAGGTTCAGAATTCATTGAAGTTAGCGTAGTTTTTGATTCATTGATTGTATTTCCTAATTTTGCTAAATTTGCTTCAGTTTTCTGATTTGCAACAGCTTTTTCTCTTTCAACTGTTTTTATTGCTTGGTCTAAATTATCCTTTTTAGTAGTAAATGATGAAATTGGGTCTCTGTCTTGGGCATTGTTATTTTGATTTATTGTGTTTTGCAAATTTTGAATTACAGTATTTAGATTTGCTGAGTTAGCATCATTTTGTAATTTAGATACTTTATTATTGGCTTCTTGTAGCTTGTGTCTATATGCTTCTCTTTCGGCATTTAATTTTTTAGTAAAGTCACTTATCTTTTTATCTGCTTCAGTTTTTAAACTTTCGATTTTTGAAATTTGCGATATATATTTATTAAATTCGTTTTTGCTAATTATGCCCTCAGTCTCAGTGACGGCTGTATTAATATCTTGTTTTAGTTTTGTCATTTCAGGATCACGACTTGTGATGCTATTACCAACACTTTTAAGGGTTTCTTTTATTTTTGTTAGCTTTTGCTTATTTTGTTCTCTAATTTCTAAGTCTTTTTGTTGTTTTTTATTCTTAATGTCTTGTAGTTGTGAATCTAATTTAGATAGTAAATCGGTAAGTTGTTGTTTTGTTTTATTTGATAAGCTATTTTTTTCATTATTTACATAATCATTTAAGTGTTTTTCTAATTCGCTTTTTATATTTTTAAAATCATTTCCTGCTAAATCGGTATTTATATAATCACGAATTTCTGTTTCTTTTTGATTAATTTGATTTTTAATTTGGTCTTTTTGATCATTTATCTTTTTAATTTCTTGTTTGGCAATATTTTCTGCTTGTAGTAATGTTTTTTTAGCTTCATCGATTTCGTTATTTGCTAATTTTGGAGTTTGATTTTTTGCTGTTTGTGCTATTGCGATTGCTTGCTCTAAGTTAGTTTGGGCACTACTTAATAATGGCTCAGAAGTCATTGAGTCTTTTGTAGCACTAACATCTGTTATTGCTTTTTGTAGTTGTGCTAAATGCTCGTTAGTTTTTTGTGCCTCAGCATTTTTTTTGTTTTCTGCAGTTTCTATTGCTTTTTGTAATTGATCTTTTTTATTATTAATTTCTGATAGTGGTAGATTATCATCGATTGTTTGATTATCTGCAATTGCTTGTTGCAGTTCTTGAATAACATCATTTAAGTTAGCAGCATTTTCATCTGCTTGAAGTTGTGAGATTTTATTTCTTACGTCAAGAATTTTTTGCGCATGAGCTTCTTTGGTGTTTTGTAATTCCTTAGCAAATTCTGTTTTTGTGGTTTCTGCTTTTTTACTTAGGTTTTCTAGTTTTTCTTTTTGACTAACGTATTTATCTGATTCTTCATTTGTAATAATTGCTTCTGATTCGCTGATTGCTTGGTTAAGTTCGTCTCTTAAAGCAGTCATTTTTAGATCTTTGCTTGTTATTGAATTTGAAACATTTGCTAATGCTTCTTTTGCTTCTGCTAGAGCTTGCTTATTTTTAGCTCTTATTTCCGCATCTTTTTCGTCTTTCTTTTGTTTAGCAGAATCAAGATGCATATTCATTTGCGTTAATAAATCATCTAGTTGCTGTCTAGTTTTTTGCCCTAGAAGATTTTTATCATTTGCCTCATAAGATTTTAAAAAGGCATCTAGATCATTTTTAATAGCTTCGTATTCAGGTTTCATTAAAATATTGTTAATATAATTTTGAATTTCAACTTCTTTTTGAGCAATATTTGTTCTGATACCATCTTTTTGCTTATTTGCTTTATCGATGGCATCATTTGCCACATCCTCTGCTTGTTTTAGTGTATCTTGAACTTGTTTTATAGCGTTATTAGTTAACTTCGGATTTTGTGTATGTGAAGTTCTAGCAACTTCAATTGCTTTTTCTAACACTGCTTTTTGTGTATCTAAATCTGGTTCTTGCTCCATTTTGTTTTTAATTTGTTCAGCATTTTCGATTTCTTGATTTAGTTTGTCAAGAGCAGCTTGTGTAATAGCATCAGCTTTTTCTTTTTCTGCATTATAAAAACTTGCTAAACCATTAAGTTCAGCTGTTGCAGCATCAATATTTTTTAAAGGACCGTTTTCATCAATAACATCATTTTGACTAATCTTTTCTTTGATTTTAGTAATGATGTCAGCATAGTTAGCGCTATTAGGATCACTTTTTGCTTGTTCTAGAACGCTATTAGCACTTTCTTTAGCCTGGTTAAATCTACTTTTTGCTTCTGCTAATTTTTGTTCAAAATCAATAATTTGTTGTTCTGCGCTTTGCTTTAGATTATCAATAGTTTGTTTTTCTTGAGTATATTTATCCGTTTGTTCTTTTGCGATTATTTCACGTGCTTTTTGGATTTCAACATCTAAGTTGTGCTTTAGTTGCATCATTTCGTCATCATTACTTTTGATGCTATCTTTTATAGCCTCAAGTTGGTTTGTTGATAATGAAAGCTGTTCTTTATTTTGTGTATTTGAAAGCAACTGTTTTGCATTATCTAGTGCGCTTGTGATATTAGATAATTTTTGTTGTAATTCTTGGATAGTATTGTTATAACTTGGATAATTATTGTCTTTGACTAATTTTAGCGATTCTAATAATGGGGTTGTTATTTGAGGATATTCATCTTTATTTGCATTAGCAAAATCGGTTATTTCAGCAATCTTGTTATTAATTTTTTCGATTTCTTCATCTTTATTAGAATTAATTTGGATAATTTTTGTTTCCGCTTTTCGATTTTTATCCTTAAAATCTTCAACTAATTGTTTTAATTCATCAATAGCATCCCTATTGGTTCGAATCTTGCGTTTTGGTTATTAAATCTTTTAAATCTTGTTTTTCAGGATTATATTCATCAGTTGGCATTTGCGATACAAAGTCATTTGCTTTTTTAACTAATTCATCTAATTTAGTATTTAATTCGCTAAATTTTTTATTGATTTCCTCTTTTTCTTTAGGTATTTTATCAACTATTTTTTTTAGATTAACCTTAACATCATCTAATCGTGCGACACCAAAATCGCTAACATTTGGCTCAATGTTAGTATTATAATCTTCTAAAACTTTGTCTAATTCCTTGATTAATGTCTTATATTTTTCGGAATTTTCATTTTTTAGCCCATTTTGAGCACCAATTAGTTCATTCTTTTTGCTAATAATGTCTTTTTTTAATTCGATAATTTCTTCAATTATTTTCTTGCGTTCATTTTCATCAGCATCACGGAATCTTTTAGCCTCTTTAATTGCTTTATTTAGCTCGTTAAGTTTTTCAAGAACATTGTAACTATTTGAGTTAGCATTGCTATTTGTTTCTTCGGCCGAATTTATTCTTGATTGTAGATCCTTTTTAGAAACATGATAAGTTCCGTTGTCCTTAAATTTTTCTTGTTCTAGTTCAGTGTTAAGTTTTTTAGCTTCAACTAGTGTGTTTATAGATGCTTCCTTAGATTTTTGAAGGTAGCTATCTTTTAAAGTTTTGGCACCGTTGTTATATTCAACTTCAATTTCATCTACGGATTTTTGTTCATTATCTAATGTTTCTAGCGTTTTTTCAGCATCTTGTATGAATTTTTCAAATTCATTAGTCGAACTAATAATATTATTTTCTTTGGTATATTTAAGATTTTGTTTTGCAATAGCAATTTCTCTGGTCAGATTATCTCTTGCGACTTGCTTTTTAGTTTTTGTTAATAAACTATCAAGTATATTTTTATTTGTAACTAGATCACCTAACAAAGTATTAGTATTATTGTTTCGTTGTGCATTTTCAATGGCATCGCTAATTTGATCTCTATTATTTTCATATTCATCAGAAGATTTAATTTTATCTAATTGTTGATGTCCTTTTTCAATTAAGCCAGTTATTTCACTAATTAATTTGTCTTTTTGTTTTGTAATTAAATCACTTGCTTGTTCTGATTTGCTGTTTAGATTAGCTAAAGCTTCTGTAATACTATTTTTGTCAAGTTTTTTTAGAGCTTCATTACCTACATTTATTGCATTTTTTAACTCGTCCTCAATTTTTTGAGAACTAAATAAATCACTAGCTGATTCGATTTCTTTTAATAATTTTTGTGAAGAAGGTAATTCTTGGATTAAACCATCAATAGCTTCTTTAATTTGTTGTGCATCACTTTTTAGTGGTTTAGCCTTTTCTAGAATTTCTCTTAGTGTAGCAATTTCATTATCTTTGCTCATTTTGTTTTTTATGTTGGTTATTTCAGCGTCTAATTTTTTGGCTAAATTTTTATATTTGTCATAATCGAGGGTTGTGTTCTTATAATTTTCGGCATCTTTTACTAAGTCATTAATTTGCTTTATTAGGTTTTGTTTTTCTAATGATAGAGTTTTTTGGAATTCTGAAATTTTTTCATGTAAAGAATTTAGTGCTTTTTGTCTTTCTTCTAGGGTTGCATTTGGATTATTAAGAATTTTTTCAGCTTCTTTGATTGCTTTTTCAAATATACCTTTATTTTTGATATCAGAAGGAAATTTTGAATCAATGTTTTTTGCATTTAAAATTTCATCTGTCAGGTTAAACAACACTTGGAGATTGTTTTTTAATTCAATAGCTTTGGCTTTTACTTTTGCAAGTCCATCTTCATTGGTTGCATTATTGTATTGATTTTCCAAATTTGTTTTTTCTTGATTGTAAATAGCTATATATTTGGTAGCAAAAGGTTTATTATTGTACTTAGATTCATAGTTTGTAAGAAGATCACTAAATGACGATTTTTCAGAAATTGCTTCACCATTAAGTAATTCAAGATTATCATATTGACTTTTATAATTCTTGAAATTAATTTTAGATGATTGTAATTTAGTTAATATTTCATCTACTTTTTTGATGTCTTTTATATTTAATAATTGGTCTAGCTCATTTAGTTCTTTTTCAAAGGTTGCATAAAGATCGCGAGTATATGTTTTTTTATCAATTTCATTTTGTTTCTTCCACTCATTCATCTTTTTTATTAATGCTTGTAATTTTGCCATTGTGTGATTTCATTTTATTGTTTCATTTAAAAGAACATAGCCTGTTCCAATTGTTGCCCCAATTGAAACACCAGTTATTATTCCGGCTACAACTTTTTTTCTTCTATTTGTTTTTTTCATAAACACCTCAATAAAATATTTTTTGTATAGTTTTTTATATTAATTTAATATTTTAGATAAAAAAAAAAAAAAAAAGAAAGAGGCTCAAAATTAGGAAATTTTTAAATATTACAAGCTAAAATGGGCTTAAAAAAATAATATTAAATATAATTAATAATATCTACCTAAAATTTGTTTATGTTTAAGGAGTAAAAATGGAAAAAGACAACAAAATTTATTTATTTTCATATGGAACTATTCAAGATGAATTGTTCTATAAAAATTTATTGTCGCCTGATTGCGTAAGAAGACCCGCTTTATTAAATGGCTATGCTAAGTGTGTTGATGAAACTGCATATTTTTTATTAAAAAAAGATATTGCCCATCAAGTTAAAGGCACTCTTTTTGAAATAACAAAGGATGAATTATTTATGATTGATAGATGAGAAATGTTTCCGCAATATCAAAGATTTCAGGCCAATGTTATTGCCACTGATACAAACGAAATTATCGAAAACGTATATGTGTATACTAAATTAGAATTTGGTAAATATTATCTAGCAACCGATGACATGGGATTTTCAACTTCGCCTAATGAAAATGAGCAAAATTTAAAGGCTTTTATCACGTTAGAACAACAAACAGAATTATTTCCGTTGGTTGATAATGCTATTTTGTATGAAATTTCCGATGAAGAATTTGAAAAAATAATTCATCTTTCGCATCCGTATGTTGCATTGATATTGGATGACCAAAAATTTAAGAATTATTTGGTTGACCCTTATGCAGTTTTAGGTATTAAAATTCATGATAAAAAATATGCTTTGTTAATTTCGTTTGGTAGAAAAAATTCATTAAATAGTATTTTTTATTATCATGCTATAGAAAATAAAATTGAAGGGGTAGAAATTATTAAAGATATTAAACCACTTTATAAATTTAATATTGATTTCTTATTAGATAAAAAGCCAATTAAGTACATTAATTTGAAGTTAGATAAAACAATCGAAAAACCTAAGTTTGGTGTATTTGAAGATATTGCCTATGAAATAACTCTTAATGATTTTGATATTGATCCATTTAGAAGATTAGATATTATTATTCATACTCTTGAAGAAAATATGAAATAGCTAATGATTGATAAAGAATTAATTAAAGACGTTTCAACAAAACCTGGTGTTTATTTTTGAAAAGATAAAGATGGCAATGTTATTTATGTGGGCAAAGCCAAAAACCTAAAATCACGGATGTCACAATATTTTGACAAAAATGTTCATAATTCATTTAAAACTAGTGCAATGTTAAAACATATTGCTTCTTTTGATACAACCGTTTTTGATAAGGAATCGGAAGCCTTGATGTTTGAACGAGCTAGTATTAATAGATATAAACCTAAATATAATGTAATGCTCCCCTCTCATAATAATTATCCTTATATTTGTATTATAAAAAAAGCCAATAGTATTGATATACAACTTAAAAATGAATATAAAAAACGTGATGATATTATTTATTATGGTCCGGTTGTAGATGGTGAAAAAACACGTCTATTAATTAAATATTTAGTCCATTTATTAAAAACGCAAGAAGGATTAATTATTAAAAAAATGACTCCGGTAGAGGTAGATAAGAGATTCGCAAAAGCAAAGGAAATAATAAAATTTAATAAAGAATTTAAACAAGAATTAATTAGTAAAATTAGAAGCGCCTCTTTACAACTTGATTTTAGAAGGGCGGAAGAACTTAAAAAAATTCTTGATTTTATAAACGAAAAGAATAATATCCAAAACATTAGATTAAAGACAAAAAAATCTATTGATGTATGGGGCGTATATTTATATGATAATATTTTGTTTGCTTCTATTTTACAATATCGTTATTCATTGTTAAATAATCGCCAAGACTTTCAATTTTGTTTTGAAAAAAATGAAGAAGAATTGGTATTTGAATTTATAGAAAATTTTTATAAAAACAATCCTATTCCTGATCAAATAATTATTGATGATAAATATAAAAATCAGCCTTTTAATAAAGAAATTAGAAATTCGATTATTAAAAAGAATTATAGTATAAATTCTAAATTACTTGATTTAGCTAGTGCTAATGCTAAGAATGATTTAAGCAATAAAATAAAGAAAATAAAAGATAAAACAAAAAGCAATGATATTCTCCAATCTTTAAAAAATATATTAAATATTGATTGTTCAAGGTTTGCAATATTCGATAATTCATTTCAATCAGCAACTAAAGAAGTCGTTGGTAGAGGGATGATTTTTGTTGATGGAATTAATGTTAAGAAATTCAATCGTTCTTATATACTTTGCAAAAATGAAGATGCTAATTCTGATTACCATTATATGTATCAAAATATTAGTAAATTTTTTTGTGATCATTCAATTGATGAAGATATTAATTTGATTTTTGTTGATGGCGGTGAGATTCAAATTAATGCTGCAATCAAGGCCTTGAAAAAATTTCATAAAAATGTGCCTATTTTCGGACTTGTAAAAAATAATCACCACGAGTTTGCAAGATTAATTAATGATAGTGGCGTAGAAATTAAAATTTCAGATGCTAAGGTGTTTAATTTTTTATCGCAAATTCAATATGATGTCGATAAGAGTGCTAAGGCCGTTTATAATAAAAGACACAATAAAATAATTACAGATAGTCTCTTAACAAAAATAAAAGGTGTTGGGCCTAAGATAGAACAAAAATTATTGGAAAAGTTTGGCTCATATCAGGCAATAATTGACGCAGATATTTTAGAATTATCTAAAATTATTAATACAAAAATCGCTAGTGAAATTAAGAAAATAAAAATCTAAAAGTAGGAATTTTAAATTCCTACTTTATTGTTTAAAGAAAAAAATCAATTTAAATTTAGATTTATTTAGGCAAAATTTTAGTTAGATAGTCTATATCATAAAAGTTGTTATATGGAATTTCAATGTCTGGTTTTACACCATCTTCTAGATTTATTTCTGATCCGTGATGTTTATATAAATAATTTAATGGTGAACTAGTTGATATTGATGTTCCATCATTCAAAACCAAGGGCAATACAGGCGCGGTCCCTCCT
The DNA here is from genome assembly GCF_052378275.1 of Mycoplasma sp. 332. NCBI lineage: Bacteria > Bacillati > Mycoplasmatota > Mollicutes > Mycoplasmatales > Mycoplasmataceae > Mycoplasma > Mycoplasma sp. 332. Next base: position 210,521 of record NZ_CP198998.1, read on the forward strand.
CCAGATTTTTGACCTATAATTTTGGCTACTTTTAGTTCCTTTATGATTCCTGAAAATGTGTTAGCAGCACTAAAAGTATTTTTGCTAGTTAATATATAGTAATTAAAGTTTTCAAATGCATCATTATCATAATAATTGCCATCCTTGTTAGCATCGATTTTATATTTTTGTGTTTCTATAATACCAGAAAGTAGTGATTTACTATGCACAACAATGTCCTTATTTGTTAATAAACCAACAGCACGATACATTGCTCCAATATTTCCACCACCATTTCTAGAAATATCAATCACAACATTTTTAATATTTTTTTGTTTTAATATTTTTTGCAATGTATTTCTTAAAAATTCAAATGTGTCACTTTTGATATTTTTTGCATAAATTTCATTATTAGATGCTGTTTCAAAATTATCGATAATAATATATGCTAAGTTACCATTTATAATAAAGCCATCTTGTTTAATTTTTTGCTCAAGTATGGCTCTTTTTTGCTCAAGGTATTCATTAACTTTGGCATATTCACTTCGTTCAGTTCCATATAATTTAGATGCATAATCATTGATTTTTTTACTATTGTTTGTGAATATATTTAACATATTAATTCTAGTATGCAAGTCATTTAATTTGTTAAAGAATAATTTTGCATATGCCTTGTTATATATATCGGGATTATTGCTTAATAATTCTTTTTTTATATCGCTGATATACTGTTGAAAGTTTGATATATTTTTGTATGATTTAAGTCCATAAAAATTGTCAAGGGTAAATAAGAGATTATCAAGGTTATAAATTCGATCCTGTGTTGTTTCTTTATCCACCGACCATGAACCTTGTTGATATGAGTAAGTGTCATTTTCATCTTCCATTAGTGAAAAAAATTTACCATAAACCGCATCGCCATTATAGTAGAGATTGTAATAGTTTTGACTACAAAATAAGGTATTAAAAATACTTAAAGGAATAAAAGTTCTTCTCCCCTCTTTAAAAATATCGATGTGATAACTTCTTAAATCAAATTTGATAGGTCCGCTTAAATCATTAATATTTTCAATTTTTGAGCCTTCATAACTTATGAAGCGTGAGTAATTAGTCAAATTGCTTTGCTTAACAAAATTAAAAAATGCTTCGTTGCTAACACTAATAATATCACGATCTGCGTCAATATACATTAATTGATTATTTGAAACTAGTTGTGTTGCATTGATGTCATAAGTCGGTTTTTTTCTAATTAGCGAAGTATCAACGAAGCCATTTAAAACACCTAACATTTCCTCAATAGCAACATATGGTTGATGAATTTTATTGTCAAGAAAATATAAGTTTAGATTTTTATTTTTTATTGAATAATCTTTTGATGATAAATTTATAAATTTTGTTTTCTTGATATTAAAAATTTTAGAAGGACCATTGTCTAAATAATCAAAATCACTATAACATGAAACAGCACTCAATGGTATTAGTGGTAATGGTGTACCTAATAGAAATAAGAACTTTTTCTTCATATTTTAATTCCCTCTTAATTCCCTATAATATTGAAATTTTACGCTTTTATTAAGGTTCATTATCAAAATTATTGATTTACTTATGCAAAGATGTGAAATAGATTAATTTAATTAGTTTCTTTATAAAAACTTATTGATTTTGAAAAATTTATAAGTTTGTGTTGCTTTATACAAAAACAAAATTTTTTGATATTTGAAATTAAATATTTATTTTTCCAATTTTATGATTTAAAAATACAAACTCAACTTAAATTAAGATAGATTTATGATTTTATTTAATTGTTTAACTACAATTTTATCAAAATTTTGCATCTTTTATTATAGGATAATAGCCTATATAAAAAGCTCATATTTTGATATCAAAATTCATTTTATATGTATTGTGATAATTAATGCAAAAATAAATTTTATAAAAAGCGTTCTTAAATTTATTTTAGTGCTAAAATATTATATGCAACGGTCGTGTAGCTCAGGGGATAGAGTACGTGCCTTCTAAGCATGTGGTCGCAGGTTCGAATCCTGCTACGATCGCCATTTTTTTTATTCTTTTTTTTATACTAAATTATTAATAAAACTTAATTTAATTGTTTTTAATACAAAATAAGAAAAGACCCAAATCTTTTTATTTAAATTTGAGTCTGATGTTTTTTGATATTTTTGTTTTTTAGTTATTAGTATAGGTTTGTGGTTTATTGATTAGTTGTTCAAGTTTCTTTGATTTTTCAACTAATTCTTGACTTGTTTTTTCTAATTCTTTTTTAGCATTTGTATTTGCTAAATTTGCTTATTCTTTTTCCTTTGTTTTACTTACTAAAGTTTGGTTTAGGTTTGTAATATCTTTATTTATAGTTTCTAGTTTTTCTTCTTGTTCACTTATATCTTGTGTTGTTTCCTTTAAGATATTTTGAGATTCGCTAAGTTGTTGTTTGGTTTTTTGCAACTCGTTATCTTTATTTTTTAATTGCTTAATTGTGTTATCTAGATTTTGTTGTGCAATATCTAATAATGATATTGTATTATCTTTATTATTTTGAGTTTTTTGTTGCTCTAATCTTGTGAATTCGAGATTTTTGTTTATTTTATTTATTTCTGCAATTTTTTTATCCTTTGATTGTGTCAAAGTTTTTAACTCAGCTTCCTTTTCTTCTTTTTTGTTTAAAAACATTTGAATATCACTATTTATTTTTTTCAATTTTGAAGCATCATTAGCTTTAGTATCTTTGATTTTTTTAATTTCTTTATTTGCTGCTTGTAATTTTAAGTTTATATTTTCTATATTTTGAGCTTTATTTGCTACCTTCTTATTTGCTTCTTCTAAATCCTTTTGTGCTTGTGCATTTGTGTTTTCAGTTATGGTTTTTGATTGATTTGAGTTATTGATAGCATGTTTTATATTTTTAATATTTTCATTAACAATGCTAATTTGACTTGCTAATTTGTCAGCTTCTTGTTGTGTATTTTGTTTTGTAGTTTTATAATCTTGCAATACTTGTTGTTCATCATTTAATTGCTTTGATATGTTGTTTAATTCTTGATTTTTATTATTTAGTTTTTGGGTTGCTATTTTATGTTCAAAATCTGCTTTTTCCTTATTAGCTTGGGCTTTTTGTTCTTCTAGTTTTGCTATTTCATGTGCATTATTTTTTTTGTTTACTTCTTTTTGTTTTTCATCTATTGTTTGTATCGTGGTTTGAAGTTGCGTTTCGAGATCACTTTTATTTTTTAGAGTTTCCTTTAAATTATTATCAGCTTCTAGTTTTGCTAAGGTTGCTTCTTCTTTATTTTTCTTAATTTCCTGAATTTTAGCGTTTGCTTCTTTTAATTTAGTGTTTGCTAATTCAAGATCACTAGTTTTTTGTGTTACATTTTTATTAGCTTGACTCAATTCGCTTTCAGCTCCGTTATTTTCTGTTTGCAATGTTTTGCTTGAATTAGTTAATGGCGCTAATGAAAGGTTGATTTTAGCAATTTCATTATCTATTTGATTTATTTTTGTTTCAGTTTCTTGTATTTTTTGTTGTAATAAATTTTTATTTGTTTCTACATTATTTAATGTATCTACAGCTTTTTGTTCTTCTGCAATTTTTGTATTTAAGTTTTTTATATTACTTTCATATTCTTTTTTAGCTTCTTGTAATTCTGCTATATTTGATTGTTTTGTAACATTAGCATCCTGAAGTTCTTGCTTCGCAGCATTTAACTCTCTTTTTATCCTATCTATCTCGTTATTTTTTGCTTGAATAGAAGATTTTGTTTGCTCAAGTTCACGCGTTGCGTTATTTTTTTCACGTTCAGCATTGTTGTATTCTTGTTGAACATTATCTTTTTCTTTAGTTTTTTCGGCAAGTATTTTTGTTTTTTCTTCTAATACCTTTTGGGCATCGTTATATTTTTGCTCAGCAGCCTTAAGTTCAGACATAATTTTGTCAGAATCCCAATCCATCAGCTCTCGATCATATTGTTTTTTGAGTCTCTCTAACCGAGATTTAAGTGAAAAATTATTTCAATAATATCATGATATTATTGCACTTCTTCACTCTTCATTTCTTTTTTCCCTTTCCTCACTTGTTTTGGTGTCAGGGGCGTTTTCGATATCTTTTATTTTTTTTCATCTTCTTTCAGTTTCGTTGTCAAGCTCTTTCTTTTCCTGGTTAAATTCATCCTGTATTTCTTTAATAGTTTCTAATTCATTCTTTTTTTCTTTTTTTATTCTTTCAATATTATTTTTTGCATTCAAACTTTCTTGCTCTACTGATTTATGTTGATTATAAGCCTCTTCATATGTATGTATTGTTTGCGCTAAAATTTGACTAATTCCGTCTAATTCGGTGTTTTTTTCTTGCAACACTTGCATATTATATTGTTCTAAACGTTGTAGATTTGATAAATTAGTTTCTTCTATTTCTAATTCTTTTTCTTTTTTAGATACAGCAACTGATTTATCTTTAATTGAGTTGTTAGTTTCATCTAATTTATTTTCAGTTTCTGTGACTTTTTGTTTACTTGTATCTAATGCACTTGAAGCTTTGTTTTTTTCTTGTGATTTGGTAGTTTTGGAAGCGGTTTTTTGTTTTATTTCTTCCGTGTATTTTTGTAGGTCTTGTTCTAGTTTTGCTTTTTCTTGTTGTAGTGAACTCTTTAGATTATTTTGTTGTTGCAATTCCCTATTTTTTAGAGCAATATCATTTTGATTCTGCGAAAGTTTTTGCTTAGCTTGCTTTGCTTTTTCTATTGCACTCTTTTGAGACTCATTTGCTTTTTTTAATGCATCAATCGCACTTTGTAAATCATTTGCTAATTGCAAAATTTTGATTGATTCCTCTTGTAAATTATTGTTGATATTTAAAAGGTTTGTATCAGCCTCTTCTTTTTTAGTTTCTAGTTCTTTTATTTGTCTGTTTGTGTTTTCTAGGCTTTGCTTTGTTGCTTTTTGTGCTTCCTGAGCTTGTACTAGTTCTTTATTTGCCTCTATTAATTCATTATTTTTAGTTGAAATTTCACTTGCTTTTTGATTTAGTGATTGTGTTGCTTGTGCTAGCTTTTCATTTGCTTTTGTAACTTCTTGTTGTGCTTTATTTTGTTCAACCATTAATTGTTTTTTTACATCGGTTTTATCTAGAATTTCTTTTTCTTTTTTGCCTATATCTAAACTAATTTTATCAAGAAGTTGTTGCACACTTCGTTTCTGAGTTTCGAGAGTTTCTTTTTGTCTTTGTGTAAGTTCTAATTCCTTGTTTTTTAGTGAAATTTCTCCTTGCTTTTTTAGCAGGTTTTGCTTTGCTTGTTCAGCTTTTTCTACTTTATTTTTTTGATTCTCATTTTCTTTTTTTAATTCATCAATAGCAGAGCGCAGTTGCATTGTTATTTGATCGATTTTGTTGGTTTGTTCTTGAAAACTGTTGTTATTTTGTGATAAATTTGCCTCAAGATTTTTTCTTTGTTTTTCGAGGTCTATGATTGTTTGATTAATATTATCTAAATTTTGCATTGAATTATTTAGGGCTTCCTGAGCTTGCGCTAGTTCTTTATTTGCCTCTATTAATTTATTGTTTTTAGTTGAAATTTCACTTTGTTTTTGTGCTAAAAGATGATCGGTTTGTTTGATCTTTTCTTGTAGTTTATTGATTTTCTCTTGATTGTCATTTTTTTGTGCTTCTAGTTGATTTCTAACATTAGTTTGTGCCTGAATTTCAGATTCTTTTTGGCTAATTATGTTGTTAATTCTTTCTAGATTTTTATCAGCATTTTGTTTTTGGTTATTTATTAGTTCTTTTTTATTTTTTGCTTCTTCAAGCTCTTTGTTTATTAAAGAAATTTCGTTTTGTTTTTTTAATTCCTGGTTTTTTGTAAGTGAATCTAAGAGTTTTCTTTCTAAATCTTCTTTAATTTTTTGCGCTTCTTTTAATAGTTTATTTGTTCTTTCTTGTTCTATTGCTTTCTTATTAAGTTCAGTTATATTGTTTAATGTCTTGAATTTATGGCTTAAAATAGGTTTATTTTTAAAAATTATTTGAAATTCATAATCAGTGCTAGATTCTAAAGGAGCTTCGTTTCTTTTTTCGCCTCAAGAAATAGTTTCATTATTTTTGTTTATAATGTATTTCTTTTCAAGAAAAGCTTTTGGATTATTTTCGGGAAAGATTCTTGCTGTAAATTCGGAGTTTTCATAATTTTTATAGTTTTTTAGTATAAATGAAGCTGAGTTACTAGTTATTTTTTGTTTGTTTATTTCTAACTTATTTTGGTTATTGCTAACTAGGTATGCTGTTATTATGGCACCAGTTGCTAATGTTGCTGCTATTGCTAGTTCTGCTCCTAGTAAAACTCTAGGTGTTTTTTTCTTTTTTGTTTTAATTTCATGTTTGTTTTCAGTCATATTTAAACCTTTTCTTATGTTTTGGTATTTAATTTTTTTACTAATATAATAATGTTTTTTTTTTTTTTTTTGAATTTCGGGTTATGAACATTGGGCAAGGTTATAAATTGGGCATCAAATTTGAACTTATTTTGCTATTGAAATGTGAAATTTACTAGCTTTTTTAAAATTTAGCCTGGTTAATTTTGCTTTTTTTTTTTAAAAAAAAAAAAAAAATAGAGTTTTAATAATTGCGTAACAATTTCTTATTAAAAACTCTATTTTGAATTAGATTATTGACATTACAATAGAAAGAACAAGAACAAACAAGATTATGCCGATTACTGAAATTGAAAGTTTTTTTAATTTTATAGTACCGAGTTTTTTGCTTTTTATAGCAATAAAGGTAATTGCAATTATTGTTAATAATGCACTAATTGCAAATATTGCATAACCAGCTTGGTTTAAAGCTTTCTTTCCTTCTAGATTATTATCTTTAATTTGAATTTCCGCTTTTAGATATGAATTTGTAAATTTTTCTTTGTCCTCTTTTTTATCTGGCTTTTTATTATCGATTAAAGCAGCAAGAATATCAAATCTTTCAATAATATTTTTGACTTGTTTAGTGTAATTATCATATCAGCTAAAAATATTAATAGTTCTTGAACCAGTTGAAGAAATTAAACGAGATATTTGTTTATTTATAAGGTCATAATATTGATTTATTAAATTTAAATCAAATCCATTTTGAGCAAAGTTTTTCTTAATAATGTCTTTATTTATCTTAATTATTTCTTCAAATTGTATTAAAACAGCTTTAAGAGAGTTAGCAAGACTACTAAAATAATCTACACCATTGATTGTTGAAGAAAATAAACTAGTTAATAATAGATAATTTGAGTTTTTAATGTCGGCTTCGATAACAGATTTGTTATTTTCGTTTTTTAAGAGATTTTCAGCAGCTTTTGTGATTATATCGTTAGCAGCATTTACATACGATTCTTTATTAGTGATTAAAACCCCTGTGCCAACCATATTATATAAAACGCTACGTAGCGTATCATTTCTTAGATCATTATAGTTTATTTTGTCATCAATTCCCAAAGCGGTAAATATTTTGCTAAATAGTTGTTTATTTTCTTTAATTATTTCTTCATATGCGTAATTAAGTGATTCTTGTTCCGGAGAAGTATCAATATTTATTTTAATTACATAATCACGACTCTTTTTAGGATCTACTCTATCACTAATTCTCACTGTTGCTGATAATGAATTTCCACCTTCACTTTTTAGATTAATTACGCTATATTTAAATCTAGTGTTAATGGCATTATCAAAAAAGAATATCTTTTCTTTTTCTTCTGCTTTTGAACTATCAAAAAACGTTTTTAGATTGTTTGCTGTTTTAGATGTGTAAATTGAAGAAACATTAGGTATTAGCGAAGGAAGAGCTTGAATTTGCTCTTGGGTATCAATTTCTTTTTGTTGTTTATCCCCGGGAATTATTGGCGGTTTTCTTATTGGTTCATCTTCTTTTTTATTTTTTTGTTCATCAAGAATGAATTTTTTATTCTGATCAAGATCAAATTTAACAAATTTCTTATGCAATTTCGAAACAATGTAATCTTCTCATGATGCAAAGTCTTTGGGCTGAGTAAAACTAAAACCATTAATTGTATTTTCTTTTTCTTTGAAGGTGCCGAATTTAATATTAATTTGTTCTCCTATTTTAGGAATGTCTACCTTGTCAAAAAGCATGTTTGGAAGTTGCTTTTGCAACGCGCCAAAGTAATCCTTTATTAATTTATCAAGTCTTTGTTTGGTAATTGTATTAAGTTGTTCTTTATCTTTTGTAATTTTTCCATTTGGCTTAATTTGTTCTTCATAGTTGGTTTCTTTAGTTTTTCCGACCTTTATGTTATCAAATTTTTGCCCTTCGTATTCAACTACAGATGGAATGTAATTTTTATTAGTTGACATTACATATGGAAAAACAATTGTGAAACCAAGGTTATTCATATGCTTAGTTTTTAATGCATCTTTGTTTTTTTCAAGATACTGTTGTAGGACTTGGATGTAGATGAGTTTTTCTAAATTAGGTTTAAAATCCTTGTCTAAATCTTTCAACAATTTTCCTTTTTCATTATCAAGATATTTAATGGTAAAGTCAATTATTTTTTCAACATTTTTTTCCACATTATCTTTTGTAAATTTGGCAAAGGTATCAAAGTCGAGAGCTAGGCTAGGTTTTTCTGGAGCTTTTGGTTTTTGCTTGTTTGGATCAGTGGGTTTTTGAGGCGCATCTTGTTTGAGTTCTTTTGTTTCATCTTGACGATTGTAGGCAGAAATAAGAGCTAACGAGGGAAGCGGGATCACACTGATTAAACTTAAAGAGAATAATTTATTTTTTAATTTCATAATTTTCCTCCTTGACTAATTTTAGTTTTTGCTCCATTTTTAGCATATATAGCCTTTGCTTTAAATGTTTTTCTTCAAGAAATTGGTCAAGACTTAGTCCAATTTTTTGCAATGATTCATAGTAATTAATTTTGGTTGTTATTTCTTTGATTTGCAAATTATCAAATTTTATCTTATTGTTTTGTTTGTATAATTCTAACTTACTAAATGAATTAATGTTAATTTCGTTTTCTTTGATGATTATATTTGCGTTAATTAAAAATAAAAATAATTCTTTTTCTTGATCAAGGTCTCTAATTTTAATAACTGTGTTTTCAAATGCCATCATTGAATTCGAATTAGCAAGACCCCACTCATCCTCTTCATCAATATTGATAAATAATATGGCATTTCTGATTGATAGATGTTTATTACCAATGAAGTGAATATTAATTTTAAATGAATTATTATTAATCATTATTTAATACCCCCAAAACCTTCGTTTGCTTTTGTTAATAAAACAATTTCTTCAATTTCCTTTTCGCGTTTAGTACGAATTATTTTTTTCTTAACCTTTGCAATATCTTCTTCAATTTGATTAATAATTTTATTGGTTGTAACAAGGTCATTTTTGGCATTGTAGAAAAATGACTCAATTAACAATGAATATATAGCATTTTCTAAAATGATGTTTATTTCATTTTCAACAAAATCCTCAATACCGGGATAAATTTTGTAACCAGAAATATCACCAACTGAATTTTGTTTATTAACTTCATTTACTAGTTTATTAATGTTGAATTCATCGATAGGAAGAACTGTAAAGTGCCCGTTATAATTTTTGTTGGTATTAAGAACAAAATTAACTTTTGAATAGTTGTTATCTATATATAAGGTCTTAACTAATTGACTAACTCTTCAAGCAAGATTGGTAGCCTGTTTTTCTTCTTCACCAAAGGATTTTATTACGTTAAACTTGTTTTGATTGCAAAATTCACTAGCTCTTTGGCCAATTGCTATAAAATCATCGTGTTTAGGATTTACATTTGTAAGTAGCTTTTTTTCATATCTACTATATGAATCTGTTGAGTATTTTTGGTTCTCGGTCAAATAAATCCAAAGTACTGATCGTTTTTTAAATATATTACGTAGTTTTTGAATAGTTTTATTATTATTTTCAGAATCATTAATTAACTTATTTTTTATTGTGTATTTTTCCTTAATAGCATTGATTAAGTTGATATTTAGCAATGCATTAGAAATATTGAATTTTAGCTTTCTCGTAAGCTTCATTATCTCGATCAAAAGAATATTTTTGGAATTATTTACCTTTGTCAATATTCCTTCAAGGTTTTGTAATTTTTCTTCTCATTTTTTTAAATGCATACTATCATCCTATAATACTTTTTTCGTTGTAAAATATGTTTAATAAATTAGATTCATTATCTGTTTTAACAATAATATTTTCAATAATTTCAACAAAGAAATTCTTATTTAATAATTGCTTTATCTCTTCATTGAAGTAAAGCGCTATTTTTGATTTAAATAGGTTAGTTTCAGTTCTTAGATTAATTGATTCAATATTTGTTGATGGAAATTGCTTTATAAATGGTACTAGGTAGTAATTATTCAATCTTTCGTCCAATTTATAAGATAAAACAAATTCATCAAAAATAATTTCATATTTTTTATTTTGAGCCTGTTTTAGATAATTAAACAATTTTTTAACATCTATATCCTTTGATTTTGTTTGAGCTTTTAATTGAATTGTTGACATTAATTTATCAAAGGAGATAAAGTTAGGTTGTTTTTTTAGTTGCATGAAATCATAATTAAATACTTCTAAATCATTTTGTACGGCTTTTAAAATATTTTGTTCTTTCCTACTTAACTTCATTTGAAACTCCTTGGTTTATGACATTATTTTTCTTCGTAATTACTGTTAGAGTTCAAATTAGATTTATAACAGTTGATATGTTAAATAAAACAGCAAAACTTAAAGTAGTGATTACAAAAATTTGGTCCAGCGAAAGTTTTGAAGGAATATTATAGAATGATTGGTTATTATTTGAAAGTAGTAATGCATTTAAACCGTTAATTATTAGGGTAAATATTACTAATAAAACTAAACTCTTCAATATTATTGAAACATATATAGGTTCATTTGAAGTTCTGTATTTATAAAGCATTAATATTATAATGCTGAATATTGAAGAAAATAAAAGAGTAATATTTGTGACAATAATTTCTTGATTTTTTAAACTTACAATTGCGGTTATTATTCAAATTAGTGTAAAAATAAAGCCGGTAAAAATTGTATTTAATAAAACTCCTTTAATTTTTAGTGGTTTTAGAAAACTTACTAGGACATAACTAATAAAAAATAGAACAATAAATATTAAGCCAATAAGATAAATATAATTTCTTGATGGTTTTTCAGCATCAATGACATTTGAACTTGTTTTATAAAATAGTGCACGAATAAATCAAATTACAGTAGTAAAGGCAAAACCAATATAAAGAAGTAGTCTTTCTCTAGATTCATTATTTTTTTGTTGTTTTGATGCAGTTCATAAAATTCTTTCGATATTAATTCCAAATATTAGCACTCCTAATGTGACAAAAATTAGAATTAAGTAAAATAGATTAATTCCACTTTTTTGTGAAAATAAACTTATAAAGAATTGATGTACAGGGTTATTATCAAGAAAATCAAATTTTTGCTCATCTTTTTCGATGGTGAATATTCACGCTGATATCGTAGCCATAAATCCTATGACTAAAATTGATCGAGAAATAATTGAAATAATAAGAGTTTTTTTGTTTTTATAAAATAAAGGATTTGTTTTTTTCTTTAATTTGTATGTATAAATTGCATAGGCAACATCGACAATTAATAATATAACTGATAAGAATGATAAATAGTAGTAACTTAGTGTTTTTTCATTAAACATCGTAAATAACAATATTACAGAAATAATTGATAGGGTTGAATATATGACAAATCAAGGTATATATTTTTTAGCCGATTCTTTATGGGTGAAGATATTAGAAAAGTTTTTGCTAATTGTGTATAAAAAGATACTAATTAATAGTGAAATTCTGAATATAGCGAGGTAATTAATACGTTCCAATGATAAACTTGAAAAGTTTAGGAAGTATTCAGGGGTATTTGTAAAAGGAGCGAAAAGTTTTGTTGAAAAAATTGTTATGGGGGCAAAAAATAAGATTAATCCTGATAAAAAAATAAACAAGGAAATGATAGTAATTTTCAAGATTGATACTAACAGATTTTTTCGTTTATTATTGAATAATGACTCAAAGTCATCATATATGCGATTTTCTTTGACTGTGGAATTTTGCATTATCTTGTGGTTCCTTTCTTAAATTTAAATTGCTCTGGAATATTCTCATCACCTAATCCGTTTGCAAATAGGTTAGTTTTTTGTAGATTTGGATAAAGATTTTTTAGAGCTTGTCTATATGATTTTGTTTGATCCTTGCCACCACCATAAATTAAGTCATATTCTGGAAGATTATATGTCCCGAATAAACCTTGATAATTAAAACCTTCTGATCTAAACGCAAGAGCAAGCCCAGTTCTTGCGAATTGATTGGTTGTATGGTGAATAGCAACTAATTCATTATTTTGGTTTCTAATTGATGAACCAGATGATCCGCCAGCTGGTGCTCATCTTCTTGGGAGATAGTTAAGACTCATGCTGATATATTTTTTGTTTTCATATTCAAATAATTTATCACCATTGATTGGTGCACTAATAAAAGAATCTAGAACCCCAGGTTTGTCAGCGAATGAACGATAACCAATTTGATATGATAAATAATTTCCTCTATTTAGCACATCGCTAGGGAATGAAGATGGCCCGTTTTCAGAATTGGTTAATTTTGCATCATAAAAGTCATAATTAGCATTAAATCATAAACTAAATGAATAACCAAACTTTGCCCTTTCTCTTTGATCATCATCGATGTATGCTTTTAAATAGAAATCTTCACGGGCGCTTGGCCATCCAACGGCAAATAAATGATCAAGACTAGGTGGAATCTTTCCACTTAACGGATAATCTATTGCTTGATAATCCACAAGATATGATTTGCTTCTAAATTTGATATGAGATTTTTTATCATTGGCATAATCATTTGTAACTTCTTTAGCTAGATTGAAATCTTTTTTAGCCTTTAAAACTTCAGTTAAGGTTGTTGAATTAGAGGATGCTGAAAAATCTTTAATTTTTTCAAAGTCAATTTCAATAACAGCAAAATCAGCAAATTCTTCAACACCTTCATAAATTTTCTTTTGACGTTCTGATAAAAAATCAGTTGGATGAGTGCTTAGGTAGTCAGTTGCATTAAAAATGGTTCTAATTGCATCTTTATTTTGAGTTCCAAAAGTTGTGATATTGTCATCCATATCTGATATTCTTAGTTTTGCTCCGCTATGAATGTCTTTATTAATTCTTGTTAATGAGAATCCACTTAAATCCTTAGTTATAGCCCTTGCAACGTGGGCATTTGTTCCAAAATATCATTTAGTTGGATATTTTCCTGTGCTATCTGGTTGAAAGTCTAGAATTCACATAGTACCAGATTCAACATTATTTTCCTTCTTTGATTCAGCACGTTTTTTGTATTCATTAATTTTTTGCTCTAATTCCTTAATTTCTGCCGGTCTTGTATGTTTTTCGAAATGAGTTATTCTATCATCATATTCTTTAAGACTTTGTGTTTTTTGTTTGTTAAGACTTTCCACAAGATGTTTATCAGTATTTTCTTTTATTTTTTTATCTCAATCTGCTTCAACTTGTTTTTTATCTTCTTTTAGCTGAGCAATTTTTTCTTGAATTTTTTTCTTGAAGGTTTCTTCATTTTTTTCATCTTTTCAGAATTTAATTAAATCATTAGATTCAGAAATTTCTTTTTCATAAGTTTTGTAATTACTTATTGAAATTGAAAATGTTTGTTTAGCTATTTTTAGATACTGTTCGTTAATGATTGTTCTTGCGACACCGATGGTTTTAAAGATATCTGGTTTTCCTAATGAATCAATTAAACTAGGTTGCTTACCAACCTCAACACCATTTAATTCCAATCCATCTAATGTGCCATCTTGTTTGTATGTAGGGACACTGAAACCTTTGTAGGCGGAATTTTCATAGGTATCTAATTTTAATTCTTGCGCTTTTTGATCAAATTCTTTTTTCTTTGCATCGCTTATATTTAGGAAAGCTCTGAAATCTTTTAAATTATTAATACCGTTTTTCTTATAATTATCTTTTAGTCTTTCTACATATTCATTGTTATCTTTTTTATAACGATCATATTGACTTAATTTTTGATATTTTTGAATTTCACTTTCTTCAATTTTTTCATCAGAAACTCTTCCATTAGGTCTATTACCTTCACTATCAACATTGAAATTATTTTTGTTTAAACCTGATAGTTTAAATTTGTAATTTTTTTGCGTGTTAGTTGCTTTGTTTCTAAATACAAGTCTAATTTCAGCTTCGCCAGTGGTGTTGGCCTTATCTTCCAAATCAATATTAAAGACACTAAATTCAATTTTTTTGTTTATCGCATCATCTTTGGCTTTTATAACCAGCGATGCATATTGTTTTTGAAGTTGACTAGGAAAGATTTGCTTTTTTTCATGATAAGGGAAGAGATTTTTAAAAGATAAAACAAAATTAGTCTCAATATCTTGGGAACTAGTTAATCTATTAAAATCAGCTAAAAATTGTTCATCAGAATATTTAAGAGTGCTATCAATTTTTGGTTTACCATCGTTTTCTTCGTTAATTTTGCGAATATTTTCTAGTTCACTAGAAATTTGATTGTTTAGTTGAGATAATTTAGTTTTTGCTTTTTTTAGTTCAATGTTACTAATGTTATTATCTTCAAGCAATTCATTAATTTTTTTAATTTCATTTTTTGATTCGATATAGGCCTTGCTTTTGAAATTTGTTTTATTTTCATTTTCAACATTTTTTAATAAACCTTCTAATTTAGTAAGGGCTTCTTTAACTAAACGCTTCTCTTTATCTTGCTCATTTTCACATGAAATTAAGCCTAGAGTAGGCAGAAAACTTAATACCGATGATGCTATTAAAATATTTAGCAAAGTGCGTTTTTTCTTTGTATTCATAATCTTTCCTTTCAAATGCTATATTTTTATAATTTATAGTTTAAGGTTTTAATTTATAAATTAAACTTGTATTCAATTATTAGGAATTATATACTACTTTTATTTAAAAAACGAGTTTTTTACTCGTTGTTTAAACCTAATTATTTTTTTAGTAATGAGTCGAATTTTTTTTGGGTTTCATTATCTATAGAAACTATTGAAACTGCTACGGCCCCAATTCCTGTATGAATAGAAACATCGGCTGGTAACTTGTATGTATAAATTGGAATCTGATCATTTATGATGTTTTTAAATTTTGTCAAAAGCTCCTCAATCATTTCATTATCTGAGTGAAGAACAAAAAGCACTTTTCCATCAGGAGTGTCTTTGTTTTTATTTCACATATCTGTAACAGTTTTTTCAAGTGATTTAGTAAATACGCGTCCAATTGAATCCTTTTCTAATACACCATTGTCAAAAGCGATTAGTGGAACTATTTTTAATAATTTAGCTATTGCAGCAGCACCTTTTGAAAGCCTTCCACCTTTGACAAGAGCGTCGTTAAATTGTGGAATTAAGATTAATCTTTCATTATTTATTTCAAAATGTTTTATAGCATCTTTAAAAGAAACACCTGAATTAATTTGAGATTCAAATTTAAATAAATCTTTTAGAATCAAGAAGGAAATTCTTTTTGATTCAACAATATATACTTTGTTGTTATCTTGAAATTGTGTTTTAAGAAATGATGTTTGTGATGATAAAAATTTAGAGATAGGATAAACTAAAATTAAATCATACTCATTTAAGTATTTGTTTATCTCGATATCATTAATCGCTGGCGAAGAAGCTGCAGTGGTGGCATTAATTTTTTTATTTTCTCTTCACATTTTAGCATAATCATCAACAACAATGTCTCTTCCGATTTGATATGTTTTACCGTCTATTTCGCATTGCAATGGTATAAATCCTCAACCAAGCTCATTAGCCTGCTTTTCTGTTAATCCAGATGAAGAATCAACAATAATTTTTATTTTCATACATTCCTCCTAAAAAATGGTTGTAGCAAAATAATTTAGTATTATATATAAATAATTTAAAAAAAAATTATAAAAACCCACAAAATAAGTTGATTTATTAAATTTTTTATATTTATATTTATGTTTGCCATTAGTACTTTTTCGTTTTTTAATTAGTATAAAAAGTTTTAAAAATTAAAAGTTAGCTATAATTTTAAAAATATTAAACAATAGAGTTTTAAAATAATCATAACCAAACTAGTTGGTCTTAATTTAAGGAGTTATTTACATTATGAATTTTTTAGAAGAGCTTAAAAACAGAAAAATACTAAATAATATTTCTAACGAAGAAAAGTTTTCTCAAATTTCTCATGATTCAGGAATTTATATTGGTTTTGACCCCACCGCCAAAAGTCTTCATTTAGGAAATTATTTGCAAATTGCTACCTTATTAAGATTTAAGAAACAAGGCTATAAGGCTTATGCAATTCTAGGGGGGATTACTGGGATGATCGGTGATCCAAGTTTTAGAAAGAGTGAAAGAAGCTTCCTTGATCAAAAAACTCTTATCAACAATAAGGAATCAATAAAAAAACAACTAGAAAATTTTGGTTTATCAGTGATTGATAATATCGAATTTTATAAAGATATGACGTTATTTGATTTTCTTTCACAAATAGGAAAAATGATAAATGTAAATTATTTATTAGAAAAAGAAAGTATTGCAACTCGATTGGATAATGGATTAACATTTACTGAATTTAGTTATCAGCTTATTCAAGGTTGAGACTTTAAGAACATGTTCGAAAAGTATGATGTGAAGATTCAGGCTGGCGGTTCAGATCAATGGGGTAATATTACAACTGGTCTTGAGTTTATTAGAAAAATTTATGGAGAAGCTGCTTGTGCGATTGCTTTAACAATTAATTTATTAACTGATGAAAATGGAAATAAATTTGGTAAGTCAACTGGCGGCGGCTCCTTGTGGTTAGATAAAAATATGACAACTCCTTATTCTCTATATCAATTTTTATTAAATCAATCAGATTCCAAAGTGGATGAATATTTAAAGACATTAACTTTTCTTAAATTAGATGAAATTCAAAATATTATGAGAGAGCATGAGCAAGCTAAATTTAAAAGAGTAGCGCAAAGAATTTTAGCATTTGAAGTGGTTAAGGATATTCATGGAATACAATATGCAAATCAGGCAAAAAAAATAAGTGAAATTTTATTTGCAAATAGTAAAGAGGAATTATTAATTAGCGATATTGAAATAATTAAAGAATCCCTTAAAACTTTTAGTGTTAAACACGGCACTAAATTTATTGATTTTATAAAGGAAAATAAAATCACTTCTTCAAATAGGGAAACTCGAGAATTTATAGCTAAAAAATCCTTTATGCTTGATAACGAGATTGTTGAAAATGAAAATATTGTAATTAATTTTGATAGATATGATAATAAGTATGCAGTCCTTAAAAAAGGAAAAAAAGAGTTTTTTATTTTAATAAATGCAAATTAGAAGAAAAAATATTCTACCCTTAAATTTAATTAATGAAATAAAATTTAATTTATTTGATTTGTTTTAGGCAAAATAGCAAAAGTACAATTGATATTTGCAAAAGGTGGAAATTACTATTAAAGATTTTGCAGAAATAAAATAGAGGATGATTATAACATAAGATATTTTGGAGATAAAAGACTAGATAATTTTGAAAAATACAAAGAAATCTCGAACCTTAATTTTTTGTTGTTAACAAAACCAAGAGTATATTCTAATTTTAGCTGTGAATAATTTTTTTGGATAATTTAAATATGAAGACAACCGATGTATGCTAGGCAGTAATTTTCCAAACTTATATTATGGTTTGCAAAAAATAGAATGACTAGCAAAAATTTAGTAATTGCTTTTGTAATAATTTTTAGATTAAGAATATGTATTGCACAAGTTAAATAGCAATCCTTAGAAGCAAAATAGAAGTATTGATACTTATTTTAAATTGCTATTTTTTTAATACTTTTGGTAATAAAGCTCCTTATTTTGAAAATATTGATATTAAGAAAATTATTTTAGCTATTGAAAAACTGTGGATACGATGTTTTGCAACTAATTTACTAAGATAGCAATATTAATTATTTTTAGGGTGATTGTTGAAAAAAATATTTTTGTTATAAAAAAGCATGTTAGGTGAAACATGCTTTTTTAAGATACAAGAATAACTATTTTTTAATTTCTTTCAATCTTGCGCTTTTTCCTTTAAGACCTCTCATGTAGTAAAGTTTAGCTCTTCTAACCTTATTTTTTCTAGTTACTTGAATAGCAGAAATTAAAGGAGAGTTAATTTTAAATACACGTTCAACGCCAATGCCATATGAATCTTTTCTAACAGTGATAGATTTATTGATACCTTCACCATATGCAGCAATAACTAGCCCTTCAAATACTTGAATTCTTTCTTTATCGCCTTCTTTAATTCTAACGTGAACTCTAACTATGTACCCTTCTCTTATTTCGGGAAGATCTATTCTAATTTGGTCTTTTTCTACAAGTTCTAATAAGCTACTTCTCATTTTTTATCCTTTCGATAATATCTTTACGATTTTTTAGTGTTTTTAAATAAGCATGTTTCTCACGTCATTCTTTTATTAGTTTATGATTACCAGAAAGTAATATTTCGGGAACTTTTAGTCCTTTATATTCTGCTGGTCTAGTGTATTGGGGATAGTCAAGTAGTCCTTCGTTTTCAAAACTTTCGTTTTGATGGCTCCCCTTGCGCAAAACTCCGGGAACTAATCTAGCAACAACTTCGCAAACAACCATAGCTGCAGTTTCTCCGCCTGTTAGAATATAATCTCCAATTGATAATTCTTCATCCACAAAATTTAAAACGCGTTCATCAAAACCTTCATAATGGCCACACACGAGTGTTATTTCATTATGCTTAGCAAGTTCGTGTGCTTTCATTTGGTTGAATTTTTGTCCTTGCGGACTAATTAGGATTTTATAACTATTGGGTAGTGTTTCGAGAGCGAGATCGATAGGCTCGACTTGTAGAAGCATCCCATCACCCCCGCCGTATATAGAATCATCAACCTTATTTCTTTTTTCTTTTGAAAATTTTCTAAAATCAATAATATTTAATTCTAGGTGCCCAAGACGTATTGCTTTGCCTATAACACTATAGGTTTTAAATGCTTCAAAATGTTCTGGGAATATTGTGAGAATGTTTATTTTCATAACTATTTGTTTTTTGATTCGATGTATTTTTTGTAGAAATCGTTCTTCTTTAAAAGAGTTCTAACTGTCTCAGTAGGCTTTGCTCCATTGTTTAAGTATACAGTTGTTAATTCTTCATTTAGATATAAATTTTTTGTATGAGGATCATAGTATCCTAATTCATCAATAAATTTTCCATCACGTGGTGCTCTAGCATCAGAAGCAACAACTTTATATGTAGCATGGAATTTTTTTCCGGTTCTTTTTAGTCTTAATTTAACCATAAGTATTCCTCCTTGAAGTTTTTATATATTTTTAGTATATTTAAATTTTAATAAAAAAATTTTAACATAAAAAAATAAATGTTAAGTAAAAATGCTTAACACTTTAATTTGATTTTTATATTTGATATAAGCAAAGATAATTTGTATTATTTAGTTTTATAGTTTTAAAAACTATAAATAGTATAATTATTATTATGAACAAAGAATTATTAAAAGAAAAATTAAACTATTCATTTGCACCATATTCAAAGGTTAAAGTGGCAGCTTTAGCTATTGATAAGTTGGGCAATGAATATTATGGAGTCAATTGTGAAAATGCTGCGTATCCTAGTGGACTTTGCGCTGAAAGATCTGCACTTTTTGGTTCGGTAGCATATGGCGCAGAAGTGGGGACATTTAAGGAAATACATATAATTAGCAATTTGAATAAAATATTATTCCCATGCGGTGCCTGTCTACAAGTAATGTCTCAATTTTTAGATAAAGATTCCAAGGTAGTATTGCATTCTACTGATCTAACTGAGGAAAGACAATTTTCGATGAATCAATTAATACCTAGCGCAGTAAAAAATGAAGACATTATCCACGCTGCAAAATAAAATGGGGATTTTATGGAAACTGAACATGTTTGCGATTTAAAACATCTTGATTTGCATGGAAATAATTTTGGAGAAGAAATTTCTTATTATTTAGAAAAATTTTCAATATCACAAAAAGAATTAGCACAACGTTTGGGGCTTAGTGCTCAATATGTCTACATAATTATTAATAGCAAAACGAATGTTAATTTAAGTATTGCGATTATTGAAGGCTTGGAAAATGTTTTTAATTTGGAATTAGGTACGTTATCCGAGGTTTATTCAATATATGCTAATAAGGAAAAATCTAATCTACAAGATGCTGAAAAACTTTTGGTGCAATATGGAGAGGACTTTATCATTAAGAATCCAAGTTTGCCACTGGTAAGTAATATTAAATTAACAAAGGATATGCCTATTAGCAAAAAATTGATGATTATGAATAGGTTTTATGGCGTTGCTAATTTAGATAATTATACCCAATATTTGCGTGAAAATGCACTAGCAGATGAAAGTATTTATGCCAACCCTAATAGTAAGGTTTGAATTAGATTTTGTGAATTATCGGTTTTAGAAACAATTAGTACTAAAAAAATTGGTGTTTTTAGAAAAAATAATTTTGAAGTTGTGTATAAAAGAGTTGTTAAATTAATATGCTCTAAAAATTTAAACTTTAAAAATAAAATTGATGAAATACAAAATTATTTATTGACTAAAGGAATTATTTTGATTACAATGCCTTTTATCGAGAATAGCGATATTGCGGCCATTACTTTTCAAAAAGGAGCTAGAAGACTTATATTTGTTTCTGATATTTTTAATTGTGAAGCATTTATTTTTAACTATATTTTGCATGAATTAACACATTGTTTTTTTGTTAATAAAAACGAAAATGAAATTGATGATATTTATATTGAGGCATATCATAAAATTAAGTCTGAATATAATTTTAAATATGAGGGTATTGATGATGCTCTATTGGCTTTCGACAAGTGTAGTGCAGTGCAACATGATGATCGCAAGGGTGAGGTTTGCGATATAACTAAGAAAGTTTTTTATAAATACGAAAAAGTTTCTTTTAGTTAATATTTCTTGTAAAATATTCATTAAATGAAATAATTAAGAAATAAAAATAGGATCTGACTTAATAGATCCTATTTTTATTTAATTGTCTAAATCCAAATAAATATACTCAGTGGCCTCAGTGTTCATTTTCCCATTAACAATTATATCTAGGCATTTTACAGAATATCTGATAGCAGGTTGCTTCTTTTCAAGACCTTCAAGTACAAATTCCATCTCTATAACATGACCAGAAAGATATTTTAAGTTTCCTAATGTTGATGTAAAAGATAAATATTTTTTAAAATTTTCATTTGCTTTAACATTTTCGAACGTTCTTAAAGGGTCATTAGCAACTTTTGATGTAATTCCCCTATCAATTGGATAGGAATCAGCTCTAATTTTTTGCAATATTTTCATTAATTCTTCGCGAGGTAACTTTTTACCTTCATTTGTTAGGGTATATGAAAATGAGTTTTTTATTTCGCCTAATTGTGAAGTCGTTAGAAGTTTTGCTTTAGGACGTTTTAAAGGGTTTATTTTGCCTGTTGCATTATTTTGACTTTTGTCAGGCAAAAGCTGATTGTTTTGGCTATTTGTCGGTCCTCCACACGAAACAGCTATTAGCGGAAATACGATTCCACTAAATGAACTAAATATTAGAAATTTTTTTATCTTTTTCATATCTATATTATACCACTCCATTTTTTAATGTTTTAAATTAATCAGTTTGCAATTTGACTATTCCATTAGCTTCTTCTTGATAATTTCTATCGACACATTTTATAGTGTATTTAATTATTGGTGTTTGTCCATCAAATGCCAGTTTGAATTCATATATATGTGCTGAACCTAAACCATTTAATTTATGATATTTAAATGAAAAGTTTTTTTTAAATTCAGCATCTCAATTAATGATTTGAAAAGTATTTATTTTAGTATTATATTTTGATTTTGTAAACTTATCTCATAAGGCATATAATTTTCCTTCTTCATTTAATTTTTTGCCCTCGGGTTTTAATGTGAATTCAAATTTGTCTTTTATTTCTTGGATTTGTGAGTCGGTTAATAATTGTACTTTTGGTTTATTTGGATTTTTTTTATCAAAATTACATGATAATGTAACAATTGGCAGTGCGAGGATAGAACTAGTAGCAATTATTGATAAGAATATTTTCTTCTTATTTTTAATCATTTTTTTCTCCTTATTTAATTTTTATATCTTGTAAATAATTTAAGTTATTTCAACCAAGTGGTTTAATGATGTTATTTTGATAAATAATTTTAGAAAAGCTATTGATGTTAATTTGATTTATAAGATTTATTGAATAACTAATTAGATTATTAATTTCATTAATAAGTTTTAATTGGTTTTCTACTTCTAAATTACTTAGATAAGTGATAAATAATGTTTCTTGTGTTTTGCTCAAACTATTTTTGAGATTTATATTATTATTCACTAAAAAATTATGCAATGAAATAATCTGTTCAAAACTAGTTAAATAATCTTTCTTATTTTTAGATATAAGGTCAATTAATTTATTTAAATTATTTTCAAAATTTGTTAATTGTTTGTATAAATATTCTGGTGTTGTTCCCTGGAATAGTTTAAATGTAGATTTTTTGTATATTGATTTATTTCTCTCAAAAAATTCTTGATATTTTTCAAAGTTATCAATTTTAGTTATATCTATGTTTAGCCGGCGGTCGATAGAATTAAAAATCTTTTTAATCAGCAGTATCCTTTTGTTAATAAATTGATTATCCTTGGTGATCATTATAGGAATATTTACATAAATATTTTCATTTGAATTAGATGTTTTATAAAAATTATCAATTATATTTCTTAGGTTAGTTTCAATAAATTTAAATCATGTTGATTTAATCTTGTCTTCAACAAAAACAATTAATGGATCATTTAGTCTATTTTTATTTTGGTATTGGAATGTATCACTTAATTTTTTATTATTCGCTCCAAAAATAATAGGCTTCGATATTTGATTATATGCATCCTTTAGTTCGCTTATTCCAATAGCTTCATTAGAAGCTAAAATATCAAGATTTTCTGGTGCTTGACTTAATCATAGATTTTTGTCATCCTCAATTAGGCTATACTGGTTTATTAGGTTGTTAAATAATGATTGAAATGTCAAATTATTTTTGCTAAGTTCTAGTGAGTTATTATCTCTTAATCCATAATATAGTTTCATAAAGTTTTTATTCATATATTTCGTTTTTATATCAGGATTTTGGTTAATGATAATATTGTTGTTAATTGAATATCTATTATAATTTTTTTGATATGAAAAATTATATTTCTTATAGTTTTCAAGAATATAGTTTTTTTCATCTAAATTAAGGTCTTCATATTCTATTTTTGAAATAATATTTTGCTTAAAAGCATTTAATGATTGGAGTGAAAACGTAGATTGCGATAAGGGCAACGAGTTGTATTGAATGATTATTTCTTTAAGATTATCATCTTCATTTTTTTGATAGTTTTTATTTATTTTTAAGGTAGTTTCATTGGCATTCATATGCGAAATAAAATAATTACTTGCATAAAATCTGTTTTGGTAGGTTTCACCATAATTAAAAAATCAATCAAGATTTTTTAGGGGATCTTTGTAACTTGATTCTATTATTTCATAAGGAATTGCATCTAGATAATTTTGAATAATTAGGATATTATCAAATATTTGTTTTAGATTTTTAAATGATCCGTCCCTTGTTTTAATAGTAATTTTATTATTATCAAAATTAAGTAATGCATCAACATCAATATTATTTTGAATTAGGTAGTTATATAAATCGAAACCATCATTTTTTTGTAGTTTTTTATTGTTATATTTTGAAAGATCGATCTTATGCTTTGTAGCAAAAGAGTGGCGATATTCTTTGTTTCGTAACAATTTTGATAATAACCCCAGTTTAAATGATTTGTGGTTAATATGGTTATTAGTATTTATAATATTGCCTAGGTAATTAATCCAAACATTGTCTCTATTTTTGATGTCTATTATAACTTTATTTGTGTTATTCAAATCTTTAGCAAAGTTTGGGTTATTTATTGATTTGATATCACTCGAAGGAACAAATAGGAAGGGTGAGTTAAAACCATTACCCTTATCCTTTTTAGGCTTAAAAATACCATTTTCTGGTTTGTTTGATTCATTTTCATAATCTACAATATCAGTATTATCATTACTATATTCATTAGTGCCTATTGGCGTTGTGATATTAATTTTGTTGGCCCACTCTAATTTATAGTGAAGTTCTGAGGGAGCTAAAACAATATTGTCTCTAAAATCAATTAAGGGCTGTTGGCTTGATTTTATTCGTATTAGTTTTGCTGCTGTTGCTAGGTTAATTTTGTGAATATTTTTACTAGTATAGTTATCATCAAGGTAGCTAAAGCTAGCATAATCATTGCCATAATTATTTTTTTCAATGAAACGATATTTATTGGTGTTGAAATTATTTTTTACACATGATATTGTAATTATAGGCATTAAACTGATTAACGGTGTTAATAAAATCATTTTTTTGTTCATTTTATTTCCTCCCTTAGTTTGTTTAAACATGACTATGAAAACTTAAAAGCATTATTGTTGTGACAATAGAAGCAGCAAAAATTATTAATGTTCGATATAAAGTTTTAGTATCTTTGTTTCTTATATGAATAAATTCAGGGACTAGTTCAAAGATAGCGGTAAATATGATAATTGCGCCTCCAAAAATCAATAATGAGGATTGTATTCATTTTAAATCATCGTTTATGAATCGCCCAGTAAATGCTCCTAAAAAAATGAAGGGGATTATAAGTAAAAAAGTTATGAAATTATATAAAACTGCCTTTCCTTTTTTTTCTCCATATTGAATTTGACGGAAGTATATGATTGTGACTTCAATAAGGATGTGGATGGTAAATGTTATTAGTAGAGTAAGTGAACTTGAAAAAGTATTTTGAGTAAATATTATTTTAAATATTGAATATCCAATAAAAAAACCATCAATTATTCTGTGACTTAATAACATAACAATTGCTAATCAAGCTGCTTTGGGGTTATCAATATCTTTAAATGAAATTAGGTGATCTGAGTGGTTATGTTCTTCATGACTTTTATGAGGATCTATTTTAGATTTTCTAATAAATAAATACCTTCCTGCAATAACAACACTAAAGCCTATTAATGCACTTATCCCGAGAATACCGACAGTTACTAGTGTCCTGTTTATTTCTGAACCAAACTTATTTGGGCCATCATGTGTAAAATCGATAGCAATTTTATATCCTTCTCGCAAAAAACCGAATGCTCCAATCATTAAAAACATTCCAGTTGAAAAAGCGTACATATAAATAATTGCATTACCTTTTTTTGCTTTTTCAGATGGCTTTATAAACGAAAGGAGACCTAATAATATGAGTGGTAAAATCATTAATATCGGGATATAAACTAGTATATTTATAAATATGGTTAATTCTATATTATTTTCAAATGCAGTTCCCACGTTATTTATTATCATATATTTACCTCCTTTCACAATTGTTTATTAATTCGTAATTTTGTAATAATTATACAATATTTTTATAACTATAATATAAAAAAAAGTGATAAAATTTGTATTATGAAAATAAGAAAAAAGCTATTAAATTTGTTATTAATTTCTCCTATTGTGGCAATTCCTTTTGCAGTTTTAAGTTGTAGTCAAAATATTAAAAAAGAAGTATATTTAGATATTGATAAGGTATCGAGAGTATTTTTGAATAGATTAACTCTTAGCCAAATAGCTTCAATAGAAAAAGATGAACATATATTTTATTGATTCGATAAGAATGGCCGCCATAATTTTGATGCAGTAAAGATAGAAAACAAAAAAATGTACCTACTTAATAAAAATGAATGGGTTGAATATAAACCGGATTTTCCATATAGAAATAATTGAAAGCAGTTTACTACTGGCAATAATAATATTCGTATATTTGATTCAGATGAAAAGAGTGATATTAATAGCTTTTTGAATGAATATTCGTTTGATGATGTTGACTCAGCAGGTTCTTTTAATGACGAATGATTTACAACTTTATCATTGATATTTGGGAAAGATTTTAATAGAAATAGGGATCCCTATTTTGAGGACATACAGACAGTAATTTTTAGATTGAACCAAGATATTGATTTGAATTATTCTATAATGAATCGTAAATATCTTATTAATGCTAAAAAGCATAGGGTATTGTTTTCAAATTGAATTCAACCTCAATATATACAAGCAAAATCTTTTTTGTCAAATGAACATAATGATATGAGATCAACATTTGTAAAACTATTAAAACTTTATTTAAATAAGTTTAACGTTGATGTGGCATCAATCGATATTGATTGAAGCAATAGCGAAATAAAACATTCATACTCTGGAGCTACAGATTATATTTCCTTTGAGATAAGTAGTATTAAGGATTGGAACGGTCAAGAATTAATAAAATCTAAAAATAAGAATAAAAAGTATTATTTAAATGGCTTCAGAAATTATGCCACAAATGGAAAATTTGGGGTCGGAACTAAAGGAATAAAAGAAGAATATCCATTATTTACTGATTACGTCGAAAATCCCCTTTTATTCATGGATGGAAAGAGATATCTAACAATTATTGATAATATTAATCACTTCATAAAGTCATCAGGTTCAAAAGATTATTGAAATGCCAAAGGTTTGATGAATTTATTTTGAAATCTAAAAGATGAGATTTTTGTAATAAAGATTCCAGAATATAGAAAAAAAGAAGATCTTGAATATAAAATAGTTGATTTTGAATTTACTGATTATTTTGACACTAATCAGGTTTTTAGAGCAATTGTTGAGGTTACTAAGAAAGATGGCACAAAAAAGAAATATTCCTGGTTAAGTTCTAACTTTGATGATCATGGACACAGGTTAAAGGGGTTGATTACTAAAAATAAAAATAACGCAAATATTTTACCTGAGGATATTTATTCATTTAAACCAAGTAATAATGGGATAAAAGCTGGCATAAAACTTTCGGATTTTGTTAATAGTAACAAGGATTCAGCGTTTATTGAAGGGCTTAATGAAGCATCAAATAAGATGGATAAATTGTTTAATTATTGAAATAACGATAGTAGACAAAATTTTGATGTTTCGCTTTTAGATAATAATTCATATCAAGTCAAGGTGCTTGAAGCATATATTAATAACTATTTATTAGCTTATGCTCTAGAAAATAAACAAGGCAAAACATTAGATGGTATAAAGAGAATTGAACTTAATTTAAAACCAGAAAAAAATAAATTAGGTCAATTATATATTGAATTAAATTTTATTTCATTTAATAATCCGTCTGATTTTAAGTATAAATCAAAAAATGATAAAGTTATAGCAAAGGCTTCTGTTTATTGAAATTATTTTAAGGGCTATGATGTTCAAAAATCTAATGATATATTTACACTTATTAATTTTGAAAGGTTGGTATAACTAATGAGGATCAAAAAAATTTTGACTAGTTTTTTGGGATTATCTTTATTTGGGTTGCCTGCTATTTCAATCTCATGTATAAGATATCCAAATGATTCAGAAAATGTATCATTAAATGAATCGATAGAAAATAAGAGTAATATTGTTGAGATAAAACTTGAAAATAAACCAACACTTGAAATAAAAAAAATATACGATAATGAACTCTTGAAATTATTTTTAGAAGTTAAACAGACGTATCGAAATTATCGTAAGCGATATATTAGAATTATAAGAAGAATAGATGCTTTTAGAAACAAGGTTGCTGCATTAATTATCGACCAAGGAAAACCTGAGAATTCAAAAAAAATTAATGATTTTTTTGTTAAATGATTAGAAGAAGCAGGTAAACAAAAAACAAGTTTAGCTAAACTTTTAGATAAATATCAACTAATTTTTCAAGATGTTGATGCCGTTTTGAACGATGTTAATTTAGTTTTTGATAATCAACAGTTTATTAAATTTATCGAAATTATTGATAAGAGATTGAGTGGAAAGGATATTAATCTTGGTGAGCTGCAAAAGTCCATTATCGATGCCTGAGATTTTTTAAGAAAGAATGTATTTAATGAAAAAAAAGTTTCGAAAATAGAAGATCTTGACAAGATAAATATCGAGAGTGACAAGAATTCTCATACTCATTCACATGCCATTGTTAATCTTACCTTTGAAATGGGGTTATGGCATTTATTGTTAAAAAAGAGTGTAAAGGATCAAAAAATAATAGGTGAATTAAAAAAAGATTTTAAAGTTTTAAAAGAAAATGTTATTGACAACATTGGCCAAAAAAACTATGAATCAGATTATAATTTTTTAATTAAACTATTTAGTGAAAATATGGATTTTAACAAATCTAATAATCTAATTAATGATAAATATCAAGCCAAAGCTAAACAAATTATGGAAAGTATTAAGAAAATATTGATTGATGTTGCTAAAAAGGAAGGTATATCTGATAAATTAAATCTTAATTAATTGAATTTTTTAAAAAAATAGGCCTAAGTTGAATTTCTTTGTGAAGTATGCTTGGCCTATTTTATTTTGTTTTTGGGTTAAATGTATTAGCTAAACTTGATGATAGTAGCTTTAAATTTATTGAAAAAGCAATTATAAATATTGATGTGGTTAAGAGATATCCAGGATTATTGGATACCAAACTAATTGCTTCTTTTAAAATGAAACCTATATTTATGCTATTTGAATCATTAATAAAATCTAGGAATGCTAATGAAGAAGCAATTAAGATATTAATAGAAAATCTTTCAACTAATATTATTAGAAAGTTTGCAAAAATTCTTTTGAAAATATGATTATAGGCAATTCTTCAATTTGATGCACCAACAGCCCTAGAAGCAACGATAAATTCTTGTGTTAGCAAGGAATTAATTTCTTCTTTTGCAAATTTGAAATATGAAATTCAGCAAATTATTGATAATGATATAAACAACCCATATAAACTTGTTCCGATAAAAATAGATAATAGAAAAACTCAAATAATTTCTGGGATAACACTAATAGAGTTAATTATTCTATCAATAAATCGTACAATTATATTTTGCTTATAAATATTTATAATAACTGCAAAATTAAAACCGATAAAAATATTAATGATAATTGCAGCAAGAATTATTAAAATAGTTGACCAAATAGATGTTATCGTTCTAGCATATATATCAATTCCTTGGTTGTT
Source organism: Mycoplasma sp. 332 (assembly GCF_052378275.1). Taxonomy (NCBI): domain Bacteria; kingdom Bacillati; phylum Mycoplasmatota; class Mollicutes; order Mycoplasmatales; family Mycoplasmataceae; genus Mycoplasma; species Mycoplasma sp. 332. The sequence goes on from NZ_CP198998.1 coordinate 239,804, forward strand.
TGTTCCTAGAAATAAACCATTAGGAATTTCTATGGGCATATCTTTAGATAATTGTAAGAGATTTACTGCTTTGATTAGATTGTAAGGATTGTATGTTAAAGTAACAATATCTGTATAAATAGTTTGCTCTCCACCAATATCTCTCGCTGAGTCAAATTCAATTCAAAATATTAAGTTTCTATGTTCACTAGCCGCTGATTTTGCTTCCAGTTTTGCGATGTTTCTTATAAAATCTAATTCAACACCACGATTAAAGTTTTTTGTTATTTTTTGAGAAATATTTGATGGCAGGTCATTAACTAGTGTTGTATTTTCATTGATTGAGTGAGTAGGAGAGTTTTTAATTAAAAATGTGGCAATTAATAAAGCTAATATTAAAATAGCAAAGCATATAAAACAAATAAGATTAAATTTATTGGCAAAAAATCTTTTTCAGTATTGTTTTGCGGAATTTGTATGGATAACATAAGGATTCGAATTCGATTTTTTTTCTCTTGCAAAGTTAAATAGATTATTGTGCATTTTTACCTCGTTTATATTTTTTAAAAAGAAGTAAAGAAGTGAATTCGTTTTTCGGGCTCAACTTTATTATAGCGATTTTATTGATTAATAAAAGAAAACTTAGTAAAATAAAATTAAAGATAAAGTAAAACATAATAATATCTACTTCACCTTTTCTGAAAGCAAATGAAATTAATAAACTTTGGCCTGGGATTGAAAAAATTCTTTCAACTAAAATTGTTATTGTGAATAATAAAACATAGAGAACAAAAAATAAGTTGAGTTCGCCAATTAACAATTCTTTTAAAACAACTTTTTTTAGTAAATCACGCTTTTTCATTCCATATGTTTTTGCAAATAGATAATAATCTGATTTAAGAATTTCAAACGTTTTTTTTCTTGATTTAGAAAAGAAGATAGCTACTGTTGGAAGTGAAGAAATTAGTATAGGAACTATTAGCGAAGCAAAGCTAAGTTTACTATTTAAAAACTGCGAGGGATAGCCAAATATGTCTGCACTTGATAAAGCAAGAATGCAAATAATTAAGATTGGTAAGGAACCTAAAAAAGAAATAATAATAGAGGTTATAACATCATATGATTTATTAAATTTATAAGCAGAAAACACTCCTAATATGTTGCCGACAATAAAGCTAATAATAAATACTGATAGACTTATTAAAAAGGTCCAACGAAATTGCCGTAGGTAGAGAAATAAAATGTTATTTTCAACACTTGCTAATTCATGAGAGTATATTTTTCCGGGATTAAATGTAAATAAATTTGTTAAAAAGGTCTTAAATCTAGCTCCATAGTTATGTGAAATTTGTGAATAAATAGCTATATTTTTTTTAATTTGAGGTTCAATTAAAACATTTATTGCAAAGAATATAATAACAATTGAAATAAAGAAAATAAAAAAATAGAAAGCAATATTTTTGAACAAGTTTATTTTAATTTTAGTTGTCATAATTTACCCCCTATTTTTAACTCTATCTATCATTGGCGTATTTTGAATGCGTTATTCTTCGTGATGGTCATCGATGTTTTCTATTTGAATTGATTCTGTTTGAACTATTTTTTTGTCTGCGGTGTTATAGAAATTTATATTTAATATTAAGAAGTTATCTACAAATTTAGTTTTTGAATCATCAAAATTGATACTAAATTCAATATCATTTTTATTCTTATCAATTTTTTCGATTGGTAGTGTTTTTTGTAATTCTTCTAATAAATTTTTAAAGCCTTTTTCCTGCTCTGCTTTTAGTTTATTCAAGAAATTAGTTTGTGCTTCTTTTTCTTCAATTTTATTTTTTAATTTTGTTGTAAATTTTCAATTTGAAATCGTTTTTACAGGTTCGATTTTTTTGAAACCAATTAATGTAAATCTAATTGTAGTATTTAAAACCTTGAATTTAATATCTAGGTGAATTTCACCCTCATCATCATGCGAATGAGTTGAAGCGGAGATACTTAATTCTTCTTTTTCTCTTAATTCATTTTCGATAAAAATAATTGAATATTTTGAAAAAACTTTTTTAACATCTTCTCATTTTTTTGCTGATTTTAATTCCTTAACTACATCAGAAGCAATAACTTCTTCTTGATTTTCGGCTATTTTTTGAACAATTAATCCTGATTTTTCTTGTGTGTTTCTTTTATTGAAACTTGATATTGCTAATTTTATTTTTTCTAATAATGATTTAACCTTTTTTTCGTCTTTTTCATCTTTTTTAAGTTTATTTATCTCTTCTAGTATTTTTTGAGCATTTTCTTTTTCATTTAAATCTTCCTCATATTTAATAATTTTTTGAATTTGGTCTTTTTTTGAAATAATTTGGTTGATTTCCGCAGTTGAATCGCCATTTTTATTACTACATGATGCAACTACTAATGGAGTGCTTAAAACTGCTATTAAAGGTGATAGTGATAAAAATAACTTTATGTTTTTTTTCATATATTTACCTCATTTAAAATTAAATTACTTTAATAAATTATAACAAAAATAGTTTAACTATATTTTTATTTTTTTTGCATTTTTGTCTTATTTATGCGATTTTTATTAAAATAATGTGAAAAATTAAATAAAATTTAAATTAACAAAGTAATTAACTAAAATTAATTATAAAATTGTTTCCAATTGGTATTATAAACTTGTTGCTGAAAGGTTAAGATGTTATATGAGTAAAAAAGATTTATTGATGTTAGAGAATCGAATAAATTCATGTACAACCTTTGGAGAATTTTTAAGAAATATTTTCAAAATTGCCAATATTAAGACAAATGATGTTTGCAAAAAGATTAAAGCCGATCGAAGAAAAATATTTAACTTGTTAAACGATTTAAGAGATGATGTTAGTCTTAATTTAATTCAAGATTTAGAAAAAATGCTAGACCTAAAAATTGGCTATTTAACAAATAAATGATATTTTTTTAGAAATAATCTTAATGTTGGCCCATTAGATAAAGCAGAAATAATTAAAAGACTAGGCTGGGAGATACTTGAAAAAAATCGTTATCTTACTAATATCTTAGGTGATAATAGCCTTAGCCAGTCGCCAAGTGAAGAAGAAATAATTGAATTTCTTGAAAAATATTATGGAACATTGAACATTGAGGAATATTCAAAGTATATTTCAAAACATTTGTATATTAATCATTGCAAAATTACAAAACATAATAGAATCCCTTTTATTCGTTTTTGTGAATTATTCATTAGAGAAAATTTTAAAGGAAAAGACATTGCTTCAAGATCAAGATTTAAGGAATATTTACCAAAATTTGTTATTGTTAGATTAATTGATACACTGTTTAATGAAATTGATTCTTTTGATGAAAAAATTAGTAAAGTTTCTTTACTTCTTAAAGATAGAAATATTGAGTTAATAAAACTGCCCTATATTGAAAAAACGATGACAAGATCGATAACCTTTTCATTTGGCCCTAAAAAATATATTATTATAACTGATATGTATAATTCCGAAATATTGATTTTATTTTCATTATTTAGAGAAATTATGATTTGCTTTAATCCTTGATTATCAAGAGAAGAGTATTATGAAGAATTTAGAAAAAAATATGATATTTGAAGAGGATACAATAAGGCTAGAAATTTAAGAATGATTGATGATATTTTAGAAGGAATTAAGCAAATTTCTTTGCTTGATAAGAATAATGCTAATTTTTATGAAAATATTCTTGAAATTTATAAGAGCATTGCTAAAAAATATAAAAAAATAAAATTTTAGATGTTAAATATTTTAAAAACTACTAAAAATAAGTTGATTTATAGCAAAATAAAAAAACATAAAATATAGGCTGATATCTATTTTTTATTTTTAATGTTATTATATTAAAATAAACTAATAATAATTTAAATTATGAATACCTAATAGAAATTAAGATATATTTAGCTTGGTTTTTAAGTATTATATTAACTTAAAATTAAATTAAATAAGGAGGAAAATTATGAAAAAAACTATCTATCTAGCTGGCGGATGCTTTTGGGGTGTACAAGCCTATTTTTCGCGTTTAAAAGGTGTTATAGAAACTAAGACTGGTTATGCAAACGGTAATACTGATGTAACCTCATATTATCAAATTAAATCAACCTTACATGCTGAGACAGTGAGAGTCATTTATGATAATGAGAAAATTTCTTTAGAGGAACTTGTTTTACACTTATTTAGAATTATTAATCCAGGATCCTTAAATAAGCAGGGAGGTGATATTGGTATCCAATATCGAACCGGTGTATACTATGATAATGAAAGTGATTTTACTAAATTAGAAAAGTTATTTAATATTTTAAAGGGAAATTATAGTGAATTTTATGTAGAACTTTTACCTCTCACAAATTTTGTAATCGCAGAAGAATATCATCAAGATTATTTGCAAAGAAATCCATCTGGTTATTGTCATGTAAGACTTGATATTGAACCTGAATTAAATGAAAGTGAGAAAAAAATTATTAATTCATTAAAATAATATCCTTATATTAATGTAGGTAACGAGAAAAAAACATAGCAAGAAAAGCTATGTTTTTAGTTAAATCTATATTATTTCGTTTATTTTTTTAAAAAAATTCAAATATAGTTAACATAATACTTAGTAAAATTAATAAATAATAACTTAAATGTATTTATTTTTATTTTTTTTAAGTATAAGTGAGGTAAATGAATGAATGAAGAAAAGAAAATAATTATTCCCAATCGCTTGCATTATAATGGCAATCAATATGTAGTTGATCACGAAACAAAAACAGTTAAATTAACTGCTGAATACCATAAAAACTTATTATCAAAAAAACCTGGTGAATTTGGCGGTTTTAGAAAAATAACTGGTTCAGCTCTTGGAGATATTTTAAAACTAACTCAGTTTAATAGCCCTTTTGCTGCATTTGCGAGAATAGCTAATTTTAGATTTCCAGTATTGGATCCGAAATATGTAAATGCCGGAGTTATTCTAGAACCTAAAATTCTTGAAAAAATTGAAAAATCATTCAATTTACCTATTCAACGGTTCCCTGCCGAAAAGTTTAACTATGATTATTTCAAAAATAATGTTTTCTTTGGCGGATTACCAGATGGCTATATTGCTGAAAAGAAGATGATTATTGAAATAAAAACCGTCGGAAGCAAAAAACTTGAATCTTGGAAACAAGGTATGATTAATGTTGCTTATTTAAAACAAGCACAATTATATTCGTATTTGATGGGGGCCAAACATTTTGCAATTATTGCTTGTTTTTTAGAAGAAGAAGATTACAAAGATCCTAATTTAGTTGACATAAATAATCGAGTTGTTAAGGGTTGACCTTTTGAGGTAAATGAAGAACAGGTCTTGGATGATATGGCAGCATGCAAAAAATGATATGATAAATACACAAAATTAGGTATTAGTCCTACTTGAAATAATAGTATAGATGTTGATATTGTAAAATATTTAGAATGTAAGAATTATGATGAATGAAAAAAATTATATCTAGAGTGAGTTAATGAAGGCAAGGCTGTGGCAGAGTATGAAAAATAAGGTAAGATATTCATTTAGCGATTTTTTAGTTGCTAATACTACACACCCATGGTTAGTATTTAATAGCATTGATGGCAATTTAGATTCAAGCCATGAAATTTTTGCAGGTAATTTTAATTTTGATTTAGAGGACGATAATGATTCTAGTGTCAACCATGAACTTATTAACTTTTATTTTGATAAAATAGACAATATTTCAAACGAGTTTGCGTCTAAATATTTAGATAAGGAAAAGCAAGACTATATCCAAGAACTCGACACCCTGGAAAAAATAGATTTTTTAAAGGAAACAGTTCGTAATAATCATGAATTAATTAATAACACAGTTGATGAAGATGTATATAAAAATTTAAATTTTCTTTTTTCCATTTTTACGACAGTTAATATTCTTTCCTCGGGCTTAGATACCGTTTATGATCAGGCAATAGATTTTTTAGTTGATTTTTATAAAGAAAGATATCATATAAAGGACGAAGAAATCAAATATATATCATTGAAGCAAAAGCAGGATGATGTATTGGCTGATACAATTAAATCAATAAATGAAAATTATCGCTTGATTATAAACCCAGCCTTTGAATATCAATCTTGTTATGCAAAAGTTGCTTTCTATGATACAAAATTAAAACATTTTGGTGATTTAATTTATTCGCAAAAAACGAATAGAAAAAATCTATTAAAGGCATATTGAAATTATAATATCATCACCAAATCACTAAATAGTGATATTAATGAGATATTTTTGTTAAAACCTAGATATCAAAAGAAAAAGAATGTAAGAAAAAATATCCTAAAGTTCAATCTGTCAAAATATTGTTCTCCAAATAAAGGCGGCGTAGATATTAAACCTAATGATAAAGTCTTATTATCAGAGGATGAAGTTGAAGCTAAATATATTTGTGATCCTAATTTTGCATATACAAAACCAGTAAGATCAAAAAAAACAAATAATTTATCAATCATTGACCATGTTAAAGGTGAATTGATTTCCGCTGGATACGATTTTAATGAGAAAAGATTGGCAAATATTGAAGAGCACACAAAAAATATAAGTGATTATACGTGTTCATTTAAAGAGTTTATTTATTTGATTAATAATAGAGATTCGCTACAAATGGATTGAACTTTAACTAAGGATGATTTCATTGACAATTTTAATTCGAATATTTTCTTTTATAAATTAGTTGAAAAACAGTTCCCTAAATATAAATTTGGAAGCAAAAAAATATTAAAGCTAATTTCCGGTTTAAATAATGATGTTGATTTACTAACAAAGAGAACTGTCAGTGAATTTTATGATAATAATCTTATTTCTATAAATCCAGAAATACAAAGCATTTATGAGTATAATGTAATAACGGATAAGAATGCCAAGATTGCTTGGTTTGATTTTGAAGGTGTAACATTACCTACTCCAATGCTCGATTATTTGCCAGCATGAAATCAGGTAATATATCAAACATCAATTGTAAAGACGCAGAATGATGAAATTTATGAAAGTAATGATTATGTTTATGATCCTTTAACTTTTGATATCAATACATATAAAAAAATTATCGATGATTTATATGACCAAGAAATTTCATATTATATTATTTACAATATAAATTATGAGAAGAGCAGATTACTTGAAATAAAAGAGTCGCTTCATATTTATTGTTTACAAAATAAATTAGACGAGATTCAATTTAATGAATATGCAAAAAAAATCGATTTTATTGTAAACCGTCTTGTTGACATATGCAATTTTTTTTCTGGACGAAAACAGAAAATTTTTGTTGTAGATAGAATGATAAATCTAGGATATATTAATGGATCATATTCAATAAAAAAGATTGAATATTTTGTAACAAATAATAATTTAAATAAACATTTAAAATATAATATCACTCCATATTCAAAACTTAATGTTAAAAATGGTTCGGAGGCGCTAACAATTGCTACGACAAGAGCCCTAAATCTTATTAAGGATAATGAATGAAACCGAAAAATTAAAGATCTAAAAATTTATTGTCATAATGATGTTATGGCAATGTTAATGGCTGCAGAACTGGTTAAGTATTTGTTAAAAAATAAGGACGAATATTTTGAGAATTTTTATAAATACAATAAATAATTAGAGAAAAAACAAGGAAAAATTTTATTGTTTTTTTGTTGTAATTCTAACATGAAAGCTAATTTCAAAAATCGCGGTATGTTATTAGAAACAATCATCAATCAAACGAGAGAGTTTTATTTTAAGAATAGCATTTGTATTATCCATAAGAAGAATCTTGATATTACTTTTAAATCTGTTCAATTGCATGATAAAAAGTTGAAACTAGATAATGCAATAATCAGCAGCAAAAGCTCTGTTGATTATTATGGAATATATAAAGGAAGGTTTTTGGCATTTGAGGCCAAAAGTACTGAATCGGATGTTTTACCTTTTAATAATATTAAACAGCATCAAATTGAATACCTTGATCTTATTAAAAAGCATAATGGTATTGCTTTTTGAATAATTTATTTTAAGCCTAAAAATTTATTTTTGTTAATTGAACATCATATTTTGCAGGAAAAATTTAAAACAAAAAAAGCCCTTCACTATGAAGAAGCCTTGTGTTGAGGAAAAAAATTATCATTATCTTTTCCTGGAATATTGAACATAGTTGAGAATATTACTTTTTAATTTTTTGATATATTTCATCAACTTTTGATTTTAAAACATCTGAAAACTTAAATCTTGGGTCCATTTTTGAAGGAACTTCAATTTCCTCTTTTGTAATGTTATGCTGTTGGGTTTTTGCAGCTACATATTTGGAGGAAAAAACGCCGAAACCTGAAATAGTTATTTGTCTTGAATTAGCTAACTCTTCAATAATGATATCGACAACTTGATCAAAAATTGATTCAACCATTGCTTGTTGAAAGCCCGTTTCTTCCGATGTTTTTTTAATTAATTCTCTCTTTGTCATTATTCAGACTCCTTAATTTAATAAATAGTTTAAACCCTTTTAATTAAGCTATTAATAATAATTTGGGGATTTTCTTTATTATATACTATTTTGTAAATTCCTTCTATTAATGGTAAATTTAGTTTATTTTTAGATATATTTTGATGATAAATATATTTTAGGGCATATAACCCTTCGACGGTTGTTTGGCTATCATCTATTTTATTTTTTAGGAAGTTTAAACCATATTGGTAGTTTCTTGATTTTTCTGATAATCCTGTAAGAATTAAGTCGCCTAAGCCGCATAAATCATATATTGTTTCGGTTTTAGCGCCTAAAAATTTTCCATATTTTACCATTTCTTTTAATCCCATAGTTAATAGCGCTGCCTGTGTATTGGTCGAATATCCCAATGATGCGATTATGCCCGATGCTATTGCTAGTATATTTTTATATATTGAACCTATTTCAGCGCCAATAACATCATCAATAGCCGAAACTGCAAATCAGTCATTTGTGAATATTGTTTTAACTTCATTAGCTTTATTTATATCCTTTGAAACGACATTGACAATTGTTATGTGTTTATTTATTATATCAATAGCAAAGGAAGGACCAATTAATGAAGTTATGCCTTTGATGTTTATGTTATCTTTTGCCATTTCAGCCATTTTGTTATGTACAAAACTGTTTGTATTAGGCCAAAAACCTTTTATTACATTAATAATTGTTACGTCGTTTTTGATTAATTTTATTAATTCTTCAAAAACAGGTGGAATAAATCTTGAAGGTATTGCTATGATGATAAATTCAACATTTTCTATTGCCTTTTCAAGGATTTTTGTTGTTTTGAAATTGGTAATTAATTTATTATCAAAATATTTTTTATTAAAGCCCTTTTCAAGGTCCTGCAATTCATTATCATTGATGCCATAAAATATAACGTCATGTCCGTTTTCGGCTAAAACATTTCCACATGCAGTACCCATTGCCCCGCTACCAAGAATAGCTATTCTTTTTTTCATAATTATTTGTCCTCTTTTTTATTTTTATTTTTTAGTATAAGGGTAATAGGTGTTCCACTGAAATCAAAATTTTGCCTTATTTGGTTTTCTATATATCTTAAATACGTAAAGTGCGCACATTTTTCATCATTTACAAATAATAAAAAAGTTGGAATTTTTCCATCAATTTGTCTTGCAAAGGTTATTGATAATCTTTTACCCTTAATGGGTGAAGCAGGTTTTATCATTTGTGCAGTCATCATTACTGAATTCAATTGATTGGTAACTATTTTTCTAGAAATATTGTTTTTAATTTTAATTATTTCATCTTTTAGTTTGTTTATTCTAACTCTGTTCTTAGCAGATATAAAAACAATAGGTGCTCAATCTACAAATTTTAATTTCTTAGAAAGATTTTTTTTGTAAATATCCATTGTATTGGTATCTTTTTCAATTAAATCTCATTTATTTACAATAATAATTAATGGTTTTTTTAAATCATAGGCAATCCCAATAATATTTTGGCTAAAATGACTAACTTCTTCTGTGGCGTCTAACATTAATAAACATAAATCAGCTTCCTGTATTGAATCTGTGGCTCGCATTAATGCATAGTGCTCGATGCTATTGGATAATTTACTTTTTCTTTTAATACCTGCTGTATCAATAATTTCAAATTCCTCATTTTCAATTTTTATTATTGAAGAGACAGAATCTCTAGTTGTTCCAGCAATATTCGATACAATAGAACGTTCCTCATTGGTAAGGGTGTTAAGTAGCGTGGATTTTCCGACATTAGGCGAGCCTAATATGGTAAGTTTAAAATGATTTGTTTGTTTATCATCATTAAAATTTAGATTTTTAACTATTTCATCTAGCAAATCGCCAACTCCATCGCCATGAATAGCGCTTATTGGAAAAATGCTTTGAAACCCCAATTTATATATTTGATTATCAAAAAATGTTTTTATATTTGATTCTAGCTTATTTAAAACAAGCAAAACTTTTTTGTTTGATTTTCTTAATAAACTAGCGACAAAAAAATCTTCTGATGTGATCGGTTCTCTACCATCAACTATGAAAACGATAATTTCAGATTCATTGATTGCTACTTCTGCTTGTTTTTTAATTTGCTCTTTAAAGTCTTCGTTTTCTTGTGTTATTCCTCCGGTATCAATAATATTAAAATCATATCCAGACCATTTTGCGCTATGATAAATTCTATCTCTAGTAACTCCAGGAGTATCATAAACAATTGATTTTCTTTTATCAATTATTTTGTTAAAAAGAGTTGATTTTCCGACATTAGGCTTTCCTATTAACGCTATTGTATTTTTCATTAGTTTAACCTCTTCTTAACCTCTTTTAGCATTACTAAAAAGTTTTCATCCACACTCATATTTGTCGAGTCAATCCTTATACTGCCTTCACTTTCTATTAATGGATCTATATCACGGTTTGTATCATTTTCATCTCTTATTTTAATTGATTCTAAAATCTCATCATATTGGGACTCTATACCAAGTAAATTATTTTGTTTTAAACGACGATGAGCTCTAACTTCTGGTGTGGCTCATAAGAAGAATTTTGCTTCTGCATCTGGAAGAATACGGTAAGTAGCATCTCTTCCATCGACAATTATTCCCTTTTCTTGTGCGCCTTTTTTTTGAATGAATGTGTTAACTTTTAAACGTACAGATTGATATTTGGCAATTTCTGATGCATACAAAGAAACTCTATCCTCACGAATTTTTAGAGTAATATCTTCTCCTCTTAGAAAAATTTTTTCATCTTTTGTTATGAATAAGTCCTCAAAATTTCATGCTTTATTAATTTCTGATTCGTTATTAGAATCAATGCCATTTAATATAGCATTATATGCAATAGCACGATATAAATTTCCGCTACTTATAAAAATATAATTTAACTCACTAGCTAGCATTCTGGCCATTACAGTTTTGCCTACGCCGCTAGGTCCATCTATTGCGATATTAATTTTATTTTTCATTACTTATTTTCCTTCCTAAAGTCTTTTATGAGTTTTTCTAGTTGTTTATCAGTTTTTAGTTTGATAGGTTTAAATTTTTCTTGGATTGGTTGTTTTTTTAGCAAATAGATTAAATTTTTGATTAATAGTGTGATATCATCAGATTGATTATTATTTAATTTATTAAGCAAATCGTTTTGGTCGATGTCAAGGTTGTATTTTTGTGCCACTTTAATTAGTTTTATTGCGACTTGATGATCGCTTTTGATGATGGCCTTTAAATTGTTATAATTTTCCTTATCCTTACTCATATTTTAAACATCCAAGGTGAAAATTTTTATTTCATTATTGCTTTTAATTTTTTTGTTATTAATATTAACAAACTGATATTTGATGGTCAATTCATTAACACCTTTTTTCGGATTTCATAAAACATATTGGTCATTATCTTTTTCTTTAAACGGAACAATTTTAAAAGTTTTCTTTGGATATATGTCTTGTGCAGCATTAGTTTCATTTATCGCCTTAACAAATCATGAAAAAATTTCTTCTTGAAAATTATTGGCCTTGAAGATTTTATCTACTTCCTGTTTTAAGTTATTAATTTTAATTTTTAAATCTTCTAATTCCTGCATTTCTAAAGGAGTTTTTGATTCTTTTTCATTAATATCTTTTCGTTTTTCTTCATATTTCAGAATTTTTTCTTTAATTTTTTTGTTTATCTCATCATATTTGCTTACAATCTTTTCGGCTTCTTTTTTAATTTTTGGTCATTCTTTTGAAAATTCTGTGCCTTGATGTGTTTTTAAGGTATTTGATAAAAAAGTTACAACTTGGCTTGATTTATAATAGTATTTTGATTCAGGAGTGGATTTTATTTTATTTGTTTCAAAAACTCCACTTGCATATTCATAATTTAAAAAAACTTCATAATGAATTCTAAGGTCAAAAGGGTTATTTTGAATTCTTTCAACATCTGTAAAATGAAAATCTAAAAACTTTGATTTTTCAAAATCGAGGATAATATTAATTTTGTTTTTTAAAAATTTATCCGCGTCAAATGGTTTTGGCCGATTATTGAGGATTTTTCTTTGTTCAAAAGTAAGTTTGCTCTTGTTCATTTTAATAATATCTTTATAAGTGTTATCAAAATCTTTAGTTCGGATTTCTGCAAGTTTTTGTTGATTTTTAAAATCTTCATACAAATTCTTAGCTTGCAACGATCCTATGATATTTTTTTCTAAGAGAATTTCCTTGGCTTTATTATTGAATTTATCAATTGACCAAAATTCTTTTTGAATTGTTTGACTATTTTTAACAATATAATATATAGCACCTGCTACTGCAGATAGCGTGACAGTTGGTATTACAAAAAGTGTTCAAAAGTCTGATTTTCCCCTAGCTTTCTTTTGCCTATTTTTCATGATTAATATTTTACATATTAATATTTTTTTTAAATAAAATAAAAATAAAATACATAGTATTTTACGAACTTATGTATTTTATTATTTTTTTGCTTTTTTTCTTCTGTAGAATTTTTTTACAGGATTATCAATGTTCTTAATAAAATTGCATTTAGGGAAAGCAGAGCAACCAATAAATTTTTGTTTAGTTAGTTTTGTATAGCGATAAACGAGTTCTGCATTGCATAAAGGGCAGCTTTCATTTGGTTTAGCTGGCTCCAAAATAGTAACATTTAATTGATCCTTTATATCTTCATAGCGTTCATTGAAACTATCTCAGAATTTTTTCATTAAAGTTTTGTATTCTTCTTTTCCTTCTGAAATTAAGTCTAATTTTTCCTCAACCTTAGCTGTATATTCTTCATTAATAGTTCTTGGGAAACTTGTTAAAAGTTTTTCAAGAACAACCTTTCCGAATTCTGTGGGTACTAGATGTCCGTCAATTGGTTCAACAAATATTCTTTGTTTTAATACTTTTATTGTTGAAGCAAATGTTGAAGGCCTTCCAACTTTAATATCATCAAGTTTTTTAATTAATGAACCTTCACTATAACGTGCAGGCGGCAATGTTTTTTTGTCCTCTTTAATAAAATCTTTTGCCTTGATGATATCGCCAATTTTAATATTTGGAATATTAATTAATGACTCTTTGCCTGAATAAATATAATAACCGTCAAAAAGTATTCTACTATACGACATTCTAAAATTATTGTTCCCGTTATGTAAATTAAATCTTACAATTTCTTTTTCAGGACAGCTCATTAGTGACATTATTGTTTTATCATAAATCATCTTATATATTTCAAAATCGATATTGTTAAGATTATACTTTTGTAATGCTAATTCTGGTGTTAATTCAATGTATGTGGGTCTAATTGCTTCGTGAGCATCTTGAGCGCCAGAAAAACCTTTTATTTCTTTAGCTACATATTGGCTACCATATTGTTCAGTTATGTATTTACGAGCTTTTTTAACAAATGTTTCACTTAATCTAGTTGAATCAGTTCTGGGGTATGAAATTAACCCGTTTTCAAAAAGTTTTTGGGCTGATGATTGCACTGCCTGGGAATTGTGTTTTGCTTCCTTGTATAAAACTGATTGTTTAAAAGGTGTATAAGCTGATTCCTTGCGTTTAGAAACATTGATGTCATCAACAATTAGTTCATAGTTGCTATTTAATAATTCAAAAAGTATTTTTTCACCTTGTTCATTGGTTAACCAAGTATTATCTTCATATTTTTTGTCTTTTTTTAAGTACAAAGGAATGTTGACATCATTATCTATAATTGCTTCAATTTTTGAATAAATTATTGGATCAAATGTTTCAATTTCGCGCTCACGATCACAAACTAGTTTTAAAGCAATGGATTGCACTCTTCCTGCCGAAGGGTTAGTAGGAGCATTTTTTACTTTTTGCATCATTAATTGTGATAGTCTAAAGCCTATAATTCTATCTAGCATCCTTCTTGACTTTTGTGCTCTTACAAGGTTTTCGTCTATTTCAGAAGGATTTTCAACTGCTAATTTTATTGCTTCATCTGTAATTTCATTATATCTTATTCTTTTGTATTTATCTTTTAATTTTAAGGTTGAAATTAGATTACTTGCTATTGCTTCGCCTTCGCGATCGGGGTCAGTTGCAATTAGAACTTCGCTAGCATTTTTAGTTGCTTTTTTTAAATCTGAAATGGTTGACTTTTTCATTGGATCAGGAATCATCTCTGGTTCTCAATTTTCGAAATCTATTCCAAGATTATTTGTGCCCGATGTTGCCATTTTTAAAATATGCCCTGAACTAGCAATAACTTTAATTTGATCACCAACAATTTTTTGAATTGTTTTAATTTTATTTGGTGATTCGACAATCATTATTTTTTCTGACATAAGCTAAGCCTCTCTTCTGAGTAAAATATTTTAAAATGTTATCAAAAATAATAGCACAATTTTATTTTAAAAAACGAATTAAAAAAACGATTAGAATTTTTTTAATCATTCTTCTCGTTTTGTATCACTTGTATTTTTAAATATTTCCTTAATTTGAGAATTATCGCTCTTGCTTAATTTAGGAACATATAAATCAAATTTAATGAATAAATCGCCCTTGGAACTAGAATTTTTATATGGGTATCCGCAATTTTTGATTTTAAATGGTTCATTTATTTTAATGCTATGGTCTAACTTAATTTTTTTTGTTCCGTATGGTGTTGGAACATTAATTTCCTCTTCGAGTAATAAGCTCTTAATTGATAAAGGCATTTCAATGTAAAGATCATTATTTATTTTTTTGTATTTTTTGCTAGGTTTAATAGCGAATACTATATATAAATCTCCAATATTATTTCCGTTTGATGAAGGTTTCCCAAAGCCAACAATTCTAATTGTATCCCCATCCTCAATCCCTACCGGAATATTTATCTTTTGAATAGTCTTTGAATTTACTGTTTTTTTGCCGTGGCATTGATGGCATATCTTATTTATTTTCTTGCCCAATCCTAAACATACTGGACATGGCTTTATGGTAGTAAATATTGCAACTCTTTGTTGTATTTTTCCAGAACCATGGCAATTATTACATAAAATTACATCAGAAGGGGTGTCTGCACCGCTGCCCTTACAATGACCGCAAACATCATATTTATCTAGGTTAAGATCAATTGTTTTTCCATATAGTGCATCTTCAAAATCAATGTTTAATATTAGTTGTAGATCTTGACCTCTTTGATGGTTTGATTCATCAAAATTTGAAAATGATCCAAAAATATCCCCAAAGATATCAGCACCAGAAAAACCTCCGCCAAAACCCTCAAAAAAACTACGGAAAATATCATCCGAATCCCCGAATTGATATCCATTAGCATCAAAGGCGTTATGACCAAATTTATCATATTTTGCTCTTTTATTTGTGTCTGATAAAATTTCATATGCTTCTGATATTTCTTTAAATTTTTCTTCAGCATCAGCATTTTTGTTTTTGTCTGGATGATATTGCATTGCCAATTTACGGTAGGCAGCTTTGATTTCCTTTTCGGTCGCACTTTTATTTATGCCTAAAACTTCATAATAGTCTCTTTTATTCATCATAATAATAAAATTTTAGCACATTTTTAATTAGAGTGCTATTTTTTAAGGTCATCATATTTTAGAATTGCAATTCTAAAATTTTTATTAATATCTTTTTTAAATGTAACATTAGAATATTCCTTTTCAATTCATTCTTTGGCATAATCATCAATTTCAAGAATTAAGTAACCATTATTTTTTAAGAAATTCGGTGCCTCTTTTGTAATTTTTTTATAAAAAAATAATCCATTATCCTTGGCAAATAGCGCTTGCTTTGGTTCTCATTTTAAAGAAGAAGAAAATAAATGTTTCTTATTTAAATAGGGTGGGTTGGAGATAATTAAATCAAATTTTTTGTTTATTTTTTTAAATAAATTACTTCTTATAATATTGTATTTTGATAGATTATTAATTTTTGCATTTAATTTAGTTTGTTTGATTGCTTGTCTTGAAATATCTGATAATGTTACATTACATCCTATATTTTTGCAAATAGCAAGACCAATAAAACCTGAACCGCAGCATAAATCTAGGACATCAGAATATTTGCTAATGTAATTATATGATTCGATGATAACCTCTTCTGTTTCGTATCGTGGAATTAATACATTATATCTAATATCGATATGGATATTTTGCATTGTTTGATATCCGATAATTTTTTGTACCGGATAGTCCTTTTTTAATAATTTTTCTTCCTTTTTTGAAACAAAAAGAGGTAGCTCATATCTTCTTTTTTCTTGTAGCAATACCTCTTTTTTAATCATTATAAACCTGCTTCTTTTATTTTGTGAGCTTTTTCATCAGCAATTAGCGCCTCAATAATTTTTTTCAAATCACCTTCCATAACTATTTTTAAGGAAGTTGAAAACCCGATTCTATGATCTGTAACCCGATCTTGTGGATAGTTGTAAGTTCTAATTTTTTCACTTCTTTCTCCGGTACCCGCAAGTTTTCGAAGTCCACTTTCTTCTTCTTCGCGCTTTTGAACTTCTAGTTCATAAAGTCTACTTTTTAATACTTTTAAAGCAGTTTCTTTATTTTGGATTTGACTTCTTTCATCCTGTGACGTAACTACTATTCCAGATGGTTTGTGTGTAATTCTAACTGCAGAGTCCGTTGTGTTAACTGACTGGCCTCCTGCTCCTGAAGATCTAAACACATCAATCTCGATTTCATCAGGCTTAATTTCGATATGAACGTCATCATCTACTTCAGGTAAAACCGTAACTGTCGCTGTTGAAGTATGAACTCTTCCCTGTGTTTCAGTTAATGGTACTCTTTGGACTCGATGAACTCCTCTTTCAAATTTCATTTTTGAAAACACTTTTTCACCCTTTATACTAAAAACTATCTGACTATATCCACCTGCTGAACCGTATGTGTAATCAATAATTTTTATTTTAAATCCCATTTCTTCACAAAATTTTTGGTACATTCTAAACAAATCACCTGAAAAAATATTGGCCTCATCGCCGCCAGCAGCCCCGCGAATTTCCACAATAACATCTCTTTCATCGTTTTCATCGACTGGCAATAGTAATTCTTTTATTGTTTCTTCAAGTTCGTGCATCTGTTCTATTTGTCTATTAATATCATTTCTTGCTAATTCAATCAATTCAGCATCTTTTTCATTGTTAATAATATCTTTTGATAATAAGTATAGTTCTTCAATATCTTGGTATTTTTTGAATGATACATAGATATCTTCAATGCTTGCTTTTTCTTTAGATATTTTTGTGTATTGTTTGATGTTGTTATAGATTTCAGGATCGTTTAGTTTTTGCTCTAATTCCAGGAATTGCTTCTTTATTGAGCATAGAGATTCATACATTGTTTTTTCCATAGTAATAAAAGTATATTTTAAATTACTATAATTTGCGTCAAATTTATTAAAAATAATATGCATTTTTTTATATAATTATTAGCGTATTAAATATTGCCGTCATAGCTCAGGGGCAGAGCACTTCCATGGTAAGGAAGGGGTCGCTGGTTCAATTCCAGTTGACGGCACCATATGTTTAATTGCCAAAAGCCAATTCAATTGGCTTTTATTTTGCTTTTTGTAGAAAAATAGAACAACCTTAGTTGTTCTATTAAAACATTTATTAATGATATGGCACGGGTAGCAAGACTCGAACTCACAACACACGGGGTTGAAGCCCGTTGTTCTACCATTGAACTATACCCGTATAAGAAACGCTCATAGAATATTATACATTTTTTTTCTATTTTGTATATTTTTGCTCTATTATGTAAATAATATCACCAATGGTTTTTAATTTTATTAGTTCTTCGTCTTTTATTTCTATTTTTAGTTTTAGTTCAATATCTGAAACTAATAGAACCAGATCTAAACTATCGATATCAAGATCCTTAATTAATGTTTCGTTATTAAAAATTTTTTTTGTATGTTTTTTAAGTTCGTTAAATACTAATTCTTTAAAATTCATAAATATTATTATAACTTATTTGTATTTATCTTGTATGTTACAACACTTTTTTCTTTTTCACTGCTCCATTTAAAAGTTATTAACAAATTTTGGTCATCAATTTGTTTGTAAGCATATTCAACTTCGCCTTCAGTTACAAGCATTCTATTTATGATGTCTTTTATGATATAAACTATCATGTCTTCATCAATTCAAGCCTGCCCGTTTCTATAGTTTAATTTGTCATAATAGTCACTGCTCTTTATATTAGGGAAAACATCATTTCAATTAATATTTTTCTTTTCCTGTGGTTCTATGTATGAATCTTCTTTATGGTCATTTTGTTCTAATTCATTCTCTTTATTTTTTAAATCTTTTTGTTGCTGGCTTTTTTTAATTGATAGTTTATTAGTTTTGTCGTTTAATTTTTCTTTTTGAATAGTATCGACTTGGCTACTTTCTTTTTCTTTGTTTTTTTGTTGTAATACTACAAATGCTGTCGCCAACCCAGCACAACCACCAATCGCTATTGTTAATGATGTTCATAATAATAATTTTTTACTTTTTTCACTCATTATTTACCTCCTATTTGTTCTATTGATTGCAAAGAGTTTGCCATTTTGATTACGTCCGCAAAATTATCGTATTTAATTTTGTGCCATTTTTCATCTGTAAGTCAACCTTTAATTGATCTTGTATTCATTCTTATTAATCCATTGTTGATATCAAAAAAAGGTTTTTCAATTTCCTGCGAATAACTCATTTTGAAGGACTTTAAATTTTTGCCTATATCAAGGTTAATTTCATAACCATATGTTCCCTTGTATTTTAATGGTATTAGAATCCCTAATTTTGCATTAAGGTTTTGATTATTTACCATAACAGTATCTGAAAATTTATCATAATAAGAATATGTATCTATAACTAAGTCTGCATTATTAAAATTATGATAGCTAAGCTTAGTATCATACTTATTTTTTGCGTAGTCATAAATGTTTGCAGATGAAAATGTTAAATCATAAATATCGCTATTATCTAGAATGTATTCTTCATTAGTCTCTTGATCACTTTTGGCAATTTTTAGTGATAATAGTTTGATGTTATGAATTCCTTGTTTTAAATTGTTGGTATTAAAGAATAAATTCAAATATTTTGTTTTGAATTTATGGTTAATTATGTTCTTATTAATGCGGTCTGGTAGTGATTTTATTTCAATTTCACTTAATACATTTATGGCCTTCGTATTATTTAGATTTATATTTTTAGATCTTGGATTGTTTTTAATTCAATAGGTAAATGCTTTTGCTTGATATCATAAATTTTTCACCTTATATTCAATTTCAAAATTGATATTTGCTATGTCATTAAATTCCAATTTATTTTTAGAATCATTATCACTATTATAAGTTAGTATAAAATGCCCACTATTATATTCATATTTTGGCTTGAATTCTATTATTTTATTATTAATTAGTCCATTAACTCTTATGGCCTCTATTTCTTTTAATGGATTTTTATGCTCAAATGTAATAATGAATTTATCACTTCTTATAATGCGTCTGATTTTAATTGTGGTTAATTCATTGAAACTATTTCAGTTTTCTAAATATTTTCTTTGTTTTGCATTTATGATATATTCTTCCATTCACTGTTCTTGCTTATTTTCTAATGAATGAAGTTTGGGGGTTTCATTAAAAGCAATAAACATAATCTATAAATAGGTCTACTAAATAATTTAATTTTTTATAATAAGCATTTTTAGATCAGTTTTCAAGATATCACGACGAATCACTATCTACTGTAATAAAATCATTAATGAAGATTTTTTTATAGTCCTCACTTAGCGAACTTATGAAAAAATCTAACAATCCTACATTCTTAGTATCTTTCATGTTGTTTTGTATTCTTTTAAGTTTTTGATTTAGGCAAAAATCAATTATAAAAGCTCGTTTTCTTTGCAAACTCATACTTTTAAGATTTTTAATTTTGTTTTCCAACATTTTTCCTCCTGCTTTAATTAAATTAGATAAATCAAAAAGATAAATAAAAAAGAAACTATGAACACAAAATATTTATAATATAAATATATTTTTTTTAACGTGTTATTTGAAGGGTTTGTTAATTATGGAAAACAAGGTTAAATTGCAAAAAATGATTTCGGATTTTGGTTTTTGTTCGCGACGCGAGGCCGAAAAAATGATTATGCAAAAAAGAGTATTAGTTGATGGTCAAGTTGCAAAAATTGGTCAGAGAGTTGATGCTGAGGCTGTTATTAAAATAGATGGCGAGATCATCGAAAGAAGTGATAAAAAATTTTATATATTACTTAACAAACCTCGAAACACCATTTGCACTTTAAGAGATCCGCAGGGTAGAAAAACTATTTATGAGTGAATGGGAATGGATAAATATTGCTATTCAATTGGAAGGCTTGATTTTAATACAACAGGAGTAATAATTATTTCTAACGATGGCAATTTTGCTAATATTTTGGCCCATCCTTCATCTAATATAGAAAGAGAATACATTGCAACATTGGAAAAGCCAATGAGTGAAAAAGATTTAAATTTTTTAAACTCTAATTTTGTAAAACTTAATGGTGTTTTTTCTAAACAAACAATAAAACATATTAAAGATTTAACCTACTCTATCGTTCTTAAAGAAGGTAGAAATCATCATGTGAAAAATCTTTTTTTATTAGTTAATAATTTTGTTAAAAAATTACACAGAAAAAGATATGGAGTTATTACAGATGATGGTTTAAGAGTTGGAGAACATAGGCATATTACGGCCTCTGAGTTGGAATGGTTTAAAAAAATTAAAAAAAGCTAGGTAGATATATAAGAACCTAGCTTTTGTTATTAATGATTAATTTTATATTTTTTTCAATATAATTAAAATCTGATTTAATTTTGTTGTTTGAGTTATTTATGTTGAGGTTATATTTAGCATATTTCATTCAACCTTCAGAAATATCTTTTGTGAATGTTATAGCCGTTTTTTTATCATAATTTAATTTTGCAATATTTTCATCATTTGATATTGAAATTAAATTCAAGTTATGCTTATTAGCAATTTTGAATGCAATCTGGAGATCGTTGCCTTTGGCTAAAAGGCTATATTTTGAATCATTTTTTAGTACATGATAAGACCCTGATAGAAATTTGTATTTTGAAGTTTTTTCACAATTTCAATTGCTATGAAAATTGGCTATAATGATTACGGGACCATTAAATTTATTAAGGTAATATTCAATAGAGCCCATCAATTCATTAAGATCGCCAGGATATAAAATTTTTATATTAGGAATTTGCAATAAAATACCTATTTGTTCCTCATTTTGGTAATAAATATTAGAGTTTTCAACAGAATTTAAGTCATTTTTTAGAATATATAATACCTTTAGGTTATCACTAACAGATTTTTTGATTCCTTGAATTAACTTGTCTGTATTTGATAAGGAATCAATTATTATTGGTTTAAAATTTGAGTGTCCAAATATACCATTTGCAATTAAACTCATTGCCTCGTTTTTTAATCCTAATAGTAAAGAACGGCCATCTTTGTTGTTAAAATCAAAAACTCCGTTAGTTGATTTAATTCTTGTTATTGGATCTAGCGAAGAAGAAAGTAGGAAAGCGTTTTTGTATTTATCAAATATATTATTTAAGATAACAACCATATTAGAGTAGATATCGCCTGAATTTGATATAAAGTTATCATTTACATTTTCTTTTAGATCTTCTCCCAAGAATTCAATTAATTTATCTGAAGCAGTTCATTTATTAAATAAATCGTTATTATAATTAATAACTTTCTTATACTCATCTACCACTTCTTGATATTTCTCAAAAAAGTCACCACGCTTGAAGTTAGTTGTTTCTTTGAATTCCTCAATTTCATCTACTGTTAAATAATATTTATTATTGTAGTAGTTGTTAAAATTATTAACTGCTAATTCAACAATTGAACTTTTGATTTCAATAAGTGTTGGTTTTTTTGATTTCTTAGCTTTCGATATTGCGTTTGCAATAGATTTGTAATTAGCATCCTTTAAAATAATATAATTAAATCCATATGATTCATATGTTTTTCTAATGTCATTACTATTCTTTTTAGAATTAAAGTTGTTTAATAATGTGTTTGAATCATATAGCACAATTAGTTTATTTAGTTTGATTGATCCTGCATATTGTAGAGCTTCAGTCGCAATGCTTGTTTCTAGATCTTTGCTTGAAGCGAAAACATATGTAAAGTGATTTATTTCAGAAAAATTACTTGATAGAAAGGCCTCAGCAACCGCAATACCAACAGCCTCTGCAATACCGCAACCATGTTTGCCTGATGAAAAGTCAATACCAAGTTTGTTATTGCGTTTTAAATAGTTATGATATTTGCAACTTGGTTTATTAATGCTTTCAATTTCTTCCTTCGTAATAAGATTCATTAAATATAAAATTGTGTAATAGGTGGTATTTACATCCGGACACGAAAGAATGAATCTATCTCTAGATATTCACTGGGGATTATTTATATCAAATTTATAATGAAAAGCAAAGAGTGCATGAAAAATCTTTGCAGCGCTAATATTAATTGCTACATTTGGATTTTTAGTATTTGCTATCTGGGCTAATGAATTAATTTTTATATTATCAATAGCTAAATTATTAATTCTTCTATTTTTAAACATTTTCAATTCCTTCAAAAACAATGTTAATATTGTTTGGTCTAACATTGATTAATGAATAAATTCTTTGTTCAAGCATGAATATTGTGTTCTTAGTTTCGAATGATAATATAGCTTCTTTTTTTAACTTGTAAGAAATAAAAATCTCAATATTATTTGTGCTATTTTTTATATTAATAATAGGTTTTTTTGTAAGAATTATTGAGTCTTGAGACTCAAAAAATTGATTTATTGCTTGATAAATAACATGTTCTTCAACCTTGAAGTCAAAATTCATTCTTGTGTTGACTGAGATAAAATTGCTCATTATGCTCTTCCTACATATTTACCAGTTTCAGTTGAAACCAAAATTGTTTCTCCTTCTTTGATGAATAGAGGAGTTTCGACTACATAACCGGTTTCCAAAGTAACTTTCTTTTGGGCGGCTTGAGCCGTGTTTCCTTTAACTGCATCTGGTGCTTCTGTTACTACTAATCCAACATTAGCTGGTAATTCAATATCCAAAACTTCTGATTCATATTTTCTAACAATAACTTTCATACCTTCTTTTAAAAAATTGACTTCTCATTTTATTGTTGATACAGGTATTTCTATTTGTTCGAATGTTTCTTGGTCCATTAGCACAATGTTATCTCCTGCATTGTATAGATAGTCCATTGATACCTTATCAATCATTGCTTTTTCTACTTTTTCACCACCAGTAAAAGATTTTACAGTTATCGATCCGGTTCTTAGATCTTTTGCCTTTGCTTTAACATTGGCTTGGCCTCTTCCTTGTTTTGAGTGTTGTGCTTCTAAAACAACATAAATATTACCGTCTAATTTAAAGGTTACACCCGGTTTTAGGTCATTAACATTTATCATAATTTAACTCCTTAAAATATTGTTTATTAATTATATTTGCTTTATATTGTTATAATAAAAATATCTAAATTATAAATTAATAAATTAATATTAATTTAAAAACATTTATAAAATCTAAATTTTAATAATAGAATAATTACTATGAAAAAAAATGAATTAAATAATTATAATGATAAAAAAAACTTAAACAATAAATACTTGATAATGATTAAAAAAATTCAAAATTGGATAAGAAATAAGGTGAAAAAAGCTAATGCTAGTGGGGTTGTCCTTGGGATTTCTGGCGGCATTGATAGTTCAACCTTGGCAATTATTAGTTATCAAGTTTTTAAAAAAGATGCTCATTTTTATTATTTAAAAACAAGGGTAGATGATATTAATGAAATACACATCAAGAAGTTAAATTTAGTTGTTGAAAATAAGATTGAAACGATTGATTTAACAAAAGAATTTAACGATTTTTCTGATAAGTTTAATTTAAAGGAGGATTGAATAAAAGCCAACACTAAATCACGATATTTTATGAATGTTTTATATACCAAAGCACAACAAAATAACTCATTGGTATTGGGTACAGACAATTTTGATGAATATTATTTAGGATATTTTACCAAATGAGGTGATGGTGGTTGCGATTTATTACCATTTGCAAATATATTTAAATCTGATATTTATGAAATGGCTAAACTATTAAATACACCAACAGAAATTTTGGATAAGAGGCCTTCTGCTAATTTGCTTAATGATCAATATGATGAAGATGAACTTGGCTTTTCATATGATGATTTCGAAAAATATATTATGGATAACGCTTTAATAAGTAGTGATATTTCAACTAAAATTGAGTATTTTCATAAAAAAACAAGCCATAAAAGAAAGTTAATTCCAAGAGGCCCAAAGTTTAAATAAAATTTATTTTTTTATAACTACATTGAAATTATTAATTTTTAATTAATGAATGTTATATATAAATTTTTTTAAATTTAGTTAATATATAGGCATAATGTTAAATTAAAATTTAGGTCTTTATTAATTCGGACCTAAATTTTAAAAAATTTATGAAGTTTTTATGTGTTTTTTTCAATTTGAATAATATAAATTTTGATATTCATCAGTTGTCTTTACAACTTGACAAAAAAGCTTGATTAATCCCTCGTTGGAATCAAAAAGTTTTTTGTCAAAATGGTCATAATATTTAATTTTGCTAACATTATTTATGATGTTTTGATTTAGTTGAAATTCTAATTTAACATTACCTTTAAATGTTGGCGAAATATGATAGCCTATAAGTCCGTCTGTTTTGGAACTGATAAATTCTTTCTTTTTATTATTTCAACTATTTTTATTATTTATATAGTAATCTATTGTGTGCTTGAACTTGTTTATTTCGGTTTTTCTTGATATTAATTCAGCAGTAATAAATCTATTGCCTTCTTCAATAGAGATACTATTTAAAAATTCTAACTGATATTGCCTTTTAGGAATGTAATATTGATCTGGACTCTTTAATTCAATTGTTTGTTGCATTGCTTTTTCTAAAAAATTATTTTGTTTTAGGTTAAAAAACTTCATATTGTAAATTAGGCTATTAGCATAAGCAACATTATTTTCGAAAATGTTTGTATATTCCCCAGTCTCGCCATCGAAGGTAATTTTTATAGATTCAATTAGCTCAAACTTCAAATCTTTTTCTTTAACATTAATATTATTAAAATCAACAACATTATTTTCTATTTTGAAATTAATAACAAAAGAAAGCTTGTTATAAAAATTAGCTCTTCACCTGTTATAAAAACTAACCTTTAATTCCTTTAAATCTTCGAATTTTATTTCGCTTTTGTCTACATATTTTGAAATGCGAAATTTTATCCGTTCATTTTCTAATTTCTCTAGATCTTGCACTTCAAGATCCTTATTATTTAATTGCAAAATTTTAATTCTTGAATTCTCATATGCTGATTTAGGAATCGTGAATTCAATAATTCATGTATTCTCTTTTAGGTTTCTTAAAATTAATATTTCACATTTTTGATCTTTTGTAAGTCCGATGTCTAAATTTCATCTATCTTCGACATTGTATGTTCCGACAGTTGCACTAATTTTCTCTTTATATTCAACAACTTCTTTTTGGTGTTCAATGTTTGAATAATTATAAATTGGTAGCATTAAATCCTCTCTATGCCTCTCTCATGGGCATAATAAGTACACCATTATTTTTTACTTTATGCTAATAAATGAAACTTTTGAAATCTTTTATTACATAAAAAAATATTTTGTTCTCATTTTTTGCCAAAATAAATAAAAGCCATATTTGCTATCTTTGCAAATAAGCTTTATTTGACTATTTTATTAATCGAATAAACATCAATATAATAAACTTTCGATAAATTTTAATCTTCGATAGAATGTGGATTTTGATATATTGAAGGTTTTTCAAGTTATGTTGCTTAGATCATCTTTGAATAAAATTGTTAGTAATATTGAACGGTCCAATTGACTTAGACTTTTAATTAGTTTTATAACTAATTGTTTCGATCCGCTCGTAATTTCTAATCTTTGCAATCTAAGTTCTTCAAAATTTGCAATTTTTTTGGATAATTCCAGTTCAAGTCTAGTAATGTCTAATTCTAATCTAAAACTGCCATTTTCATTTTTTAAACCCACAAAATCCTTTAATAGTTTTAATAATATTGGTCTTATAATAAGGATATTTTTAAATCTTTGTCTCATTTTTTACCTTTCACCATTATTTTAATATTTTTTTTAGGAATTATAGGAATCTATGAAACTGAAAAAACATTTTATATTTATAAATATAAAAAAATTTTAAAGTTTCAAAAAAAATGTAGCATTTTTAGCAATGCTACATTTTATAGATATTTATCTGGGTGTAATTCTTTCATTTTTTTAATGAATTCCTCTTTAGTAAGAGAGCCGTATTTTTGCATTAATTCGACACATTCATTATATTCATTTTGCGCTCATTTTGCATCTTCAAATCCAGTTATGCTGGTAATATTTGGGCCTTTGAAGAATTTATAGTTTTTAAAGAATATTTCTACTGAATGTAGTCACATTTTATCCAAGTCATCTAATGATTTAATGTGATCAAGACGATAATCATCAGCATGAACAGCGATTAATTTAGTATCAGTTTCACCTGAATCAATCATTTTCATTGCTCCAATAATTCTAGCTTCAACTGAGACACCAGGCATAAAAATTTCAGGTGAATAAACTAAGACATCTAGTTCATCGCCATCTCAATCAAGCGCTTCTGAAAGGTAACCATAGTTTGCTGGATATCTAAAACCCTCACGCAAAATTCTATCAACTTTTATTTTTTTGGTTTTTCGATCATACTCATATTTAATATTTGAATTTTTAGGAATTTCTATATTTACTATTACATTTTTCATAAATAAAATTTTATCAATTTTTATTTTTTCTAAAAAATTTCCCTATTTTTTCTTAAAGTCGATGATTTTTAAAATTTCGCACTTATATTTGAATTCAGGAGGAAGAAAAAAAATGACAATTTATTTATACGGAAAAATTGTACACACAAATACAAATTATTTTATTTTAGACCACAATGGTAGAGGTGAACTTATTTATGCGCCACAAATGAGTAGATTTAAAGCAGGGGAGGTGAGAAAAATATTTATATCTGAAATAAACAATGAATATTCTAGGGTGACATATGGATTTGACAATTTTAAAGAAATGGTAGTTTTTGAGGATTTAATTTCATTGCAAGGATTAGGCCCTAAAACTGCTATTTCAATATTAAATTCAGGTTGAGAAAATATTATTAATTATATTGCAAACTCTAATAAAGAAGAGTTAATAAAGGTACCTTATGTATCGCCAAAGATTGCTAATGCAATTTTATTGACCTTAAAGGATAAATATATTAAATTTATTTCAAAGATGAGTGATGAAGAAATGCAAAAATTCAATAAAGTTTCAAAAAACAACACAGTTTTAAAAGAATTTGAAGAAACAATGAAAATGTTAGGATTCAAAAATAATCAGATCAGACTTGCTCTTGATAATATGGAATTAACGAGCAATATTGAAGAATCTGTTGAAAATGCAATTAAAATAATTAGTCAAAAACAAAATGAAGCAAGAATTTAGAATAAAAAGTTTTGATAATTTTATTGGGCAAAATAAGATTACATCTACTTTAAAAGTGATGATAAACTCAGCACTAAAACAAAAAAGACCTATTGACCATTTATTATTTTACGGGCCACCAGGATTGGGGAAAACTACCTTAGCTCAAATAATTGCTAATGAGACTAAAAGTAACATCATTTATGTGCAAGGGCCCCTGATTCAAAAGAAAAGTGATATATTAACTTTGTTTTCTTCGTTGCGTGAAAATGATATTCTGTTTATTGATGAAATTCATGGTATAAATAAGAATATTGAGGAATTATTATACTCTGCCATTGAAGATTATGTTATTGATTTGCCTGTTGGTGTTGAAGGTGATATGAAAATAATGAGATTAAATTTAAATAAGTTCTCATTAATAGGGGCTACTACAAAATTTAATTTAGTATCAAATCCACTAAAAGATAGATTTGGATATATCGGAAAATTATTGCCTTATAGTAACGAAGAAATTAAAGAGATAATCAGTAATTCAGCCAATAGAAATAACATTATAATCGCACCAGATGCAATTGAGGAAATAGCAAGAAACTGTCGATCTACTCCAAGGATTGCTAACAACTTATTAAAAAGAGTTTATGACTTTGCATTATTTCGAAACTTAAATCAAATAGAAGCAAGTTTAGTAAAGGAATCATTTGAGTATCTAGATATATATCCCGGGGGATTAAATATTTTTCAGGTTGAATATTTGAGTATTTTAAAAAATGTATTTAAAAATAAAAGTGCTTCTTTAGATACTATAAGTTCAATTTTAAAAGATGATAAGGTAACAATAATTAATGATTTAGAGCCTATTCTTTTAGTAAAAAAGTTCGTTGAAAAAACTGTTAGGGGCCGAAGAATAACCAGCGACGGAATTGAATATCTAAAATCAATTAATAAATAACTAATAAGTTTTTATGTTTTTTATATTTAAAACTTTATAACTATTAAAATATATTCAAAATATAACAATTATTATATAATTGTACCTATGAATAAAAAAAATAAAATTAGCCCTGCAATAAAATGAGTTTTTAGTATTTTTATATTTATTGGGATGTTGTTAGCATTTATTTTTGGTTCTATTTTTTATTTAACACCAACATTGAATAAATTTAATCGTACTAATAATGAAATTATCGGAACTAAAACAGTTTTAAAAATTCAAAAAAATAGCAACCAAACAAGTTCTAAAAACGAATTACAACCAAATAAAATTGCAGATATTGTAAAGCAGTATCTTCAAGAAAAAGGTGATAAATTAACTTCTAACTATGATGTTAATTTATTGTCTAATAATCTTATTGAAGTAAAAGATTTGTCAGCAACTGATGATAAATCCCAAAAACAGCTTTTAGACTCATTAATTAAAAAACCTAATTTAACAATTACTGATCATAATGGTAATCCATTATTTTATAAAGGTAGATATCAAGGTAATGAAAGCTCATTTCATGGGTTGAAAGAGCTCATTGATGAAGGGTCTCAAAATTTTAACATGGATTTA
The DNA here is from genome assembly GCF_052378275.1 of Mycoplasma sp. 332. Classification (NCBI taxonomy): domain Bacteria; kingdom Bacillati; phylum Mycoplasmatota; class Mollicutes; order Mycoplasmatales; family Mycoplasmataceae; genus Mycoplasma; species Mycoplasma sp. 332. Next base: position 269,446 of record NZ_CP198998.1, read on the forward strand.
GATCCAAATCCCGCAAGTGATAAAATACCTGAGGGTTATGCAGATAGAATTCAAATTAAATTGAATAGTTATGCATGAGATCAATTTACACACCTTGCATATGATTATTTTATAAGAGGTTTTCAACAACAAGGACAAGGTCAAGATGACCCTAGCTCAAAAGTATACTTTTGGTTAAATTTGGATGAATTCATTCAAAATGCCATTCAAAATGATAGAGAAAATTGAGATAGAGCAAAAAATAATCCTGTTAATTATGCATATGCCAATAATAAAGCAGGTGATGATGTTACACGCGATAAGGACGGAAAAGTATTAAAGACATTAAAACCAAGCTTAAAATATTCAATTAATGCCCAAAGATATTTAATTTCTGCAATATCTCCTATCTCGTTGATTTCATCAAAAAAACGTGATTCAATATTTTACTTAATTAATAATATTTCTAATGGTTATTCAAATAAACAATTAACTTCTTTAATTAATTTCTCATATACACCATTTAAATTAGAAAAACAAACCTCTTATTTTATTACTAAATCATATAGACAATTTGATTCATATATCATTGCTATAGTTGTTATGTGAGCCGTTATGTCACTATTTTTATTAATAAAGTACAGACTACTTGGTGTAACTGCTAGTGTTACGTTGGCATTCTTGATATTTGTATTTTTATCAATCATAACTGCTTTTGGTGTAGTTATAAATTCAATAATTGGACTAACAGCAATTATGTTACTATTTATTGCATTTAGTTTATTAATTAGAAAATTGCACATCTTTGCAAAGGAAATTAAGGAAGGTTCGAATACTAACAAAGCTATAAATAAGGCGACAAAAAGGTCATTGATATCTGGACTTGATGTAGTAGCTGTTATAGGCATTGGGGCCATTTTGGCTTTCTATTTAAATATTAATCATTCTTCAACTATTGGTGCGTTAATGGGTATTGGCGCTTTGTTAATTTCTTTTATTGTTATTGGTTTAAATACCATATTGTTTAGACTTATAATTCAAACCGAATCGTTTGATAATAAGAAGTATTTGCTTTTAAGTGCAAATAAAAAAATACATAAATTTACTTTAAAGATTAATAATTTCTTTAAAGTAAGACTACTTATTATTCCTATTATCGCTATTCTTATGGTGTCAATATTAATATTTGGTTCCTTTTCTGGAATACAAAAGTCAGCATTATTAGGTTTTAATGTCGATTCTAATTTAAAATTTAAGTTTATTTATAGTGTTGGTTTAAATTTCAAAAATGGCGTTGATATTAGTGGACAAACTACTATATTAAATGAATTGCAAAATTTTATTATTTCTCATAATGAAGGTGTTTTAATCGGGAAAGTAAAAGCAAGTGAAAACGGATTAAATTCGCTATTAATTTATTCTAATATGGATATGAGCAATTTAATAAACAACGAATTGCTAAAGTTATTTAATTCAAAGAATTATGCAGATGTTACTTTAGTAACTAGCTCTAATACTTTAGGAAATAACAGCATCGGGTATTCAACTGCCTGAATCTCTCTATTAATGCTATTAACCAATATTTGCATATTCATATATATCACAGTTAGATATTCAATGCAATCAGCAGTTATTTTTATAGTAAAACAAATTCTTTTGATTGGTTTAGTGTTGGGGATATTCATTATCTTTAGAACTAAAATTGATAATTTTGTGTTTGACGGTTTATTATTTGTTTCATTTATCAATATTGTTGATTCGGTAATCAATTCATCAATCATAAAAGATGAAATTTTAAAAGATACTAATACCAAGAACTTTATTTATAATCCAACCCAGGTTCATAATATTATCAAAATATTAATAAGTGATACCTTTACTATTCAAACATTTAATGTTATTTTGGGATTTGTATTATTATCATCAGCTCCATTCTTGCTTGTGAGTGTATCGTTTAATGCAATATTTTCACTTCAATTAGCATTGTTATTTACTTGATATTTAAACATGTTTATTATTCCAAGACTATTAGAACATTTAATTAATTTAAGATATAAAAATAAACACAAAAGAATTGAAAATGATTTTTGAAAAACAGAAAAAATCCAAGAGCAAACCTTTATTGGTATTAATGATTTTTCGATGTAATTTAGTGAGGAATATATGTTCAAAAGATTAAAAGGCACACAGGATATTTATAATAAAGAGGCTAAAATACTAAATTTTATTCGTAAGACTTTTGAGGGAATAAGCAAAAAATATAATTTCCAATTTATTGAAACACCAATTATTGAAGACTATAATCTTTTTATAAGAGCAGCTGGTGAAACTAGTGACATTGTAACAAAAGAAATGTATGTTTTTCGTGATAACGGCAATAGAACTATTAGCTTAAGGCCTGAAGGCACAGCATCAGTTATTAGAGCATATATCGAAAATAAGATAAATAATTTTACAAAGGCAAAATTATTTTACTTTGGTCCTATGTTTAGATATGAGCGACCACAGAAGGGTAGATATAGACAATTTATTCAAGGTGGAATTGAATTAATCGAAAAAAAATCAGTTCTCTCTAATTTTGAGGCAATTAAATTTGCTAATGATTTCTTGAATGATTTAAAAATAAATGATTCTATTTTAGAAATTAATAATCTTGGTAGCATTGAAAGCAGAAATAAATATATTGCATACTTAAAGGATTACTTTTTAAAATACAGAGATCAACTAAGTGAAATTTCAAAAATTAGATTAGAAAAAAATCCCCTTAGAATTCTTGATGATAAAGAGGAAAATAAAAAAGAATTTGTAATGAATGCTCCTAAATTACTTGATTTCTTAAGTTATAATGAAAAGCAGGAATTTAATGAGTTGTTAATTTTGCTAGATAAATTTAATATTAGATACAAGGTTAATCCATATTTAGTGCGAGGATTGGACTATTATACAGATATTGTCTTTGAATTTGTTTCAGACTCGAAGGCTCTTGGTTCGAAATCAACAATTCTTGCTGGTGGCAGATATGATGGAATGGTTGAATCTTTCGGCGGCCCTATGATCGGATCGATCGGGTTCGCTTTCGGCGTTGATAGAATATCTAACATAATTGCTTATAACATTGACAAATACGAAGAGATAAAAGAAGATTTAGATATTCTTATAGGTTATATAAATGATCACGAAAAAGATGAAATATTAAAAATCGCTTATGATTTAAGAAAAGAGTATAACATCGAATTCATTAATGAAAAATGCTCAGTTAAACAACTTTTTAAATTAAATTATCAATTAAAACCTAGAATGCTCATATTTAAGGAATTAAATTCAAAACATCAAGAAATAAAAATAAAAATTAAAGATATTGAAATTATTCATAAATACCATGACATCAAACAATTTCAAGAGATAATAAAGGATGTAATATAAAATGAAAAAAATATATTGTGCAGATTTAGATATAAATAATATAGGTAATAGTGTGGAACTGTTTGGTTGAGTGGCAACTAAGAGAAAATTTAAGAATCAAATGTTTGTTGATTTGAGAGATTCTAGCGGTATCATTCAATTGGTGTTTGTTAATATTTCTGACCCACTTTTAACCAAGGAAAGTTGCATTAAGGTTAATGGTATCGTTAAGAAGCGCCTTGATGCTAATGCAAACTTAAAAACAGGTGAAATTGAAGTTTTAGTTAATGAATATCAAATTCTTAATTCATCTAAACAAATCCCTTTTGATATTGAAGATGATAAGAATAATTCTGCAAATGAGGATTTACGTCTAGAATATAGATTTTTGGATATTCGAAATAAAAAAGTATTGAACAATCTTAAAATTAGACATAAATTATCGCTTTATATTAGAAATTTTTTCGATAAGAAAGGTTTTATTGAGGTTGAAACACCTATTTTAGCTAAATCAACTCCAGAAGGCGCAAGAGATTACCTGGTGCCAACAAGAAAAAAAGGAAGGTTTTTTGCACTACCTCAATCACCTCAATTATTTAAACAATTATTGATGGCTGGAGGTGTTGAAAAATATTTTCAACTAGCAAGAGTTTTTAGAGACGAGGATTTAAGAAAGGATAGACAACCAGAATTTACTCAATTAGATATTGAAATGTCTTTTGGCTCGGAGGAAGAAATCTTTGCATTATGTGAGGAAATGTGAGCAGAAGTTCTGGGAAAGTTAGGCTATAATATTGAAACAAAATTTCCACGAATGGATTTCGAATACTCAATGAAACATTATGGAAACGATAAACCCGACACAAGATATCCATATTTAATTCAAGATTATTCAGAGGAATTGAGTGATAAATTCGGAATGAAATATGTAAAGGGTATAATATTTGACCGGGATGTTAATGAGCATATTGATATAATTAATGAAATTTTTTATAAGAATGGTGGTGAGTTTTTTGAAACGTTAGATTTAACTTGTCCATCATGTGAAGTTAGCAAACACCTTGCAACAAAAAAAGAGTCAACTCATTTATCAAACCCGATCGCTTTAATATCGGCCGGTAACGATGAAGAAAATGTTTTAAAAGCCTTGGGTGCAATAAGAACACTATTGAATGAGCTATATAAGTTAGCAGATCCTAATAAATTAAACTTTTTGTGAATAGTTAATTGGCCAATGTTTGAATTTGATAAGGAAACTAATTCTTATGCTCCTGCACATCACCCGTTTACTCAATTTGATGAATCTACTGTTCATTATTTGAAAAATGATGAGTTTAATAAGGTTAGAGCTAAATCATATGATTTAGTTTTAAACGGTTTTGAGCTAGGTTCTGGATCGATTAGAATTCATGATCTCAATATTCAAAAAATGATTTTTGATATTTTAAAAATATCAAGAAAAGAACAACAATCAAGATTTGGCTTCTTCTTAAAATCATTTGAATACGGCCTACCACCGCATTGTGGCATTGCATTTGGTATTGAAAGAGTTTTAATGATTTTAACTAAATCATTATCCATAAGGGATGTTATTGCTTTTCCAAAAAACGCAAAAGGTGTAGATTTACTTACTTCAGCGCCATCAGAATTAGCAAAAGATCAACTTGCTGAGTATGGGATAGAAATTAAGAGTTAGGAGAAAATAATATTATGGTATGAGCATTAGTTGTAATTCTTTTAATAATATCCTTAGGTATTATAGGAATATCGTTTATGATGGCCCCAGATTCTAATAGTTTTAGCGGTGCACTTGTTGGTAGCAATGATCTTGACCTATTTAAAATTTCAAAAGAACGCGGAATTAAAAAAGTTCTTAAATGGTCGATGATTTCCTTAGGTATTTTAATGTTTATATTTGCAATTATTTTGCGCGTTGTTTGACAGCAAGGTTAAAACTTACATATAATGAACAATAAATTTTTTAAAAATTTTAAAAAATTAGACTCAGTTGAGATATTAAAATTCATTCAATCTCATCCACAAGGTTTAAGTTTTTTGGAAATTGTAAAGAAATTAAACATACATCCATCATTAAATACTGATTTATCATTAATACTTAAAAAATTGGAAGAAAACGAAAAAATCGAATACAAGAGGGATGGTTCCTATATTCCTATTTTTTATCTTACAATGGTCGAAGATATTGTTGCAATAACTAATAAAAGATTAGGTTTTATTGATTTTATTGACGCTAATGATGAATCGAAGAAAAAATCTGCAATTTTATTTCCATTTGAAACAAGAAATCTACTTGATGGCGATTTAATAGAGGCCAAAATTTTCTATTATTATAACGATCAAAATGAATTGTTATATAAGGCAAAAATTACAAAACTATTAAAACATAAAAAAAATATTTTGATAGGAAATTTCTTAAGATCGCATAATGGGAAGATTTATTTCGAAGCATCAAATGATCGAGATAAAGGAAAGTTTGAGATTTTTAATTTAATGAATATACCTAAAAATATAAATAGAGATGATGTTGTTGAGGTTTTTGTTTTAGAACCAAATGAAAAAAATATTGCTATTAAGTTTAATAGAATTATTACAAATATTAATTCTTTTGAATTTCCATTTGCTAAAATTCTCGCAGAAAATGAAGTTAGCCAGAAATTCAATGATAGTGTTCTTCTAGAAGCTTCCAATATGCCTACATCTGTTAGCGATCATGAAATTAAACAACGAAAAGATTTACGCAGTTTATTAACTGTTACTATTGATGGTCTAGATACAAAGGATTTTGATGATGCAATATCATGTTTTGTGTTACCCAATGGTAATACAAAACTTTATATTCATATTGCGGACGTTTCTTATTATGTAAAAGAAGGAAGCAAAATTGATAGTGAGGCATTGCTTCGGGGTACATCAATTTATTTGCCAGGTGAGGTTATACCTATGTTACCTTATGAATTATCTAATGGAATTTGTTCATTAAACCCTAATGTCGATAGATGTACTATTACACTTGAGTTAGAAATAGATAAAGAAGGTAATAATGTTAAAAAAGATATTTATGAAAGTGTAATTAATTCTAATTATCGCCTAACTTATAATGAAGTGAATGATTATTTTAATAAAAAGATAAATGTATCGTTAGAATTAAAAAAATTAATGGATGATTCGCAAAGAATATCAAAAATTATTCGACAATATAAGATCAAAGAAGGTTATGTTAATTTTGAAATTAAGGAACCAAAGTTAATTATAGAAAATAATAAAGTAGTAGACATCAAAATAAGAGAGGATGGCGAAAGTGAAAATATGATTGAAGATTTTATGGTTAGAGCAAATGAAACAATAGCGGAAATGATGTTTGAAAACCATATTCCTTCAATATATCGTGTTCATGATAAACCATCTGATGATAAGCTTTTTGATCTTCAAGAACTTATTAAATTTGCACATTTAAATAATATATTGGTACCTTTTGATGGAAACCCATTAAGTTTTTCAAAAATGGTAAATAAACTAAAAGAAAAAGGATTGGATGATTATATAAAAAATGCTTTTCTTAGAACAATGCAAAAAGCAGTATATTCATCTAAAAATATCGGTCATTTTGGTCTTGCTTCTAAATATTATTCACATTTTACCTCACCAATAAGAAGATATCCTGATCTATTATTGCATCGTTTAATTAAGAAATATTTGTTTGCTCGTAACAAAATTAGCAATGAACAATTTGCGGAGGAATCTAGTAAAATTGAGCAAATTGCGCTTATGAATTCTGAAAGCGAAAGAACGGCAATGACTGTTGAAAGAGACATTGTTGATATTAGAAAAGCTGAATATTTTGAATCACTAATCAATAAGACATTTGTTTCTACGGCCGTTTCTATTGAAAAATTTGGAGTATTTTTTAATATTAACGAATATCAAACAAGTGTTTTAATAAGATTTGAAGATTTGGATGATAATGTTATAAAAATTTCCAATTATGAAGCTAAAGGCGACCGCCTTTTATTCAAGGTTGGCCATAATTATAAAATAAAAATTATTGGGATTGAAAGAGAAAAGGGAAATATTAATGCGTCTTTGTGTTAATATTTCTTTTTTTGATCTTATAATATTATTTATGCCAAAGTTAATTATAAAAAATAAATTTGCTAAATTTGATTATGAGATTCATAGTACTTATGAGGCAGGAATTTCATTACTTGGTTGAGAGGTAAAAAGTTTGAGGGCACAAAATGCAAAAATAGATAATGCTTTTTGCTCTATTAGCAACAAAAATGAGGTTTGGATTAATAATTTGTATATTTCCCAATATATGCTAGTTAAGGGCGAATTGGATAGATCAAGAAAATTATTGATGCATAAAAAAGAAATTTTGAGAATAAGTAATTTAATTGATAGATTAGGCTTAATAATGATTCCCCTTTCGATTTATTGAGTGAACAATTATATAAAAGTTGAAATTGCTTTGGCTAAAAGATTAAAAAAATACGATAAACGCGAAAAAATTAAACAAGAAGAGCTAAAAAGAAACCTTAGAAAAATATATTAACGGGGATGTAATGGCTTCGACAAATATTTACGTATTTCAATTGCAGTGGTCTTGTAAACCATAATACTTCTAGGCTTTTTAAATGCAAACTTAGAAAACAAAAAAGAAAAAGACTACTTCATGACAAACGTTATGAATCGTCAATTAAATCCAGTATTTGCTTAATTAAAATCTGGTCAAAATCTTATAATGTGGCCCGCATTTAAGAATTTTGTTGTGTTGGGCTTGATTCAGTACTGTTTCAGTTAAGGGCTGAATGACTCAAACAAACTGACACCCTTTTAATTTTTTTTCTATTTTAATTAAAACTGGTTTAGCATAAAAATAGAATAAACTGTAGATATTGAAATATTACAATGTATGGACCGGGGTTCAATTCCCCGCATCTCCACCAAATGTAAATACACTAGCATGATGCCTTGGCATCATGTTTTTTTGTTTATGTTAAGAATCAATTATAAAAATAATTAGATAAAAATTATAGTAAAAATTTTTATTAGACAAATAGCAATATTAATAACTAAATAAGAGGAATCACCGATATACCAACGTCAAGTAAAATGATAGATGTAGAAAGTTAAAGAGTCGCCATTATTAAAAAACTCCTTAAAATTTATTTTTTTCAATTTACAAAAAAACTCAAAAGATATCGAAAGAAATGACCTTTTAAAATTTTGGGAGATAGCAAATTTTAAAATATTTAAGATATTTAGCAAATAAATAAATTTATGAAATTATTAATTTGTGGCGGCTTTATTTCAAAATAACAATTGTAATCTTGCTGAATTATTAAGTTAAATTTTACAATTATCATAAAAACCTATTTTATTGCTTTTTTTGATGGAAAGTTTAGAAAATAATTTAATCCGGTTTTTTGATAAAAAAATATATTAATAACAAAAAAGTTTTTTATTTTTTTTAAATAAAATAGCTTATTTTTAATTAAAAAATAATGTATGATTTTATAATATATAAAGTATTTTTATTGTAAATCTTAAAATAAAAGGGGAAAAATAATGGCAGTGAGATTAGTCGTAAATCATCCTGATGGATGGGCAGTAAAAAACCCAAAAGGACAAAGAGCTTTGAGAGTTTTTAAAACGCAAAAAGAAGCTATGGATTATGCAAAATCATTGAAGGATACAACGTCAATTAATGTGCAAAGTAAGACTGGTGCATTTAGAAAAGTATAAAAATGTACAATATTTTAGATGGTAAAAAAACTAAGGAAGAAATACAAACTAAAATAAAAAAGCAATTTGAAAACATGGCAGAAGATAAAATGCCAATTTTAGGTATATTACAGGTTGGTGATCTTGAGGAATCTAATATATATATAAAGCATAAATTAAATATTGCTCATTTCCTTGGGTTTAAAACAAAATTAATAAAATTAAATAGAAACGTATCAGAAGAAGAAATAAAGCATAATATTGATATTCTGAACAAAGAAACAACCGGTTTTTTAGTTCAGCTTCCTTTGCAAACGGATAAAGTCAAAAATCTACAAAAGTTACTTAATTGCATTAATATAACTAAGGACATTGATGGTTTGACACAATGGAATCAAGAAGCAAATTTTCTAACTAATTTTAATTCATTTCTCCCTGCTACAGCTCTTGGTGTTGTTATATTATTAAAAAAATATCAAATTAATTTTAATAATATGAATATTGCCGTTGTCGGTCAAAGCAAGATAGTTGGAAAGCCGCTTGCTGATTATTTTGAGCAAAATGGGTCTCATGTAAGAAGATATGATATTAATACTCCGAAGGACGATTTATTATTGAATGATTTAGTTGTTGTAGCAACTGGCTGCCGTGGCTGCCTGGACGGAATAAAATTAAAGGATAATGTTATCCTTATTGATGTAGGAATACATCGAATAAATGGTTTAATTGTCGGTGATATTGATATTTCTAAGATAAATAACAAAATATCATATTTAACTCCAGTACCTGGCGGTGTTGGACCCATGACTATCATTGCTTTAATGCTTAATTTGGTTAAGGCATATGATATACAAAACGATTTAAATTTTTTATCAAAAATATTGATAGATTTATAATTAACTTTATATGTTTTTTAATATAATTATTAACTGTTTTTTTATAAAAAAATAGCATATTACACAAATTGCTATTTTTTATTTTTTTACTATTTTTTGATTACAACATTTAGTAAAATAATTTAAATATTTTTAGTTTTCTTATTTAGGGGGTCTTTATGATAATAGGAATAAGTGGAATGATTGCTGCGGGAAAAAGTTCGCTTTCTTCCAAATTGGCTAATCATTATAAAAATTCTTTACTACTGAATGAATTTGAAGAAAATGATGAGGTATTCAATACTTTTTTAAAGTGATTATATGAGAAAAAACAAAATTTAACTATTAGTTTTCAAAGTTTTATTATTGAAAACCATTCAGCAAAATTTATGGAAATTTATAATAAATTGCAAGATAAACCCGATATAGATCGGCATTTGTTTTTGGATAGATTTTCTATTGAACATTATATTTTTGCTAAGTTAATTCTTAGCAAAAAGGAACCTAAATATTTTGATGGCTTCAAAGCCTTATTTTCTAAGTTAATTACAAAAAGCGAATTACCGGACTTAGTAATATTTCTTGATATAAGTTTTGATACTTTTAAGAAAAGAATTTTTGAGCGAGGGAGAGCTATTGAAATAGATAATTGAGATCTTAATTACGATTATTTCAAGAACTTGCATGAAAATTATTATAAAATTTTTAGAGAACTTGCTGATGATTTTCAACTTAATTACAAAATTATCGATACAAACAATTTATCTGAGGATGAGGTATATAAGCAAGTAGTAAAAATTATTGATGAAGAGGAAAAACAATGGCAGTTAAGACAATTGATCCACGAATAGAAAAAGTTCTTTTCAACCAAGAACAATTGGAATCAAAAATAATTGAACTAAGCAATTGAGTTAATGAAACATATAAAAATTCAAATAACTTAATTCTTGTCGGTTTATTAAAAGGATGCTTACCGTTTTATGCTCAATTGATAAAAACAATTAACATAGATTTTATTACGGATTTTATGATAACTAGTTCATATGACGGGAAAGACAAACCATCAGGAAATGTTAAGATAATTCTTGATCTTGTTAATAATATCGAGGGTCGTGATGTGTTAATAGTTGAAGATATTGTCGATACAGCAAAAACTATGACTAAGGTTGTGTCAATTTTGAAATCTAGAAATCCTAAGAGTCTTAAGGTCCTTACTTTATTAAATAAACCTAGTGGTAGAATTGTGGAATTTGAGCCTGATAATTATGGTTTTATTATTCAAAAAGAAGACTTTGTTGTTGGTTTTGGTTTTGATTGAGAAGAAAAAATGAGACAGCTGCCTTATATAGGTACAATTAAAAAAAGCATTATTTAATTGTGATTAAATAAAGGAAAAAAACAAAGAAAAATGAGCCTTCTTCAATATATGAGGTTTCAGCATTAAAACATTGATTTTTTACAGTTTTTTATTCCGTTGAGGAATTATTTTATAACTTGTTTTTACATTAGGAATTGCTATACCATGAGTTTATTGTGCAAGACAAAATTTATTGCAAACCACACCATTATAAGCGCTAGAAGATTGAAATTTGATGGAACAGGTGGACAAATTATTTGGCTCATTTATTAAATAATGACTATTAGGTATTGTAACATTTGGTTTTTATACTTTCTTTATCTTGCCACAAAGGGTTGTTGCTTGATACACAAAGCATACACTCATTGCTGAATAATTAAAAGAAATTATAAAATGCAAGACTTTAATCTTGCATTTTTATTTTTGCGTTTATCTATTTTTCAGCCTTGTCAGCCTTAGTTGTCGATTCTTTATCATTGTCCTTAGGTTTTGATTGTACCATTTTAACAATAGCTTGTTCAACATTCTTTTCATATTGTTTTATATTTTCTTCTAATTTTCTATATTTTTCATAATTTTCAGAATCGCTAAATTGGACTAGTAAAGTAAAAATTTTATGTGGTAGTTCATTTTGTTCCAATGATTTCTTTGAAACGAAGGTTTTTATTTGTTCTGGTTTTAAATTATATGATTTAGCTATTTCATTAACCTTATTTTCATATTCTTCATCAGTGATTTGTAGATTTTCCTCATCTACAATTTTTCCTAAAACAAATGATTTAAAAAGATTTTTAAAGGCTTCATCTTGATATGTTTTTAGAACATCCTCTTTATTGGTTTTTGTGAATTCAAAATAATCTCTTTCGCTAATCCCCTTTTGTTTTAGCTGTTGAATAAAACTTTTATAATATTTTTCAGCTTCTTCATTAATAATTATGTTAGAAATTGTTATTGAAGAGTTTTTGATGATTTCGTTGATTGCTTCATCTGTGTAGGTTTGCGAAGCTACTTGTAAAACTGCTTTTGTTGCTTCAAATTCAACATATTCATTAAATTGTTCGATAGTGTTTACTAATGGATTTATTTTTGCTTCTTTTAAGAATTGATCATTTACCTCTGGGTAATTATTTGTTTTAACTGAATTAATTTTTACTTTAAAGACTACATCTTTTCCAGCTAATTCTTTTGCATGATATGTTTCAGGGAATTTAAGATTTATATCTTTTGATTCACCACGATTTAGATTGACCATTTGTTCTTCGAAGCCAGGAATGAATTGATTTGATCCTATTACTATGTCAAATTTTTCAGCTTCTCCACCTTCAAATTTTTCACCATTAATGTAACCAGTAAAATCAAAATTTACACTATCACCCATTTTTATTGGTTCATTAGATTCAATGGAAACAGCGTAATTTTTTAGAATTGTTTCTTTGGTACCTTCAATCATCTTTTTATCAATGTTTGCAATGTTTAACTTAGTATTAAGTTTCTTATATTCACCTAAATTTACATTAGGAAATAGAGGGAATCTAAATACATATGTGGCACCTTGGTCAGAATAATCACTAACATCAAAACTAGGGTGATAATCATTAATAATTTTATCTTCGTCTTTAATTTGAGTAATTATATGATTTTTATAAACATCATCAAATTTATCATGAATTACTTTATTAAAAATTTTAAATGGATCAACTCTTTTTAGAGCTTCTTTTAAAGGGGCTTTACCTTTTCGAAATCCAGGAATTGTAACATCATTAGCTAATGATTTTTGAGCTTTTTCATAGGCCTTGGTTCACTCCTCGCCATTAATGGTATAATCGATAATTAATTCGGTATTTTCCTCATTGAATTTTCTTGACATTTTTTTGTTCTCCTTGAATAAAAAATATTGTTATTATTATAACATTATTTATTTAAATAATGAATATAATGATTTTTCATTATCTGATAGTGAATTTTCATCCCTTTCGCCAAATAAAACCTTAGTAACGTTGATTATTTCTTCATATTCGCTAATAGTTTTATTTTTTAAAATATTAATTCAATTTTTGAATAAATATGCACTGAATACTTGTCTGGCGATTTTGCTTTTTGCTACATCATTGCTGTAAATTGTTAATATTTCTTTTTCCAGTTTAGCAATTGCCTCATTTTTTAAAAATGAACCATCTATTTTAGGATTAATTATTATATTATTAACTTTGTAATTGTAATCAACATTCTTTGTTTGCAATAAATCATATATTAGCGTTTGAAATCCTCCGTTGTCAAAACCATCTCCATTAAAAAAGAATTGAAATTCAGATAGATATTCATTTATATCTCGATTTTTTAATTCATTATAGTTAAGCATAAAAATATAATCCATTTTTTTGTTTTTTAATGAATTAATTAGTGATAAAGTATCTAAATTGGTTTTTGTTTTTAAATTGTTTTTTTTAATCTGAAATAATATAGTATTTCTGAAAGCGTCAATTTCTTTTTGCATTGCATCAATAACAAATTTATTTCTCGAGTTATCTAAGAGATAAATCGCTTTGAGCGGGTCGTCATATCTTATTTCTGTTATTTTATCAATGAAATCATTAAATTCTTTTTCTATTAAATCCATAATATAAAATTTTACACTATTAACATTATTAAAATAAATAATGTTGCTTCTAACATTAATTAGCGTGAAAAATGAGCCACCGATATTTTGAATTTGTTTAATTATACATTTTGCATAATTTCTAATAAAAAAATATAAAAAAATAGCTCTACTTTAGGAATAGAATAATTTATTATAAAATTACAATTTTATTTATATCTCTTCTTATTTTTTCTAAATCTTCATTAATTGATTGCATTAAATCTATTTCTCTTTGTGAAATAAGACCAGTTTTAACAAAAGATTCTAAAATTTCTGTTTTTTAGATAACATTTGATTGTAGTAATATCCGGCTTCTTGATGTTTCACAATTTTTTTAACCACCGATATTTCAAGAGGAAGCTTTTTACTATATGCTTTTTTCTCATACATTTGAATATCATTTTCATTTAATTCAAAAAGCTTTAAATCTTTTTGTTGTTTATTTGAAAATAGTATTGTTGATTTGCGCCAATCATAAAAGTTGCATCATTTTTTGATGTGACTTTTATTTTTTAATATTACAATTCCATTAAAAATTTGTCTTTTAATTGGAAAATCAAAATAAGCTTCAAGAGTTGCACTGTTTGGTTTTCTAAATTCATTTTTTTCAGAATTGGTAATTGATTTTCTTGTTTTTATATCATTAAGCATTGCAATAATTTCGTATCTATATTTATTAGCGTCTTGGTTTGTTTTAATATTTCTATCTTTTAAAAATATTGGAATTCTATTATGTGCAATTCTCTAAAAACTTTCTATATGTGGTTTTTCATTAGATACTGATGTTGTTATAAATTCAGTAGCTAATTTTGTGACTGTATTATACAAAATAGCGCTAGATTCAAGGCTATTATGAAAATTCATTCTATTATCGCTAATCATTACTTTTGGTATCCCATATTTATTAATCATATCTTGAATAATAATTTGATAACCTTTTACTGATTCGGCTTTTTCGTCAAAATAAAGTGATAAAACTTTTGAAGTTGAAACATCGATACATGCAACAATTGTTCATAAGGTTTGATCAACATAAAAATGAATAGACCCATCAAGTTCAACACATTCACCCATATTTACTAATTTTCTTTTTGAGATCATGGTTGGTTTTGCAATCTTTTCTTTAGGCAAAATATTTGGCTTATAAGGTATATATTTTTTACAAAAGTTTTTTGTCTTTTTATTGTATTTTTATGAGCAAAAGCACTTAGAAAACCGCTTTGTGTAAGTCTTCTTGTTAATTGACTATATGATATTTTTGCATTAGCTATTCTCTAATAAAACAAACACTAAGACATATATGAATTACAAGAACTATTTTTTGTTCCAGCAATTATTTTTTTTGCTTTCATATTTTTTTCATAATTGATAATTAAATCATTGTTGTAAATCTTCTTTCTATCGCCTCATTGATTACCATGTGCTAAGTTAACCTCTTTTTTGCATAATTTAGCATTTCTTAATTTTTGTTTTAATCTTTTTATGGTTGATATTGAACATTTTGCTTTTAAGGATAATTGCTTATTTGTTAAATTAGAATATGTAGTTATAACATCTAATTTTCGTTTTCTATTTAATTGAAAATAGTTTAATTCTATTTCATGCATAATAAGACCACCTATAACATTTTACTATATATGTTAGGTGGCTCATTTTTGTTGCAATTTAACGATTAAAATAAATAATGTTGCTTCTAAATTAATAAATAATTCTATAATTTATATATAAAAAAATTAACGTTATTAGATGACGAAAATTAATTTTATTTTTAAAGAATTTTTAAGGAGAATAGGAATGTCTAAAATTAAGAAAATATATGCATATGAAGTTTTAGATAGTAGAGGGAATCCAACAGTTAAGGTTGAGATAACCACTAAAAAAGCTTTCGCTGAAGCTCTAGTGCCATCGGGCGCATCAACTGGATCAAAGGAAGCTTTAGAACTACGTGATAAAGGAACAAAATATGAAGATAATTGATTTGGTGGAAAGGGTGTTCAAAGTGCTTGCGATCATATAAATAATGAAATAGCTAGTTTATTAATTGGGCATGATGTAAAAAATCAAGAGTTGATTGATAATATTATGATTGATGCTGATGGTACTCCAACAAAATCAAAATTTGGTGCCAATGCAATTTTAGCTGTATCTCTAGCATGCGCAAAAGCAGCTGCAATCGAAGCTAAAAAGCCATTATATGAATATCTGGCTTCTTTAAAACAAATTAGTGCAAGTTCATTTACTTTGCCGGTGCCGATGTTAAATGTTATTAACGGTGGTGAACACGCTTCAAATACCATTGATTTTCAAGAATTCATGATTATGCCGGTAGGGGCTAAATCATTTAAACACTCTCTGCAAATGGCAAATAAAGTATTTCATACATTAGCTAAATTACTTAAGAAGGCAGGACACGGAACACAAGTAGGTGATGAGGGTGGTTTTGCACCTAATTTACATACCCATGAGGAAGCACTTGATTTTCTTGTTAAAGCAATTAAGGATGCTGGTTTTAATCCCGCAACAGAAGGCGTAAATTCGATTGCAATTTGCTTGGATGCTGCATGTTCGGAACTATATGATTCAGAGACGAAGAAGTATGTATTTAAGAAATTTAAGAAGGCATTATTAGATAAAAGAGCTGGTTTTGAAAAATATGCTAAAAATAAATACGAATTTACAACTAAAGAACTTGTGAATTACTTTGGTAAATTGATTAATAAATACCCTATCATTTCAATTGAAGATTCACACCATGAAGATGATTGGGATGGATTTATTGCAATGAATGAGAAGTATGGCGAAAAGGTTCAGTTAGTAGGGGACGACTTAATTGTAACAAATCCTCAATATATAAAGGAAGCTATTACTAAAAAAGCAATTAATGCTTCATTAATTAAGATTAACCAAATTGGTTCATTAACAGAGACAATCAAAGCAATCAAGATGTCTCAAGAAGCTAATTTAGTTCCTGTGATCTCACACCGTTCTGGTGAAACAGAAGATACATTTATCGCTGATTTATCAGTAGCATTTAGCACCGGGGAAATAAAAACTGGTTCAATGTCAAGAACTGATAGAATTGCTAAGTATAACAGATTAATAAAAATCGAAGATGAGCTAGGTAATAGAGCTAAGTTTAAAGGAAGAGAGACATTTTATAATTTAAAATAATATATCAAAATAAAATTAGACCTAATCCCCAATTGTTATGGGTTTGGTCTATTTTATTATTTTTGTTTTAAAAAAACTTAGCCAAAAAGCCAAGTTTTTTTAAAACAAATTAATCGATTTTCACTTTAACAGCAGCACCCATTGAAGTAGAAACTACAATGTTTAAAACATATGTTCCCTTAACAGTTTGTGGTTTTAATCTCTTAACTGTTTGAATTATGGTTTCAGCATTTTGAGCCAACAATTCAGTAGACATTGATTTTTTACCAACCGAGGCATGGATAATTCCACCCTTATCAGCACGGTAATTTGCTTTACCTTTTTTCAATTCTTCAACAGCTTTAACTGGATTTGTTGTAACTGTTCCTGTCTTTGGGTTTGGCATTAAACCTTTTGGACCAAGCTTTTTACCATATTTTCCTAAAACAAGCATCATTTTTGGATCGGCAACAATCACATCAAATTCATATTTATCTTGATTTAAAATTTCTGGTAGTTCTGAAGATGAATAAACGAAGTCTGCCCCAGCCTCTAATGCTGCTTTTTGCGCTGAAACTTCATCAGTAGCCACTAAAACTTTAATGCTTTTACCAGTACCATTTGGTAGCACTACAGCTCCGCGTAGTTGTTGGTCTGATTTTCTTGTGTCTAAATTTAATTTAATAGCAATATCTAATGATTCGTCAAATTTTGCAAATGAAGCTTTCTTAGCTAATTCAATTGCATCTGCTAAAGGGTAAATATCTTTTTTGTTAACTAATGTTTTTAAAACTTTAGCGTTCTTTGTAACTCTCTTAGCCATTAGTTAGCACTTCCTTTTAGTCATTCTTCATAACCTTCAACTGTAATACCCATATTTTTAGCAGTTCCAGCAACCTGATGCATAGCGCCTTCTAGAGTTATTGCATTCATATCTGGCATTTTATATTCCGCTATTTCTTTTAATTGTTCCAAAGTAATTGAACCAACTTTTTCTTTGTTTGGAACTCCACTACCTTTTTTAATTTTTGAAGCTTGAATCAATTTATATGATGTTGGTGAAGTAAATAATTTAAAAATAAATGATTTATCCTTATAAACTGTAATTAATACAGGAACCGGTTCCGAACCTCTGTCTCTTGTTTGGTCGTTAAAAGCCTTAGTAAATTCAGGCATGTTAATACCAACACCTGCTAGTGCAGGGCCTGGTTTGGCTTGTCCAGCTAAAAATTGTAATTTAGCTTTTTTTACTATTTCCTTTGCCATTTTTAAAAATCCTTTCGATAATTGTGGTTCAAACGAATTAATAAATTCTTCCACATTTTAGGCAATTTTACATTGCACCTAGAAATTATAGCAAATAACTTATTTTATAAAAATAAACTCATTATATTTATCTTAAAATTTAATCAAAATAAATAATATCGGCATAATAGAAGCACAATAAGAATTCTATATTAGTAATTTTTTAGAAATTTTTATGCTTTTCTAACTAAATTTATAAAAAAAGTATCCACATTTGGATACCTTATATAATAACCTTTACAAAATTACTAAGGCTTTAGTTTTGTAAAAAGTCAGCACTACTTGGCATTAATAATCTAACTAAATGATCAAGCAATTGAATTTTTAGGTTTGGGTATTTTTTATCATTGCCATCTTTTGAATTATTCATTTTTGAAAGTTTAATTAGTTCATCAATTGTTTTTATTGCTTCGGCAATTGATTTTTCATTATATGAGTTTCCCCCAAGACCATATTTAGAAAGTTTATCATTATCTTTCTTGTAATTTTCTTTGTATTCTTCAAGTATTTTCTTAAGGTCTGAAAAACTAGATTCATTTGCTTCTATATTTAGTTTTTTAACCATAGAAACAATAGTTTTAACGTTTTCAATTTGTTTTTCTTGTTGTGTTTTTTCTTCGAATTTTAAATTTTCACCATTAGGGAAAAGTAGATCACTTGCTGTCTTTGTTAATAGCTTACTAATTTCTCCTAATAATTGAATTTTAACTACTGGGACACTAGTTTGAGTTAGAATTTTAACCTTATCAATTGAATTATTAAGTACTTCTTCTTTGTAATTAAATTCTGTAATATTAAATTTTTTCAGAAGTTCATTTAATTTTTTTTCATCTTCAAGTAATTTTTGAAATTCTTCTATTGATTTTTTGTCTGAATTAACATTAAGTTTATTCAATTCAACACCTAAATTAACATTTTTGTTAAATTCTTTTTTAAGTTGAGGATCGATTTGTCCCTTGAATAAGCTTTTTGTAAAAATGTTTTCAATTTCACCTAATAATTGAATAATTACATTTGGATTTTTATCATTAATTTTAATGATATCGTCAAGATTAATTAATAATGAAAATGCTTTTGTTAAAACATTTTTGAAATAATAATCACTTTTACCAAGTTTTTTAAATGCCGCAGCTCCTTCTTTTTTAAGTTCATCAATAAAGTTATCTTTTGAAATATCAACCTTAGAAATTTTTTCAGCGAAAAGCATTACTGCTTGTTTGTCTTTGTTAAATTGAATTGATTCAGGTGTTTCAATTTCTGGTTTAATTGGCTTATCATTCTCTGAATCGCCTTGCATTGATTGATCAGTATCACTTTCTTTATCAGGTGTTTTTTGTTGAGGGGTTTTTGTTTCTGGGTTTTTTGGTTTCATTGGTTCAGCTGGTTTTTCTGGTTTATCTGGTTTTTCCGGTTTAGCAGGATTTGCACATGATAGAGCTATAACTGGTGTTGCCAAAACAGGTAAAAATCCTAGAAAAAGTAATTTGCTTTTTTTCATTTTTCTCCTTATATTTAATTAAGTTTAATAAAGCAAATTTTATAGTATTTTTTTTTTTTTTTTTTTGTTTTGGCAAAATTTCATGATTGATGCTCTAATTATGACCAAAATTTTAGACAAAGCCAAGGCATTTATAAAGGCACTTTTTACTACTTAGTATTATTCTAATTTACGACCTTGATCTAATAAAAATATATTTATTGCAAAAATGTCTCTAATATAAATCAAAATTATTTAATTCATTTTTATTTTCCCAATTTTAAGATTAAAAAATCATAAATCCACCTTAAATTAAAATAGATTTATGATTTTTATTTAATTTTTTAATTGCATTTTTTTTAAAGTCATCATTTGAATTTCAAATACTATGTTTTTAAGCAAATTATCAATTCATTCATCACCATACACTTGCTTGTATACAAATCGTTTTTATTTTCTATCGAGTCTGTTAAAGTTTTTTCTACTTTTTGGTTATTATTTTTTGTAAAAATTTTTAGCTTTCCCTTTGTTGCTTCTATTACATTTAATTTAGATTTTTTAATTAGTGCTTCAACATTGCTAAAACTAAATTGATTAGTTGGGCTTTCATTAGAGGTGTTTGACTATCTTTTGTATATTTGTAAATTATTCCTTTTGGGCTCTTTATTAAAATTAAAAATAACTAGATTCTTTTTTACAATATCCTTATATTAAAAACCTAGGAAAAATATCGGTTCTTAAATAACTTGATTCGGATTTAAAACATATATAAATAAACTTAATATTCATATAATTTTTTATTGCTCATTTACAATTTCTAGGTGTTTTAAGCAAGCTTTAATTACATCACTATTGAGTGATTCATATACTTCCTTGTCACCAATTATATAAAACTCCTCTTTTGCACGTGTTACTGCTACGTTCATAATATTTGGATTATTGCTGCCAACAGCTCATTGAGCAGAATTTATACTATCTTTATCGCAACCTAGCACTAAAAAAACAATTTTAGCTTCTTTTCCTTGGAAAGTATGTACTGTTCCTATATTACTTTTATTAATTAAATCATTGAGATTTCTCTTAAGTTCACTTACTATTGCTTTAAAAGGAGAAATAATAAAGACATCTTTTAAATTTGCATCACGGTTTTTTATTTTAAATAAATATTTTTTTAAAACTTGACATTGTTCTTTTACATAATGTTTGTTTATGGCTTTTCCCTTAACATGGAGCCAGAATCCATTGTAGCTTTTTTGTTTACTGTTTTCTTTTCCTTGGACCATATTTCCTTCATAGGAAATTTCGTTTGAAATATCAAACATTGGACTTAGACATCTTCTATGTACTCAAAGAGGTATGCCAATTCAAACTCCGTTTTTCTTATAAAATCCATATTTGCTATGATTATCAACAATTTCTTGCACCGAGCTATTAAGACCATAAGGCAATTTATATTTTTCTTTTATTCATTTTAAGGTATTTTGGTCTAATACTGAAACTGGTTCAATTTGCGATGGATCACCAACAGCAATAATATTCTTCGTTCTAAAAATTGCACCTACCGCTGCTTGTGGAACCGCTTGGCCCGCCTCATCTATAAACAAAAATCCCATTGATTCTTTTGGAAAATTCTTATACATTGTCCTTATGCTTGCAAAGGTTGAACTAATTGCGGGTACAGCCATATTAATTCAATTTCATGCTTCCACTAAACACTCGCATTTATCAATAGTTTTTCCTTTGATTTTATTATTTCATATTTTGACAGCGCTTTTTAAAGCCTCCCTGTTTTCATATAAAAATTGTCTTCTGACTTTTAGCGCCAAAATAAACAATTTTGATTGTTTGATTCTAAAATTCTTGTTAAATCATGGGTTACTTTTTTGAAATACATTGTTGTCATTAATTGCATTGAATTTATTAATTTTCTTATTGATAAAAAAATCTTGGATTTTATTTTTTTGATCTAGCATTTTATTGATACTATCGATTTTTTTGCCTATGTTATTCTTTTTAGATTCGAGAGATAATAGTGAGTCGCATATTTTAACGCGTTGATTTAAATAGGAGTTTAATTTTTCATTAAATTCTTTGTATTTCTTTGTTTTAAATAATTTACTTATTCAGCTTGGTTTTTGCAGTTTTAAATTTTCAATAGATTTGTTTATATTTTTTAATTCATTATGGTTATTATTTATTAAGTTTATTATCTCTTTTAGGCTTTCATTAATTGCGTTTTTAATTGATTCAATATTAATATTTCTATTTTCAAATTTATCGTCAGGTTTATCCTTCGCGAAATCGTCAATTAAAGCTTGTATTTCTAATTCTATTTTAGCTAAAAGGTTTATGTGCATTTGTATATCATTTTGTGCTTTTTTAATGTCATTATATAAATTTAAAAAATCTTGATATACATTTGAATTGTTATTTTCTTGCTGGTATATTTCTTTTATGATATTTTCGACAGCTTTTATTATTTCTATAATATTCTTCTTTTTGCCGCCTTCCAATGAAAAAAGACCTCATTTTTCTTTTGTGATTTTATGCTTATTGGAAATACCTTCATTATTATCTTTTTCTTCAGTTATTGCATTAGCAGTTTTGTAAAAATAATCAGCATTCTTTATCTCATTTGCTAGATCTTTGTCAACATTTTCCAATAGAGGCAATTCGTTTACTATATTTTGCACAGCCCCATTATTTGAACTTGCTATTAAAATGCTCTTATTTGCAATTTGTGTAGGCAAAATTTTAATTTCTTTATAAAAAACATCCTTAATTATCTTTGAATCTAGCTTGCATATTTCAAGCGATTGTTGAGTAATTAGCTCAGCAAATATATCCTTTAGTAGGGTTGTTTTTCCTGTTCCTGGAGGTCCATTTACACTTTTCATTTTAATATTTTCATAGTTTTTACTTGTCGATAGATTTACTGCAATTTGTTGCATTAATGAAAGCGCATATTCTACATTGCTTGGAAATCTTGAACACGGATAATTCTTGGGATCTAAAATTTCTTTGATTTGTTTAATACCATCAGCTTGTTTATTATCTAAATTTATTTTTATTAATTCATTGCTATTTTCTTCTTTTGATGATGATAAATATTTGTCTAGATTTTGTGTTGATATTCCTTTAGCTTCTACTAAGTCATCAATAAAAAATGAATGCAATAAAGTATCATCTTCATCATCATTTACTATTTTATATCTGGAAAGATTAACATCAATATTGTAATTTTGTATTAATTTTTGAAATGCTTTATTAAAAAATGCTTTTAAATCTTCGGTTTCTTTCTTTTTAAATATATTTTCAATATCATCTGAAAGTTCATGTTCTTTTTCTTTAAATTTAGACATAGAATTAAATTCCAAATCACTCTTGGTCTCTCTAATATATGCACTTCAAGTATAGAAAGTGCATTGTTTTTCTATTTCAAGATTATTATTAAAACGTATAGCAAAACTGAATTTATTATTTCCTATTGATTCTAATTCATCATCATTAATTTTAGTATTATGTTTTTTGTTTAGAAGATCAATTAGTTCTTTTGAATTAAATGTGTTAAAAATAAAAACTAAATATTTTTCCTTTTTTTGCTTAGTTTCTTGTTTTAAAATCGTATTAAAATAGTCATAATAATTATCGTTTTGTTTATCTAGTTTAATCTCGCAATAATCTTTTTTATTTCAATTACCTTCGCTAAGTTTTTCAATCATTATTCAATGCTCAAGAATATTTTCTTTAATACTTTTAGGATTCATTATATCTCCACAATGTAATCATATACAGGTTTAATTTTAATATTGTAAATATGACTCATCTAATCATAATATTTCTCATTATTTAAATAATTTAATATTATTAAATACATTATAGTTGATAAAAATGTTTTATTTAAAAAAGTAGTTATGAAGCAGTATTTATTAGATGTCAATTTATTTTGATTTTTTTGATGTATTGATATTTATAGCTCTTATAATTTATTAAATAAGATACCTGTAGAATAATGTCTTAATTTAAATTAAATCATGATATAAGAAAAAGTGCGTTTTTGCATAAAAACATTTCATATTGAAATTTTAAAATCTTTATATATATTTTGCAAATATAAATATAAATAAAAAATATATATAAGAAAACATTATTTAACTTCCGTTGCATGTATTTTTATAATAAATTAGATCTAATAAGAGAAATATTATTAATTTATGAAAACAAGATTGTATAAAAAAGAACTATTGATTAAATTGTTCAATAAAAACTGTCTTTTAATCTATTTTGATTTCTCTTATTTAGTAAAATTAATTAAATATCATAAGCTATAAGGAGATATTAATGAGTTTATTAAAAAATTACATTCAGAAAATTGATGATATTTCTTCAAAAGAGTTGAATACAGATCAAAAAAGACTGGCAATAAAAATTTTAGAAAAATTTCAAGACGACGAAAAACAACTACAATATGTTTTTCAATTCATTGTGCAAAGAATTAAAACAGGTTTTAGATTTGATGTGGCGCCTGAAAGTGATTGGCAAACAGTTGCGCTATTAGAAAAAGATGAAAAACTTAGCTTTGTTTTAGATGAAAACAAAAGCAAAGATAACACATTAATCATCGGCGAAAACTATGATGCTTTAAAGAATTTGATAGTGATTGAGAGAGAGAGAGAGAGAGAGAGAGAGAGAGAGAGAGCTGCCTTCGCTTGATAAATATGATGTAATTTATATTGATCCTCCTTATAATACTGAATCAACTAAAAAAGATGGTAATAGTATTGCAGATAATAATGAAGATGTTAAGGCAAAAAAATTCATTTATCGTGATAAATATTCTAGAAATGGTTGACTTAATTTAATGAATGAAAGATTACAATTAGCAAAAGAGCTTCTCAAAGATGATGGAGTTATTTTTGTTTCTATCGATGATGCTGAGCAAGGCTATTTAAAAGTTCTGATGGATGAGATTTTTGGCGAAGAGAATTTTGTTTGTAATTTTATTTGGGAAAAAAATTATTCTCCAAAAAGTAATAATCATTACGTTTCTGTTAATCACGATTATATTCTATGTTATTTAAAAAATAAGCAAATAGTAACTAAATTTAATCGTTTAGAACGCAATGAAAAAAATAATAAAATGTATAAATTTAGTGATGAAAAAGGAAGATATAAAATAGCTGATTTAACAAGAAATTCTAATAATAAATTTGACATTGTCTGAAATAAAAAAGTTTATAAGTGCCCGGAAAATTCTGGGTGATTATTTTCAGAAAAAAAGATTTATGAATTGATAAGAGAAAATAAGATATACCTGCCAGATGATGTCACAAAAAGGCCAGGTTTAAAAAGATATTTATCTGATGTTAGAGATATTATATCTAAGACAATTTTGGGGTATGAAATTGTAGGACATACACAGGATTCAAAAAATGAAATAAGAGATATCCTATATAAAAATGCTTTTGAAACACCTAAACCTATAAAATTAATAAAATATTTGATTAGACTTCATAGTGATAAAAAAAATATTCGTGTCCTTGACTTCTTCGCCGGTTCCGGAACAACAGCTCACGCGGTTTTAGAATTAAATCGCGAAGACGGTGGCAATAGAAGCTTCACTCTTGTTACAAATAACGAAAATAACATCGGTATAGATGTAAACTATGAAAGACTTTATAGAATAAATCACGGCGTTGGTACTAAAAATGAAACTTTTGATTGAATAAAGAAAAATGAACCATATAAGGCAAACTTAAATGTCTTTAATATTAAATACTATGATATAAGTCCAGCAAACAAAGATATTGAAATTGAAGACTTAGCTAATAAATTAATTGACGTATTAAAAGAGTTTGGAATAACTTCAATAGATAAAAACAATCAACAACAATATATTAATCTATTAAATGATTTATCATCTTTAAAACCAGAGAAAAGAGAAGATAATGAATCTAACTAATTCTCAAGAAAAAGTTATTAATACTTTAATTAATAAAACCATAAATAGCTTAGAAGAAAACAAACAAAATTCCGTTTATTTTAAAGCCCCAACCGGGTCTGGTAAAACATTTATGATGATTAACTATATTGATAAATTAATTGAATGAAACAAATTTAATTTTAATCAAAATTTAGTTTTCGTTATAGCAACTTTATCTAGTGCAGAGTTGCCAAAACAAATGGAGGAAAACTTCAATGATTATAAACAATATTTAATAAATAACGATTTAAAAATTACAAGAATTGAAAGTCCTTCAAATATTAATAAAAATTCTAAAGTAGAAAAAAATTATCAGTTTTTTGCTAAACCAAATAATGTTTATATTATGGGCGGAGCATCATTTAAAGCTAACTCAATTTTAAGAGAGCAACGTGCTATTGAGGCTTTTTTAGATGAAATAAAACTAAATGACTATAAATTAATTTATATTCGTGATGAAGCTCACATTGGCGCCGATACTTCTAAAAATAAAAAAGATGAAATTTCATTTGAACAAAATATGCAATTAAGGGCTGATTTTGTTATAAAAATGACAGCAACTCCAACTGATTTGAGTTTAGATCTTATTGAGCTAAGCGAAAAAGATTTATTTAACGATAAAATCAGATTATTAAAAAGCAAAAAAATTTTTAATGAAGGTATCGAAGATAATGAGGACATTGCTTATATTGATAATGATGTTATTTTAGAGCAAGCCTGCTTAAAATTCAAGGACATAAAAAAACAATATAATGATGATAAAAATGAACCAGGTTTAGTAGGCATTAATGCCGCTATGTTAATTCAAGTTGATAACGCTAGTAAAGATCCTGAAAAAGAAAAAATATTCAATGAAACCATTGATTTAATAATAAAAAAATTAGAGAAACATTCTTTATCATGAGTAAAGTATTTCGATCAAAATGATAAAGAGTCAAATCTAAGACAAAAAGATAATTTTTCACTTAGAGATATATCTAAATACAATTCGGACACTGATGTGATAATTTTTAAAGTAGGACCAGCAACAGGCTGAAATATACCGAGAGCATGTATGCTAGTTCAACTTAGAAATGTTTCGTCAAAAACATTAAGTGCACAAACTATCGGAAGAATAAAAAGAAATCCCAATCCCTCTTATGATTTTAGAATTAATTCAATTGCTAATAAATACTACATTTATAGCAATGTTGATAGAGATATAAATGACCAAAGAATGCTGATTTTAAAATCTCAGTTTAAAAAAGAAAAATTTGTGTATGGTTCTCTTGTGAATATCAATAAATCTAATTCTGTTTTTAATTTAGATGATTATGAAAAACAAGTTGCTAATTATTTAAATAATTATTCTATTGAAAACTTTGAAACAAAATACCAAGTATGCAAAAAAGAGTTTTGTGATAACAACTTTATAATTGCTAATCAAAAAAGTTATGGTAATAAAATAGAAATAACATTAAAACTAAAAAATAAAATTGATATGGAATTATTTAATATAAAAACAACTAAAAATAATAAAAAAATATTTACAGAAAATATTAAAAAAGAAATAAATAGCATCTATGAAACAAAATTAAAATCAATAATGGATAAAACATTCTTTTGATTTTTGATAATTAAATATGAAATCGAAAACTTTAATGACTTTTATAAAAAGCATTTGCAAAAACAATTAGATAATCAAGAAATAAGATATGTAATAAATAATTCTAAGTTTTTACCAGATTATTTAATAGAGAGCAAAGATGATGACGATCCAAAAACAGACAATAAATTTGCTTATCAAGAAATAAATAAAGAATTTGCAAATATTTATTTAAAATCAGAGGCTGAAAAAACATTTGTAAATGAGTTTAAGAAATGTGTATCACTGCGGCCTGAAATTAGAATTTGAGCAAAGAATCCAGTACATAGTGGAATTAATTTTGAATATATCAATAATAATTTTGACATAAGTAATAGTTATCCGGATTTTATTGTTATACAACGAAATCATTACATTTATTTGGAAATTAAAACATACAAACATGATATTGATAAAGACAAAACAAAAAAATTAATTGAAGAGTATAGAAAATATATTAATAATATTAATAACATTAATAATAACTTAGAATTTAAACTTACGCTCGCTATCATATTTGTAGATATTAAAGGAAATAATCTCTATGCAAATGGCGCAAGTACAATAAAAAGTCTAAATGACATGTTTTTGTCACAAGACAATAACTGAGATAAAAATGGGGAATTCTTTATAAATAATGTAAGCGTACAATTTTCGCAATTATTAACAGAAGACAAGGAATAATAAAAGTTTCATAAAAAATATTTGCTTTAGCTAATTTATTATTATTTTGCAATAAATTATTAATATTTTTTGTTTTTGATAATTTAGATAAAATATAAATATAAGCTGTGTTGGAGAATTATTGTTCAAAATAACATAATTTTGCAAAAAATGATGATCTAATTTTTTACCAAAAATTTGGGCTTAAAATAAAAATAAAAAACCAAGCTTTCTCATTATTTTAGAGCTTGGTTTTTAAAATTTTAAATTATTAAAAGTTCATAACCCTTTCTTTAATTTTGTTAATTTTATTTTTAATAATTTCCTCAATTGAATAAGAATTAAATGGTTCTACTTTTGTTGCGTCAATTAAAAGGGTTTCACTAACCTCTGCACCCAAGAAATTTCAGATGCCCTCTAGGTAAGAAATGTGACTTGCTCAAGGATATCAATCGCATGGAGCTCCCTGAGAAGCAATTATTTGTACCTTTAAATTAGACAGCAAACCTATTGAGCTACCTTTTTTAGCGTATTTATAAGAAAATGTCTTATTAGCAACACAAATTCGGTCGATAAAATTTTTTAACACTGCCGGGACATTAAAATTTATCATTGGGGCTGAAATAATTAATTTGTTGGTTTTTTTCAAAATATCAATATATCTACCTGATAATTCATCATTAAAAAAATCAGAAAAATTATTTGAGTTCATTGGATGTGTTGCCATTTCAAGTTCGTTTAAATCTAACTCCACAATTTCATCATTTTTGTTAATTTTTTTATATTCCTCAACGAAGCTCTTAGTAATAGCACTTGAAACAGACTTCTCTTTTGATATAGGCGAAGAATATAAAACTAATACATTAGCCATAAAACTCCTTTATTATTTATTTTTTAATATTATATAAGTTTTAATTGCCTTATTTTGAATAAATTTAGTTAAATCAAAAAAACTTGGTTTCCCAAGTTTTTTTGAAATGGTGCGGATGAAGGGAATCGGACCCTCGTATTCAGATTGGCAACCTGATGTTCTACCATTGAACTACATCCGCAACTGGTGCAAGTGATGGGAATCGAACCCACGTAGTTAGCTTGGAAGGCTAAAGTTCTACCATTAAACTACACTCGCAATTAGCGTTATATATTATAAACTATAATTTTTGTTTTATCTAAAAATATTTTTTAATTTGCATTAATTAGCGTGAAAAATGAGCCACCGATATTTTGAATTTGTTTAATTATACATTTTGCATAATTTCTAATAAAAAAATATAAAAAAATAGCTCTACTTTTAGGAATAGAATAATTTATTATAAAATTACAATTTTATTTATATCTCTTCTTATTTTTTCTAAATCTTCATTAATTGATCGCATTAAATCTATTTCTCTTTGTGAAATAAGACCAGTTTTAACAAAAGATTCTAAAATTTCTGTTTTTTTAGATAACATTTGATTGTAGTAATATCCGGCTTCTTGATGTTTCACAATTTTTTTAACCACCGATATTTCAAGAGGAAGCTTTTTACTATATGCTATTTTCTCATACATTTGAATGTCATTTTCATTTAATTCAAAAGCTTTATATCTTTTATTGTTTATGTGAAAATAGTATTGTTGATCTGCACCGATCATAAAAGTTGCATCATTTTTTGATGTGACTTTTATTTTTTGATTTTTTTCATTTTTAGGAATATATTTTTTATTTTTAAATGTTACAATTCCATTAAAAATTTGTCTTTTAATTGGCAAATCAAAATAAGCTTCAAGAGTTGCGCTGTTTGGTTTTCTAAATTCATTTTTTTCAGAATCGGTAATTGATTTTCTTGTTTTTATATCATTAAGCATTGCAATAATTTCGCATCTATATTTATTAGCGTCTTGGTTTGTTTTAATATTTCTATCTTTTAAAAATATCGGAATTCTATTATGTGCAATTCTCCAAAAACTTTCTATATGTGGTTTTTCATTAGATACTGATGTTGTTATAAATTCAGTACCTAATTTTGTGACTGCATCATACAAAATAGCGCTAGATTCAAGGTTATTATGAAAATTCATTCTATTATCGCTAATCATTACTTTTGGTATCCCATATTTATTAATCATATCTTGAATAATAATTTGATAACCTTTTACTGATTCGGCTTTTTCGTCAAAATAAAGTGATAAAACTTTTGAAGTTGAAACATCGATACATGCAACAATTGTTCATAAGGTTTGATCAACATAAAAATGAATAAATCCATCAAGTTCAACACATTCGCCCATATTTACTAATTTTCTTTTTGAGATTATGGTTGGTTTTGCAATCTTTTCTTTAGGCAAAATATTTGGCTTATAAGGTATATATTTTTTTACAAAAGTTTTTTGTCTTTTTATTGTATTTTTATGAGCAAAAGCACTTAGAAATCCGCTTTGCGTAAGTCTTCTTGTTAATTGACTATATGATATTTTTACATTAGCTATTCTCTCATAAAACAAACGGTAAGACATATATGAATTACAAGAACTATTTTTTGTTCCAGCAATTAATTTTTCACTTTCGTATTTTTTTCCATAATTGATAATTAAATCATTACTGTAAATCTTTTTTCTATCGCCTCATTGATTGCCATGTGCTAAGTTAACCTCTTTTTTGCATAATTTAGCATTTCTTAATTTTTGTTTTAATCTTTTTATGGTTGATATTGAACATTTTGCTTTTAAAGATAATTGCTTATTTGTTAAATTAGAATATGTAGTTATAACATCTAATTTTCGTTTTCTATTTAATTGAAAATAGTTTAATTCTATTTCATGCATAATAAGACCACCTATAACATTTTACTATATATGTTAGGTGGCCCATTTTTGTTGCAATTTAACGGTTTTATCTAAAAATATTTTTTAATTTGTTTGTTTTTAGCCAAACTATATTTTAAAAAAGCAGAATATTTATAAAAAACTATTAGTTATAAGAAACTACGACACTTGGGTTTTTGCATTAAAAGAAGTTAAATAATATGTTTATAGTTGTTGATTTATATAGTTTTTTTATATATTTTATTGTATACAATAAAATGTCAATTTAAGCATTTTTGAAAAATAAAATTAATATTATATTTATAATTATCACTATGATTGAAATTAAAAAACTTTGTTATAAATATCCTGGTGCTAAAAAATATGCCTTAGATAATATTAATTTTACAATTGAAGATGGGCAATATGTTGCCATTTTGGGACATAATGGTTCAGGAAAGAGCACTTTTTCAAAACTACTTGCCGCAATTTACAAAGCTTCATCTGGGAAAATTATTATTGATGGTCTAGAAATAAATTCTGAAAATTTGGCGGAAATTAGAAAAAAAATTGGTATTGTTTATCAAAATCCAGATAATCAATTTATAGGCGCTACTGTTGAAGATGATATTGCTTTTGGCTTAGAAAATAAAAAAATGTCATATGATGAAATGAACGTAATTGTAAGAAAATATGCCAATGAAGTAGGAATGGGCAATTTTTTAGATAGGGAACCTCAAAATTTATCGGGAGGTCAAAAGCAAAGAGTAGCCATTGCTTCTACTCTTGCATTAGATCCTAAAATTATTATTTTTGATGAAATAACTTCAATGTTAGACCCTAGAGGCCGCAATGACATTTACAAAATAATTCATGATCTGCATTCCAACACCAATAAAACTTTAATTTCGATCACTCATGATATGGATGAAGCTTTGTTAGCTGATAAGTTAATTGTCTTTTCAGGTGGCCATGTGATAGCTCAAGGAAAACCTATTGAAATTTTAAATAACAAACAAATAATTGAAATTGCAAAAATAGATTCACCTTTTATATACAAACTTAGTGAAATGATTCACGGAATTGAGCCAACATATGACGATAAAAAATTATTGGAGACATTATGCAAATTAAAGTAGACAATATTTCAAAGGAATATAACAAAAAGCTTCCTACATATATTAAGGTGCTAGATGGTGTATCAGTGGAAATTAATGAATCAGAAGCAATTTCAATTATTGGGCCAACCGGCTCTGGTAAAACTACATTAATAGAGCATCTTAATGCATTAATATTACCCGATGAAGGTTTACTGCATTTTAGTGATGTCCCTTTGTTTAAGAAAGCCAAAAAGCCATCTAAACCAAAAAAACAAAGTGATGATAATGATGAAACATACCAAGCTAAATTAAATGAATATATAAAGAATTTAGAGAAGTTTCAAAAAACTAAAAAAAGTGATCGTGTTGAAATAGCATATACTGATATTGATATTATCAAAAGTAAAAGAAAAATCAAAAATGTTAAAGCATTAAGAAAACAAGTTGGAGTTGTATTTCAATTTGCTGAATATCAATTATTTGAATCTACTATTGAAAAAGACATTATTTTTGGACCCGTTTCAATGGGTATTAAAAAAGACAAAGCTAAGGAATTAGCGGCTAAATATATTGAGATGGTCGGTCTACCAATTGATTATCTTAAAAGAAGCCCCTTTGATTTATCAGGAGGGCAAAAAAGAAGAGTTGCTTTAGCAGGTATTCTTGCTATGGAGCCAAGATTTCTTGTTTTAGATGAACCTACTGCTGGTTTGGACCCGCAGGGTGTTGAAGAAATGCTCCAGCTGTTTTATAATTTATATAAGCAAGGCACAACTATTATTATTGTTACACACGATTTAGATAATGCTCTTAAATGAACAAATAGAACCTTATTTGTTAAGGATGGGAAGATTATTAAAGACGGTAATACTTATGATATTCTAAGTGATAATAAACTATTATTAGATAATAATTTAATTCCCACAAAATTATTATCATATGTAGAAAGGCTAAATAATGCTGGTTTTAATATTGGAAAAGTAACAAATATTGAAGAATTGGCAGATAAAATAAATAACATAATTAAGTGAAAAAAATAAAAAGGAGCTATAAATATGGATAAAACAATTATTGGCAAATATCTCAATATACAGACGCCAATTCATAGACTTGATCCCCGACTGAAATTTTTAGCTAACATACTATTTATAATTTTGTTTTTTATTTCTGAACATTATATTACATTATCAATTTTAGTAATTATTAGTATGGTTTTATATGGTATTTCTACTAAATCAGTAATTTCTATTTTTAAAAAAATTAAGTTTCCTATCTATATTGCTATTTTTCTCCTGGTCATTAATATGCTAACTGTTAAGGGCGCGGTGATGTATTACGAAATTGATAAATATGTTCCTCTTTCAACAGAAACAAATGCTGACGCTTTTGTGATTTATCGCGGTAAATTAATAGTTAATGTAGTATATTTTGCTCCTAACAACGATGTTAATTCGATATTTCAATTGTCATTATTCTCAATTCATCGAACTTTTACAATACTTTTGAGAATTTATGGCGTTGTATTAATAACAACAATTTTGACAGTAACAACAAAACCTGTTTTATTAACGAGAGCAATCAATGATCTGCTATATCCGTTAAAAATATTTAGAGTACCGACTGAAATAATAACGATGATTATATCCATTGCCTTAAGATTTATTCCTACCTTGTTAGAAGAATCAGGAAGAATTATGAAGGCTCAGTCAAGCCGAGGAGTAGATTTTAAAAATGGTAATTTTAAGGATAAAATAAAATCTTTCATTGTCCTAATGGTCCCACTTTTTGTTTCATCCTTTAATAAGGCTAATGATTTAGCTGATGCTATGACTTCAAGAGGATATGAACCATATGCAAAAAGAACCTATTATCGTCAATTAGTTCCTAATTGAAGAGATTTGATTGCTACGCTAATATTAATGACTCTAACTGCATTGGTTGTAATATGTGCTATAGACCATATTGCTTTACCATCATGGTGAATTGCTTCATTTCAAAAGGTTTAATATGAATGAGAAAGATTTTGAAACAAGAAAAAAAATACTAGAATTACAACAAAAAATAAGCCAATGAGATAAATATTATTATGATTTTGATAAACCGTTAGTTTCTGATGAAATTTATGATATTGAATTTAATCAATTAAAAAGATTGGAATTGCAATATAAACATCTTTTTTTAAAAGAAGAATTAGAGCAGTCGCCAACCAATAAAATTAATGCTAATGTATCTAAAAATTTTGCTAAGGTTAAGCATGATAAATCAATGCTTTCTTTAAATAAGGCATATACCATTGCAGAAATCCAAAAATTTATTGATAATATTAAAAAGGTAACCTCGCATTTTTCTTTTTTTATTGAACCAAAAATTGACGGGCTCTCAATTTCTATTAAATATAATCAAGGCAAGTTAATGCAAGCAGTGACAAGGGGCAATGGGTTAATTGGCGAAGATGTTACCAATAATGTTTTGCAAATAGATAATATTCCAAAAATAATTAATTATAAAAAGCCCCTTGAGGTTAGAGGTGAAATTTTTCTTCCTATTGATGAGTTTAAGAAAATAAACGAAAAATTGCTTAGTGAAAATAAAACGGCTATGGCTAATCCACGCAATGTTGCTGCTGGTACTTTACGCCAATTGGACCCACAAATTGTAAAAGAAAGAAATCTTTCATCCTTCTTATATTATGTTGTTGCACCGGAAAAACATAATATTCAAACTATGTATGAATCATTTGAATTTTTAAAAAAGTTGGGTTTTTGTGTTACAGAGCAATCAATCCTTGTTTCTTCTATTAAAGAAATAGAACAATTTATTGAGGAATTCAAGACTAAAAAGTTATTATTTAACTATGAAACTGATGGCATAGTCATAAAACTTAATGAGCTCAAATTTTATGATAAATTAGGTGAAACAGCAAAATTCCCTCATTCAGCAATTGCTTTTAAATATGAGCCTGATGTTGTTTCCACCATATTAAAAGATATTTTTATTACTGTTGGTCGGACTGGCTTAGTTACATATAACGCTTTATTGCAAGAAGTTGAGTTGTCAGGAACAAAAGTATGTTTTGCAACGCTTAATAATTATGAATTTATTAAAAATCTAGATATAAATATTGGTGATGAAATATACATAAAAAAATCTGGTGAGATTATTCCATGCGTTATAGGTTTGGCTAATAAACATAATTTAGAGAAGCTAGACCCATTTAAGGTATGCCCATATTGTAATAACGTTTTGTTATTTAATGAAACAGGATTGGAACAATATTGTTTGAATCAAGATTGCCAAGAAATAAAAGTTAGAAAACTTATTCATTTTGCTTCAAAAGAGGCGCTTGATATTAATTCACTTGGTGAAAAAAATATCATATATTTTTACAAAAATGGTTTTATAAATAATATATTGGATATCTTTAATCTTCATAAACATCGTGATGAATTAATTAAATTGGAAAGATTTGGATATTTGTCAATAAACAAAATTTTAAAATCAATTGAGGATATTAAAACTAAACCACTTGAAAATTTGATATTTGGTTTATCAATCCCATTAGTCGGAAAAAGAACTGCGAATATTATTGCTTCAAAAATTCTAAAACTAGAAAATGCCTTAAATTTTAATTTTGAAGTGTTTAGAGATTTTTATGATTTTGGTGATAAGATTACTAAACAATTAATAGAATGATTCTCCAATGAAGAAAACATAAGTTTAATTAAAAAATTAATTGAACATGGTATAAATCCATCATATGAACAAAAAGCAATAACCAATATCCTAAATAATAAATCTTTTGTTATAACAGGCAAACTTACAAAACCTAGAAGTTATTTTGAAAAACTTATTGTGGAAAACGGCGGCGAGGTACTTTCGTCTATTTCCGCTAATATAGCCTACCTATTAATTGGCGAAAAGGCAGGAAGCAAGCTATCTAAGGCGCAAAAACTTGGTATAACAATAATTAATGAAGATGATTTAAAATTAATGCTAAATTTATCAAACTCCTAACCTTAGTTGGCTATGGAGTTTTATTTTATAAGCCTTTAATAAGGCTATACTAAATATAAAGCATATTAATCATGATGTATCAAATTTTATGATTATGTTTGATTCACTAATTATGTCAATGAACGCATCAAATCAAAGGATGGTATTTTCAATAATGATATTTATCCTAAAAAATAGAAGTGTAATAATGTAGTTTAAGGAAATAATTGGAATAAACAGAAGTTGAATAAAAAAAGAAAAAATATTATAGTTTTTATTAAAAGTGTGAATTATTAAAGTGGAATAAATATGTGCAATTAAAAATACCGCAATTGTTTTGACAAAATATCCTTGTTTTGTTAAAACAAAAATTGTAATAAATATGGATAGTGTAATCAAAAATGATAAAATGAAAGAGTATGAAAACATTATAAATGGATTGTAAAAAACCATTATTAAACCCGTTATTGCTAATAGTGCAATATTGTTTATTTTTTTGTTAAAAATAATTTTATTTAGATATGCTAATATTAAAAAGATTAAAGACCTTGTTGCACTTACATGAAATTCGATTGATATTAAATAAATAATCAATAGAGGAATAGCGATAAAATCTTCAATAAAATAGCCATTTTTAATTCTTCTAATTATTTTGGATATAAATAGATAAATTAAATTAAAATTAAAATGAAATCCGCTAATAGTGAAAAAGTGAATAATATTAAGATCACTAAGCTTTTTATATATGTTATTAGCTTGATTATAATTGTTGAAAATGATGATATTAAGATAATCTATAACTATGTGGTTTTTTGTGTTAAAAATTGATAATTTTTCATTTTTTTTAATAAATTCAATATTTGAATTAATGAGATTAAAAAATAGCCTATTTGCAACTTCAAACGAGCTTAAATTCTTATTTAAAATAAGTGTTCCTTTGATATGAAATGTATACTCATAGTTGTTCATAAAAGCAATATCTATAATGCTTTTGGTCTTAAAAACTTTAAAATAAGCCTCCTTATATTTGAATATTAGATAG
Organism: Mycoplasma sp. 332; assembly: GCF_052378275.1. Classification (NCBI taxonomy): domain Bacteria; kingdom Bacillati; phylum Mycoplasmatota; class Mollicutes; order Mycoplasmatales; family Mycoplasmataceae; genus Mycoplasma; species Mycoplasma sp. 332. Next base: position 306,562 of record NZ_CP198998.1, read on the forward strand.
GTTTTATATTCTCTAATCATATTTAAATTATTATCTAATTTTATCCCGTCAATTTTTGCAAAAATTGACTGGTAAACTACATAGCTTAAAAAAATAATTGAGCTAAAAATGAAAAATGTAATTCAAAATTTAATATTAAAAAAATTGAAAATGCAAATCATTATTAAAGCTAGTGAAATTAAAATAATTTCAATTCTCAATATTAGTATAAATATTAAAAAAGAACTGATGGACGATATTAATAGAATATCTATATATCTATATTTTCTGTTAATATTTGATAAGTTTTTTCACCAATGCCTGGTAGTTGTAATAAATCATCTCAATTCTTAACATTCCTTTCTTTAATATATTCAAAAACTTTTTTTGCAATATTTGTTTTAATTCCTAAATTTATTAAAATTTGCAAATCATTGATATCTGTTATCTTTAATTTTTTATTTTTAGTAAAGGGAATAAAAACTCTTTCATTGTTTTTTAACAACTGTGATTTATTTATCTTTTGTAAATCTGCACCACTTTTTAAAATACTTTCTCTTATTAAATCAAAATAATTTGCTCCATCCTTTAAAGTATATTCACCCGGATATTCCACTGCACCTTCAATAAAAACAGTTATATAATTACTTTTAAAAGAAGATTTGTTATGATGTCATTTATCTATAATTTCTGTTTTAACTACAACGCCACTAATAAGTACAACTGATGAAATAATAAAAAATGAGGCAGTTAGAATAAATTTCTTTTTGTTTATTTTTAATTTCATAAATCAAATTTTTAATAATACACAAATGTTTTTATCTAATATGGGAAAAAATAAGGAAAGTATTAAGAAAATAAATCAAATCTCATAATAAACAAGCAATATTTAAAGAGAATAAATTTTGGCATCTCGAATATTTTTTCCTTTTTAAATCATGCCTTTGAATTTCTTTTTTTCAAAATGAATTTAAAATAAAAATCTAAAATTTGTTTTTTATTTTTCTAAAAATAAAGTTTTGGAAATAAACGGAAACATAATTAATAGCTTAGATAATAGAGAGATAGGATATTTTTTCAATATTGAAATCCGAAATTCTTTTAAGTTTCAACAAAAGATGTCTGAAAAATGATTTTTTAACGATTTATCAAGAAAATTAAAGAGTTTGTAAATTAATATAATAACGAAGGAATTGCATTATAAAAAAATGCCCATATTAAGATTTTGTCAAGTCAAATTCTTAATATGAGCTAAACTGTCTGAAAAAATTTTACAAGTTTATTTTGTGCATTTTTAAAACCTTTCTCTTGGTGTGAAAAAGGTTTTAAATATTAATAATTATTAAGTAGAACTAATTTTTATTCAATAGTTGTTGCATTATGTCAAACTTCCTGAACATCTTCATCATCTTCAAGTAAGTCGACGAATTTTTCGAGTTGCCCCATTTTTTCTTCATCAATTTCAACCTCGCTATTTGGAATATATGTAACTTCAGCAGTTGAATAGTTATCAATTTTTAGAATCTCATCAAGAGATTGTTTGACTTTTTGAAAATCTGATGGATGGGTAATAATAACATATAAGTCATCTTCAACCTTAAAATCTTCAGCGCCGGCTTCCAAAACGGTAGTCATTACTTCTTCTTCAGAAGCTAATGAAATTGGAAATTCAATTAATCCTTTTTGGTCAAAAACATACGGAACAGTACCTTGTTTTCCTAGCTGTCCATTATATTTATTAAAATAGTGTTTAATGTTAGATGATAAACGGTTAAAGTTATCGCTTAAACAACTTACTACAAAATTTATGCCGCCAAAGGCTGTTCCTGAATATAGATATCCTTGAAAGTTAGCGCCTTCCTTTGACCCACCCGAAACTTTTGAGATTGCTTTTTCAATATTTGCTTTGGGCATCGATTTTGCCTTTGCCTTAGCAATTGCTAATTTTAGTGCTGGATTTGAATCTGGATCTGGGCCGCCAATTGTTGCTGCTACAATAATTTCTTTAGAAAATTTTTGAAACATTTGTGCTCTCTTTGAATCCATTGCAGCTTTATGATGTTTGGTAGTTGCTCATTTTGAATGTCCTGACATTTCTTTAATGCTCCAATCTTAAATAAATAAATTGTAAATAATATTAGTTTATTATACCAAAAAATGTCCTTATTATAATATAATAAATTAGTATGTACCTAATTAAAGGCAATGAAAATTTTTTGATAAATAAAAAAATTAATGAAATAATAAACAAAGAAAAAACTATTGAAGCAGGTGATATCGAGATAGTTAAATTTTATGATTTTTTTACATTAGAAGAATTATCAGATGCATTAAATAACAATTCCCTTTTTTTAAATAAAAAAATCATTTTATTTAAAAATCCCTTTATATTTAATATAAAAAATAAATATGTTAATGGTTTGTGTATTGATGAGTTTATAAAAATAATTAATGCATCACTAAGTGATGCTAATCTAATTCTTATTTTTACACAGGAAATAAATAAGTATGATAAATCTTTTTTAGCATCAAGAGCTTTTGCATTTATAAATGATAATAGCACTACTATTAATATCGAAAAAATTAGCGATAAGGAATTATTTTCTTTTGTTTATAAAATGATTAAAACAAAAGGCGGAACAATCAAGGATAAGGTCCTTATTGATTTGCTATCAATGCTACCACATAATCTAGAAATAATAGAATCAGAAATTGATAAATTGCTATTAATAAATAAAGATATAAGCGAAAAAATGATTAATGATAATAATTATGCAGTATCTAATAATATCGATTTTGCCCTAAGTGAGGCAATGTTAAAATGTCAAGACACAAAAACTATTATAAAAAAGATAAACGAACAGATTAGCTACGGGATTGAGCACAATTATGTGATATCACAAATATCAGCGATATTGCTTAATGCAAAAACAATTGGAATATTAAAATCAACAAAATTAACTAATGATGAAATAGCAAAAATGCTTAATATTCATATATATCGTGTCAAACTTCACTATGACTTTTTTAATAGAATTGACACTAACACATTAAATCAGTTAATCATTGATTTAGCAAATATTGATCTAGATTTTAAAAAAGGCAACATTTTACCAGATACGCTTATTGATTTATTGAGTATAAAATTATTGAGATTAAGGATTTATTAATGGTTAATTTAGGTAAAAAAATCATCTTATATGAGCTAAAAGTTGAAAATTTTGTTGACACCAATGGAAGCAATTTTGGTGATTTTAAAGGGGTTATGAGTAAATTGGAGTATTTCAAAAATTTAAGTGTTAATGTTATATGCTTTGAAGATATTCTAAAACTATATGAAAATAGATTTGATCTTGGACTAATAAAAAAAAGGTATGGTTCAATTAAGGATTTTGCAAAGCTTGTTGAAACATTTAAAAATAATCAAATTGAAGTAGCTCCAATTATAAATTTAAAAGAAGTAAGACAAGCTTTTGTTAACTGAAATAATATGATGAGTTTATATAATTTGAATTATTATGAGTCAAATAGATACTTAACAAAATTAGATACATATTTAATTAATAAAGAATTTGAAAAAACATCATTATATGAGTTATCTGATTTTATTAAATATTTTGAATCAGTTTTAGGTTTCTACTTGCAACTTAATGTATCAACTGTTATACTTGATAATTTTGAATTTCTTGCTTTTGAAGGCTTAAAGGAGGAAGAAAAATTAAAATTTATTAATGATTTATATAAGATTATCAAGCGTAAAAATAGCAATATTAATGTAATTTTTAAAACCAGTAATAATAACTTCAGTCTATATAAAAAGATGCTAATGGTCGACAATAAATGCCTAGATTATTTGTATTTAACTTGAATGTCTGTTATTGGCAATAATGATGCATTAGAAAAACATTTCAAGAATAAAATGAGTTTTAAATCCTTATATAGATTTGTAGCTAATTTTAAAAATCATTCAAATGTGATATTATCATTCGGCTCTGATTTATCAGGTCGTTTCTTTTCTAAATGAGCTAATGAAAAGGCTTACCTAAATGAATCAACAAAAAGTTTCTTTGTATTTTTATATAGTGGCAATCATTCAATAGGTTTTTATTATGGCGATGAAATAGGTGCCTTGCGTGCTAAATTCAACCAACGTTTCACATTTAACAACGAAGATTATAATGAGGAAAAAAGATTTCTCCAATATAAAAATATAAGTTTAAATGAATATCATAAATATAATTGTTATTTCAATAAATGATCATCTTATATTCAAATGCCTTGAAATGGACAAAAAATAAAAAGCAATGAAAATACTAATATTTTTTACCCAATTAATTTAGAAAGTAACAATGTAGAGGAACAAATTATTAATAAAGATAGCACAATAAACTTTGTTTATTTCTTGAATAAACTCTCTTTAAATTCCAAATTTTCTTCTTATTTCATAAAGGGTGTATGAAATATTAAACAAAGTCATGGTATATTTAAATTTAGCAAAAAACTTAACGAACAGAGGATGGTATTGATTACAAATTTGACATCAAAGCATCAGAAGATAACTCCGCTTTATGGTTATAAAATTTTAGCAAGTTCATATGCTAATAAATTCTACTCAGAAATTCCAAAAGAACTAAACCCTTTTGAAGCTTTGATTTTATATAAGACAAAAAACAATTAACATTGTTTTGTAGTTTGGATGATATTAATATATAATTTTTAAAATATAATTAAGGAGAAAAATATGGGTAATGGACAAACTATTGTGTATGTCTTGCTCGCAATTGTTTTAGTACTTATAATTGCTTATATCGCTTGAAAAGTTACGAAAAATAAAAGAGCAAAAAGAAAAGCAGCAAAATTAGAATATAAAAAGAATGCTGAAACATTGGCGTTATATTATGAATATATTATGACCTATAAATATGTCATTGATTTTAGTATGAAACAGTTAGAGAAATTTGGCACAAATGAATCCCAATTTAAAATGGGGCAAATTAAAAACGGTGTAAAAAAATTGCTAACCAAATTAATTAATAGAGAGGATTTTGCATATTCTTTCCAAAACGATGAGAAGTATACTCTATTTGTAGAACACGCTGAAAAATTAACAATAACTCAACCAAATTTGTGAACTAAAAAAATTAATGATACATTAGATTTTTTTGAAACTCAGTATATTGGCATTCCAGAAGATAAGAAAAATATAGCATTAGAAGAAAAGACAATTAATGCTATTGAGAGTCAATTTTATGAAGAAGATTAAAGATATTAAAAAAAGCAAAAATAATAGCCCACACATAAAAAAATTTGGTATTGCAAATTGACTAACAGTGTTGAGGATAATATTAATGATTCCTTTTATATTTTTAATGTCGTCCGCTTTCTTTTTAATTATTAAACACAATGGAACATTTTGATATGATGGAATTAAAATTGTTGGTAATCAAAAATACCCGATAACTTTATCAATCATATATTGATTAAATGTCTCAATATTTATTATAGCAATGGTGACTGACTTTATTGACGGACATATAGCCCGAAAAACAAAAACTATTTCACAATTTGGTAAGATTTTTGATCCAATTGCAGATAAGATTGCGACAATAATGATGTTGTTATTTATATCAATAATGAACTACTCGTTCTTGCCAATTGTTGTTTTGTTTATCATCCGTGATATTTTGGTTGATGGTGCGAGAGTTTATGCCGTAAAGAAGGACATTAAAGTAGCAGCAAATTGGTGAGGTAAGATTAAAACCATTATTGTCTCACTTGCAATTATTGCAATAGCATTTAGTGCACCATGATTTACTAATTTTGATAATGATTTAGGTAAATATGTTTCAAATGATAAATATATTCTTTATGTTAATATCCCTTTAATTGTTGGTCTTATTTTGTCATGGATTAGCGGCATTATATATTTAGTTAAGTATTTGAAGGGAATAACCAAGCAATATCTTGAAGACATTTCGAAAAAAAATAATGACGATATCAAGAATCTTGATATAACAAAAGATAATATTATTATTGAGCCAATCCAAGGTGATAGTATAGAAAATAAAGATATAGAGCAAAAAAATAATTCAGAACAAATATCACATAATTAATCGCTTGTTAATAGTTAGCAATAGCAATAAAAAGTTATGTTATTAAATAATTTTTTAAAAAATAATTAATCATTTTTTTATGTTATCCTTAACATATTAAAAAAAGTAAATTAATAGCAAATTATAATATAATTTATAATTATTTTAAAATACATAATGTTATTTAAAGTATTCAAAAATTAAATATTTTAAAAAAGAAGGAGAAAGTATGCCAAGAGAAGGTTTAACATTAAGATGTGAGTCATGCAAAATGGAAAATTACATCACAAAGAAGAATAAAAAGTTGCATCCAGAAAAAATGGAAGTAACAAAATATTGTCCAAAATGTAATGAACATACAAACCATAAAGAAAAAAAATAAATAGAGTTTAGGAGTTAAAATGCTAAAACAACAAATAACCAAAATTTTCGAAGAATTGAAGCTAGATGCAATTATCTCTGAGGCGCCTCAAACAAGATTATGATATGCTGGTATTCAGACAAGCGATGGTTTTATTGTAATTGAGAAAGAAAAAGCCTTTTTATTTGTAGATGGTAGATATATTGAATATGCAACTAAATTTGCAAAGAATGTTGAAGTTATTTTATTGGAGTCAGGAGAAGAAACACTATCGAATTTTCTAAACAAGAAAAAATATTCTAATGTTGGTATTGAATCAGATTATTTGCATGTTCAAACATTTGAATATTTTAAAAAAATGATGCCAAAAGCAAAATTTCATAATGTAAAAGGAAAACAATTTAGAATAATAAAAGACCAAGAAGAATCCGATTACATCCAGGAAGCTTGTTTAATTTCATTGCAAGCATTAGAGGAATTAAAGAAAATTTTAGTTGAAGGCATGACTGAATTAGAAGTATCAAATAAACTTGGATATTTAATGCGCCTTTTTGGTGCTGAAAAAGAAAGCTTTGAAACAATCGTTGCATTTGGTACAAATGCTGCCGAACCTCATCATCATCCAACAAATCGTAAATTGGTTGATGGCGATATTGTTAAAATTGATTTCGGAGCGCAATACAATGGTTGAGCTAGCGATATAACAAGAACATTTTTCTTTGGAAAACCCAAGTCAGCTGAATTAGTTTCGATTCTTGATGTTGTTAGCGAAGCTCAAAAACTTGGCCGCGAAGCTGTAAAACCAGGAATTGAAACATCTGAGATTGATAAAATTTGTCGAGAATATATACAATCAAAAGGATATGGTAAATTCTTTACTCATTCAACTGGCCATGGTGTAGGAATCGATGTACACGAACTACCAGGAGTTGGCAGAAGAACGGGCAATGTGGTATTAGAAGAAGGAATGGTTATCACGGTTGAACCCGGGATTTATGTAAAAGATTTGGGCGGGGCTCGTATTGAAGATACAATCCTTGTTACCAAAAATGGTTCTAAGATCTTAAGCCGCCCTGAAAATTACGAAGAATAATTGAAGTAATTTTAAAAGCAAAGGTTTGTTACCTTTGCTTTTAAAATTTTTTTATTGAGATTTCTTAAAAGATATTAAAGTTCAACCTTTTGACCATCAATAATTAATTCTACAAGACGAATTGACTGAATCTTATGGGTAGCTGATTTAATTTCACTATTTAAAGAAAAATCAAAAGTGAATTTTTTGTTAAATGAATTTATTCTTTTGTTAGTTAAGGTTAATTTCTGCGATGTAAATTTTTGTGACGATGTTTAGAAGGCATTAACAACAATTGTTATTGTAGCTATTTTATTAAAATATGAATCATTATTTGTTTTAAATTCAATAGTTAATTTATCATTTTCAAATTTTCCACCAAAACTCTCGAAATCAGTATCTTTTATCTTTAAACCGTTTGTTTGTCTGCTAAATTCTTCCTCACCAATAGTTGCGCTTCCAAAACCCAATAATTCAAATGTTGGCGGTGTTTGGTATTCTTTTGGTACATCAGCCTGTCCGAAAATCTGGCGATTAAAGTCCTCTAATTTAATGTTTTCTTTATCATATCCTAGCAATTCGAAAGAAGATGGAACATCTGAAGATTCATTTTTTTTATGTTCTTCATTATTTTCTTGTTTTTCTTGTGATTTATTATTTGAATCATCTCTAGTTCCTCCGGTATCGGGAGTTGTTTTATCGGATTTACTCTTATCAGGCATTTCTTGTTGAGGGGTTTTTGTTTCTGGGTTTTCTGGTTTCTTTGGTTCAGCTGGGTTTTCTGGTTTTTCTGGTTTAGCAGGATTTGCACATGATAGAGCTACAACTGGTGTTGCCAAAGCAGGTAAAAATCCTAGAAAAAGTAATTTGCTTTTTTTCATTTTTCTCCTTTAAATACTATTTTGATGTAAGTATTTTACATTTTTTTTTTTTTTTTTTTGATAATTCTCATCAAATCAATTAATGATCAATGGTGTTTGTAAATAACGCATAGGGTATGAATGAGTAAATATGAAAGCTAGCAGAATTAAATAAAAATTGATATTACAGAACAATAAAATAAATTAAAAACATAAATAGTTTTTTTAAATACAAAAAGTAAAAAAATCCATTCAGCGCGTAAATGATGATTTTGTTAGTAAGAAATTGATACATGCTAAGAAATAAGAATAGGCAGAAATTCTATCTACTAATTAGAATGTAAATGGTTTTAGCTCTGATGTTACTAATTTAATTAATATTTATCTCAATGAAATTCCTTTAAGATAAAAAATTAGAAGAAATGGGCGAGGCGCATTGCTATAATGACGAAGTATAAACTAAATTCTAAAGGTGTTTTCATTGGGCTAAACAATACAAAAGAGAGTTGTTGGTTTTGGATGATATTCAAAAAAATTATAAGGGCACATAGATCAAGTGATTTTAAATCTATTATGATTGAAGAAGAACATTCGGCTTTTAAGTGTTTAGAAATATCTTTAGATAAAAAAAGGGGGTAAATTTGATAAATATATTTTAATCCTTATTAGTCAAAACCACGAAATATAATAATGCAACTTTGTTGTTAAGCAACTAAAAACTAGCTATAAATAAATTTGTCGCATTTCAAAGAACAGATGTTACTTTATTTATTGATAATAAAGAATTTAGAGGTTCAATACTAATGTTATTAGATGAGATACTTCATTTTTCTAGTTTTCCTAATAAAAAATCTCCTCCTCTGTAAGATTTGATTGAGACAAATTTTTAGATATATTAAAAAGGTAAGATAAACAATTGTTAATTGCTTTTGTCATAGAGATAGATATTGTACATTAAGCAAAGATATGGAAACTAAATTTTATAACAATAGATCTTAAATTTTCTCTTTCAAATAGTTTGTCCGAAGGTTTGCATTAGAAAATATTAAAATATGTATGCTCACAAAAAAAGAAATGAGATAATTATCAGTACTTTAGATAAAATTGAGTTTAACAAAAACTATGCGCCAAGTTTTAGGCGCATAGTTATAAAATGTGTTGTTTTTAGGAAGCAACTCAAATACTATATTTCTAACAATGGTGTAATTATTGTTTTTTTAGCAAAAACTATGAAGAAAATTTGAAATTAGGTGTTTAAAATAGGATAGAAAAAAATTTAGATTTAGTCAAAGATAATAGACAAATTACAAAAAGCGATCTTAAAGATATTTTAAAATAAACTAGGCTCTGTGTTATCTAATAATAAAGCAATTTCCTCTTTATAAGGCGCTAAGTCGCCAATGTATGGTGTTTCTAAAATAATGGGTATATTATCAAAATCGGGATCATAAACAAATTTTTTTAAAGTTTCTAAACCAATATACCCCTTTCCAATATTATCGTGGCGGTCCTTCTTAGAACCTAGCGGATTTTTTGAATCATTTAAGTGAATAATTTTTATATACTTTAGAAAATCGTTGTCTTTTAAATATTTTTTAAAATTATCATAATCCCTAATATCATATCCAGAATCCCATATATGACATGTGTCAAGGCATATGGCAACTCTATCAGATTTAATTTTCTCAATTATTTCTTTTAATATTTCAAAATTATTACAATAATTACTTCCATTACCAGCCATAGTTTCTAAGGCGATTGTTACATCATTAGTTTTTGCTAAAACTGTTTTTAATGAATAAATTAAGCTACTTTTAGCTTCTTCTTTGCTAAAAGTAGTATGTGCGCCAGGATGCAAAACAATTATTTTAGCCCCTATAAAATTCATTCTTTTAATTTCAGAGATTAAAAAATCAATCGCAAACTTATTTTTTAGCGGGTTTGAAGGATTAATGATATAGGGTGCATGAACAATAATATCATCGGATTTAATTTTATCTGCATAAAATTTATTGTACTCATCATACTTGTAGTATTTTTCTTCAACGCGATAAGGGGATTGATTTGGCCCGAGATAAATCATCATGCAGTTAGCATTATTATGATGTGATTCACGTGCAGCGCCTAATAGATAGTCCGGTTTTGAAAATGAGACATGACTGCCCAACTTAATCATTTTTCACCTCGATTTAATCTAAATTATAACTTTCATTAGCATAGAACTCTTTTAATTGCTTACGTTTTTGCGGATGTCTTAATTTACGCAAAACCTTCGTTTCAATTTGACGAACTTTTTCTTTACTTACCCCTAGTTCTTTAGCAAGTTCATCTAAGGAATGAGGACGATATGATTCTCCGTTTGGGTCAGAAATTCCATATCTTTTTCTTATTAATAATCGATCAGATTCATCTGTTAACGAATTAATCATTTCATTCAAAATGACACTCAATTCTTCTTGACTTGTAAAATTAGTTGGACTAATTACACTTTCATCCTTAACAAAGTCTGAAAAGCTTGAATTTTCTTCCTTTCCAATATTTTTATCAAGTGAAATAGGGTCAATGTTTATTTTTCTTATATATCTTACCTTATCAGCAGTGAATTCGGGTTCACCAAACTTCTTGGCAATTTCTTCATCTGTAGGAGGATAACCTTGTTCTTGTTGTAATTCTCTCTCAATCTTCAAGACTTTATTGATTGTTTCAACCATATGTACAGGGACCCTTACAGTTCTCGCTTGGTCAGCAACGGCTCTAGTAATTGCTTGTCTAATTCATCAAGTAGCATATGTAGAAAATTTATATCCCTTAGTATGTAAATATTTATCAGCTGCTTTCATGATTCCAGAATTACCCTCTGAAATTAAATCAATAAAGCTCAAACCTCTATTCTTATATTTTTTAGCATTATTGATAACTAGCCTTAAATTTCTTTTAATTAACAAATCGCGTGCTTTTTTATATGCTCATTTGTCACCATTCTCTCTAGCCTTAGCCATTTTTTCAGCTGTTTCTAATTCTTCCTTTGGTGTTAAAAGCTTACCATACTTGCCTATTCATCTCATATATCACTTAACAATATCATTTGTTTCAGTTAATCTGTTTGACAAATTACTATTCTCAGAATTTTTTCTAGCTGAACCAATTTTTATTTCTTCACTATCATAGTTTTTTAATAGTTTTGATGCATCAAATTCATCATTAGATCTTCTGCTTTTTCAATTAACTTCACTATAATCATCATATTCGTTAAGATCATAGTCATATTCTTCATCTTCTTCATCATACGTTTCACTAATTTTGCTTGAAATATATTCATCATCTTCACTAAAGGTTTGATCTTCTTCTACAGCAGAATTGATGCTATCATTTGGTACCAAGGTGCTATCATCATATTCAAAGTCATAGTCAATATCTTCGTTTTCAGCATCCTCATCATCAATATCTTTTAACATACTTTCGTTAAATTCTGCATCTTGAACAAAATTTTCAACATCATCGTTATCGCCTTCATCAACACTATTAGAAATAAGATTTTTTTCAAACAATTTAAGCAATAATAAATCTGCTTCTTCATCATCGACATAAAGTTTTTTCTTATAAAGAATATCAAAAACTTCCTCTTGAGATAGGGTTTTAAATTTTTTATCTTTATTTTTCCTTTTAACTACCTCATTTTCAATTACTGAAATAACATAATCTATTGATTTTTCTAAATTATTACTTGTCATCCTGCGCTCCTTTGGTATACATTAAAATCTGCTTTTTTGGTTTCTTTCGATTCTCAACAAACTCATCTACACGATCATATAGATTTTTGATATCTTTTTTCAAATCATCACTTGTGAGAGTTAAATTTTTTATCTGAATTGCTTGTTCTAGATATGATTTATATTCATTTATTAAATCAATGTTATTTGATATTTTTGCTTTATTAAGGTCGGATTCAATTACCGAAACAAGATTGGATTGACTTAGTTCTAAACCTTCCTTGTTCTTTTTGATAATATAACTAATTAATTTTCTTAATATCTTTTGTGAATCATCATCTAAATTAAGATCATGAAATCCATCATTTTTTCATTGTTTGGCAATAAAAGGTTGATTTAATACTAGCAACAAAATTTCCTTTAATAGCATATAATGCCTACTTATTTCTTGTTTTAATATTGTTCTAGCATTAATGAATTTTTTATTTTTTTTATTAATACTTGGCGAATTTGCTTGCTTCGAAACTTCTGGTTGAAGGCTTGCAATATCATTTTTGATAAAAAAGTTATTATCATAATTTTCATTTGTATAAATACTTGGGTGATTTGTGCTATGTTTTTTTTCATTAATTTTATTTTTAAATAATGGATCTGATAAAAAAAGGGGATTAGAATTTTTATAGTAGTTTTCAAATAAATCGGCAGTTAAAATGTTTTCATTAATAAATCTTTCTTTGAGCATTAAAACTAATGAATTATCAATATAATAAACATATTCAAATATCTGCTTAAATATTTCATTTCTCTCAAATGATTGTTTATTGTTTAAAATATTTTGCTTGGCCAGCATTAATAAATATTCGACAATATCAACCTTGTTTTCACACATTTTTTTTAAAGTTAAACCATTATCCAGATTATAAAGTTCATCTGCATCTTTATTTAATGTATTTATAACAAATTTAGCATTTAAATTGTATTTTTTTGAATAGTACAATATCATCCTTAAATTCTTTAGTGTTGCATTTTGCCCTGCACTGTCATTATCAAAAAATAATGTAATAGTTTTATTATTTAATAGTTTTAGATGGGCTGGTGATAATGAAGTACCCATAATTGCTACGGCATTTTTGAATCCAGCTTTAAACATGGCTATGCAATCAAATTGCCCCTCTACTAAGTAAACTTCTCTTTTATTATTTATTTCATCTTTTGCATGAAAATAATTAAAAATTACTTCATTTTTTCGAAAAACAATAGTCTCAGAACTATTTAAATATTTAGGGTTTTGTAATCCAGTAATGTCTCTACCTGAAAAAGCAATAATATTGCCTAATTCATCGCATATTGGAAACATTAGACGATCATTAAAAAAATTTTTATTTTCAATAGAAGATAATAATGATGAATTGGATATTTCAAACGAATCAAATTTATGTTCGATAAGAGTTTCATAAATTGACTTGTTTTTTGATGAAAAACCAATTTGAAATTCTTTAATTAAATTATCATTTAGGTTTCTTTTGTGCAGATACTCTATTAATTCGGCGCTTTTTTCAAAAGTAATTTGATATCTAAAAAAATTAAGTGCTACCTTATTGACTTCAAGAATTTTAGAATGTTCAGTTGTGATAGCAGAATTATTCATAAAATTGCCGAATTTGGAAATATCTAGGTTTTGTTTATTGACTAAAAATTTTAGTGCCTCAAAGGATGTTAAATTTTCCTTATATTGAATAAATTTAATTACATCTCCGCCTTTTCCGCATCCAAAACATTTAAATATTCCTTGCTCTGGGCTAACAACAAAAGATGGCGTTTTCTCGCCATGAAAAGGACAACAAGCCTTATAATTCTTCCCTTGCTTCATTAAAGTTAGATATTGCCCAATAATATTAACAATATCACTTTTAGAAATTACATATTCTCAAACACTTTCCTGCAAAATTAATTCCTTTTATTATCTGTTTTCTAATAAATAACTTGCAATTTCACTAATTGGTATTACATCTTGCTTCATTGTGTCTCTATTTCTAATAGTTACAGTATTATTTTTGGTTGTATCAAAATCAACAGTTATGCAAAATGGTGTTCCAATTGCGTCTTGTCGACGGTATCTTCTACCAATAGAACCAGCTTCATCATATGCTATTCTAATATTAGTATTTTCCAATAAATTGTTATAAATTTCCTTGGCTTCCAATGACTGCTTTTTCATTAAAGGCAATATAGCAACTTGATATGGTGAAATTTTTTTGCTTAATTTTAAAATCGCTCTTTCTTCTTTATCATCAATTTTTTCGACTGTATAAGCATCGATAATCAATGCAAAAAGCAATCTGTCCAATCCAATTGAAGGTTCAATAACATACGGAATTATTTTGGTCCCATCGTCTTTTAAGTATTCAAGAGATTCACCAGAAAATTTCATATGTTGACTTAAATCATAATTGCCGCGATTAGCAATTCCTAATAACTCACCTCATCCAAAAGGAAATAAGTATTCAATATCGCTTGTTCCTTTTGAATAGTGACTTAATTCTTCTGCTTCATGTGGTCTTATACGTATATTTTCTTCCTTAAGACCTAATAATAAAACGAGTTTTTTACATTTTTCAATTCAATACTGATAAAAATTATTGCTATCTTTTTCTTCGCAAAAAAATTCTAATTCCATTTGCTCAAATTCTCTTGTTCTAAAAATAAAGTCACGGGGGGTTATTTCATTGCGAAAACTTTTACCTATTTGGCCAATTCCAAAAGGCAATTTAGCTCTTGATGTTCTAGTCAAGTTCTTAAAATTCACAAATATACCTTGTGCGGTTTCAGGTCTTAAAAAGGTTTCAGAAGAACTGTTATCAATTGCTCCCATTTGCGTCTTAAACATCAAATTAAATGGTCTAATTTCTCCTCATTCTGCACTTACGCCATCATATTTTTTAACATTTTTTTTAATGATTTTCTCTAATTCATCAAATGTACATTTTTCGACATTAATTTCAGGAAATAGATCTTTAATAATATGGTCAGCACGGTATCTTTTATTATTAACTTTATTTTCAATTAAAAAATCAGAAAAATTATCAATATGACCACTAGCTTTTCAAACATTCTTATTCATAATAATTTTAGAATCAATTTGATAATTTTTTTCTTTTCTTATAAATTCATTAATTCATATATTTTTGATTTGAGTCATCATAGTAGTTGCTAACGGACCATAATCTCATGTATTCACAACACCACCGTATATTTCTGAATTTTGATAAACAAAACCCATATTTTTTAAATGAGCGATAACATCATGAATATTTTTTTTAGTATTATTTGGCATTGTAACCTCATTACATTTTTTATATATTTATATAAAATTAATATAAAAATTGTATCATAAAACATAATAAATTAAGTTAAGTTGGCATTTAAATTTTGGACACAGCTATTTTTTGGATTTGCTTATTTCTTCTTTTATTCATTCCAATATTTCGCTATTGATATAACTTATATTTTTATAAATGACAATATTATTAACTTTTCTTTTATTATAGACTGATTTTTTAAAAAAATATTTCCTAAAATGCTTATAAAAGTTGTTATACCAAATTTATAAAATGCTTTGATTCCTAAATAAAATTTGTATAAAGGCAAAAACATATAGACATGTTCTTTATAAGAAAAAAAATATGTAAATATTGCAAAATTATTATTAATTTAATTTCCAGCATCGTAACATAATAATCAAAAAATCAAAAAAAGACCCCGCAAGCAATAAAAAGCAATAAAAGATATAAAGGGATTTTTTTGCTTAGCCACCGTGTGCAAATGGGCATATTTTTTATCCATAAATGAAAAACATTTGGCTTTTTATTTTAAGTTTTTTATCAAAAGTAATAATAATAAAATGAGCACAACATAATGGCGCAAGTAAGAACAAAAAATATTTCTATTTTTTAAGTAATCCTAATCCATAATGTTGATTGCTCTTTATAATTTTTTTCTTAATTTATTAGTTTGGTAGAAATGATGGAAAAATGTCGTTGTTATTATCAATATGTGTTTGATTGAAAACAATTCTTTCAGTTCCATCTTTTTTTCAAAAAACAAATGTGTAATACTTTCCTGTACCTAACTTGTTTTCTGGCTTATCAAATTTAAATCTTAAAGGATATTCAACACCAGCTCCTTCATCGGCTTGTGTCGATGCAATTTTTATATTCAAAGGATCTACTAATGTATTATCATTTCTTCCTTTAACTTCTGTGGCAAAGGCTAATCATTCGCCTTTAACACCTTCCACTGGCCGGTGGTGTAATCTGAATGAGAATACACCATCCTTATCTAGAAAATTTTCACTTATTGCCGCCGCAAATAATAATGTTCTGGTTTTTACTTGACCATTAAATTTTTTAACACCAAAATTAGTAAAATCTAATGTTTGATTTGTTTTTTTATTTTCATTAATTTTGGGCCCAGCGTCTGGAACTGTATGTTCGCTGTTATTTGTTGGTGCACATGCAACTAATGTTGCAGTGGGTAATATCGGCAACAAAAATAGTGATGCTTTTAGGAATTTATTTTTAATCATATATTCTCCTTTATTGTTTTTTATTTGCTATTAGTTTAATATAAAAAAGTTAGATTTTTTCATTTTTTTTACAAAAATAACAATAAAAATATAAATACAGTTATTTAATTTATGTTAAATATTCCGAATTTCCGTTATATTTTTTTATTTTTTATGTTGCATTTATAATTTGGATCATATAAAAGGCCGCAATTTGATTAATTATTTAATTACATGTTTTTTTAAAAAATAAGTGCTTATATTATTATTGTTTATTAAGTGTTTATTAAAAAAAACTTATTATCTTTCTATCTCTAAAACTTTTATTTATGATTTAAGGATTAAGTATTAGATATTTATAAAAAATTTTATAATTTAATAATTATGTATAAATTTTTTAGCAGTTCTAAAAGTGAAAATTATTTCTCTTTAGATGAAGATACACAAAAACATTTAAAAGTAATCCGGATTAAAAATCAAGATTTTTTAATAAACTTTAATAATGAGTTTTACTTATGTTATTTTGAGTTTCCTAATAAGGCCATAATTAAGAAAAAGTTAAATATAGATAATGAATTAGAAGATGATCTAATAGTAGCAATCCCACTTATAAAACAAAATAATTTTGAGATTGCTTTACAAAAAAGCGTTGAATTAGGAGTAACAAAAATTATTCCTTTTATTTCAGAATACACAGATAAAACTAATATGCAAATAGAAAGCAAAATAAAGAGATTTAAAAAAATAATCCTTGAAGCATCACAACAATCTTTTCGAAATACAATGCCAATATTTGAAAGAGTTATGACCTATAATGAGATTATTAAACTAGATGTTAAAAACAAAATTTTAGCTTATGAAAATGAAAAAGATAAAAAGATAACCAAACGAAAAGGAGATACTCTTCTAATTGTCGGGCCAGAAGGTGGATTTTCGTTAAATGAAATAGAATTGGCAAAAAAAGAAAATGTCGAAATCGTTTCATTAACCAAGACAATTTTACGAGCAGAAACAGCATTAATATATATGATTGCAAAAATGAACTAATGAAATTTTTTTTGCTATAATAGTTTAGTGAAATTTATTTATATTAAGTTATGTATATAAATAATGATCATTAATTTTTAAATATATTTAAAACATGAAAGAGAAAGTATGCGTCAAACAACAATTATTAGAAAAGAAATAGTTGATAAAAAATGATACATCATCGATGCAGCCAACGTACCTTTAGGTAGACTTTCAACTCTTGTTGCTTCAATCCTTCGTGGAAAAAATAAACCAACATTTACTCCAAATGTTGACATGGGCGACAATGTAGTTGTTATTAATGCAAAAGATGTTCTTTTAACAGCTAAAAAAGATGAAAAGAAAATTTACTATCACCACACTGGATATCCTGGTGGTTTAAAACAAATTACTGCTGCAGATTTAAGAGCTAAAAAACCAATTGCTCTAGTTGAAAAAGCAGTTAGAGGTATGTTGCCTCATACAAAATTAGGCCGCAAACAATTTAAAAATCTTTATGTTTATGCAAATGCAGAACATAAGCAAGTATCACAACAACCAACACAAATAGAGGTTAAATAATGGCAGATAAAATTAGATACTATGGCCTAGGACGTCGTAAATCTTCCATTGCTAGAGTTTACTTAATCCCTGGAAAAGGCAATTTTGTAATTAATGGAAAAGAAGCGAAACAATATTTAAATTCAGAAATTTTATTAATGGATGCCTTAAGTCCATTTGGTGTTACCGAAACAACAAATCAATTTGATGTTTTTGCAAATGTAAATGGTGGTGGTTTAACCGGTCAAGCAGGGGCCATTAGATTAGGTATTGCAAGAGCATTATTAGAAGCATCAAATAATGAATATCGTAACAAATTAAAAGATGCTGGATTCTTAACAAGAGACGCTCGTGTTAAGGAACGTAAGAAATTTGGATTGAGAAAAGCAAGAAGAGCAAGACAATTTTCAAAACGTTAATTTTTTTGTGATATACTTATATGGGTTTATCCCATGTTTTTATGCGAGCATAGCTCAGTTGGTTAGAGCACACGACTGATAATCGTGAGGTCGATGGTTCAAGTCCATTTGTTCGCACCATTTCAAGAAATTGACCATAACACGCTAGTCGTGTTTTTATTTTTTTATGATATAATAAAAGCGAATGCCCTATATTGAGGTATTCGTTATTTATTCCTTGGTAGTAATTAAGATTATTGCTAGGTTATGAAAGGAAAAAGATGGTTTCTAAAATTAGAAAAAGCGAATTGGTAAAGCAATTTGGAAGAAATGAAAAAGACACAGGTTACTTGCCTGTACAAATAGCAATATTAACTGAAGATATTGAATCATTAAAAAAACACTTTGCTATTAATAAAAAAGATTTGCACTCAATGCGTGGATTTATGAGAAAAGTTAATCACCGTAAAGCATTGCTAAATCACTTAAAAAACGAAGATTATACATTATACCAATCAACCATTAAATCACTAAATATTAGAAAATAAATTTTTTCTATATTACTTTTTAAGTAAAAAATAGTGTTAAAACACCACAGATCTATGTATTTGTGGTGTTTTTTTAAAATATTAATATGAGCATATTTAATATTAAGTTCATCAAACTCTTATTAAGTTAGAAAATTCCTAATTCACAAATTCTAAAATAATTTAAATTATGCATAAAATCATATAAAATCTTTATATACTTACTCAATATAAAATTATAAAATATAAGGAGGGTTTATGAATCCCCAAGAAAAAGAAAAACGTTTAGCACAACTAAGTGAACTTGAGTATAATGTAACGCAAAAAGCATTTACTGAGAGACCTTATATGAATAAATATAATAACCATTATGAAAAAGGCATCTATGTTGATATTGTTGATGGTACAGCATTATTTATATCAGATGATAAATTTAATTCTGGTTGCGGTTGACCAGCATTTTCTAAGCCGATAGATAATAGTCTATTGGTTGAATTGACAGATACTTCGCATGGAATGATTAGAACAGAAGTAAAATCAAAAAACGCCGATTCACATCTAGGTCATGTCTTCAGTGATGGCCCAAGAGATAAAGGTGGATTAAGATATTGCATTAATTCCGCATCTCTTAGTTTTATCCCTTATGAAGAACTTGATGAAAAAGGATATGGTCAATATAAAAAATTATTTAAATAGTTTTTTAATATCGTAGTTTATATTTATAGATTTATAAAAAGTTTGTTTATTTCTAAACCAAACTTTTTTTATTTACCAACATATCATAAAGATTGGATTAAATATTTGTTTAGTGAGTTTTATATTTGCTAATTTTTGTTATATATAGTAAAATTTTTACTATGATTAATATTATTCTATATCAACCTGAAATAAATGCTAATACAGCAAACATAATCCGTACATGTTTCGCTGCTAAAGCCAAGCTTCATATTATAAAACCAATAGCTTTTGACTTACACCCTCATTGATTAAAAAGAAAAGCAGCCGGGCACTTTCTTAGTGAAATTCAACATGAAGTTCATCAATCATATGATGATTTTATTAAAAAATATCCTAGCAAAAATATTTTTTACATAACACGTTATGGTTTAAAAAATTATATCGATATTAAATATGATGAACTGGCACAGAAAGAAGGCGAAATATGAGTTATGTTTGGCACAGAGAGTACAGGGATACCAAAGACAATTATGCAAACTAACATCGATAATTGTTTAAGAATTCCTATGAATTCTAATTGTCGCAGTTTAAATTTAGCTAATTCAGTAGCTATTGTTTTATATGAAATTTTACGACAAACAAACTTTAATGATCTGTCAATTTATGAAGTCCAAAAAGGCAAGGATTTTATATTAAAAAAAGAATAGAAAGGAAATAATATGATCCATTGATTTCCTGGCCATATGGCCAAACAATTTAGACTATTGCAAGAAAAACAAAAATTATTTGATTTATTTATTATTGTAATGGATGCTAGATTACCTCGAAGTTCTTTTAATGATGAAATTTTCAAAATAATTAATAACAAACCAGTTTTATTTGTTTTTAATAAGGCGGATAAAACTAATCTTGAAAAACTCAAACCTTTTCTTGAAGATTATAAAAAACGTGGTCAAGTAGTTGTTACCAACCTAAAAGCACAAAACACATATGCAAAAATTAATATTGCTCTAAATAAAGAGTTCCTAAAATTTAAGGCCAAAAATGATCAAAAGCAAAAACTTACTCCAAGCCTTAAATGTGTTGTTTTAGGTGTGCCAAATGTCGGTAAATCAACATTTATTAATATGATGTCAAAATCGAGAGCAACTAAGGTCGGGTCGATACCTGGTATTACGAGATCGGAACAATGAATTAATTGCAAAAATTATCTTTTGTTAGATACTCCTGGTTTATTGATGCCTAAAATCGAAAATAATGAAATTGGAGCAAAATTAGCCATTGTTGGATCAATTAGACAAGAGGCCATTGATCAAAACGAATTAATTGTTTCTCTTTATCAATTAATGTCTAAATATTATCCTGAGAAACTAAAAGAAATTAATTTAAATCCTACTTTTGATTTAGAGGATATTTTTGCAAATATTTCCAAATATGCAATGCAAAACAATTTATTACTAAAAAACGGTGTTTATGACATTAAAAAAGGCATCAATATGTTAATTAATCATTTCAAAAATTTAAATAATGTTATTTTTGATGCATATGAAGGCGGAAAATAGAATGGATGAGAATACAAAAAAACCCATTATCATAAAATATGTTGCCCTAGGCGACGCATTTTCAGCAGGTTATAATTCAAAGATTGGTTTTCCGACTAATGGTTATATGGATAAAAATGGTGAAATCAAAGGTTTATGCTTCCCATCGATGTTAGCAAATTTTCTAAATGATACGTCTAATTTACAAGTTGAAAGTTTTTATAATTTTGCTATATGTAATGCCTCATGTGAATTTTTGGAAGCATTTTATAGCAACAATAAAAAGGTCCTTAAAAAAATGGGGAGCAAATTAGACTTAATTCAGTCAATAGATTGATCCTCAAATAATCCATTTAATAACTTTTTTTCACCATTTTTGAAGGATTGAAATATTAGAAATAATGATTTCCAATATATCAATGAAAAAATTGCGGAAGCCAATTTAATTACTTTAACTATTGGCTTTAATGATTTTTTTTCCAATTTACCATTTCAAAAAATATTTCTTTTGACTAAATTAAATGGTGAAGCTAGAGATAGACAAATTTCCGTAATCAAAAAAGATATTGAAAATTTAAGCATTGTTATCGAAAATAAAATAATAAGTCTAATTTCCACCATCAGAAAAATTAATAACAAAGCAAAAATAATAATCACTAGCTACTCACCATTATTATTGAATTTAAGAAATACTATTTCATCTTTTTTAAACACTCAATTAAGCGACCAATTTGAAATTTTTGATTACCTACAAATTAATCTAAACAAAACAATTGCGGAATCTGCTAAAAAATGCCGAATTGATTTTATTAATATAAACGCCACAAAATATTGGGAAGAAAATAAAAAATATTTATTTGAAAATATTTTTTCAATTTATCCAACTGAACGTGGCTATAAAAAAATAGCAATGGATATTTATGTTAAGCTTTTTCTAAATTTCAAAATGCTTAAAAATGATCTTAATAATCATAGTTTTACTAATGAATATATTTCCGACACCAAATATTGAGAAGACAACATCTATTCATATAATCCAATATCACAATGTAGTGAAAATTTAAGTTTATTTAAAATGATTTATGGAAAAAATAAAAATGAAATTCTCTTCAGACAAAATAAATCACAAAGATATTTTAACAATCTTTTACATAATAGAAATCGTATAACTGATTTTTGTTCAATATTCATAAGATATAGCAAGTTGCCAATAAGCGAAATGATCAAAAAAATTATTAGTCAGAAATTTATTTATGCCCCAGAACAATATGAGAGCATTGCTAAAATTCTTAATTTTTTAACAAATGAACGAAGATCAAAAGAAGCTATTCTAATACTCTTAAAGGATCATAAGGTTGATGACATAGTTTACATTATTGAATGTATTTTGCAAAAAAAGGCATTATCAAAAAAAATTATTAACTACAAACTAATAAAACAAGAATTAAACAACTTTTTCAAAAATGAACAAAATATGGTTTATGATGTTTTAAAATATCTTTTTAATTCCGGTTTAATAAATGATTCAAAAAAGGAATTCAAAGACATAATCCATTCCTTAATAAAAGATTCCTTAAATACTAGCTTTTTAACATATTTATTTAACATCAAAAATAATCAAAAATTTAATAAGGTAAAAGAATATTTATCTAGCCTAAATTCGTTTTCAGAATTTACTGATTTTTTCGTTGAATCTCTTATTAATTATTCTGATGTTTATGTTAAATTAAGAAATTTTGATGAATTATGAAAACATTTTATTATAAAAAATAAATATAATTTATTGTTTATATTCGACAAAATGTTAGTAGAAATTACAAATGAAGAGAATATAGACCATACTGCTAACTTTTTTATTGATGCAATTAAAAGCTCACTTCGCGTAGAGCTTGATGCAAAAGATTATAAAGTGTTAAAAAATGCAATTAACAATATTTTAAATATATGTAAAAATAGTCCTAAATATTTAAACAATGTGTTCTTAAAATTTCTTGATAATATTAGAAATCTTTCCTTATATAAACTTATTCTACACTCAAAAACTAATAGCAAAAAAACTTTTAAACTGTCTAATTTATTTTCTTTAAACATCTTCTTAGTAAGTTCAATTAAACTATTAAGAAATCTATTTATAATAAAGAAAATTGTTAATAAAAATAAAATATAAGATAAGGCATATGAGGAAACATAGATAATTTTAAGTAAATCTTTAAAGTCTTCCTCAGGGTCATGACCAATTGTCGAAGCTTTTATTTCATCAAAAACTGTAGTTAATATTTCATTAAGATTTTCATTATCTTTGCTGCTTCTTAAGATATTTATAAAAAGATGAAAAAGGTTTCTTTATCAAACCTTTTTCATCAATTATCATTAAAATATTTGGTAATGTTCTCAGATGTGTATCTATAAAACAATGTAACTAAAATGTATTGCTTAAAGTCTCAAGCATCAACGCTTCCCCTTAAATCTTCAGCAACTCTTCAAATTGCACTATAAAGTTTTTTTTCTTTCTTCTTCTCTTTTGTTATTTTGCATTTAATTGCTCCATTCATCAATTAATTTAGTAACATATCAACTATTTCTTTTTAAAAAAAATCTTAACTAAATAAGAACTCACAGTAGCCAAATTAACACATGCTTCAAAGCATTTTTTAATATTAAAATCTTTTAAACAAGATAATATTTTGCCATCGTTTTTGGCAGGATTAAAAGCCTAACCGGCTTTTACATTTTATTTTTAGTTTTTTAAATTTTGCCAATGCAGTAGGTTAAGCATTCGCAACTAAATTGTTTACTAATAATTTATGCATTTATAAACATATACAAAAAAATCTGAGCACATTTGTACCTGGATTTTTGTCCATGTTTTAATATGCCCATCTTTTTTATCCTAAAATACCATTTTTGATCTGTGGATTATTACCTAATTCCTTCATTTGTTTAGACATTCTCTCAAAATCATTTAATAACATGTTATACTCACGAGCACTTCTACCCGAGCCTTTAAGAATTCTTTCTTTTCGAGACGAATTCTTTAATAATTTAGGCATCTTTTTTTCTTGTTCAGTCATTGAATTAATTAGATATGTATAAATTTTAAACTTGTTTTCAGCTTCCTCTATTTTTTCATCGCTTACTCTATCAGCCATTCCGGGAATTAATTTAAGAATTGCCTTCATCTTACCGAGTTTTTTAATTTGCGCAAGAGAATTCATTAGATCATTAAGATCAAACTTTCCGCTGATCATTTTATAACCTATTTTTTTCATCATTTTTTCATCAACTTCTTCTGATGCTTTCTCAATAAGCGAAAGAACATCACCCATTCCCAAAATTCTATCTGCCATTCTATCTGGATAAAATAATTCTAGGCCAGCTATCTTTTCGCTAATCCCAATAAAGGCAATAGGAATTTGAAGAAGATGCGTTATTGATAGTGCTGCACCACCTCTTGCATCTGAATCTAATTTAGTTATGATGGTTCCATTTAAATTTAATTTTTCATGAAAAGCCTTCGCTGTATTAATAACATCTTGACCGCTCATTGAATCAATAACTAAAAATATGTAATCTGGTTTAATATTTTTTTTAATTTGTTCTAATTCATTCATTAACTCTTCATCAATTGCCAAACGCCCTGCAGTATCAATAATAACTAGGTCATTTTTATATTGTTCAGCTACTTCAATCGCTTGCTTTGCAATTAATAAGGCATCATTTTCTTTCTTTGTAAAAAAGTCGGTTTGAGTTTGCTTTGCAAGCTGTTCTAGTTGGTCTCTAGCAGCGGGGCGATATATATCATCACCAACTAATAGTGGTTTTTTGAATATCCCTTTTTTTCGAAGATAAAATGATAATTTAGCGGATGTTGTAGTTTTACCTGAACCTTGTAGTCCTACCATCATAATTTTCGTTGGTATTGCCTTTGGTTTAATTTCAATAGAATTGCTACCTAGTATTTTGGTTAATTCATCCTTAAAAATCTTTAGGACAGTTTGCTGCTGATTTAATTTACCTATAATTTGGCTATTTAATGCTTTCTCTTTTACTTGTTTTATAAATGATTTAACAACTTCTAAATTAACATCAGCTTCTAATAAAGCTAACTTAACTTCTCTTAAAATTTCTAAAATATCTTCTTCATTAATTGACAATTTTTTATTAATTTTATCAATTGATTTTTGTATTCTTTTTTGTATAAAATCTAGCATGTATTTATTATATTATAATAAGTTGATATAGACAAAATAAAAATACTAATACGAGATTTTTACTTATACTATCGAGTTAAATTACAATAATATTTTATTTTTTATTTATTACATCTAAATTTAATTTTGAAAATAACAAAAAACATTTCAGCTGTTATATATCCTTATAAAATCAAAAGTTTTTAAAAATTTAGACTGTGCCACAAAAAACTAAATGGGCAATTGAATGTAACTATTCAAATTTGTATTTTGCCACAATCTATCATTGCCCAATAACTTCATTGGTAATCCACCTAATTTATGTCAAATAATAATTAATCACACGTTGCTCTCATACAAGCAAAAAGCGCACCAATTAATTATTTCGTATTTCATAAGTGTAGCAAATTCATAATAAGCGATTTTGTAAAAATTAAGATATTCAAATTTTAAATTTTTATTGAATAACCATTTTATGGTTTTATTTTTTGCTTTTATTAAACCATTTTCTCATTATATCAAATGAAGTTATTGAAGTATCTATCTTTCATTTTCATAGCAGCATCTTAAAGATGCTTTTCTTTAGTGGCACGCTTTTTATTACTACTGAATTATGCTTTGCTAAAATGTCTTCTATGATTTGTTGATAATTAGACCACTTGTTATTTTCTTTGCAATTTAAAAAGAAATTCCTAATGGTTTTATCTATTTTGCACATTTTTTATGGTCTGAAACGTAAATATTTAACTATTTCTCTCTTCCTAATTTCTTTATTTTATCTCCTTAAGAGCAAAAAATCTAGACACAAATGCATCTAGATTTTTATATATTTTTTAACAAACCCAAACTCGTTATTATAAAAATTTAAGAACCGCCGGCAATTTTAAATAAAACCGATATAAATTAGATTGTTTTAAAATATTCCTTGCAAAGTTAAAAGAATTAAATATTTCTAATTTCTCTTTAGAAGTTTCCTTAAAACAAGCCATATCCTTATTTTTAAAAAACCGATAGTTATCATCGTGATATAGGTAGCTTAAATAGAATGCAAACTTAAAGTTTTGGTACTTTTAAGTCATCTAGTTTTTTGTAAAAATAGTTATTATTCCTTCTTAACTATTTTTTTCCTTAGATTCTTTACTTTCGGGAGTTAATTTTAATTCGCCTAATTTAATTTTGTCATCAAATTTAGGAATATTTTTTTTAATTTGATCTGGAAGATCGGTAATTAATTTTTGTAAATCTTTTTCTAAAACTTGCTTTTGAAGGTCTTCAAAACTCTTTTTAAATAGACCTTGAAATACAAGGACTTCATTTTTTTCAATTTCTTTAACCTCTTCTTCATCAAGATTATTTATCAAATCATCTTCTTCTGGTGTTGGCTCTGGTTTAGGTAGGGCTGGAGATGTAAGGGTATCCTCGCCATCCTCATCTTCTGTTTTGCCGTCAGGAAGGGTTTTTCCTAAATGTTCATTATTTTTATTATTTTCTTTTTTTGAATCATTATTCTTGCCATCATCTTTTGGATCCTTATTTTCAGGTTCAGTTTTGCCATTAATTTCTGGTTTCTTTTCTTGTTCTTTGCCTTCTTCATTCTTTTTAGGATCTTCTGGTTTCTTTTCTTGTTCTTTGCCTTCTTCATTCTTTTTAGAATCTTCTGGTTTCTTTTGATCATCTATTTTAGGATCACTAGGTTTTTTATCATTATTTGAACTGCAAGAAATAACAGTTGCAGCTGTTATAAAAGGTATTGAAATGCTTGCTAATGTTAATAAAATTTTGTTAGATTTCTTCATGATATCTCCTTAGATAAAATTTTTATATACAAAACAAAATTATAGTTTTTTTTTTTTTTTGCAAAATTTGGTAGAAAAATAGCAAAAATTTGTTTTTTTGTATGCCATAACATATTATTATTTTAGCTTTACTACGAATTTGCTATTATCAAAAACATATGCAAAAATAAAGGTATCATTATCATTAACTTGTTCGTCAAATAATTATATTTATGAGAATTTTACAATTAAAATTAACTTAAAAAATGAGATAATGTTGTTTCCAATTTAAGGCATCTCTTTAATCAGACTCAATTTCTCAGTAGACACAAATGATAAATAACAAAAAAATAACCAAACATCAGATACAAAAATTTTTTCAATTATTTTGTTGTTTGGTTATTTTTATATAATAAATTTAAATTTGTGTAATTACCATTCTCAAATCTCTTAATAAAAAGTAAGCTAGAAATTAATTTACACAAAAAATTCTTACACTTCTTTATTAAAAAGATTTAAATTATGTTCCTTATTTTTATACTTAAATGGAGGGCTATAGGAAAGCAAAATTACTTTTGCTACCTTTTTTATTTTTTTAAAAAAATCAAGCTTTAAGTTAAAGTTTATTTATTTTTTTAAGCTAAACGATACTTCTTAACTTCTGAAAAATTTATTAATCTAATAGCATTTAATATTCCTTAGTGAATTCATGAAATGTTTATGCATTATTTTATTCCTTCTTTATTTTTTGAAGTTCTTTTTCTTTAAAAGATACATTCTCTTCATCTGATTTTAATTCTTTTTCATTTTTTAGAATTTGTTTTTTTATATTATCACTTTCACTAAGAATATTTTTAATACTTAAATCAACATCGTTTATTGTTTTAATTATTTCTTGATTAAGACTATAAATATCATTAAATTTATTTTTTGCTTTCTCTAATTTTTGCTGTTTTAGATTAATTTCAATAGCTATTTTTTCTAATTCCTTTTGTGCTTCTTTGAGTTTATATTTTTCATTATTTAGTTTCAGTAAAGCAGCATCATTTTTTTGCTTAGCATTTTCATATTCTTTTTGTTTTTTATTTGTTAAATTATTATTATTATTATTTGTTTTATTGATAGCTTTTTCAATATCTTGCAGTTTTTTTATTATTCGCTCTACTTCTTTAGTTTTTTGGCCTACATTTTCAAATAAACTTTGAACTTTATGATTAGCACTATTTAATTCATGTTGAACTTTTTGCAATTCTATATTATTCTTGTTAGCTTTTTGCGCAGATGCATTTTTATTAGAAGTTAGCAGTTCACGTCTTTTATTTAAATCACTTAATTCGTTACTTTTTTGATTTAACACATCAGTTTTTAAAGAAATATCATTGTTAATACTTTCAAGCGCCTTCATTAATCTCTTATTATTCATAAAAGAATTTTGCTTTTGCACTTCAACATTACTTTTACTTTTCTCATTTTTAGCTACTTCTTTTTGCTTTTCAACCACAATTTTTTTTGCGTCTCTTAGGCTTTGTTCCAATGCAGCTAAAATATCATTAGAACTATTTAATGCATTATTAGCATCTTGAATCTCTTGATTTTTTGTTATTCATTTTTCCTTAGTTAATCTTAAATTGTTTTCTGCATCTTTTCTACGTTTTTTAGCTTCAGCGGCTTCTGCTCTTGCCAATTGTAATAATTCGAACTTATCATTCTTTTGCTTCTTTTTGATTGCTACATTAGCATCAGCTTCTTTTAGTTTCTTTTCAGATTGGGCTTTTCTTTCAATATTTTCGTCTTTTTCTTTAGTTAACTCCAACAGTCTTTTCTCTGCTTGTAATATTTTGCCATCAAAATCTCGATATTCTTTTACTACTGGCACAATTTCCTTTTCGAGTTTTTTCTTTTTTTCTTCCCATTCTGCCAATTCTTTTTGTGCCCTTTTATAATCTTTCTCAATACTACTCTTTTCGGATTGAAGTCGATCAATTATCTCTCAAATTCTATCCTCCGCCGCAGCTCCTCCATCACCAATACCAGTATCAGATCCATTGGCCTCAGCAATTCTATCTAATGTTTCATGATAATCACTTATATTTTTATTATATGAATCAATTAGTTTCTTATTTTTTTCAACCAATTCAGATACTTCTCCGATCTTGATTCTCATAGATGTACGATTATTTCCTAGTTCAACCAGTTTATTTTCTAATAATTTTTTTTGATTAGTAAATTCAGCTATATCTAATTTTTTTTGTTTTATTTCTTCTAAATTTTGCTTAATTCTTTTTTCGATATTTATAGAACTTTCAGCAGCACCATCTTTAAGATCATTTGCGAGTTTTAAATTTTGTTTCAAAATTTCATATTCAATGTTTAACTGATTAGCATAACGATCTTTGTCGATTTCGTCATTTTTAATATCAGCAATCAATTTTTCTATTTTCTTAATGGTTACATCAACTAATTTTATTTCATTACTTAGTTTATTAATCTCTTCATTTTTTTGCTTTTTATTTTTTTTAATTTCATCTAATTGTGTTTGTAAGTTATTTTGTGTATCTTGAGCCTGTTTCAATAATCTTTTTAATTCTTCCAATTCATTATTTATTTGATTAAAATTTTGCTCTTTTTCTTGATATTCGCGTTTAAAATTTTCAATTTGTTTTAAGATGTTTTTTTGATTGTCCTTTGCTTTTACTAGATTATCATTTGCTTTCTCTAGTTCTTTAAAAATACGACCTGCGTCAATGGAAATTTCTTCTTCAAGTCTACTTGCTTCTTGAACTTGATTGTTTAATTCGATATTTGTAGAAATAAGACTATTCAGTTTTTGAGTTTTCTCACTTACTTCCTGCTTTGCATCATTAAGTTGTTTATTTGCTTGATCTAGTTGTTTTTGAGCATTATTTAATTCATTATTTATTCTATTTTTATCACTATTAAGAGCAATTATAGTATTATTAGCTTTTTCTGATTCTTTTTTAGCTTCTTCTAATTCCTTAGTTTTCTTTGCTAAATCATTATCTATATCAATAGCATTAGAAGTTGAAGATTCAACGCTTTCTTGAGCATTTTTAACCTTATTTTTAGCTTTTTCTAGTTTCCTATTTGCTTCATTTAATTCTTTGGTTAGTTTATCTAACTCATTATTCGCATAAATAACGCTATTTTCTAATTCTTGTTTATTTTGCTCCGCATCTTTTTTTGATTTTTCAAGCGCTTTTATTTTTTCTTTAATAAGTTGAAGTTGTTTTTCCAAAGCTTCCTTATTTTTCCTGGTTTTATTTAGTTTTTCATTAGCCTTGTTTAATTCTTCTGTCTTAGAAATTACATCCCTATTTTTTAATAAATCATTTTGTTTTGCTTTCTCTAGTTCGCTGTTTGTTTTATCTAATTCATCTTGTGAATATTTTTGCTCAGCTTTTAAGGTTTTAAATTGATGAATAAAAACAATTTTATTATTATAAACCATCTGGAATTCATAATCAGTATTAGGAGATAACGGTTTCTCATTATTTATCCCAAAATGCATATTTTCGCTATTTTTTCCGACTGTGTGAGACTTTCTAACTATTTCATATGGTGTTTTTTTGGCATAAAATAAAACTAAAAATGTTCTATCCATATTATCATTTTCATCAATATTTTTCAAATTAAACACTGCTGAGTTTGAAGCAATTTTCTGGTCCTTTATTTTTAAACCTTTAATATCATTTGCGCTATTAACTCCATTTTTATTGGCATTTAAGAAATAATAAGCAACCAAAGCGCCTGTTGCAACAATTGATAACGAAAGGGATAAAGCTAAAATAATGTTGCCACGTCTTTTCTTTTTTTGTTTGTTTTCGCTGGTATTTTCCATAAATTTATACTCTTTCTTTTTTTAAGCTATCGTTTTCAAATATTTTTCAATTTTTATAGGTTATATGTTACATTTTTTTTTTTTTTTTGCAAAGTTGCTTATTTTGTAAGGCTATCATTATTTATAATAATGATAAAATTTGTATATGTTTTAGCTTATTTATCCAATATATTCATGCTTTCTAACCCTGGGTAATAAAAAAGAGGCAACTGCCTCTCTCTAAAATAATTTACTTTTAAAACAGGAATTCTTACATCTTCTTATTTTAAAATTTATTGTAAATAATTTCATTGCTTTCATCATCATTTGAATATTTATTATTCAAATGGGATTTAGATTTAGATGAATCAAAACCTGAAATTGTCAAATATTCTTGTGTATCATCATCTGTATGATTTTCGATTTCACTATTTGTGAGTTTAAAATCATTTTCTTCTTTATTGTTGGTTCTATTTATTCCTGTAGCAATTACAGATACATAAATTTCACCAAGTTTTTCTGCTTCTTCATTAGCAGGAGAACCAACGCCAAATATAACATCAATATTTTCGCCAGCAACATTCTTTAAAACATCAATTGCGGCTTCAAAATCATTGATAGTACTATTTCTTGATGACGAAAAATAAACTATTGCTTTAGTGATACCTTTTATATTACTTTCTAAAATAGGACTGCTTATCGCATTATGCATTGCTTTCTGCGCCGCATTCTCACCAGTTGATTGTCCGATTCCTACAATGGCTTCACCACTGTTTTTAATTAACGTTTCTAGGTCGGCTAAGTCCAAATTAATCAAACCAGGTACAGCTATAATATCGACAACAGTTCTAATAAATTGCTTAACAATATTATCTGCAACCTTAAAAGCATCCTTAAAAGAAATTTCGCCAAAAGATTCTTTCAATTTATCATTTGAAATAATAATATAAGAATCTACATTTTTCTTTAATTCTTCAATCCCTTGGAGTGCAATCTGACTTCGCTTTTTTCCTTCAAATGAAAAGGGTGTAGTTACAATTGCTATTACCAAAGAATTTTGTTCTTTAGCTAATTTGGCAATCACGGGGGCTGCTCCAGTACCGGTGCCGCCACCCATCCCAGCAGTAATGACTACTAGGCTAGCATTTTTTATCTTTTCCTTTATTTCATGTGTTGAATGCTCGGCAGCTTGTCTTCCAATTTCTGGATTCGCACCAGCCCCGATACCTTTTTTATCACCTAATTGTAGTGTTAGTGATTTATCAAATTTATCTAGAATTTGTCTATCTGTATTTGCAACAACAAATTCTAATCCATCAATTTTTGTATCAAGAAGACTTTGAATACTATTATTTCCACCACCACCAACACCGATAACCTTAATATTAGCAACGGAATTGAAATTTTCAAATTCTGGCATGGCAGTACTCCTTACTTTTTTTCTACTTTATCTTTAATTTAACTAAATTATATAAATAAAATTGAGTTTATTTTTTGTAATTAAAAGAATATCCTTTTGCCTCTCGTTTATTTACGTCTAAAATAAATAATTCAGAGGTTATAGTCATTTCTTTAATAGTATTTTGTCTTTTGTTAACAAGATTAATAATTCCCATCATTTCATAACTAATAACATCAATTGCGCAATAAGCTTTGTCTGATAAATAATTTAAAATTTTAAAGTTTTTAAACGTTTTTATGGTTTCTAGGAATTTGCTATTACTTACATTAAAATTAACTTTTATATTAATATCTTTTATATTTTTTAAAAAAGATTCAACATAATCATTAATTTTTTTTAAATAATATCCAAGAACTTTTTTAAATAATAAATTATTGCCAGAATTTAAGTTACATTGCCATAAATTAAATTTAGTATAAGCTATTTTTTTGGTAGTTTTCAATTGTTTAGCAATGAATTCAATTAAATAATCTATTCCTAAATTAGCATTTTTTTTAATTATAACTACATCATTTTTTAAAACATTTAATTTCAAGCTGTAATCATCTAAATAAATTTGGGTAGCTATTCCAGAATCTCTTTGTTGATTAAAATAAATATTTTTAAGAAATTCATAGTCATAAATTTTTAAAATATTTAGGTTATTTTTCTTAAATAGATTAAAAATGTTTTTAGCAACATTTCATTCTAAAAGATTAAGACTTATTAATTGATTGTTATTATCATTATTTAGATATGAGTAATCAAATAAGTAATTACTATTTGATTTTTCTAAGTAGTATAGTTTCTTAGCTAATTCATAATTAGTTAGCTTTTGATTACTTTTATTAGAAATTATTTTCTTATTAATTTTCAAAAAAGGTGAATCTTGAATAATTACAACAACATTTTTTATTGTCAAAGATATGGTTGCTTCAATTTCTTTTTTAGTTTTGCAAATAAATGAATCTAACTCAAATAGGTTAAAAATTGTGCTACTAATGCTTCTTTTATAAATCAAAATATTTCCAAAAGAATTTTGCTCTATAACCTCAACAGAAAAACTGCTGACCTCAAATTTGTATGCTATAATAACACTTTTCTTCATAAATTAACCTATTTTTGTTATCACTCTCATTTTTGCGCTACGTGATCTTTTATTATTCTCAAATTCGCTTTGAGAAGGAAAAATAATTTTTTGTTTTCACTTTAATTCAGTCTGAACTGGCAATCTTTTTAATTTAGGATCTACATAATTTAAATTTTGAAAGAATCTTTTGACTTTTGCATCTTCCTTGCTATGAAAGGTTATAATAGCTAACTTGCCGTTAACATTTAATAAATCTATAACCTGATTTAGCAAATCATCTAATGCATTTAATTCATCATTAACCGCAATCCTTAAAGCTTGAAATACAGCTTTCGATGGATTCTTTTGTCTAACAATTTTGGCTGGTAATGCTTTTTTAATAATTTCATTTAATTCAAAAGAAGTACTAATTGGTCTATTTTTAACAATTGATTTCGCAACTATTCTTGCTAGCTTTACATCACCATAATCGTATAAAATTTGTGCAATTTTATCTTCTTCTCACTCATTGACTATTATATGTGCATTAAGTTCTGCATCCAAATCCATTCTCATATCCAGTTTTGTATCCTGTGAATATGAAAAACCTCTTCTAGCATCATCTAGTTGTGGACTAGATACACCTAGATCAACTAAGATTCCATCAACTTTTTCAATATTAAGTTTCGCTAATTCTTCTTTCAAGAATCTAAAATCACTCTTAACTAATATAAAAAGGTCACTCACTAATTTTAATTTTTGTTCGGAATCACGTATTGCTTCAATATCTTTATCAAAGCAAATAAGTCTCCCGTTATCTTTTATTTTTTTTAAAATTTCAACACTATGTCCAGCTCTTCCTAAAGTTAAATCAAGATAAATCCCATTTGGCTTAATGTCTAATGAACTAACTACTTCATTTAGCAAAACAGGAATATGTTTTTCTATAATTTAACCCCTTGTTCAAATAATTTCTGAGCTAGATTATTAATGTCGATTTCATCTTCGAAATATCTTTCTTTTGCATCATAAACTTCTTTTGCAAAAAGTTCACAGGTGTTTCCTGATCCGATGAAGACAACATCCTTTTTGATAGTGGTTTTAAAAGCTAAATGTTTCGGAATAATAATACGATTTGACTTATCTGGCACAACTAATTCTGTATTTGCAAAGATAAATCTACTTAATTCTCTCAAATCTCTATTAAGCAAATTATTATCCTCAAGTTTAGATTTTAGTTTTTCAAACTCAACCTTATCTCTCAAAACTAATTGTTTGTCAAAACCAATTGTGATAAAAAATTCCTTTCCTAAATCATTAAGTATTTTAGGCGGAATGACAACTCTTAACTTGTCATCTAAGCTTCGCTCGTATTTACCATACATTTCCACTTCCTCCCACTATCAACCAAATTTTACTATTTTTATAAACTATTTTTTGAAAAAAGTATTTTTTTAATAAAAAGCGACAAGTTTATATTTTTTAAAATTAACAAATGAATAATTAATAATTTAGAAAATTACTTTTTTACTAAAATTTGCTAAAATAATTTACATGCTGGTTTAGCTCAGATGGTAGAGCAACTGATTCGTAATCAGTGGGTCGGGGGTTCGATACCTCTAACCAGCACCATAATTGCCGATAATACGAGATATGATGGTGCTTATATAAATAAATTAAAAATTTTTATTAAGAAATATTTTTTTAGGTTATAATAATTAAGCATTTACTTATATGAGTGCCGACTTAGCTCAGCGGTAGAGCAGCTGGCTGTTAACCAGTTGGTCGTTGGTTCAATCCCAATAGTCGGCGCCAGTATGGCCCTATGGTGAAGTGGTTAACACATATGGTTTTCATCCATACATGCGTGGGTTCGAGTCCCGCTAGGGTCACCATTTGGAGAATTAGCTCAGTTGGGAGAGCATCGCCCTTACAAGGCGAGGGTCGTGGGTTCGAGCCCCTCATTCTCCACCATTTGTAAATCACCAATAAAAAATGCCTTCACGGCATTTTTTTATGCTTTTTTTGTTATCCACTAATTTAGGTGCATAACAAATAAACCAACATAATAAGATTTTTAACTATAAAAAAAAGTAATTACGATTACCGCAATGAATTATCATATATGAAATAATTGCATCAATATAAAAATCACAAGCACCCAAACTAACTGCTTTAAAATTCAATTTATGCTCTAAATTCTTAAGAGCTTTATATTGGCTGCCAATGCCTGAAAACATTTCAAATAATTTTATTTTCCTCATAACATATTAAGTTTAGCGCGCAATTTGAATTATATTAATTATTTTTTCATTATAAAATTTAAAATAAAAAAAGAAAGGCATTTATAACCTTTCTAAACAACATATTTAATGATATGGTGCGCGAGGAGGGACTTGAACCCTCACGCCGGAAGCATTAGTGCCTAAAACTAACGTGTCTGCCAATTTCACCACTCGCGCATATATGGTGCCGTTTATAGGACTTGAACCTACGACCTACTGATTACAAGTCAGTTGCTCTGCCAACTGAGCTAAAACGGCTTACTTATTTAATGCTATATTATTATATATAATTTTTTTGTTATTTAATAAAAAAAGTAGCATATATTATAATTTTTTGAAATATGATTCAAAACACCTATTTTTATTTTATACACTTTTATAAATTAGTAAATTAGTGTTTTTTATAAAATAAAGAGATATTTTTTAACTAGCAAATCAAGTAAAACTTGTCTCATGATAAATATGGTAATCTTCGTTAATACATAAATCCAACACTTAATTTAAAAACTAAGAAGATAAAGCTTTTGATATTCAGTTATCTCATCAATAACCCCTTCAATTGATTAAATAATTTAAAAATGATATAATAAATTACATTGAGGAAAAATGTTTTTTAAGATTAATAAAAAAAGAGGAGAATCAAGTTTTTTTGCAATTAAAAAATTTGCAAAAGAACATAATATTAAAAAGATTGGTCATAGCGGTACTCTTGATCCGTTAGCCCAAGGTCTTTTAATAGTTGCTAGTGATGATGATACAAAAGTTTTGCCATGACTTATTAATGATACAAAACAGTATTTTGTTGAAGCTTCACTTCATTGCTCTTCTAAAAGTTATGATGAAGGTGAAGAAGTTATTTTTTTAAAAAATAAAAAAATGATTACCAAGGAACAATTAGAAAATGCGCTAAAACATTTTAAAAATCAAACCAAACAAATTCCTCCAGTTTTTTCGGCCAAAAAAATAAATGGACAAAGAAGTTATGATTTAGCTAGAAAAAACATAGATTTTTCATTAGCAGAATGTAATATTAAAATACACAACTTGGAGTTAATAGATTTTAACTATCAAAAACAATCATTCATCATTAGGACAAAAGTATCAAAAGGAACTTACATAAGGTCATTAATTCATGATATTGGAACATATCTTGAAACGGATGCTGTTGTAAATATTTTAAAGCGAGAGAAAATTGGAAATATCAAATTAAATGAAAGTCTCGATTTTGAGCAAATCAATAACATAAACTCTCTTTTTAGAGTAAAATTATATACACTTACACATTTTGAAGTGAAATTAATAAAGTCAAAATCGGTTTTTTTCGATAGATTTAAAAACTTTAACGGAAAAGGCCTTTTTACATTTAATAATCAAATAATTGGTTGAGGACAAATAAATAACGGTTTCATAACCTTCGACAAGGTTTTATTCAACCGTATATTTTCATTGCCTAGTTAAGAGGTTAAAATGAATAACAAGTACAAGATGGTTGTGTTTGATATAGACGGTACATTGCTACCATTTGGCATAGATGAACTTTCTCTAAGAATGAAAGAAATGTTTCGCAAATTAAAAGATGCAGGTTATATTAATGTGCTTTGTTCAGGACGTGATATTTTTACAGTCGGAAAACAAATACATAATCCATATGTTGATTATTTTATTGGTGCAAATGGAACATTTATTTTAGATTTAAAAACTAATGAATACATATTTGAACAAACTATTGATTATAATGATTTTGTAAAGTTCAGATTATTTGCTAATGAAAGAAAGATACCATTTTCATTTGTAGGATATAAATGGGGCTATTATAATGATTTATTTAATCTAAATCACTGATTCTATCTACCTTATAAAGATAAATTTATATCAGAAAAAGAATTCGAAACAAAAAATGATAAAAACTATCTAATCACTGTTAGCACAAATAATCCCGAATATTGAGCTAAGCAACTTAATATTTTATTCGAGCACCATAATATGAATATGTGAGTTTTAGCAACATGACCTGGGGGAATATTTCTTTCAGCTAAAGGCATTACCAAGGCCGTGGGTCTAGAAGTATTGGGCAAACTGTTGGATATTAAGCCAAGTGAAATGGTTGCATTTGGTGATTCTGAAAATGACATTGAGATGCTAAAACTAGTTGGTTTAGGAATAGCTATGGGAAATGGAGAAGATACCACTAAAGATGTTGCTAATGAAATATGTTTACCTGTTACTGAAGATGGACCATATTTCAAACTAAAAGAAAAAGGATTTTACGAGTAATCGTAAAATTTTTATTTATTTTTAAAATTATTAATTAAAGTAAAATTATTAATATGAAAATTTTTGAATGAAATTTTAAACAAATTTTTGAAATAAATAATGACTTAATTATGGTTTTAGGCAGTTTTGAAACTCTTCATCTAGGACACTATGAATTAATCAAAATTGCAAAGGACCTAAAAAATTCAGGGGCAAATTACAAATTAGCAATTATGCTATTTAACCAACCATATAAAAAGTCGAAAATACATGAAAACAAGGCCTTTCAAGTCCAAACAAGACTATATACATTATTTAATTTAGGATTCGATTTCGTATTTTTAGTTGATGTTAATGAAGATACAATGAATGTTTCACATTATGACTTTTGCAATAATTTAAAAAATAATAACGTTAAATATGTTGTATGCGGTAATGATTTTTATTTTGGCTTTCGTAGAAGTGGCGATGTTAATTACCTTAAAAAAAATTTTGAAGTCTATACAGCAAACGAACGAAAGATTAATAAAAGAAAAATTTCCTCAACATTAATAAATGAATTAATTGATGAAGGCAACATTTCGGCAATAAATAATCTGCTTATTGAAAAATATGCTTTTATTACTAATTTTGAGAAATTTCATTTTAAATATCCTGAAAATATCAAAAAAATTAAATCAGGAATTTATATTACAAACGTTGTAATTAATGATATAGAATATCACGGTTTAGTTAAAATTGGTATAAAAAATGATGAAGGTTTTGATAATGTTGCCTATCTTTTAGATCTTGATATAATTCCAAGCAAGTATCAAGAAATATTTGTCGAGTTTGAAGCATTAATAAGATATATCAGTCTTAATCATGAAAATAAAATTCAAGACAGCGATATACAAATTGCCAAAAAATGATTTGCTAAATAAATTAAATTTGGATACTGTGGATAATTTTGTATAAATCAGTCTCAAACTTATTTTGAAGGTAGTATAGAAATTTTGTGTAAATTTATCTCTGGCTTACTTTTTTTAGTAAAAGATTTGAGATTAGCAATTACGAAAATCTAAATTTATTATGCAAAAAACAACCAAACAACATGACAAAATTGGAGAATTTTTCTTCCAAATATGTTGTTTGGTGGTACTGTAGATAATTTGGTGTAAAAATCTTCTGTTAAATATTTGCTATTTAGTGATCTCTACACAAAATTATCTACGATAGCATTTTAAAGCACGAGTGCTATAGACTTTCAATAAAATCATCAAATTTTTGACTAAATTCGGTGGTTTTTAATTTATTGAAAAAAGGCATACCAATAACTCTTCAATTACCATTATTTGGCATAAGATTGATGTCACTGTTTATCAAGCTCAATAAATTCGCTTTCCAATTATCATGTTCGATTAGATGTGTACCTTTAGGTTCAACAAATACTTGCGAACTTATTTTATTGGTTTTGAAATAAAGAAGAAAATCAGGTTCAAAACGATCACCACTATCAAAATCATAAAGTGCAAGATCACTAAAACGTTCATTTCTAACTAAATAAAATTCAATATTTTTGTTTTCGAGTCGCTTTGCATAGTTATCACTAAATCATTTGACAAATTCTTTTTCTTCACTTGTTCCATAATTTTCATTAAAAACATATCATTTTTTAGAACTAAGATCCATTCTAAGTTTTTCGCTTGCTTTACTTTGAGGGTTACCATTTCCGTCTTCATCCTCAACATTAGCAACATATATTAATTTATCTTCAATAACATCTTTAAGATATTTAGGACGTAGAACTTTTTCACCTACACTTGCATCTTTGAGTGAATAAAGATAATTTTCAATTTGTTTAAATGCATCCATAACAGCACTAAAAATATCTCTTCCACTTATTTTTGCTTTAGAGCTATTAGACCAGAAGTTGATTTTAACATTTGAACCTAGATAATCAGATGAAGTTAAAAATTCTTGAAGTGATTTAAGATTAGAAAACTTAGATTTTAGAAAATCAAACTTCAGTGTTTCAAAATAAAGCGCACAGCCCTCAAGAATGTGATATTCAACTTCTTCAAGATTAAGATGATAAACAATTTTAAGTTCTTCTATTTCATTATCTGATTGTGTGTCTAAATCAAAAAGTTTTTCCTCATTAGCCTTAATTTGTTTAACTTTAAAATCAATAGTTTTAGTAAAATTAACTTTATCTTGCTCGCTTGGCATACTATTTTGTTTTGGAACTCTTTTGTTAGTTCAAACTAAAGCATTTTGAAAAAACTCTGAATTTTTAAATTCTTCTTTGAGTTTAATTTTGACTACTTTACCCTCATCAGCATCAATAAGACCAGTTTGTTTAAGTGTATTTTGAAGGTCATTAATATAGCGTGAATCATGTTTACAGTGATAATAAAGAGTTTCGAGAACACGGTATTTATTGCCTAAGTCTGCATCGAATTTTCGTTTGTTTCGATTTTGTTCATCATTGTTATACACAAAAGGACAATAACGGGCTCCACGTCCAATTAATTGAGCTTCTTTAATTGTATACTTGTTGGTTTTTACACGTGTATTTTCTTGACGTTCATCATGTAGTCTAACAATGTCAAAAAGGTTAAGTACATCTCAACCCTCATTTAGTTGATCAACTACAAAAATACCTCGCAAGACATTGTCTTTATCTTCTAACGTATTGAGCAACACTTGCATTTGTGCATCAATTGCACTTTCAGTGGATGAGTTAATAATGACTAGTGTTTGCTCACGAAAACTTTCTTTGAGTAGATTAACTAATAATTGATAGTCTTGATGTCCTAAATTTTTAAAGTAACTAAGACTTTGCTTCATAATTGGAATATCAATAGTTTCAAGAGCCAATATGTCTTCAATGCTTAGTTTTTGAATTTTTTGCTTGAACTCTTCAAAAAACTTCTTACTTTCTACAATGGTTTTTGACTTAAACAAAACCACAGGTTTTATTTCTAAGCCTAAATCATTAAAAAGCATATGACGATATTCACTAATAATTAATGCTATAAGCGATCTTTGTCAATATGTTGTCTCAGAACTAATGTTTTGAAAGTTTTTGGTTCATTTTTCGTCTCTAAAAGTTTTGAGTGGATAGTCAAAAACTAGCTTATCAATGTATTTTTTGTTAATATCTTCATGATTAAGACCTACAGTTGCGCTAAATTCAAGTAGAAGCGATTCGGGATGTTTATTATATAAACTAATTACAGTGTTTTCCCAAGAAGGTTCTTCAAATATCTCGGGTTTTTGTACTTTACTTTTGGCTTTTGTGCTTGCATTTAGATGATGAGATTCATCGCTAATAAATACTACTTTATGATTGCTAAAATCATATTCACTCATAGCATTTTCGCGTGGACTAATAATGTCATTATGTAATTTTTGAATGGTTGTAAAGCATATATTAATTGAGTCTTTATCAATGTTTGAAGCTTGAAAATTATCAACAATATTGATTTTTATTGTTTTATTGAAGCATTTTAAAGGCGAAGCAAATAAATATTTTGAACTTGCTGGATTTGCAAAGTTTTCTTTAGTTTTCTCAAGAATATTGGTTTGTGATACAAAGAAAATAAAGTTTCTATAACCTTGTTGATATAAAAACAGAATTAAAGCAGCCATTATTACTGTCTTTCCACTCCCTGTTGCCATTTGGAATAGGTTGTGTATTTTATCTTGAGTACGTAATTTTGTATTACCTTCATCAAGATAATACAAAATAAATGACTGAATTGCTCTAGTTTGGTAATCTCTCAATTTAATTTTAGGATTTAGTCCATTTACAATAAATGTATCAAGGTCTTTAGGTGGAAAATAATCTAATATATTTTTTAATTTATCAGCTAAATTATTATTCATTCTCTGCCTCATAAAATGATTTACTAAATTGTTTGTCAGCTTCACTAATTCCATATGACTCATCATCTATTTGAGAATAATTTACATACAATTTGTTTTTGTTAATTATTGAAATAAGACGAGCTTTTTTCTCATCAAGACTAAGTGAATCAAAAGTACTTAAGCTAGATTCAATTTCTGCTTTACTTAAATAAGGAATGAAGTCATTAGAATTTAGTATTTGGTCTTTAACATCAACAATGTTGTATTCAGTTGCTTTTTTTACCAAATCCACTCATTTTTGTGTATTTTGGGCTAATTCGCAGTACACAAATGAACCGCCTCCCTGTCAGCCTACTAACTGAGATATTCCGCCTTGTTCACCATCAATAACTTTTTTAAGCCTTGCTAGTGTGATGTCTTCAATATAATCCATTTGCTCAATACCAATATATTGTCGATTCATTTTATGTGCTACAGCAGCGGTTGTTCCTGAACCAAGAAAGAAATCTAGAATAATATCACCCTCATTTGTAGTAGCATCAAGGAGTTTTTTTATCAATTCTTCAGGTTTTTGACCCGCACCAAAACCTACACTTTGTTTTGCTCCTACGACCCAATCCATTGAATAAATCCCATTTTCCTTTGCTTTTATAATGCTTGAAGTCATTATTTTAGAACCTGAACTTGATAATTCAAATGTATAGGTAGGTTTATAAAAAATTTTACTACGCACCTTACAAAAATGGTAGATTGTTTCATGAACGCGAGGCCATATAGTGCTAGTCGCTTTATACCCAAAAGGTTTTCCGCTTTCTCATATTAACTCTTTAAAATAATCAAATCCCAAACTTCTAATCAAAATATCTAAATATGACTTCATATTTTCGTCTATACTTATAAAAATACTTCCATCATCCCTTAATAATTTTTTGGCTAGCTCTAATCTGTTCTTCATAAATACAAGTCATGTTGAATTGTTGAATTTATCATTGTAATTAAATGAATCATTGCCAGTGTTGTAAGGTGGATCGATATAGATACATTTAACTTTTCCTTCATATCTCTTTAATATAGAGCTTAATGCTATAAGATTATTTCCTTTAATGATAAGATTATCTTTTTTATTAAATAATATGTTTTGTTCAACTCCTTGTGAGCTATAACGTTTTGCATTAACTAGGGATTTAGGATCAAGAAGTCTGTTAATATCATCAAGCCCAAGAGTTTCATTGAGCATAACTTCACTACATTTCTGGTCGTCTTTGTCTTGATTGCCAACTAAAACACAATCTTTGAAGGGGAATGAAAGTACAACATCGTTGCTTTCGTCAAGAAAGTGTCCATTGTTATCAACTAGGCCAATGCGATTTTTAAAAGAAGTAAAACTATCAGGCATAAAGTCTTTTAGGTTGATAAAATCTATGAATTTTTTGTCATTAAAAATTCATATGTCTTTAACCTTAACAAAGAAATTTTTGCGTATTAATTCATTAGAATAAAGAATTTCCAAAAGATCGCTATCATGATTATTAACTGCAGCAAAAATATTACCTAATAAAAGCTTATTTTGTTCAGAAGAATAATACTTATTATTATCTTTAAGTATATCTAATAAACATTGAGTTAATGACGTGATTTTTGGTTCCATATTAGTCCTTTCTTTGCGGTTTTTTTGCAAAAACTATAATTAAATTTCTTATCTTGTTCACTTATGTTGTGGGAAGTAAAAAACTATAATTTTGTTTGAATTATATAAAAATTTTATCTAAGTTAAGGTGATATTGTTAAGAAATACAACAAAATTTTATAGACATTAGCAAGTATTTTATTACTATTCATAAATACAACAGCAGTTATTCCTAATTGAGGACCTGCTTTTAATTAATTACAAATTATTTTTGAAAAAGAAAATTAAATAATTAAAATAACCAAACAACATATTTGGAAGAAAATTTATCCAATTTTGTCATGTTGTTTGGTTGTTTTTTGCATAATAAATTTAGATTTGTGTGATTGTTATTCTCAAATCTCTTACTAAAAAAGTAAGCAGGAGATAAATTTAAACAAAATTTACTACACCACCTAAAAATATATGATTATTAATGTTTCATATTAAGAGATTCTAGCAATCCATTAGCTTTTGAAGCCTCTTTTTTAGCCCTATCAAGTTCTTCGATTTTACTATTTGAAATAGATTCTTTTTGTTTAATTT
Source organism: Mycoplasma sp. 332 (assembly GCF_052378275.1). Classification (NCBI taxonomy): domain Bacteria; kingdom Bacillati; phylum Mycoplasmatota; class Mollicutes; order Mycoplasmatales; family Mycoplasmataceae; genus Mycoplasma; species Mycoplasma sp. 332. The sequence continues at coordinate 350,831 of NZ_CP198998.1, forward strand.
CCTTATTTGATTGGGAAATCTTCTTATTTAATTTTAAATCCTCTAATAAAGCATTCTGAAGATTATTATTCGTTGTGTTAATCATAGAATCTGCTTCCTTATTTTTTTGGATTGCTTCTTCATTATCTAAAATCGCTTTGTCTAGTTGTTTTTGCTTTTGATACAAATCATGAGTTTTATTTTCAAAGTCTTTATCAACATCTTTTATTTGGCCTTGAATATTGTTCTTTTCAAGTAAAGAATCATTATTTGATTTCTCAGCATTTTCATAATCTAATTGCTTCTGAGCTAATAAATCAGTTTTATTTTTTACATCTTGATTAGCTAAATTAACCTTATTTTTAGCATTGTCCTTAAGGCTATTAGCATGAAGTATTGCTTGATTTAATTCACTTAAACTATTATTTTTATCTTCCAATTCTTTCTTTTTTTCTTCTAAATTAGTATTTAAATTTATAAGATCTTGCTCTGTTTTCGCCTTATTTTGCGATGCTTGTTCAATCAATTTAGCATTATTTTTTAATTCATTATTTTTATCAGCAACTTCTTTACTTTTATTATTTGTGTTTTCAAGTTCTTGTTGGTACTTTTGATTAGCCAGAGTTATATTATTAAGTGCCTCTTGCAATTTATTATGAATATCGGTTTGTTTTTGAATTAACGCTTGATGATTTTCTTGCGACTCTTGATGCTTAGCATTTGCATCATCTAAATCCTTTGTTTTTTTATTGACATCTTCTTGTTTCATGCTAGCTTCTTCATTCGCACTTTGCAATTTCTTTTCCAAATCTGTCTTGCTTTTTAGCGTTTTTTGGATTTGCATATTAGCATCATCAACAGCGCCTTGCTTTTGAGATACTAAAGTTGTCTCATTATTAACCTTTTGTTTTAATTCATTTAATTTTTCTTGTAAGAAAGACTCTTTGTTTTTAGCTTCTTGCAATAATTTTTGAGTGCTCTGAAGTTGCTTATCTTTATCATCATGTTCTTGTTTAGCTTCTTGCAATCGATGCTCTGCATCTTTTTTAGCCTGGCGTGCTTGTTCTGCCTCAACACGTGCAACTTCTAATTGACTAAGTTTTTGTTTAATTACTTCTTCCTTATCCTTTACGGACTTTATTGCTGTATTTTGTTTCTGTTCAGATTGAGATTTTAGCTGCTCATTGTTAGATTTAGATTCTTCTAGCATCCTTTTATCATTTGTTTTCTTGGTAATATCAGCTTCAATTTCTGAAATTTTTCGCGAAGCTTCCCCTATTAGATGTTGTTGCTGATTTATCTGGTCTTCATATTTCTTGAGAGAACTAGTCGAAATACTAATATTTTTATTAATTTCAGCAATTTTATTATGAATAGCATTTTCATTATTCTCTTGCTTATCATATTCGCCTTCAGCATCCAACCATTTTCTTTTAGCTTCTTGTTCTTCTCTTAAAGCTTCATTATATAGAGATTCTTTATGTTGCCTAATAAAATATTCATCTCTACCTCTTTTTGAATTATTTCAATCTTTTGCCTTTTGCTCTGCGTCAGCCTTTTTTTGCAAATAAGCTTGATATGCCTTTTGTTTTTTATCTTCCAATGATTTCTTATTTCTTAATATCTTTTCCAGTTCTTTTTCTTCTTCGTTACGCTTATCATCTTCAAAACCAATTATTGTTTTTAAATTTTCATAAGCATGATTCAATTCATTAAGTTTTTTATTATGATTTTCTTTAATGCCCTCTTGCTCTACTTTCATCCTATTAGCTTGGTCAATATCTTTTTGCTTTTGTGCTAAATCTATAATTGTTTTTTCAAGATCTCTATTTCTTCTTTCGACTTCGCTTGCTGCGCTATCCTTTAGACCTTGAAGCCTTTTTAGTTCTTGCTTTAATATTTCATACTCATTATTCAATTGATTAGCATATTGGTCTTTATCAGTCTCATTTTTTGATGCGCTATCAAGCTCTTTTTGAAATTTATTTCTATCATTTTCTGCATCGGTTTTTGCTTTGTTTTTCTGCACTAAATCATCATTTTTTTGCTTAGTGTTTCTTATTGCCTCTTCTAGCTGAGACTCAATTTCTCGGTTTTCAGATGTGGCTTGTGCTAATGATTTTTTAGCTTCTTCTAATTCCTTGGTTTTTTGATTTAAATTTTGTTGTTTTTGCTCATAATCAAAATTGGATTTTTTTATTTGTTCAGCAATATTGCTTTGAGTTTCTTTTACCTTTGACAATTCAGAATTTGCATCTTGCAAATCTTTAGAAATACGAGCTATATCATTAATATTCTCTTTTTCTAATTCATTAGCTTGTTGTACTTCGTTATTTAGTCTTATATTTTCGTTGGTAAGGTCTTCAGCTTTTTGTCTAGCATCATTTGCTTCTTTTTGTATATCTGCAAGTTTTTGATTTGCTAAAGCTAATTGTTGCTTAGCGTTGTTTAACTCATTATTGATTCGGGTTTTGTCAGTATCAAGAGTATTAAGAATTCTATTTATCTCTGCAACTTCATTTTGCATACGATTTATTTCTTTTTCAGATTCATTTTTAGCCCTTAATGCACTATTATATTCACCTGTTTTTGAATTAAGATCCTTAATTTTTTTATTGATATTTTCCTCTTGTTGTTCAAATTCAGAATTAGCACTGTTTTGGGCATTTATCGCATCTTGCAATGCTTTTTTTGCTTCATCTAACTCTTTGGCTTTTTTAGCTAAATCATCAGATTTTAGAATAGCATCTTTATTAACGCTATCATGATCTGAATTAGCCTTATCTTTTTTATTTTTTGCCTCTTCTAGGGCTTTTTTTGCTTCTCCAAGTTCTTTGGTTAAACGCTCAACTTCTTTAGTGGTGGAAATTACATTATTATTTGTTAGTAGCTTATTTTGTTCGGCTGCTTTTTTTTGTTTTTCAAATTCCTTAATTTTTTCCTTAATACTTTGTAATTGTTTTTCCAATTCATCTTTAGATTTTTTGGCTTCTTCTAGTTTTTTATTTGCTTCACTTAGCTCTTTGGTTTTAGAAATAACATCATTATTTTTTAATAAAGCATTTTTCTTAGCTTGCTCTAGATCTTGTGATGCCTTTTCTCTAGCTTTTTTAGCTTCTTCTAGATCTTTATTTGCTTTATCAAGTTCTGCCTGCTTGTCTTTTTCCTCTAGCTTCAAAGTTTTAAAGTGATGAATTAAAACTGTTTCACCATTATAAATCATCTGAAACTCATAATCAGTATCTGGATATAAAGGTTTTTCATTATTAATCCCAAATGACATAGATTTTTCTTCTTTATTAATAACATGAGTCTTTCTTTGCACATTATAAGGAGTTTTTTTAGCATAAAATAAAACTGAAAAAGAACGATTAGTGTCATCATTTTTATCAATATTTTTTAAATGAAAGATCGCTGAGTTTGCAGTAATTTTCTGGTCTTTTATTTCCAAAGCCAAAAGGCTTTTTTTATCATGCTTATTTTTGTTTGTAAGATAAAAGGCTGCAATAGCTCCGGTTGTAATTGATGCTGCCAATAAAGCTGATGTTAATAAAATAACATTACGTTTTTTTCTTTTTACTTTGTTTTCTTCTACATTTTTATTCATAATTTCTTATACCTCTCTTTGATAAAATTAGCTTTTGTAAAATGCCCAAGATTTTTCAAGAAAATATTAACATTTTTTTTTTTTTTTTTGCAAACTTGCTACCAGTGTTTATGTATCATTATGAAATAATGATAAAAAGAGGCTATATGCCGCCTCTTTTATCATGTTTTAAAAAAAAATTGCTATCTTTTTAATTTATTCAAATCTTTTTTTAATTCATCCAACTTATTTGTTATTTGCAAAACTTCTTGATTCTTCTTATTAACTTCCTTATTAATTTTATTTAACTCTTGGTGTGTCTCATCCTTGATTTTTGATAATTGCTTAATCGAATTAACCATTTGATCTATGTTTTTTTCATTCTTTGTTTTTTGATTATTAAGGTCTTTTAATTTCTGTGCTAATATCGATAAGGAATTTTCTTTTTCTTTTTGTTGTTTTTCATAGTTAGCAATATTTTTAGACTCCTCATCTAATTGCTTTTTAATAATTTCTTTTGAAAACTGCGATGCTTGTGTTTCTTGCAAAAGAAGATTTTTATTATTTGTTTTAGCTTCAATGTTCTTTTTTTGTAAACTAATGTTCTTATTTTGCTCTTCAATTTGATGTTGAACTTTTGAAATATCTTCCTTAGCTTTTTTGATTAACTCATTTAAGAGAGGAATTTCATCATTAGCTTTTTTTAATTCTTTCATTCTATTCATTAGTTCATTTTCTAGTTCGAGCAATTTATTATCAATAGCAGCCTTTGCTTCTTTAGCTTCCTTAAATTCATCATCTTTTTGTTTAACATCTTTTATTTTTTGGGTAACTGTATCATTTTCTTGAGTTAATTTTTCTCTTTTTTCTTTCCTTAGTTCTTCAGCTTGTTTTTTATCTTCTAGTAATTTTTGCAGTAGCATTTCTGCATCTTTTTTCTTTTGTGCTACAGCTGCCATTTTTTGTTTAACATCATCTAATTCATTGGTTTTTTGTTCTAATGATTCTCTTTTTTGCTTAATTTCTTCTTCTAAATTACTTAGTTTATTTTGAATATTGCTTTCAGTTGTAAGGCTTTGTTGATTTTTTTGCTTTGCTGCATCTACTTCTTGTTGATTCGTTTGCACATTGCTTCTATTTTGTTCCACTTTTGCATTTGCATCATCATGTTTTTTCTTAGCTTGTTCACTTTTAGTTTTTGCCGCTTCTAATGCTTGCATTGCTTCAGAAATTTCATTTGATTTTTGATTTAAATCACTAGTTTTTTGTGCAATTGTTGTTGAAATGGAAGATAATTGACCATCAACATTTTGCTTTTGGTTTTTTACAGCATCAAATATTGTTTGAGCATCATTTTTAGCACGGTCTGCCTCAGCCATTTCCTTTGTTTTTTGTGCAAGTAATTCTTTTAGTTTTTTTAGTTGTTGTTGCGAATTAGTTTTTTGCTGATTGAGACTTTCTATTTCTTCTTGAATTTTTTGTTTCTTTTGTGTTTCTTGTTCAATATTTTGCTGTATTTTTTGATCATTTTCTTCTAATGTTTGTATTTTAGATTCGAAATCTTGAACCTTACTTGTAGCACTTTTAAATGAAGCATTAACTTCATTGTTTTTATTTGTTAATTCTTCTTTAGTTTTTTGAAACTCACTTAATTGCGATTCTTTTTGCGAAACTTGTGCTTCTTTAGTTGTTTTTTCTTCATTAGCTTGTTTATAATCTTTATCTGCTTGCTCTTTTGATGATTTGGCTTCTTGCCACTCTTCTTCTGCTTTTTTAAATAATTCTTCTTTTTGGACTAATTCTTGGGTCGCTTGTTCTTTGGCTTTTTCATTATCATCTAAGGCCTTTTTAGCGGCTTCTTCTTGCTTTTTGAGTTTTTCCAATTCATTTTCAAGGTAAGCTGCTTGTTGTTTTTTTGATTCTAGTCGGCTCTCTAAATGATCTCGTTCATATTCATCATCTGCATCATAAATTTCTAGTTCTAATTCTTTTATTTCAACTTCTATTTGATTTAGTTCATGTGTTTTACGGTTTATCTCAAAATATAATCTTTGATGTTCATCGAGCGATTCACGATATTTTTTATCAATATTGGATTTTTTAGATTCGGCTTCTTTCTTAACTTTATCGGCGTCTTCTTTTACTTTTTGTTTCGATTTTAATTCTTCAGTTTTATTATCTAAATCATCTTTTGCGGTTTTGGCTTTTTCTTTTGCGGTTTGTAATTCGGCCTCAAGCGTTGATTTTTCTTGTGTTATAGTATCAACATTTTTTGAAGCCTGCTCTAATTCTGATTCAATTTTGCGCTTTGAATTTTCAACTTCCATTAAGTTTTGCTTTTCTTTTTCTAGTTCCGCTTGAGCTTGTGCTAATTCAGAATTGTTTGTCTTTCTTTCTGCTTCTTTGTCTTGTATATTTTTAATGGTGTTAGTTAATTGCTCCTGCTTTTGTTCTTCTTGTTGCTTAATTTGCTGATTTTTTAATTCTTCTTGCTGTATTTTTTCGCTTAATTGTGCATGTTGTTTATTGATTTCTTCTAAAGAATCTTTTTTATTTTCCAATTCAACACTTGCTTTATTTTCTTCTTCAGCTAGCCTATCAACCTCCTTTTGCAGCCTATCTTTTTCTTGGTTAGCTTCTTGTATTTCTTCTTGAATTGTTTGTTTTTCTTTGTTTTTTTGAGTCAAATCAGATTCTTTTAACTTAGCATTTGCTTTTGCACTTTCAAATTCATCTTTGGCTTTTTGTTGATTTTCTAATGCAATATCCAATGATTTCTTAGCCATATCTAAATTCTTAGCTTTTTGTTCTAATTCATTTGCACTTTGTTGTGAATTTTTCTTTGCTTCTTCTAATTTTTGTATAGCTTCTTTTTGTTTTTCTAATGCAGCTTGCAATTCATTTGTTGCAACATTGACTGCTTCTTGTTTAATGCTTGCCTCACTAGACTTTTTTTCTAGTTCTTTTGTTAATTGCTCTATAAGTGCTTCAGCATCGCTTATTTGTTTGCTTAGAGAATCTATTTTATTTTCTACTTCTTGATAATTTAATTGAGCTTCTTTTTGTTTTTTCTTTAATTTTTCAAGCTCATCTTTTAAAGCTGCTAGTTCTTGCTGTTTTCCTGAAAGATTTTTGTTGGCCTTGTCTTGTTCTTCAGTGACTTGTTTTATATTTTCTTTTACTGTTTGTATGACTTGATTGGCGCTATCTTTTATACGCTTTTGTGACTCTAAATCATTAATTTTTGTTTGGACATCAGCTTGTAATCTGCTTAACTCTTCTTGAAGTAACTTGTTTTGATTCTTAGTTTGCTCTAAGTCCTTTTTAGCTTCCTCTAATTCCTTAGTTTTTAATGCTAATTTCTTAGCTTTTTCTTCAAAAACTTGTTCTGCTTTTTTAAAATCCGATATGGTTTTTTCGTGCTGCGATTTTAGATTATCTAGTTGTTTTTTTATTTCTTCTAAAATCCGACTATGTTCTAAAACTTCTTTTTCTTTTTTTATAGTCTCATTTTCTATTTGCTTTAATTTATCCTGAGATTCCGCATTTAAAGCCTCAAAATTTTCGATATTTTTATTTATTTCATTAATTTTTTTGTTTAATATTTTTTTCTTATTTTTTAGCTTTAACAGCATGTTTTTAGCAAGAGATAATTCTCTTTCCTTCTGCTCAATAACCTTTTTATTTAAAGATTGCAAATTAGAGCTATCTTGTTTTTTGCTTATACTATAAACAAAAACAGAACCAGCTGCCACAACTAAAGCAGACGATAATGATAAACACAATGCTAAGGTAATTTTCTTTTTTTTCATTACAATACCACCTATAAAAAATGCTTTATTTTAATGTATATATATAAATTATTTAATATAAAATAAACTAGCCTAATATCGGTTTTTAATCAAAACAATATATATATATATATAGTAAGACATATACTAAAAAACAGATAATAAATGGTACTTTATACTCATTTTTTATGCTTTTCTTGCGCTTTTTTTAGGATTAGTGCTAATAAATTATTTAATTATCGCCTTATCTATTTTTTGTTTTATTTTGTATTTTTTCTTATTTTGCATGTTTTAACATGTCATATATTAAGATAAATAAAAAAGTAAAACAAGAAACTCCTAAATGAAATTGGTTGTTTTACTTAAAAATATTTTTTATCTTGTTTGGGTGGCTTTTAGTAAATCTTGTTTAGCAGCTTCTAGACTCTCGGTTTTTTTCTGCGACATCCTGAATTTTTTGACTAACTTCACTAGTAAGTTTATCTAATTCTTTTTGTGCTAATTCTTTATTTTTTAGTTCTTGCTGAATTTTAGTACCAAAATTATTGATTTTTGATTCGGCTTCTGCTTTTTGATTTTTAATATCTTCTAATTCTTTATTTATTTCAGTTATTAAATTTGTTTTAGATTCAACATCATTTTGTTGTTTCTCTATTTTTTTATTTGCATAATCTAGCAGTTTTTCCTTCATTTCCTTAGGAAATTGAACGGCTTGTTTTTCTTGCAATGCAACATTTACAGCATTTTGCTTTTCTTGAATATTTTTTTCTTGTTGGGAAATGTTTTTACTTATATTTTCAATTTCTTGGGGTGCGTTGGCAATTGTTTCGCTAGCTTTTGCTATGGCCTCTTTTATTTCTTTTATTTGTTTATTTGTATTACTTAAATTACTATTAGCATCATTAAATTTTTGAATTGCTTCATTATGTTTTTGGTCAGCAATATCTTTAGCTTCCTTTGCCTTAGATTCAATGCTTTTAACTTGATTTACTTCCTCGATTTTTGAATCAACTTCCTTAGTCTTTTCATCTAATTTCATTTTGGCTCTACTTGCATTTTCTTGTGCTTGCATTCTTTTGTTAGAAAGATCAGTTTTAGCAATTTCTAAATCAGTCTCCGCAGCTTGTTTTTCTTTTTTAGCTTCCTCATTTTCTTGTTGCGCAGTTTTTAAATCATTTGTCGCTTGCTCCAAGTTTCTTGTTTTTTGTTGGAAATTATGATCAGATTCATCAAAGGTTTTCTGGGCTTCATTTTTCTTTTGAACTAAGTCTTGATTATTTTTTTCAGATTCATTTTTAGCTAGTTGTTTTTCCTCAAATTCTTTTGTTTTTTGAGCTAAATCAGTTAATGCACTAGTTTCTCTTTTTGTGGATTCTTCATTTCTAGTTTTTGCTGCTTCAAGCACTTCTTTAGCTTTGGAAATAATATTTTTTTGTAGGTTTATATTACTTTTTGTTTGAGCAATCTCAGTTGTTAATTCTTCTAATCTTTCGAAATAGCTATCCTTTTGTTGCTTAATTTGTTGATAAGCGCCTTCGGCTACACTAGATGCTTCCTCTTTTTGAGCCTTTTCTTCTGATTTTGATTTAAATTCTGGTTCAATTTTGGCTTTTTCAGCTTCGGCTTCTGTTTTCTTAAGATTAGCTTCATCCAAGGTTTGTTGCGCTTTTGCTTTATTTTCATTTGCATCAGCTAAATCTTTTTCAGCTTGCTTGATTAGTTTATTAGTTTGCTCTATTTCTTCATTTTTAGCATCAATTTCATTTTTGGCTTGTTCAATAGCTGTATCAGCATCATTTTGAGTCTTTAATAGAGCTTCAACTTCCGCTTGAAGTGTATTTGTTTCAGCAAAAATGACTCTAGCTTTCTCTTCTGTAGTTTTCAAAGTATCTAAAACAGAATTATACTTAGCACTTGCCTCACTTTTGGCGTTGTTATAGCTTTCTAATTCAGCTTCTAGACGTCTTAATAATTCGTCCTTCTCTGCTATTTGTGCTTTAGCATTTTCTAGTTCTTGTTTTTTAGTATTAACAGATTCCTGTGTTTTGACTTTTTGTTTTTCTAAATTAACCTTGTTAGTCTTTTTATTATTTCTTTCTCGCTCTTTATTGCTTAATTTAGCCTTTGCGGGATTAAACATGTTTTTAAGATAATTATGAGCTTCTTTATCGGCTTTTGAAAACTCAGCAAAATCAATTTTTTTTGCATTTAATTTATTTGTTAAATCTATAACTTTTTCAAAAAGTCTATCTTTCTCTTTTTCTACCTTATTAAATTCCACTTTAGCCTCTTGGGCTTCTTTTTCGGCTTTTTCATATTCAGTATTTGCACTAGTAATTTTAGCTTCTAATTGAACTAATTCGTCTTCTAAAACTAGAATTTCCTGAGCTAATGTATCTTTGTTTTGCTCAGCTTCCTGCTTTGCTTGCATTGCTTCACTCTTAGCAGTTTCTTTTTGGCTTAATTCTAAAATTCTTTGATCTAGTTCGCTTTTAGCTTCGTTCTCATTATTTCTTTTTTCTGCCAATTGTTCTTCAATCTCGGTTTTTTCTTGCAGTTTAGACTGGTATTTAGCATCTAATTGTGGAAATTTTTGCTTTGCATCATCCGATATTTTTTGGTCTTGCTTTTGTTTATTCTTAATTTCTTCTAATGAACGCTGTATTTCGGTTATTTTATTTTTTAATTCTTGAATTTCAACTGGTTTAGTTTGCGGTGCATTTGTAGCATCTTCTATTTTCTTCAAGGCTTCCAATCTTTGCTGCTCTATTTCGGCAACTTTTTGTTGTGCTTGTTCAAATTGTTGAGCCACTTGTGCATATTCTTTTAAAACTTGTTCTAACTCATCTTTCTTTTCTTCAAATTCAACTTGCGCCTCTCGCTCTTGCATTTGGAGATCATCAAATTTTTGGCGTAAATCTCTTTGATTATTTTCAAGAACTTCTTTTTCTTTTTCAAGTCTATTTTTTTCTTCTTCGTTTTGGGCTAATTCTATTGTTTTTTGATCTAGATTTTGTTTTGCATCAACTATCTCTTGTTTAGCATTTTGTAATTCTTGTTGTGCTTCTAGCAAGGCTTGATTAGCATTGTTAAATGATTCTGTCTTTTGTTTTAAATCTTCATTACTTATCGACAAGTGTTTTTTTGCTTCATCTAGTTGCATTAAAACAATGTTGTGAGGTTCTCTAATTTTTTCTATATCATTAGATAAATTTTTTACCTCTTCTGTTTTTAGAATAATCGTATTGTCAGTTTCTTGGATTTTTTTAGCAGCTTCTTCAATGCGTTTTTCATTATTTGTAACTGCTTCTGATAATCCATCTAATTTTTGCTTAGCCAACATATATTCATCAGAAAGTTGATTTTGCTGCGTTTTTAATTGATCTAATTCGCTTGTTATGCTATCTAGATCCTTCTTTTTTGATTCATACTCAGTAGAAACCTTACTTGCCTTATCCGAAGCATTTTTCTTCTCATCAGTAGCATCTTGAATAGCTTGCATTAATTGTGGTAAGGAATGTTCCTTTTGAATTAATTCCCCTGATTTTTGTTGACTTAAAATTTTGGCATCTTCCAATTGCTTCTGTGCTAATTCTTTCTTTGTTTTTGCTTCTTTTAATAACTTATTAGCTTCTTCTAATTGCGCTGTTTTTAAATTAAATTTTTCTAATTTTTCATCAAAAAGTTTTTTGGCGCTATTAAAATCAGATTGAATTTTTTTCTGTTCTTGTTTAGCATCTTCTAACTTAGTCCTCGCCATCTCTAAAGCACTATTAGAAGTGCTAAGTTCTGCTTCCTTGCTAACTAAATTTAAACTAGCTTGGTCTATCTTATCTTGGATATCTTGATTTGAAGATTGAATATTTTTAATATTTCTTTCAATATCGCTAATTTTCTTACTCAATTCTTTTTGTTTATCTTGCGCTTTTGTTAACTTATCTTTTGCAGATTCTAATTGCGCTTGCTTTTGATTAACAAGTTTTGTTTTTTCGGCAATCAATAAATCTCTTTGAAGCCTTATTTGATTGCTTTTTTTAATCGACGTATAAGTTATTGCTGTTGCTCCAGCAATAACTAAGCTAGCTGACAATGTTAAACACAATGCCAACACTAGTTTTTTTCTTTTCATCATAATTATTCCTTTATAAAATATTTCATCAAGACATATATAACATTATGCTTTTTATGACTAAAATCAATGTTTTTTATATTAATACAATAATTTATATATGCACTTATATTGTATAGAGCACGAGAAAAAAATTATAATATTTCCTAAATATTTTTAATAGTAATCAATTTTAATAACATATTTTTTATAAGTTTATGTCTTTATATTATAAGAGATTCATACATCATTAAAATTAAAAAACAACTTAAAATAAGTTGAATTTTAATTTTTTTAAATTTCATTTTTTAATTTTATAAATAGTTGTGCTTCTTAAAATTGTCTTGCTTCATAATTTATGGCTCTAAGTAAAAGAAAATAAAATTTATATGCTAAAAGTCGTTATTTTATTTAATTTTTAATGCTAGCGATACAAAGTCATTTGCATTTAGCGAACCCTTTCCAACAAGATATCCGCTCAAATTCTTTACTTGTTCCAATCTTTCTATACTATTAAAGCAAACAGAGCCACCATATAAAACAGGAACATTTTTATCTAATTCATTGTGAATAAAATTTACAACATTTTGGACATGTTCGACCTTTGGAATAATTCCATTGCCAATACAATAAACAGGCTCATATGAAATAATTAAATTATTATAATCACTAATGCCTTTTAGGGCGCTTTGGATTTGCTTTTGTAAAACATCAAACGTACGGCCAGTTTCGAATTCGTTTATCGATTCCCCGATACATAATATAGTTTTAATATTAGTTTTTTTAAGATGCAATATTTTTTGGTTGATTAATTCATCAGTTTCGCTAAATAATAATCTTCTTTCACTATGTCCGATAATTACAAAATCAACATTTGCTTCAATTGCCACATTAAGCGATACTTCACCAGTATAAGCACCATTTAATTCATGGAATATATTTTGCAATCCAAATAAATAACTACGCTGAGGATTATTATAAGCTATATATGTGCTATCAAATGAAGGGGCAATGCCAATCTTAATGTTATTTAATTTGGCTTTATTTTCATCTATGAGATAATCAAGAGCATCGATATAAGATTCGACATCTAAAAAAGTTTTATTCATCTTAAAATTTCCGATTAAATATTTCATAAAAATTCCTTCTTTTGTTTTTTTATAATTTATTATTAATTAAAATTCTTATAAATGTATTGCTAGCATACCAATAACTAGTGTAAGGGAGGAAATGCCGATAATGAGATATGAAGCCAAGTTAGTTGATCCTAAAATATTTTTGTTCTTGCTTTTTTTTGCTTGTTCGATATTATAAGCATTTCTTTCACTATTTAAAATCTTATCTTTTTCAAATTGATTCATACCAGAATAATATTTAGCCTTGGCACGCATGTTAATGCGATAATTATGATAAAAGCTTAATATCGGCGAGGCCAATCCTTTACCAAATCCGCTACGAGAAATTAAGACCAATAAGCCAATACCCATAATAGTTACACAACCAACACTAATTGCATTAGACCATGTTATTTTTACAGAACTCTGCTTTTTTAAAAAACCTGTTAATAATATCATTAAAATCATTAAAAAAATTGAAATAAAAAAATAAATAATATTACCTAGTGTTCAGCTTCGTGATCAATAACTTCCAGATTTTCTATATTGACTTTTTCTATAATTTTTTTTCTTCATATCTGTTCTCTTTAATTACTAATTATACTTAATTAATTATAATTAAAACAGATAAAAAAACATTAGACAATATTATTCGTCTAATGTTTAATTAAACTATTTTTTAACTCATTTTGCAATTTGTTCTTTTGTTCCGTATATTCAATGTTCTTTATCGACTTGATAATTAATTGGCATATTTGGAAACTGTTGCTCATAAATATAATCAATATTAAATGAAACATTTTGAAACTTTTCATTAGCATTTGATATTTTGGGAATTGCCTTAAATAAATTAATTGTATATGGGTGTAAAGGATTATTATAAATAGCTTCCGTTTTACCGCTTTCTACAATCTTGCCTAAATGCATAATTTGCACATTATCTGCAACATATTCAATCATACTCAAATCATGGGCAATAAATATTAAACCAATATTTTTTCTAATACATAAATCTTTTAATAAATTAACAACTTGCGCCTGAATAGAAATATCAAGAGAAGCAATTGGTTCATCGGCAACAATAACTTTTGGTTCAGTAATCAATGCACGAGCAATAACAATACGTTGTAATTGTCCGCCACTAAATTCATGTGGATAGCGATATGCAAATTGTTTTAATAAACCAACATCTTCAAGAGAACGATAAATAATCATTTTATACAATAATTCTGAAATTAAATATTTAGCAAATGGAAATGAAAACTTATAATCATAAAGATTAAATCTTTTAGACCATTTCGTATGATGAACGTCAACATTTTCGCTATTTTTCTTATTAAGATTTAATTCAACTCATTTATAGTCAATACCAAGTAATAGATAAATACGCTTAATGTCTTTTCTTAAATAATCTCTTTCGATATTAAATGATTTTAATGTATCCTCTTTCAAGGCAATATCAGAGTTATACATTTTAACAACAGTATCTTTATCTTTTTTGATAGCCTGAATTTTTTCAAGAATCCTTTTGATATCTTTATTTGTTTTAAAAATATTTAGGTCATTAGGTTTTGCTTTTAGTGATTCTTTTAATACGTTATATTTCTCGGTTAGAGAATTAATTTTAGTATCATAAAGATTTTTAACATATTTAATGAATTCAAATTTATGTTTTTTGTATAAATCATTGCAAATAGTTTGATCAGCCACTAAGCGTTGATACTCTGCCTTTTCAATTTGGATTTGTTGATACAAGTCATCAATAATTTTCTTATAACTTACTAAGAAGTTAGAGCGACCTTGCAAATACAGTTCTTTGGCCTCTTTAAGTTTTTTATGCGCTTGTGACAATTCTTGATGTGAATATTGCGGAATTTGTTTTAGCGCTATTCTTTGCTTTAAAGCAGATATTTGTGAATTTAATTGTTCTAATTCATCGCGAAAGTTTTGCTCATTTCTATTGGAAATTTCAGTATATTTAGAAAAATCAAACTTAAAATTTTCTTTTAATGTTTGCTTAATTTGCGCTAACATTATCTTTGAATACTCAATTTTTTCTAGATGTGTATTATAAAAGTTCAAAACATAACTTTCAAGCTCTTTAACCAATTGTTTTATATCTTCATAATGTAAAAATGTTAAACATTTTTTTAATGAATTCAAGGTCATAACTCTTGCTTTGAATAGATATTCATTTTTTAAATTATACAAATAAAAATCTAAATCAGTAGACATTAGTCGTGCAATATTCACTAAGCCTCTTTCATTTTTATTTTCCACACAGAAGTTACTAAACGTATTTTTAGAAATATAAATTTGATGTTTATGCTCTTTTATTAGTTGTTTTTTCTTAGTAAGAAGATATTCCAATTCCTTCACATCATCATATTGTTCGCAAGATAAACAACTTAATTTACTAATTTTCTTAAATTCTTCTTGTGCTTTTCGATATGCTAATTCTTCCTTAGATAATTCTTCGCGACGGTATTTAGATTGCATTTCATAATAGAAATTTATCAACGACGAAGCGTTTGAATACATATTATTAATAATCAAACTTTCCATTTTTTGTTTTTCTTCTAGGTAGGCATAAAACAACGAAAAGTTATCTTCACGGCTCAATTCCTCATCTAATTTAAAATCAGCGAATGCCTTTTTTCATTTTGAAAAGAAAGGATTAGCAAGGCGATTAATTTCTTGATAATTTTGAAGTTCTAGCTTCATGGCTTGAATTTGAAATGTATATTTAAATGTTTTTTTGACTTCTAACCAATCTTTGAAAATATCATTTATTTTAGTTTTCATTATACCGTTGACTAATAACGGTTCTCTTAGGATTGTATAAATATTTTGTTGACTATTTAAAGAAGCATGAGGATCTTGAAAAATCATTTGAACGTTTTTACGTAAATATTTTTTAAGCGATAGGCTAATATGCTTACCTGAAATTATTTTATCTTCTAGTCGCACAAATCCATTATAGTCATCATAAAGTCTCAATATTGTTCTACCAACAGTTGTCTTCCCTGAACCAGACTCACCAATAAGACCAACAATTTCTCCTTCATGAAGATCAAAAGATACACCATCAACAGCTTTATTAATGATACCTTGACTAACAAAATATTTTTTAAGATTATCAATTGATAATATAACTTTTCTTTCTTCTTTATTTTTCATTTTGAAATGCCTTTTTAAATAATTCTAAACGATTTTGTAGATCTTTTGTGAGTTCAACCTTCGGTGCTTCAGGACTTAATAATCAAGTAGCGGCTGAGTGTGTTTCAGTTATTGGGATTAAAGGAGGTTCTTTGATAAAATCAATTTCAAGAGCATAATCATTACGGGGAGCAAAAGGGTCACCAACAGGAAGGTTAGCCATATCTGGTGGCGTTCCTTTAATGTTATACAATTTTTCCTCTTTTGATTCAGGAATAGCAGATATCAAAGCTCATGTGTATGGGTGAGCGGGTTGTGTAAAAATTTCTTCTTTCGAACCTTTTTCAACAATTCTTCCGGCATACATAACATAAATATAATCGCAGAATTTCGCAATAACGGAAATGTTATGGCTAATTAAAATAATGGAAATCCCCATTTTTTGTCTAATTTCTTCAAATAAAGCGAGAACACTAGCCTGAACAGTAGGATCAAGAGCAGTAGTTGGCTCATCAGCAATAATTAAATCTGGTTTAAGAGCAACTACCATAGTAATAACAATTCTTTGTTTCATACCACCTGACAGTGTATGAGGATAAGCACTAAAAATCTTTTCGACATCCCTTAAACCAAATGTTTTTAATAAACCTAATAAATAGGATTTTTTTTCAGTATATGTTTTAGCACTTCACTCAGTATTATTATTAAGTGCATCTAATAATTGTTTTCCAATGGTGCGAGTTGGGTTTAGCGATGTTAAGGGGTCTTGAGGAATATATCCAATTTTTTGACCTCGAACAATTTGCCAATATTTTTCTTTTTTAAAAATGTTGCTTAGTTCCAAATCACCAATTTGGATTTTATCAGCGCTTATAATTCCATTCTCATTAACATTAATTAACGTTTTTGATGTTACTGATTTGCCAGAGCCTGATTCACCAACTAATCCTACAATTTGCCCACGCTTAACATCCAAGTCAACACCACGAACAATATGAATAGTTTTTTTTCTGCCTGCTGGAAAACTTACATGTAAATTTCTTACTTCTAACAATTTATCATCTTCCATTATTTCTTGCGATTGAAATCTAGAATATAAATATGATCGCTTTTGAGTAGTTTGTTTTTTAATTTGTGACATAATTATTTTCTCTTTCCCTTAGTTATTACTCTAGGATCAAGGGCATCATGAATACCGAGAGCCATAAAGTTTAGCGATAATGATAGTAATAATAATATTAATGTCGGAAGTAGGATTACTCATACGTTTTCACTAGCTTCTGAAGCAGATTCAATTAAGATCTGACCTAAGTTAGTATCATTCCCAGATTTAAAGAAACCAAGAAATGCCAATGATGCAACTCATAAAATTACACTTGGGACATTTTTAACAAATGAGTTAGCAATTTTCCCAATAATTGCAGGCAAGGCGTGAACAAATATTTGTCTTGAGGCAGAAGCACCTATTGCTTTTGAGGCTGTTATATATTCCTCGTTTTTAACGGTTATTATGTATAACCTTGTTAAACCCACAAACAATGGCCATCCAGCAATAGACATAGCTAAAATCAAGGAAATTTGGTTTGTCCCAAAGATTCCGACAAATATAAGAATCCAAATAATTGTTGGTGGAGCATTAAAAATATTAATTATTCTCATAATGATTGTATCAATTAATTTACCTGCATAAAAACCAAGGACCGCACCTAAAGTGATGCCAAACACAGCTTGAATTATTGTGGTAATAATAGCAATTTCAATCCCTCTCCATGTTGCATATCACGTTGTAACTCATATATCATAACCAGTTGAAGAGGTTCCTAAAATGGTTTTTAATGTAGGAACTTGCGGTATTAAAACCTTAGTTACATATTCATCAGTTAGTAAAACTCCGTTAGGTCTTGAGTTAATTAAACCATTCAGAACTCACGCTTTAAATAAATGATAAGCATTATAGTGAATAAATAATTGACCTTGATCATTAGTGTCAATGGTTGTTGAATTTGTAAAGAATGCAAATCAATTATTTCATTCAACTTCTTGTCCTAATTCCTTTCCATGACTAACAACATAATTATAGAATTTATAAATCTGATCGTCGGGTGTTATAGCTTTAGTTACAAAAGGTGAATATGCCGGCGGCAACGAGTTAATAAAATCATAACCATTAATTGGTTTGTTGGGGGTATAATTTGTGACTAGACTTGATGGAATTAATAATGATGCCAGTAATATAAACAAAAACACAATTAGCGAAACAACAACAATTGGGTTTGAAAAGAATCTTTTTATAATTTCAATAGCCATTTTTTTAGGGCGCCCTGCTATTGAGGAGGTTTGAACCTTATCACTTTCAGAAACAAAACCGAACTTTCTAGATAGTTCAGAACTTATTTTGTATTTTTTGTTAAATTCTTTAATCTGAGATTGTAAATTATCTTCCATATTTAACGTTCTAACCTACCTTTCATTATGGATTTTGAGACATAGAATTATGGTTTTGTTGATTCAATGCCCTTTTTGCATATAGATCTTTTTCAAGTTTCTTTCTTTCTAAAAATGCTTTAAAAAATAGCCAATAATTTTTCTTATTTTGTGCAGAATATGTAATTTTTGGATCTAATACAGCAAACATTACATCTACAAATATCTCAGCAGCTAATCCAATTCCAGTAAAGAATATCGTTGAAAACATAATAATATTAATTTCTCCAGTTGGAAATGAATTAGCAATAACAGTGCTTGTTCCTGGAACATCTCAGTATCTTTCAATAATAATTGAACCAGACAATAGCCCAAGGAATGAGCCAAATAATAAGCTAAATAATGGAATCGAAATATTTCTTAATACATACTTAAAAAATATTTGAGTAGCCTTCAATCCTTTAGTTTTCGCTATTAAAACATAATTAGATGTTAATACAGTGATTACTTGATTTCTTGTATAACTAACATATACAGCCATTGAAGTTAAGGTAATAATTAACACAGGCGGTAGATATGATACAAATAATTTACCAAATGTTGGTTCAAGAGCGTCTCTCGGAACTACGGTTGGAATACCAATTTTTAGTGAAATGGTAATTAATATCGGAGCTAAAACAAATGAAGGAATTGCTACAAATAATAGAACAAATAAATTAGCGCCAGAGTCAAATAATTTTCCCCTTTTATAACCGGCAAAAACACCAATAGTTATACCGCTAATTGAGCTAATAATAAATGCAGGAAGAGTAATTCTAATCGAATATTTTAATGGGGTAAAAAATAATAATTGTATGTTAGTATATTCAGAAGGATTTGGATTATTTTCTTTATTAATAATAAATCCAAAATCACCACGAAAGATATTTCCGATATAGCGGAAATATCTTACGATGATAGGAATGGGCGTACCATCTTCATATCTAAGCCCAAAAGCTATTTCATTGTCATATGTAAGTTGCTCAATTGAGAGCTTATTTTTAGGATTTTGAAATAGTTTTTCAACTATTGCTTTAACCGGACTTTGCCCAAAAGCGCTGACAAGTGTATATACAACAAAAGTTATAATAAACAATGTCAGGAGTGCAAATAATATTCTTTGACGTATATATCTAAACATTGTATAAATTAGTTTTTAATCTTTCAATCTACATATAGATCGACACCAGGATTTGTTGAATCAGGTACGACAAATTTTTTCTCGACTAATGCTCTACCAAATTCGTTCTTTTGTTTAAAAATTGCATATGTGAATCCAATATTAAAGAATGATGTAAATTGTTCCATTAACTCAATTGCTTGTTCATTAGTATGTTTTGCAATATATTGTAATCAAAATGCTGCTGTTCATGCATAAGCATCTGTTCCATGCTTGCCATCATGTGATGTTCAAGGGATTGCTTTATTATTGCTATCTCTTTTTAGAAAATAGTGTTCTTTCCCGTTTTCAGTTCTTTTTTCAAAGGTAACAGAGGTAGTATATGGTAGGTATTGTCCCTTATATTTGTTTTCAACTAAATGAAGATCCGCAAACGGTACTGAACCAATTCACTTATGTGGTCCATCCTCGTTAGCATATTTAACCATATCCTTTGCAAGTTGATAAATTTTTGGATAATTTTCTTTTATTAATTTGTTTTTATCACCCGAATCATTTGCTGCTATTCAAGTTAATGTCGGAACTAGGTTTGCGCTAAATGAAAGGCCATCATATCCTGAACCGATTGAGTCGTAGTCGTATGATCACAAAACAGTTTCTGATCCATTTGATCCTCTTGATCTAAAATTATCAAATCTAGGATCATCTTTATTATCAGTGTAATATATTGATAATTTTAATTTTGGATGTAATTGTGAAAATGTTTCTTGAATACTTTCAAATGCTGTTTTATATCCCTTAGGTATATTTACAAATGGAAAGGCATATTTAAACTCAATATCTTGGTCTTTATATTCAGGAAATTCTTTATAAAAATTATCAATTAATTTATTTAGTTCTTCTTTAATTTTTTCAAAACCGGCAGATTCAAGTTTTTGTGATCTCGTTCCATTCTTTTTAAATAACACTTCTTCATTTTCGCTAGGACTTATTTCTTTGCCTATTGTGGTGCCAAAATCAATTTTTCCAGACTTATCTGCCTTTAGAGCAAATAAAGAGTTTATTCTGTCTCTGACATCATTTGGAGTTCTGAATTTTGATGATTGTTGGTCATTACCGCCAATTGGTGAACCATCTGCAACTTTTGCTATTCATGCCGATGATTGAGAACTGGTTGCTTGCGAAGCAAACTCATCTCAATTAATTGCAGCATTTATTAAAGTTCTAAAAATTAACCCACGACCAGATATAAATTCACTTGGATCATTTAAACCCTTTGATAGCTCGTCTCTTGTTGCCCCATAAACTAATTTAGCAAAAGCATCATTGAATTCATAGAAATTAGTTTTTTGCCCTTGAGGAAGTGCTCTAACAAATGGTTGTGCAACGTTTCTATAAAATGGTCTATTTGTATTTACAACTTGAATGTAACGCAATCCAAATTTCTTACCATCTCTCAAAATTTCATCTTGTTGTGCTTTATTTAATTGACTAAATGCAATTTGCGAAACGCTACCTTCTTTGTACTTATTAAAAATTCTGTCTGCAAATGTTTCTGCCGCAACGTTTTGATTATATATAAACACTATTTGCTCAATAGTATCAGGGCTATTCACAAATTTTTGATCATAGTAATTCTTATTTTTCTTAAGAATTAACTCCTGGCCTTTTTGAGGCGATATATAATATGCGCCATTGTATAAAGTGTTTTTCAAACTTACTCCATACCAATAGGCTCCAATCTTATATACTATAGAATTTTTATCTAATTTTCTAATCTTATCTTCAAATTTTTTGGTTTCATCATTTTGCAAACCGTTATAGTTATATACTGGCAATTGCTCTGTTTGATTCTTTTCATCAATATATTGCGAAGGAGCTGGTTGAAAGGTATAATCTCTCAATATTAACTTATTAAAGAACTCTGTAAATTCTGGATCATCATGATTAGAAATTTTTTCAAATGTTACAGCATCATCTAATCCTACTTTTTGTATAAATTCTTTTTCTACAGAAAACTTCTTATGATCAATACCGAAAAGACTGAATAAATAATCATTTGAATACTCCTCTTTATCAGTAAAGGCTGATGAAGAAGCGTCTGATAAAACTTTGGCAGCCTCTTTATCAAGTTCCTCAGAACCACCATTTTTATCTCTGAATGATTGACTGACAGAAAGTGTTCTTAATCACGAGTAATAAAAATCTTTTGCATTAACTTCATATTTCGTCTTTTTACCCGTTTCGTCAACCCAAAAAACACCTTTTCGAATAATAAATTGAACTTTAGTAGCTGATTTTAATTTATTATCAAAGTTAAAACTGTTGATAGATTTTTGATTATTCGATTTTAATTCTACTGAAGCAGAAGTGTAATATTTAACTCCGTCTTTTTCGCCATTAGGCTCTGCCATGATATCAGCATCATCGGAATCAAATGTTGTTATAGAACCATTTTTATCTGTTATAACAACTGCAGAAGCCATTGCTAATGCTTTTTTTGTTCAAGTTGGAGTTGTGATATATTGAGCAGTTCCAATTATTTTACCACTTTGATCCTTTTTGACTTTGTTAGTTAAAACTGGTTCTCCGATATTTTCAATGCGAACCAAACCAGCTGAAGTTTGTTGTGTCGTTGCGACACTTACATATCCACCATACGATCTTGAAGCATCATATACAAATGCTTGTCCTGTATAAGGTGAGTTATATTCAAACACGTATTTATGAACTTTACCGCTTTGTAAGTTGTTGCTGCAGCTTGCTAAAAGCAGGGGCACTGAAGCACTAAGTAAAGGTAAAGAAGCTAATAATATTTTGTTTGCTTTTTTCATTTTAATCTCCATTTTTTATAATTCCATAAAAGTCATTAAGGTGTTATTGTATTTAAAAAATTATTATCTAGTTATATAAAATGACTTATATAAAATTACAAAATAATTATAAATTATTTTTAATCTTTTGTTAGGTTTTGCTCTTAAAGAGGCGCATTTTCTCTTGTCTTTCAATGTGACTTTTTTAATACATTTTTGATTGATTTTTATTACTTTTTTATTGAAATTATTTAAATCTGGGTTTTATTAAGAAAATGCTAAAAGATACTTTTTTATTAAGAAAATTCTTATGTTTATTGAGTAATTATGTACCTCTAAAATCCATAATCTTAGGACGGTAAATAATGTTGAAATATGAAAAATCTATATTATTCTTTTTAATTTTAATCTTATTAATTATGATATTTAAATGTATAAGTTGCATTACAAATTCCTCCAAGAATAATATTTTTATTTCACGAATTCATAGAATTCATCTTAATAATACCCTTGTTGAAATTAATAATTTCAATAGCAAAAAATGCAGCTATTATAGCTGTGAACATACTAGAAATTTGATAATTTTCATTTATTTTTTTTATGTCCATCATTTTTTCCTAACATTAATTATTTTAACAACATTTAAAATTTTTTTGCAAAAAAATATAATACTTTTTAAATTTATTTATAAAAATCGACTTAGTTTTAGTAGTTTTATTAATATAAAAAATAAAATAAAAAAATAAAGCAATATTAGATATTTTTGATATAATTTTTTTAATTCAACTTGTTATGGCTAATTATTTAGCATAATGAATTGGATTAACATAGTTAATGTCTTATCCGAGCTTTTTTGCTTATTTCACTAAATAATTTAGATCAGGGTCTGCGGAGTCTGATTTTTTAAAATTGTGATAAAATTTTACTATTATGAATTCAAAGACAAAAAATATTATTTTTAACGAACATAAAGACAATATTAAATGAGATATATATTTTATGTCCTTAGCCAAATTAAGTGCATTTAGATCTAAGGACCCAACAACAAAAGTAGGGGCCTGTATTGTAAGCCCAAATAATTATGTCATTTCATTAGGTTACAATGGAATGCCAACTAGTTTTAATAACACTGAGGTTGATAATGACCTAGCCTTTCCATGGAATCGACCAAGTTGTTCTGATGATGTGCTACATTCAAAATATACATATGTTGTTCATGCTGAAGCAAATGCTATAATTAATGCTAATCTAACTAA
Organism: Mycoplasma sp. 332; assembly: GCF_052378275.1. Lineage (NCBI taxonomy): Bacteria > Bacillati > Mycoplasmatota > Mollicutes > Mycoplasmatales > Mycoplasmataceae > Mycoplasma > Mycoplasma sp. 332. The sequence goes on from NZ_CP198998.1 coordinate 374,221, forward strand.
TTCTAAAATTGAACCAGGTTCAGCAATTTATGTTACACATTCGCCATGCTATAACTGTGCAAAATTAATTGTCCAATCAAAAATATCAAAAGTTTATTATGCTAGTGAATATAAACCGGAAGCAGATGATTTTAAAGCTAGCCTAAAAATATTTAGCACCTTTGGTGTTGAATTTATAAAAATAAAAAATGATTTTGATATTGATTTTAAAATAAAGAAATAATTTTTTATTTAATTTAAATTTTTAGGTCTTAAAAATAAATTTAATATCACAAGTTTGATAAATATTTTTAAACTATAAAAATATTGCAATTTGACTAAGAATTAACATTTTTTTATTAAAAAATTAGAAAAAAATAGTTCTACTTTAGGAATTTCATAAGAAATTGTTTTATTTTTTTCATCTACTTTAAAATCAAAATAATTTCTTATGAAATAAATAAGAAAAATTATCAAGCAGGTCTTGATAATTTTAATTATTTTGTTATAGTTTCTCCACATGATTGAGAGCTCAAAAGAGTTGCTAGATTTATTAAATATCGATGAATATTTTATTAAATCAAACATAAAAAAATCAATTTAAATTTGTTTTGGTTATAAAAACCACTAAAATTTAAGTTAAAAAAGAATAAAGTCATCATTAAATTAAAAAAATTCCCACTTTTTGGGGAAAAATTAAACAACTAAAAATATAAAAAAAATTGTCTATATTTATAGCAAGCTTTTTTTGTTCCCTGAAAACTGAATATCGACTTTTTTTATTTTAGATAACTTCTATAGAATCACTATTAAACCAATCAATTTATTAGTACTGGTCAGCTGAATATATTGCTATACTTACACCTCCAGCCTATCAACCTCATAGTCTATAAGGAATTTAATAGGGAATACTCATCTCTGAGGGGGCTTCCCGCTTAGATGCTTTCAGCGGTTATCCCTGCCGCACTTGGCTACCCAGCTATGCTTCTGGCGAAACAACTGGCACACCATCGGTGCGTCCACTCCGGTCCTCTCGTACTAAGAGTAGCTCTCATCAATATTCCAACGCCCACATCAGATAGGAACCAAACTGTCTCACGACGTTTTGAACCCAGCTCGCGTACCGCTTTAATGGGCGAACAGCCCAACCCTTGGAACCGACTCCAGCTCCAGGATGCGATGAGCCGACATCGAGGTGCCAAACCTTCCCGTCGATGTGATCTCTGGGAAAGATAAGCCTGTTATCCCCGGGTAGCTTTTATCCGTTGAGCGACGGCCTTTCCACGAAGAACCGCCGGATCACTAAGTCCTGCTTTCGCACCTGCTCGACTTGTAGGTCTCACAGTCAATCACACTTCTACCTTTATGCTCTTTGATACGGTTTCTGACCGTATTGAGTGTAACTTTGAACGCCTCCGTTACCCTTTAGGAGGCGACCGCCCCAGTCAAACTACCCACCACACACTGTCCTCTTACCAGATCATGGTAACAAGTTAGAAGTTCAACGTAACAAGGGTGGTATTTCAACGACGACTCCACTTGAACTAGCGTCCAAGCATCACAGTCTCCCACCTATCCTACACAAGTTAAATCAAACTCCAATATGAAGTTATAGTAAAGCTCCACGGGGTCTTTTCGTCTAGATGCGGGTCTCCGGCGTCTTCGCCGGAACCATAATTTCACCGAGTCCAATGTCGAGACAGTTAAGAGATAATTACTCCTTTCGTGCAGGTCAGTATTTAGCCGACAAGGAATTTCGCTACCTTAGGACCGTTATAGTTACGGCCGCCGTTCACCCGGGCTTCACATCAATGCTTCGCTAATGCTAACACCTTTGCTTAACCTTCGGGCACTGGGCAGGAGTCACCCCATATACATCATCTTACGATTTAGCATAGAGCTGTGTTTTTGATAAACAGTTCCCCCTTACTATTCACTGCGGCCCACTTGTTATGGTGGGCATCCCTTCTTGCGAACTTACGGGATGAATTTGCAGAGTTCCTTGACATTGGTTTTCTCGCTCGCCTTAGAATACTCATCTTGGGGACGTGTGTCCGTTCTCGGTACGGGTTTCCATAAACTATATGTTAGAAGCTTTTTTAAGAGGTATGAAATCATCCAATTCGCTACTTAGTTGCCCTTTCACTATGCATCATAGCTCCCGGTTAAAAATTTATTATGCGGATTTGCCTACATAACCCAGTTACTATTTACCCCACAATCCAATAAGTGGTAGTACTATCCTCCCCCGTCACTCCATCACATTTATAGAAAGTACAGGAATATTAACCTGTTGTCCATCGGCTACGCCTTTCGGCCTCGTCTTAGGACCCGACTAACCCTGGGTGGACGAACCTTGCCCAGGAAACCTTCCCCAATAGGCGTCAGAGATTCTCACTCTGAATCGTTACTCATACCGGCATTCTCACTTGTAAGCGCTCCACCAGTCTTCACAGTCTGGCTTCAATGCCCTTACAACGCTCTCCTAACGCATTTTCATGCCCGTAGCTTCGGTATTGTGTTTTAGTCCCGTTGAATTATCGGCACAGAGTCTCTCGACTAGTGAGCTATTACGCACTCTTTAAACGATGGCTGCTTCTAAGCCAACATCCTAGCTGTTTAAGAAACTCCACAACCTTTCTCACTTAACACAATTTTGGGACCTTAGCTGACGATCTGGGTTGTTCCCCTCGCGTGCATCGACGTTATCACCGATGTACCGACTGCATAGCAATTCATGATAGTATTCGGAGTTTGATTATAGTCAGTACAGCTAGGCGCCGCCATTCCATATTCAGTGCTCTACCCCCATCACTTAACACTACACGCTAGCCCTAAAGCTATTTCGGAGAGAACCAGCTATCTCCAAGTTCGATTGGAATTTCACCCCTACCCACAAGTCATCCGGGCACTTTTTAGCGTACTACGGTTCGGTCCTCCACTTAGTGTTACCTAAGTTTCAACCTGCTCATGGGTAGATCACCTGGTTTCGGGTCTATATCAACATACTAAGCGCCCTATTAAGACTCGATTTCTCTACGGCTTCGCTTTAATCCACTTAACCTCGCATGTTGACATAACTCGCCGGTCCATTCTGCAAGATGTACGCCATCACCCATTAACGGGCTCTGACTAACTGTAAGTAATTGGTTTCAGAATCTATTTCACTCCCCTCCCGGGGTTCTTTTCACCTTTCCCTCACGGTACTAGTTCACTATCGGTGTCTGGTTAGTATTTAGCCTTACCGGGTGGTCCCGGCAGATTCAGACAGGGTTTCACGTGCCCCGCCCTACTCAGGATACTACAAAGAGATACGCACATTTCGCTTACGGGAATTTCACCCTCTATGTTCAAGCATTCCAACTTATTCTGCTATGTGCGTATTTTGTAACTCTATAATGTAGTCCTACAACCCCAACAACGAATGTTGGTTTGGGCTTTTCCCCTTTCGCTCGCCACTACTTAGGGAATCATTCTTTATTTTCTCTTCCTGCTGCTACTGAGATGTTTCAATTCACAGCGTGTCTCTTCATTTGACTATGAATTCATCAATATGATAATTAAGTATTAACTTAATTAGGTTTCCCCATTCGGAAATCCCGGATCACAGCTCATTTCCAGCTAACCGAGGCTTATCGCAGGTAATCACGTCCTTCATCGACTTCCAGACCCAAGGCATCCACCAAAAACTCTTATCTTGTTTAATAGTAGTATAAGACCTATTGTTTGTCTATTGTATGATATATTCTATAGGTTGATCTAAACTTTGAAATATTAATAAATTTAATTTTCAATGTCGATATTCAGTTTTCAAAGAACAAAATGAGAGATAAATCTCTCAAAACTGGATACAAATATTTTTTTCCATAACAGTGTGTACTCCGTATGAAAGGAGGTGATCCATCCCCACGTTCTCGTAGGGATACCTTGTTACGACTTCACCCCAGTCACCAGTCCTACCTTAGGCGGTCGCCTCCGAGGTTAGCTAACCGACTTTGGGTATTACCAGCTCCCATGGTGTGACGGGCGGTGTGTACAAGACCCGAGAACGTATTCACCGCAGCATAGCTGATCTGCGATTACTAGCGATTCCGACTTCATGGAGTCGAATTGCAGACTCCAATCCGAACTGAGATCGGCTTTTTGAGATTTGCTCCATGTCGCCATATTGCTTCTCTTTGTACCGACCATTGTAGCACGTGTGTTGCCCCACTCGTAAGAGGCATGATGATTTGACGTCATCCCCACCTTCCTCCCAGTTACCCAGGCAGTATCTCTAGAGTCCTCGACATGACTCGTTAGTAACTAAAGATAGGGGTTGCGCTCGTTGCAGGACTTGACCAAACATCTCACGACACGAGCTGACGACAACCATGCACCATCTGTCACTCCGTTAACCTCCGCTATATCTCTATAGCATTGCGAAGGATGTCAAGAGTGGGTAAGGTTCTCCGTGTATCTTCAAATTAAACCACATGCTCCACCGCTTGTGCGGGTCCCCGTCAATTCCTTTAAGTTTCACTCTTGCGAGCATACTACTCAGGCGGATCATTTACTGCGTTAGCTGCGTCAGTGAACTATCCACCGACTAATGATCATCGTTTACGGCGTGGACTACCAGGGTATCTAATCCTGTTTGCTCCCCACGCTTTCGTCCCTCAGCGTCAGTGTAGACCCAGTAAGCTGCCTTCGCCTTTGGTGTTCTTCCATATATCTACGCATTTCACCGCTTCACATGGAATTCCGCTTACCTCTATCTAACTCTAGTTTATCAGTATCCAAAGCGAGCCAGGGTTGAGCCCTGGGATTTAACTCCAGACTTAATAAACAGCCTACGAACGCTTTACGCCCAATAATTCCGGATAACGCTTGCGACCTATGTATTACCGCGGCTGCTGGCACATAGTTAGCCATCGCTTTCTGACAGGGTACCGTCAGCTTGGAAGCATTTCCTCAACCAAGTATTCTTTCCCTATAACAGCACTTTACAATCCGAAGACCTTCATCGTGCACGCTGTGTCGCTCCATCAAGCTTTCGCTCATTGTGGAATATTCCCTACTGCTGCCTCCCGTAGGAGTTTGGGCCGTATCTCAGTCCCAATGTGGCCGTTCAGTCTCTCGACCCGGCTAAACATCATAGTCTTGGTAGGCCATTACCCTACCAACTAACTAATGTTCCGCACCCTCATCCTCTAGCGGGGCTTTAAGGCCCCTTTCACAACGGAATCATGCGATTCCATGCGTATCCGGCATTAGCCAATGTTTCCATTGGGTATTCCAATCTAAAGGGTAGATTAAGCACGTGTTACTCACCCATTCGCCGCTAAGGTATTGCTACCTTCGCTCGACATGCATGTATTAGGCACACAGCCAGCGTTCATCCTGAGCCAGGATCAAACTCTTAAAATTTGATTTTGGTTTTATTATATTTTTAAAAAATTAAAATTGACGTTATGGTATTCGTATCCAGTTTTCAAAGAACTATCTTAATATTTGTTAGCAAAAAAAGCTACAATTACTATTATACGCTTTTTATTTTTTTTAATAATATTTTTTTATTTTTTTTAAAAAATCTTAGATATTACTAAATTAGTTTAATTAAAAACTAATCAAGCAAAAATAGAAAGCTTATATATTATATATAAAATTTTTTTATTTTTGAAATTATTAATAAAAAAATATAATCTAATATAGATAATATCTTTTACTAAGAAAGTCAAGTATAACTTATTAAATATAAAACACCAAGTCAACAACTTGGTGTTTCTAAAATTATTTAATTTTATCATTAATAACATTTTTAAGAACTTTTTCTTCCTTATAAAATCCACAATATCTACATGCTTGGTGAGGAATAATTGATTGTTTGCAATGCTTGCATTCTACTAACGTAATAGGACTTAATGCATGATGACTTCTTCTTAAATTTTTTCTTTGCTTTGAGGTTTTTCTTTTTGGAACTATAGCCATAATTTATCTCCTATTTTTATACTAATTTAATAATTGCCATTTTAGCATTATCGCCAGCACGGTTATTAATTTTAATTATTCTTGTATATCCGCCATTTCTTTGGGCGTATTTTGATGCTAGAACATCAAATAAATATTGTAACGAATCTTTGTTTTCAACTTTTGAAGGAATAAGTCTTAAAAATTTAGCTGCTTGTCTTCTGGTTGAAAGGGTATTTTTCTTTCCGAGTGTAATCATCTTTTCTGCATTTGATCTAATTCTTTTAGCTCTTTCAAGAGTGGTTTTAACTTGACCGTTTACCAATAAATCGGTAACTAACGATCTTTCTACATGGTTTCATCATTCAGTATTTCTACGAAATAGTTGTTTTGGGTTAGCCATTATTCTTCTCCCTCATCTGATTTTTTAAGTTGTTCTAGTGAATCTATCGTGGTGTCGCTTTCGAAATCAGCATCATTGCCAATTCTATTTTTTCAATCATTTCTTTTATCAATAATATCTTGAATTGATTTTTTACCTAGGTTTTTAATATTTGCCAATTCTTCATCAGTTAAATTTAATACTTCTTCAATAGTGGTGAATTTTGCTCTTTTTAAAGCATTTTCTGATCTTACTGATAAGCCAAGTTTACTGATTGATACAGATGACTTAATTTCCTTATCTTTTTTATCTTTATTTTCTTCGAATAATTCTATCGATTCCAAAGCATCAATATTACCAATGATTTGAAAATGAGCAACAATAATCTTAGCAGCCTGTTCCATCGCATCTTTTGCTGTAATCGTGCAATCGGTTTCTAGTTTAATTTTTAATCTTTCTTCAACTAATTTAGATGAACTATTTAATTCCTCAAAAGAGATTGCACATTTTTTAACAGGACTAAAATCACTATCCATTGCTAAAAATTGACCATTTTTAATATTTGATTCTAATCTTGAACCATATTGACTAATTACATTCTTATTTTCTTCAAAATCAACAAAACCGCGACCTTTTCTTAAAAATAATTCAAATTCTAATGAGCCACCTTTGGCTATATTAGCAATGTATTGATCTTTATTTACTATTTCTAGGCCACTAACCTCAGGAATATCATAAGCATAGATTTCGCCTTCCTTATTGGCCTTAAATGATATTTTTGCTAAGTTATCTTTTTCAAACATTTCTTCATTGTAAACAAAACGGATGCTTCTTATATTTCTAACTAATGTTATCGCATCTTCTTGTAAACCACTAATTGTTTGAAATTCATGTTCGACATTATTGATTTTAATCGCAAATGGAGCAACTGATGTAATAGAAGAAAGTAAGGTTCTTCTTAAAGTAGTCCCCATTGTATTTGCATAACCACGCGATAATGGTTCGATTACAAATGTTGTATTAAAATCATTTACTTTTTCAGCGACTAATTCTTTATAAGTAATTTTTTGAATTTTTTCCATAATATCCCCCTATGTTATCCTTGTAAATCTAAATTATTTTTCTCTTTTAAGAATTTTCTTTGGAGGACGAGTACCATTGTGAGGAGTAGGAGTAACATCCTTAACATCCTTAATTGTAAAACCACTTGTTTCAATTTGCTTGCGAGCTGTTGATTTTCCAGGACCAACACCCTTGACCATAATCGACACTTCCTTTAAACCAAATTCTTTGGCTTTTTCAACAGCAGCAGCTGCGGCTAGGCCAGCAGCATATGGAGTTTTCTTCTTCGTACCTTTATATCCAATTGCCCCCGAAGAAGATCATGCAAAAACATTTCCCTTTAAATCTGAAAAAGAAACAATTGTATTTTGGTATGTTGAGTGAATATGCGCAATACCTTGCGTAACAACTTTTTTGTTTTTCTTAGCCATTATTATTTACCTTTCTTTCCAGCAATCGTTTTTCTTGGGCCTTTTCTTGTTCTTGCATTTTTCTTAGTTGATTGGCCTCTTACTGGCAATCCTTTTCTATGTCTAATACCACGATATGATTTAATTTCCATTAATCTTTTAATATTTAGATTAATTTCTCTCTTTAAATCACCTTCAGTAGTATATTGTTTAGCTTCATCTCTAATGCGTGTTAATTCTTCTTCACTTAATTCTTTAACTCTTTTTTCTCCATCAACATTTGCGGCAGCTAAGATTTGCTTAGCAATTGTTGGACCTATACCAAAAATATATGTTAGAGAAATACGAACTTTTTTATTATTTGGAATTTCTATATTTAAAACTCTAGCCATTTTTTTATCCTTGTCTTTGTTTGTGTTTTGGGTTAATGCAAATTACTCTATTAACGCCGTGTCTTTTAATTATTTTACAGTCTTTGCAAATGCTTTTAATCGATGCTCTAACTTTCATAATTCTCCTTAGTTTTATTTATGGCGAAAAACTATTCTGCCTAACGTTCAATCAAAAGGACTGATTTCAACATCAACCATATCACCGGGAATAAGTTTAATGTTATGTAGAGACATTTTTCCTGAAATATAAGCCTTAATTTCAAGATTATTTTCTAACAAAACATCATAATTTTTTGTTGAATGCATCTTGGTAACTTTACCAGTCATTTTAATAACTTCTTCTTTTTTATCTTTCTTGTTTTTTCCCATTAAATGTTGTCTCCTGATAATATATATGCTTCACCATTATCAATTAATACTGTTTGCTCGTAGTGCGAAGTATTAAAACCTAATGGATCAATAACAGTTCAATTATCTTCTTTAATTAATGTTTTTTTTGACTTTTGTAAAATCATCGGTTCAATACAGATAACCATACCGTTTTTAATAAAATCACCTGTATTTGGAATACCGTCATTATTTATAAGCGGATCTTCATGCAAACTTTTACCTATACCATGGCCGCAAAATTCATCAGGTGTATAATAGCCTTTTTGACGAATATAATTTCCGATTGCAGCAGATATATCACCAAAGCGTTTACCTACTTTAATTGCATTAAATCCTGCATAAAAAGCGTCTTTTGCAACTTGAATTAATTCCTTATCTTTTTGTGTAATATTGCCAACACCTTTTGTAAAGGCAGAATCAGAATAATACCCTTCCCATACTACCCCGGTATCAATTTTTACAATATCTCCATCCTTAACAACATAATCAGAAGGGATACCATGAATTAATTCTTCATTAACTGAAATACAACAAGTTGCAGGAAAACCATACATATCTAAAAAAGCTGGTTTTCCTCCTCTTTTCTTAATTTCTTTAAAAGCGACGCTATCAATTTCTTTTAAAGAAACGCCTGGTCTTATAAAGTCTCAAAGAATTTTTTTGACTTCTGCCAAGATTGCGCAGGCCTTTTTAATTTTTTGAATTTCGATTTGATTCTTAATTTTTATCATTTCAAGGCCTCTTTAACGTCATCAAACACTTTTTTTAATGATTGATAGCTATTTACTTCTGAAACTATATTCTTTTTTTTATAAAAATCTATTAAACATTTTGTTTGATCGTTATATATCGCAAGACGTTTTAATACTACTTCTTCTTCATCATCAGCTCTTTTGACAACTTCTGTTTTACAATGTTTACAGAATTTATCATTAGCTGGTGGGAATGATTCTAGGTGATAAATTGTTTTACATGAAGGACAAATTCTACGCTTCGATAAACGTTCAATAATTTGTTCATCGGTAATATTTAATAAAATAACTTGGTCAATATAAATCCCTTTTTTTTCAAGTGTATCTAAAAACTCAGCTTGATCAATCGTTCTTGGAAAACCATCAAGAATAAAAGGTATTTTCTCATTAACTAAGCTAGTTAGTTTATTTTCAACTAGCTGATTAGTTATATTATCATCAACATATTTTCCTGATTCTAATATGTTTTTAATTTTTAGCCCTAATTCTGTTTTATTTTTAATTTCTTGACGAAACATATCACCAGTTGAAAGTTGAAAATATCCAAAATTTTCAACTAATAGCTTAGAAAGAGAACCCTTGCCAGCACCTGGTGCACCTATAAAAATCAAATTAGGCTTCTTAATTTGACATCTTTCTATCATATTAAATCTTCGTCTTCTCCATATACTTCTTTTAATTCTTTAATCATTCGTCTTCTTCGCGCAAGTTCCTGTGATTTATATCTTGCTTGAATTTGTTGAACGGTTTCTGTTGCTGTTGAAACTAGAATCATTATTGATGTTCCACCAAACGCTATTGGTGCAGGCATTCCAAACATTTGTTGAATAAATTGCAATGCCCCCAATATTATTAAATACCCAGCAGAAAAGAATGATAATCTTAACACAGTATTTAATAAATAATTTTCAGTTTGCTCACCCGGTCTAATTCCAGGAATAAACGTACTGCTTTTTGCAAAATCCTCACTAATCTTATCAATTTTAGATTGTTGTATTCCCATTAAAATAGTTAATCCAAATGTTATGATAACAAATAAGAAGAATCCTAATGGTTGTGTTAGTTGAAGATTTGAATAAACTCATTGATAATATCTACTTGTATTAGGATCAAATAACCCTGCAATCAATGTAGGAACAGAAAGAACCATCATTGAAAAAATTACTGACATAATTCCTGCTGGGTTTGCTTTGATAGGTAGATAACTTAATTCTTTTTCCGTTTTAGATAATCCTGCCCCAACTTGTTGAATTGGAATTTTTCTTTCAGCAAGAGTAAATAATATTACAACAAAAATTACTAATAAATACGCCAGTAAATAAACAATAAAGTTTAGTGTTTCCTTTAAAACAACCGAATTATTATTTTTTACTGATGGCATATAGTATTCAAAAGCATGTCTGAAGGTTGGAACTAGTGAGCTAGCAATTCCGACAAAGATAATTAAGCTCGTTCCATTCCCAACACCTTTATTTGTTATTTGTTCTGATAAAAATAAAGAAAAGAATGATCCGGCTACTAACAATAAAGGAAGAATCACTCATTGATAAGCAAAGGTTCCTTTTTCGCCAAGAGACTTAACTAAACTATCAGAAAATCTTATACCAAAATTATCAGTCTGTGGATTTACTAATGCTCTTGTAATCAATATTGCTTGAAATATTGCAAAGAACAATGTAACAGTATAAGTTATAAAATTAATTTTTATTCTACCCAATGGACCTGATTGACTTAAACGATGAACCGCCGGGAATGCTTTTGTTTGCAAAATCATCATTACTAGCGATGAAGAAATAAAAGGTCCAATCCCCAAGGCGACTATGGAGAATCTACGTAATCCACCGCCACCTACCAAGTTTAAGATACCAAAGAAATCACCTTGATTCAATCTGTCTTGATGTGCTAATTCAACACCTGGTAAAGTAATAGTACCAGCTATTAAGAAAAGTGAAATAACAAAAAGAGTAAATAAGATCTTCTTAAAAAGACCATGATTTTTTCATCATTCTGATCACGAGTTTCTTTTTTTAGCAAAAAATTTATCAATTGCTAATTTGCGCTCGAGTCTTTTGTTATATATTTCCTTTTCTACTTTAGATCTTTTAGCCATTATTGAACCTCGATTTTTCCTCCAGCTTTTTCAATAGCTTCTTTAGCTGATTGTGAAAGAGACGGAATTGAAACAGTCAACTTTTTAGTTAGTGTTCCTCTTCCTAAAATTTTAACCGGCAATACTCCCTTGATAAGGTTTTTTGCTACCAATGTTTCATAAGAAACAACTTCATTATTTGTATATTTTTCTTCTAGCGAAGAAATATTAACAATTTGGAATTCAACGTGATTTACATTATTAAAACCACGTTTAGGAATTCTTCTGAATAGTGGTAATTGTCCACCTTCAAAACCTAGTCTAACTGTACTTCTTTTTGTTTGTCCACTTTGCCCTCTACCAGCTTGTTTCCCTTTACCGGCAGCATGACCACGTCCGACACGATGTTTTTCTTTACGAGCGCCAGGTGTTGCTTTTAATGTATGTAATTTCATAAATAACACTCCTTAATATTATATTATTTAGCTAATAAATGCTTTACATCAATGTCACGTAGTTTAGCAATTTCTTCAACTGTTTTAATCTTCTTAAGTGCATTAACTGTGGCATGAACAATATTGTGTTTTGTTCTTGAACCATATGTTTTTGTAGAAATATCGGTATAACCAGCTAATTCCACAACAGCACGCACTGTATTAGAAGCAATAATACCAGCACCTTTAGGAGCAGGACGTAGTTGTACTTTTGAAGCTAGGAATTTTTCTTTTATTTCGTGTGGAATGGTTCCGTTAACTATAGGAACGTTGAATACATTTTTTTGTGCATCTTTAACTGCTTTTTTAATAGCATCTTGAACTTCATTTGCTTTTCCGTGTCCAAATCCAACTTTACCTTTTTTATCGCCGACAACAACATATGCTGAAAATGAAAATCTTCTTCCACCCTTAACAACGGTTGTAACTCTGGCAATATCAATAACTTTTTCTTCAAAAATCTTAGCTGCAGGAGTTGCACTAAATTGTTTCTTGGGAGCAAAAGCTTTTCGTTCAGTAGTTGCTTTATTATTTTCTTTTATTTCTGGTTTTTTAATAGGTGAAACTACCTTAGTTTCCTTAGCTACTTCAGTATTTTCTTTCTTTAATTCTTCAGCCATTAGAACTTAATCCCTTCTTCTCTTAATGTGTCTGCAAATGCTGCTAATTTACCATGATAAATATAGCCTGAACGGTCAAAAACGATTTCAGAAACATTTACTTCTTTTAGTTTTAGAGCAAATTGCTTTGCTACCATTTTTACTGCCTCAATATTATTCCCTTTTTCAGATAATTGTCTAGTTGAAAATGAAGCTAATGTTGTATGTGTTTCATCATTGACTGCTTGCGCATAAAAGTTATGTAATGATTTAAATACAACAACACGTGGTCTTTGTGAAGTACCTTTTGCTAATTTATTAGTAATTTTTAAATGTTTAACTTTACGTCTTTCATTTCTTGATAACATAATTTTTTACCTATTTTTTAACTACTTAGCAGCAGTTTTTCCTTCCTTACGTCTAATAACTTCATCTTTGTACATAATTCCCTTACCTGAATATGGGCTTGGACGTCTAATATCTCTTATATTTGCAGCAAATTCTCCAACAGCTTGTTTATCAATACCAGAAATTATAATATTAGTTGGTTTTGGTACCTCAATTTTTAGATTTGATGGAATTGCCTTAACTACACTGTGCGAATATCCGGCAATTATTTCGATTTCATTTCCCTTAAGTGTTGCTTTGTAACCAACACCCTTAATTTCGATTTCTTTTTTATAACCTTTTGAAACTCCGATTAACATATTACTAATAATAGCGTTTGTTGTACCATGCAATTGCTTTGTAGTTTTTTCTTCATTAGCTCTTAAAGTTTTAATTTCATTATTTTCAATAATAACAGAAATTAATGGTGAAAATGTATATTCTAATTGGCCTAAATTACCTTTAATAACAATATGGTTTTTTGATAAATTTATTTCAACACCTTGAGGAATAGATAAAACTCTTTTTCCAATTCTTGACATAGTTTAAATCCTTAAATCTAAGTAAGTTCTATCAAATAAAGGCAATAACTTCGCCACCTAAGTTGGCTTTTCTTGCTTCTTTATCAGTTAATAGACCTTTTGATGTTGAGATAATTGCTGTACCATATCCACTTAAAACACGAGGTAATTTGTCAGCTGATGAATATACTTTTAAACCTGGTTTAGAAACTCTTTTAATATCTGTAATTGCAGATAGATTTTGATTCATTCCTTTGTATTTTAAAGTAATTTTAATTTCTTTAAAACCTTTGGGTGAGGTAATGATTTCATATGAAGTAATATAACCTTCTCTTGTAAAAATTTCTAAGATTTTTTCTTTTTTAGTTGAGTGAGGAACTAGAACTTCATGATACTTTCTTGAAATAGAATTTTTAATTCTAACAAACATATCTGCTATTGGGTCTGTAATAATAGCCATAATTATCAACTCGCTTTCTTTACGCCAGGAATCTTTCCTTCGTGTGCTAATTCTCTAAAACAAATTCTACAAATTTTATATTTACGTAACACTGCATGAACACGACCACAAATTTGACAACGTGTGTATTTTCTAACTGAAAATTTTGGTTCACGTTCAGCTTTAATCATTAACGCTTTTCTTGCCATACAAATTCTCCTTAATTAGTACCTTTTGCAAATGGAATTCCAAGTTTCTTTAATAATGCAAATGCTTCTTTATCTGAATTTGCACTGGTTACAAGAATAATATCCATACCTTTTAACTTACGAATTTTATCAAATGAAATTTCTGGGAAAATAATTTCTTCTTTAATACCAATCGCATAGTTACCACGACCATCAAAACTTTTTAAGCTTGTACCATTAAAGTCACGTACACGAGGTAAAGCAATATTAATTAATTTAGTTAAAAATGATCACATTCTTTCACGTCTTAATGTTACTTTTCCACCCATTGGCATACCTTCACGCAATTTTCAAGATGCCAATGATTTTTTTGCCACTGTTTGATATGGTTTTTGTCCAGTTATTTGGCTTAATTCAACCATAACCTCTTCAATAGCTTTTGAGTTTGATACTTCATTTCCGGCTGTCATATTAATAACAATTTTTTGTAAACGCGGAGCTTGCATAATTGATGAGTAACCAAATTCTTTAACTAATTCAGGGCGAACTTGCTCTAAATATTTTTTTTCTAATTCTAATTTAGCCATTTTCTATTTCTCCTTATTTACTTATATAACCTTATTAACTTTTTTCATAACTCTTTGTTTTTTACCGGTCTTAGCATCAACTTTAAATCCTATTTTTGTTCCAATTGACTTTTGGCCTTGTGCACCTTTTTTTGCTAGGTATGCTACATTGGAAATATGAATAGGAAATTCTTTCTTTTCAATTTTTCCTTCAGTATTTTCTTGTGAAGGTTTATGGTGTTTGGTTTTTATGTTAATTTCTTTTAGAACAACGGTTTGTTTCTTGACATTTGTTGATAAAACTGATGCAAATCTACCTTTTTCTTTTCCTGAAATAACTAAAACAATATCATTTTTTCTAATTTTAGCTTGAGACATTATAAAACCTCCGGAGCTAATGAAATTATTTTTAAATATCCTTTTTCACGAAGTTCTCTCGCTACAGGACCAAATACCCGAGTACCTCTCATAGTACCATCTTCTTTAATTAAAACAACAGCATTATCATCAAATCTAATGTATGAACCATTTTCTCTTGCAATGCCTCTTTTTGTTCTAACAATAACTGCTTTTAAAACTTGACCTTCTTTAACCACACCATTAGGGATTGCCTTTTTAACAGTAACAACAACAATGTCACCAATATTTGTGCTTCTTACAACCGAACCACCAAGGTTCTTAATAATCATTACTTCTTTGGCGCCAGAATTATCGGCTACATTACATCTCGAAAATTCACTAAGCATTTTCGTTTCCTCCGATAGCGTGTGATTTAATCTCAACTAATCTAAAGTGTTTAGTTTTTGAAAGTGGTCTTGTTTCTTGTATTTCAACAACATCACCAATTTTTGCTTCATTTTTTTCATCATGAACAGCAAATTTCTTAGATACTTTGAAACGCTTTGAGTATAATGGGTGTTTTGCATATGTTTCAACCATAACAGTAATAGTTTTTTCATTCTTAGTACTAATTACAGTTCCAACAAGCTTCTTACGATGATTTTCTCTAACTTGTTCCATTATTTATCTCCTTCTTCCTTTTTGGCATTTATAGCAGTTAAGGTTCTAGCAATATCTTTTTTAACTAAATTAATTTTGTGGGTTTGGTCTAATTGACGAGTCGCATTTTTGAAGTGTAGAGAAAATAATTCTGCTCTTAATTCTGCTAATAAAGTTTTTAGTTCTTCAACTGTTTTTTTCTTTAATTCAGTATATGACATAATTATTTTTCTCCTTCCGATTGACATGTAGCATCTCTAGAAACAATTTTTCAAGTAACAGGCAACTTATGACCGCCTAATCTTAAAGCGTCTTTCATAGTATCAGTTTGGTTTCCCATAACTTCAAACATCACTGTTCCTTCTTTAACAACTGCAAATCATTGATCAGGACTACCTTTACCAGATCCCATACGAACCCCAATAGGTTTAGATGTTTTTGACATATGTGGAAATATTTTGATAATAACCTTACCTTCACGACCCATACGACGAGTAATAGCAATACGAGCTGCTTCAATTTGTCTTGCACTGATTCATGCCGATGAGGTTGATTTTAAACCAAACTCACCAAATGAAACTGTGTTATTACGATGTGCTTTAGTTTTATCGTGGCGGATACGAAACATTTTTCTATGTTTAGTTCTCTTTGGTTGAAGCATGTTTTTCACCGCCCTTTCTAATAACTCTCGGTCTTCTTTCAGTTTTATTTGATTCCAAAGCACTAACTTGTGCTTTTCCGTTTTCTAAAATTTCACCTAATGAAACTCAAACCTTAATGCCCAAGATACCATATGTTGTTTTAGCCTTAGCAACAGCATAATCTACATCTTGTCTTAAAGTATGCAATTTCATTTCACCTTCGGTATATCCTTCCGTTCTAGCCATATCAACACCATTTAAACGGCCAGATACAGAGGTTTTAATACCTTTAGCTCCTGCTTTCATAGCACTTTTGATAGCAAATTTTTGTGCTAATCTGAAGCTTCCCCGATTTTCTAATTTAACAGCAATGCCTTCTGCTAATAGTCTTGCATTTAAGTCGGGATTTTTTAGTTCTATTACATCAATAGTAATATTAATTTTTTTATTTCTTAGTTCTTTTTTAAGAGCTAATGTTATAGCTTTAATATTATCACCATTTGTTCCTAATAAGGCAGCCGGTTTAGCTGTATACACATAAACAATAATATTACTGTTTTGGTTTCTCTTAATTTGAACATTGCCAATTAAATATTCACGAACCTTTTTATCAAAGAAATCATAAATTTTTTGATCTTCTAATAAGAACTTAGCAAAATCTTGCTTGTCTGAATATCAAACAGTATTATGCGATTTTGTTATACCAAAACGAAAACCATTTGGATTAACTTTTTGACCCATATTATTTTGCCTCCTTATTTAGTTCGTCTGTATTTAATTCCATTAATTCAACATAAAAGTGACTAGTTCTTTTTAAAATTGGGTATGCTCTGCCACGTGAGTGAGGTTGAAATCTTTTTAATGTAGGACCTTCATTTACTAAAATTTTTGAAACTACTAATTTAGTAGCATCTAAACCAAAATTATTTGTCGCATTAGCAATCGCTGAATTTAAAAGTTTAAGAATAATTTCTGAAGCCTTTTTGTATGTTGTTTGCAAAATGATTAATGCTTGTGTAGCTGATTTATAGCGAATTAAATCTGCTACTAATCTAGCTTTTCTCGCACTAATTCTTTGCATTTTAACTGATGCCTTAACTATTTGTGCCATATTATTTCTTTCCTTTAGCCTTATCAGCACCGTGACCATTAAATGTTCTTGTTGGTGCGAATTCACCTAATTTGTGGCCGACCATATCATTTGTTACAAAGACATCAAGAAATGCATGACCATTGTGAACTTGAAATGTTAAACCAATAAATTCAGGATAAATTGTTGAACGTCTTGATCAGGTTTTGATTGGACGCTTTGGTGCTTTATTTTCAATAATAGCAACCACTTTTTTCATTAAGTGATCATCAACAAAGGGCGCTTTCTTTAATGAACGAGACATTATTTACTTTCCTTTCTTCTTCTAATAATAAATTGGTTAGATGATTTTTTAGTTGCTCTAGTTTTAACACCCAGAGCTTTTTTACCTCATGGAGTCATTGGTGATTTTCTACCAATAGGTTGTTTACCTTCACCACCACCATGTGGGTGATCATTAGGGTTCATGGCTGAACCTCTAACTGTAGGTCTAATTCCTCTCAATCTATTTCTACCAGCTTTACCGATATTAACTAATGAGTGTTCTTCATTTCCAACTTCACCGATTGTAGCGCGGCATACACCTAGAACTTTTCTCACTTCGCCAGATTTTAGTCTTAAGATAACGTATTTTCCTGATTCATCCTTACCTAAAATTTGCGCTGAACTACCAGCAGAACGAGCAATAATTCCACCTTGTTTAGGTTGTAATTCGATATTGTGAACAAATGTACCTTCTGGAATATTTCCAAGTGGTAAGTTATTTCCTATTTGTATATCTACATGTTCTCCTGAAATAACTTTTTGTCCAACCTTAATATTTTTTGGACTGATAATATATCTCTTTTCTCCATCACGATAAACAATTAAAGAAATATTGGCTGATCTGTTTGGATCATATTCGATTGTTTTAACAATAGCCTCAATTCCATCCTTGTTATATCTTTTGAAGTCAATAATACGATAAAATCTTTTTAATCTGCCACCGTGGTGACGAGTTGTAATTTTACCTTGATTATTTCTTCCGGAATGTGTTGGAAGTGCCACAAGCAATGATTTTTCTGGTTTATGTCCAGTTAAATTTGCTTGATAGTCAAGAGAAGACATATTACGACGACCATTTGTATAAGCTTTAAATTTTTTAATAGCCATTGTCTTCTTTTCTCCATTTCTTAAAAATATTTGTTTGTATAATATTTATCTTTTAAGAATCTAAATTATTATTTTTAAAAATTAATCTTATAGTTTTTGTTTTATCGAGATTAATTATTTTGATTCTGTTTCTTGCTTAATTTCTTCTGCTTTTTCTTCAGACTTTTGCGTTTTTGCTTCTGCAGCTCTTTTAATTTTTTCTGCTGCTTTTAGTTCGGCTTCTGATATTTGTTTAACTGTTTCGACATTTTCAGACTTCATTTCAGTTTCTTTTGCCTTCTTTGCTTCTTTAGCTTCTTCAGCAAATAAAACAATCTTTGAATCTTTGTCCAAAAACACAACAGCCTTCTTAACGGCATTTTTAAACCCTGCAAATCTACCTAATTTAGCTGGTTTTTTATCATAATTAATGATATTAACTTTTTCAACTTTAACATCAAAGATAAATTCAACAGCTTTTTTAACTTCAATTTTGTTTGTTCTTCTGTCAACCACAAATGTATAGACATTTTGATTAGATCTAGCAATTTCTGATTTTTCAGTTAAAACTGGATATTTAATAACATGATTAATATTCATTATTTTGCCATCCCTTCTAAGAACTTAACATCTTCCTTGCTAATCACTAAAACATCAGCAGCTACTAATGATTCGATTGACAATGATGTAACCTTGTTTACATTAACATTTGGTAAATTTTTAGCCGATTTATAAATGGTTTCATTTGAAGAAACTATTAGAATATTGTTTAATCCAATTAGATTATCCTTATTTAATTCAACTAATAAGGCTCTAGTTGAAATACTTTCTAGTTCGTATTCTCTAACTAAAACAGAATTTGCATTTGCTAGCATTGTTAATGCTGAGAATAAAGCATTTTTTCTAGCTTTTTTATTAATTTTAAGATTGTAATTTCTTTCGGTTGTTGGTCCAAATGCTCTACCGCCACCAACAAAGATTGGACTTCTTAATGACCCAGCACGAGCATTACCTGTATGTTTTTGTGGTCATGGTTTTTTGCCTGTTCCACTAACTTCACCACGTGATTTAACCTTATGAGTAGCCAGACGTTTTGAGCCTCTTTCTACCAAAATAGCGTCAAAAACTGATTGAGTATGTATCTTTTCTAATCCAAACACACTCTTTGGCAATTCAAAATCACTTTCTTCCATTTTTTTAGCTGGTGATGCTGGTTTATCAACTAAATTTTCTTTTTCAATAAACTCGATAGCATCCTTGCTTTCAACTTTAGCTTCAATAACTCTGTTAGCAATAATTCTAGCCTTTTCTACATCAACACTACCACTATATGCTCCATTACGGTGAAATCATACTCTAGTACTATTCTTAGATTTTTCGCTAACATTAATGAATTCATTAACGGCATCAATAAATTCAGCAAAATTTCCTGAAACTTTTTCTTTTGCTTTTTTGAAATTAAATGATATGTTTCGGTCTTTATCAAACTTTTCTGAGATATAGTATTTATCAACAATTGTAGACATAATTATTTATCCCCTTCTGTAGCTTCTTCAAGAGCTTTCTTCATTTCGCTTAATGACATATCCATATTTAATTCAAGATTATATTTCTTAGCTTGTTCAAAAATTTCATTCTTTGCTAATGTTTCTTTTAAATTAACTAATTTAATTTCAGCTTTCTTTTGAACTGATTTCTTAGCATTTTTAATAACTAACAAAGCGCCTTTCGCTCCAGGAACGCTGCCTTTAATAATTAATAAGTTATTTTCTGCTTCAGTTTTTACAATTTCTAAATTTTGAATTGTAACTTGTTCAGCTCCAAGGTGACCAGGCATTGTCATACCTTTTCAAACTCTATTACCAGATATATCACCAATAGAACCGGTTTGTCTTATAGGTTGCGAACCACCACCACCACCATGTGATTTAGGACCAATATGTTGGTTTCATCTCTTAATGGTTCCGGCAAAACCTTTTCCTTTTGAAATAGCCGTAACATCAACCACATCTCCGCCTTCAAAAATTGAGGCATCTAATGTTTCACCTAAGTTAAATCCGGCCATATTACGGATTTCTTTTACGAATCGCTTAGGTGTTGTATTTGCTTGCTTGAAATAATTTACTTCAGGTTTCTTAATTTGAGATTTTTTCTTATCTTCTAAACTAAGTTGTGTTGCAATATAACCGTTTTTTTCTTCGGTTAAAATTTTGGTAACAACATTTGGTTTAACTTCAACAATAGTTACAGGTATTAACTTACCTTCGCTAGTGAATAGTTGAGTCATTCCAACTTTTCTTCCTAAGATTCCTTTCATTTTTATCCTTTCATTTTTTTAAAAAATCGGTGCCACATATACGTATATATTTTTAAAAAAAATAATATCTGTATTATGCTACAGATTTAACGCTAATTTGAACACCAGCAGGCAATTCAAGTCTTTTTGCTTTATCAATTAGTGTTTCGCTAACATTTGACAAAACAATTAGACGTTTATGAGTTCTGCTTTCGAATTGTTCACGAGATTTTTTGTTAACATGAACAGATCTTAAAATGGTAACAATTTCTTTTCTTGTAGGTAGAGGAATTGGACCACTTACCATAGCCTTCTCAGCTTTCGCTAGAAGTATAACCTTTTTAGCAGCATCATCTACTAAACTAGCTTCAAAGGCTTTGATTTTAATTTCTAATTTTGCCATTGTTTGTTCTCCTTCTTCATTATATGAAGCACTCCGCATAAGTTCTCGATAACCAAGATGAACAACTAAGCTCGGTATATCGTAACCTTATGCTTCTTTGCATAGTTGCTAATTTATTATACCAAAAACATTTTTTTTGTAATTTTTTTAAACTTTTTTTATATAAAACACTAGAAACTGGGCAACAAGATAATGAATTTATTTTTTATTTTTTAACAAATAACGTTAAATTGCAACAAAAATGGGCCACCTAACATATATAGTAAAATGTTATAGGTGGTCTTATTATGCATGAAATAGAATTAAACTATTTTCAATTAAATAGAAAACGAAAATTAGATGTTATAACTACATATTCTAATTTAACAAATAAGCAATTATCTTTAAAAGCAAAATGTTCAATATCAACCATAAAAAGATTAAAACAAAAATTAAGAAATGCTAAATTATGCAAAAAAGAGGTTAACTTAGCACATGGCAATCAATGAGGCGATAGAAAAAAGATTTACAGTAATGATTTAATTATCAATTATGGAAAAAAATACGAAAGTGAAAAATTAATTGCTGGAACAAAAAATAGTTCTTGTAATTCATATATGTCTTACCGTTTGTTTTATGAGAGAATAGCTAATGTAAAAATATCATATAGTCAATTAACAAGAAGACTTACGCAAAGCGGATTTCTAAGTGCTTTTGCTCATAAAAATACAATAAAAAGACAAAAAACTTTTGTAAAAAAATATATACCTTATAAGCCAAATATTTTGCCTAAAGAAAAGATTGCAAAACCAACCATAATCTCAAAAAGAAAATTAGTAAATATGGGCGAATGTGTTGAACTTGATGGATCTATTCATTTTTATGTTGATCAAACCTTATGAACAATTGTTGCATGTATCGATGTTTCAACTTCAAAAGTTTTATCACTTTATTTTGACGAAAAAGCCGAATCAGTAAAAGGTTATCAAATTATTATTCAAGATATGATTAATAAATATGGGATACCAAAAGTAATGATTAGCGATAATAGAATGAATTTTCATAATAACCTTGAATCTAGCGCTATTTTGTATGATGCAGTCACAAAATTAGGTACTGAATTTATAACAACATCAGTATCTAATGAAAAACCACATATAGAAAGTTTTTGGAGAATTGCACATAATAGAATTCCGATATTTTTAAAAGATAGAAATATTAAAACAAACCAAGACGCTAATAAATATAGATGCGAAATTATTGCAATGCTTAATGATATAAAAACAAGAAAATCAATTACCGATTCTGAAAAAAATGAATTTAGAAAACCAAACAGCGCAACTCTTGAAGCTTATTTTGATTTGCCAATTAAAAGACAAATTTTTAATGGAATTGTAACATTTAAAAATAAAAAATATATTCCTAAAAATGAAAAAAATCAAAAAATAAAAGTCACATCAAAAAATGATGCAACTTTTATGATTGGTGCAGATCAACAATACTATTTTCACATAAACAATAAAAGATATAAAGCTTTTGAATTAAATGAAAATGACATTCAAATGTATGAGAAAATAGCATATAGTAAAAAGCTTCCTCTTGAAATATCGGTGGTTAAAAAAATTGTGAAACATCAAGAAGCCGGATATTACTACAATCAAATGTTATCTAAAAAAACAGAAATTTTAGAATCTTTTGTTAAAACTGGTCTTATTTCACAAAGAGAAATAGATTTAATGCGATCAATTAATGAAGATTTAGAAAAAATAAGAAGAGATATAAATAAAATTGTAATTTTATAATAAATTATTCTATTCCTAAAAGTAGAGCTATTTTTTTATATTTTTTTATTAGAAATTATGCAAAATGTATAATTAAACAAATTCAAAATATCGGTGGCTCATTTTTCACGCTAATTAATGAATTTATTTTTTATTTTTTAACAAATAATTTTTTTTATAATATAATTTAACTTGCTAATGTAAATTGGAGGGGTAGCGAAGCGGCCAAACGCGGGTGGCTGTAACCCACTTCCTCACGGTTCGGGGGTTCGAATCCCTCCCCCTCCACCATTTTGCCCTTTAGCCAAGTGGAAAGGCAGCGGTTTTTGGTACCGCCATCCGTTAGTTCGAATCTAACAAGGGCAGCCATATCATTAGTTGATTATTTAATCAAACATGACTAGTAAACTCAAGTATTTTAACTTGAGTTTTTTTATTTAAACAAAACAAAAAGCTCAAACCTCTTTATATGGGTAAAAGCTTTTTTTGTAACGACATATTATAATTCTTATTATTTGTTTTTATTTAGATTCACTAAGATTAGATAATATTTGCTTTAATTCATTTATCTCGTCTATTAAATCTGAAATTTCTTTCTTTTTCTTGGCAAGTTCTTTATTTGTAGTGCTTAGAGTTTGGCCTACATTTTCTTTATTTTTCAACTCTTTTTGAATGATATTATTGATATTACTAATTTCCTCACTAATATCATTAGCTTGGCTTATTATTTCTTGAAGTTTATGCTTATTCTTCTTTAATTCTTCATTTTTATTTGAAAGACTTTGTTTATTAGATTCGAGATTTTTCTCAGATTTATTAAGTTGCTTTTCGAGACCTAATTTAGCAAATTCTGAAGCATGCTTTTGTTGTAGGACTAGATTTTTTTCATTTTCAATAGAACTAAATAATTTTGTTTTTTCAACTACGTTCTTATTTGCTAATTCAAGTCTTTGCAATACTTGTTTCTTATTTGTTTCTAATTCATTTAGTAATTTTTCAACTTCTTCAATTTCAACAATCTTAGTGTTTAAATTATTACTATCCTCTGCAACCTTTTGCTTTGCGTTTTTTAAGCTTTTGCTAGCATTATTTTTCTTTTCTTTAGCATCAATAAATAGTTTTTCTTGATTATTATAAGCTTCTTGTTTTCATTGTACTTCTTTATTTTTATTATTTAATTCTATCTTAGCATATTCAAACAATTCATAAGCCTTATCTTGCTTTTCTAATGAAACATCTAAATCCTGTTGTGCCTTTGCTTCTGCTTGTTGCACGCTTTTTTCTATTTTTTTAGACTCTTCTAAATCTTTTGTTTTTTGATCCTTAATTTCTTGTTTTGATATAAATTCCTTGTTAGCGCCTTCTAATATTTTTTGAGTTTCTTCTTTATTTCTGAGATCATTTTGATTTTGATTTTCAACTTCTTGTTTTAGCTTTTTCTTTTGGTCTAATTCTTCTATTTTTAATGATTCATTTGCAAGTTTTTCTTCATATTCAGCCATTGCTAGATCATTGCTATTTTTTGCTTCATCTAGTTCTTGTTTGACTTTTTCTACTTCATTTGTTAAGTGATTTAGATCACTAGTTAACTCATTTATTTTTTGTGTTTGGGTTTCAAGCTTGCTATTATTTATTTCTTTTTGTTTTTGTAATTGGCTAAGATTAGATTCAGCATTTTTAATTTCTTCTTCTTTATTAGTTTTTTCTTTTAATTTACTTTGTGTTTGCGATTGCAATTCATTTTCTTCGGCAAGTTTATTGTTCTTTTTTTCATTAGCATTATCTAAGGATTTTTGCGCTTCTTGCTCTGCGAGTTTTGCTGCTTCGAATTCTTGTTGCGCTTTTTTTAGCTGTTCTTGCTTGGTTTGCAATTCAGTATTCTTGGTTTGAACATCTTTTCGAGCTTGTTCTAATTTTTGATCAGCTTTATTTTTTTCTTGTTGCAATCTAGTTTCATTTTGCGTGGCAGTTTCTACTTCGCTAACCTTGGTTTCTAAGAGTTTTTGTTTTTTTAACAAATCCGTTTGTACTTGATTATACTTCATTTCAGCGCTATTTTTTACTTCTTCAGTATGTGAAAAATCTTGATTTGCTTTTTGCAATAGTTTATCTTTATTTATAACTTCTTGCTTGGCAGTTTCTAATCGCTTTTTAGCTTCCACAAGTTTTTGTTCAGCCATCGCTTTTTCGGAGCTAGCTTGATCTTTTTGTGACATTAAATTATTCTTAACTTCTTCCTTAGTCTTTAAGTTTTTCTTAGCTGCATCAATTGTTTTAAATGTTGCCACATATTGTTTATTAAGTTCATCATATTTTTTATTTGCATCATCAAATTCGCTTTGTTTGGCAATTATTTTTTCGTCAAATTTAGAGTTGGCAAGCCTTTGATTTAATTGTTTATTTTCATCATTTATTCTATCAATGTCTTGTTGATTTTGCGCAAGTTCTTGTTTAGTTGTTTCAATTTCTTTTTGTTTTTTAGCCACCTCATCTTGCATGTTATGAATATCAGGAAACAAATTTGAAGTTTCTTTATATATTTCTACCCAATTGTCTGCAGTAGCATCAGACATAGAAGTATTATAATGCCTTCATTCATCTAAATAAGGCTGGGCAAACTCAAAAATATCTGGATATTTTTCTTTTATCTCATCATATTGAGCTTGAGCAAGATCATACAGTCAAGAATCATCATCATCATTGCCAAAATTATAAATTTGGAAGAGTTTTACGATTTTTTCTAGCTCTTCATAACTATAATAATCACCGCCATAAGGGGTATAGTATTTTTTACTTTCTTCAACAATTTCTTCTTTATTTTTATCTATTACTTGATTAAGTGATGAAACTTCACCTTCTAAATTAGACAATTTATCCCTTTTTTCGTTTAATTTCTGGTTTTGTCTTTCTAAGTCTTCTTGATTTTTTTTAAGTTGCTGATCTATTTTCTCTTTTTCACTTCTTAATTGTCTTAATTCAGTATTATTTTTATCTTTTTCTTCTGTTGCTTTTTCTGTTTTTTCTCTAAGTTCATCACTTTTTCTTTGTTCCTCTAATAATGTTTGTTGTGCTTGTTGAAATGCTTCCTCGGCTTGCTGATAATCTCTTGCAGCATTTTGTTCCTTCTCACTCTTTTTGGCAAAATCTTCTTCAAGACTTGAGATTTTCTGTTCAATTTGAGATTCTTTTCCTTCTGCTTCTTGCTTTTCAACATTTGCCTTATTTTTAATTTCTTGTTTCGAAGCTAACTCGCTATTCTTATTATCTAATTCAGTTTTTGTTTCTTTTTCTTTATCTTTAGCTTTTTGTAATTCAGATTCAGCTACGGCTTTTTCGCTATTCTTTGTTTGCAAATCATTTTGCGCATTTTGCAATTTTTGATCAGCTTCTTTTTGGTTTTTTATTGCTTCCGTTTCTTTATTTCTAGCTTGTCCTAATTCCCTATTTGCATTGGGCAAAGCATTTTCTAATTCTTTTAGTTTTTGTTGCTTTGTTTCTAAAACTTTTTTTGCATCTTTAAGCTTTTGTGTTAATGATATTATTTCATTTGATATATTTTGAATTTCTTGTTCAACTTCTTTAGTTTTGTTACTTAATTCAGTATGTTGTTCTGATAATAATTTCAATTCATCTTTTTTTGATTCTAGTTCTCTTTGCAATTCGGCTTCTTTTAAAACAGAATCATCATAAGCATCAGATAATTTTTTCTTTTGTAATTCAGCATCTTGTTTTTCTTCATGTTTTTGTTGCTTAGCTTCATTTTTAGCTTTTAAATCATTTTCTTTTTCTTTTAGTGTTTCTTTGGTTTTATTTAGTTTAGTTTGAGCATTATTTTTTTCTTTTTTGGCTTCTTCAACAGCTCTTAATGCTAGATCTACCTCGCGAGATTTTTGCACTAAATTATCACTACTTTGTTGTAATGCTTGTTGTACCTTTTTTAATTTATTTGAAGCCTCTTCTTTTATGGCACTTGCCTCATTTAATTCTCTGGTTGCAATATCAAGAGCTTGTTGTTTTAAATTAACATCTTCACTTTTTAATTGTAATTGTTCTTTAGCTTGATCTAAGAGTTTTTCTTTTTCTATAACTTCGGCATTTAAAAAATCCATTTTTTTCTTAGCTTGACTATAGCTAGCTTCTGCTGAATTTTGTTGTTTTTTTAAACCTTCTAACTCGTTCTTTAATGTTTGCAAGGCATTATTTTTTAGATCAAAATCTTGTTCTGCTTGTTTAAGCAATTCTGATGTCTGTTTTTCTTTTTGTTTAGCTACTTCAAGATCATGCGATATTTTATCTTTAACTTGTTGCTTGTTGCTCAATTCCATACTTTTTTTATTAATATCACTTTCGATATTTGAAATTGATTTTTTGGCATATTCATTATCTGTTTTAGCATCAGCCAATATTTTTTTAGCTTTTTCTAATTCGCTAGTTTTTGATAACAATTTTTCTGATTTTTCAGTAAAAATCTTATTTGCAAAATCAAAATTTGATTGATTTTTTTTATGTTCTTGTTTTGCTTTTTCTAATTCCTTTTTAGCCTCATCATATGCTTTTATTAAACTCGCAAATTCCGCTTCTAGCTTTATTTGTTCATTTTTGATTTCTTCTAACTTAATCCTAGACTCACTATTTTTTGCTTCAAGATTCTCGATATTTTTCATTATTTCTGCAAACTTATTTTTAGAATTTTTTTGTTCTTTTTTAATATATAGCAATGCTTTTTTAGCTTCTTTTAACTGCTTTTGTTTTTGCAAAATAATTATGTTATATTTAGATATATCTTCTGCTTTTTGTGCAATTGATTTATTCTTATTATAACGTGCATAGATAAATGCTGAAATACCTGCGACCACCAGCCCTGTTGACAATCCTAAACACAATGCTAATGTACCCTTACTTCTTCTCATTATTAAATACCGCCCTAAACATTTTTATTAATTGATTCTATTTATTAGTTTTTAGCATACTAATAATCTCAAATTATATATATATATATATATATATGAACGAATATCGTCTAAAACAGGGCGCTTTTTAGCTTTTTCTAGTGATTTTACTATCAAGAAAGCAGTTGTTTATTGAAAGTATTCTATTGATTTATTCCTATGTTTATCATAAAATTTTTATGTTTTAGAAAACAAAAAACATCTTGAAATATAACAAGATATTTTTTGTTAAAACATTTTTTGTTTTCATTTTGATAAACTTCATTAATTATTATAGATTTTTAAATAACTGATAGCTTATTTTTTATTTGTTCTAATTCCTTAATTTTATGCTCTAATATTTTTGCTTTTGATAATACGTCCGTCGCCAAAAATGAAATTGCCTTATCCGTATTTTCAACACTTGCTTGAATATCTATAATTTGCTGTTTAAACGACTCTTTTTGCTTAAACAACGAAGCTAATTCATTTTTAGCATTTTGATATTTTTGTATTAACATTTCTTTTTGTTTATTTAAAACTTTATATTCACTATCAATCTTATTAAGATTTTCTGAGTTCATAATTTGTTCTTTTTTATTTGCAATTTCTAGAACTTCTTCAAGTTTCGCTTTGTTAGATTCTAATGTTTCTTTTTCTTTAAATAGGTCTATATATTCTTGTTTTACTTGATTAAATTTTTGGGTTCTGCGCTCTACTAAAATGTTTGCGGCTTGAAAGTTATTTAAGGCATAATTGTAATTTTCTCTAGCCTTTGTTAGCTCTTTATAAGTTTCACTAACCTTTTTTTGATTATTTATGTTTTTAGTACCAATCTTATTATTATATTCATCAAACGAAGCTCGAAAGGCTTCGTAAGCAATACGAACTTGCTTTTCAGTGTCTTCTAATTTTTTAGCTACAGAAGAAATTTTTTCATTTAAATCACTAATTTGTTCAGGAATTTGATTCGATAATTGGCGTTCAACATTATCCTTATTTTCCTTTTCACTCATAAAATCATGGTAATAATCTTGTACATCAGAAACTAAACCCTTTATTGCTTCAACATCTTTAATTTCATTTTTTAGCGCTTCGTTTAATTGATTATTAATTTCATCATACTTAGATTCTAGTTTTTTAGTATCCTCTTTATATCAAGGTAATCGTTCCTCTAATTCGGATTTCCTTTCATTTATATGATCTAAATCTTGCTTTAATGATTCATATTCTTTTTGAACTTTTTCCAATTCCTTTTCTTTTTCAG
This sequence comes from Mycoplasma sp. 332, assembly GCF_052378275.1. Lineage (NCBI taxonomy): Bacteria > Bacillati > Mycoplasmatota > Mollicutes > Mycoplasmatales > Mycoplasmataceae > Mycoplasma > Mycoplasma sp. 332. Next base: position 403,335 of record NZ_CP198998.1, read on the forward strand.
CAAATTGCTCGTGTACTTTTTCATGTTTAGGTCTGAGAACAAATTTTATATAACGACTAAACTCTGCTGCCGTTTCCTTAGCAGCAATGTGCTCATTAACTGCCTTTATAAGTTGTTCATTCATGTTTTTTAATTTTTCGCTAGCTATAACTAATTGTTTATCAGATTCTTGCTTTGCTAGTTCATTTTTTGTTATGGCTTCCTGTTTTAAGAATATATCGTTTTCTTTTTGCTTAATTCTTTTCTTTATTTGTTCTAATTCAAATGCTACATTTAATCTATTTTGAGTAGTTTGATCTAATAACTTCTTAGATTTTTCAAGTTGTAGTGAGGTATTTGCAAGTTTTATATCTAAATTACTAATTTCATTCTTAAATTGTTTTATAGTTTGATTAAGACTAAAATCTTTGCTAGATAATTCACCCATTTCTTGATTAGTTAAATCAAGATTTTTAATTAAATCTTTTTGTTTAATTTTAGTGTTATTTAATGTATGCTGTGCTTTTATTAGTATTTTCTTTGCAACTTCAATCTCTTGTTCCTTTTGTTTAATAATCGAAATCCTATTATTTAATAAATTTTGATTTTTATTAACTAGTGAAACATAAGTTAATGTTGCTCCGGCAGTAACTACCAGCCCTGATGCAATCGCAAGGTATATTCCTAATTTATTTTTTTTAGTTCTTCTCATAAAAATAACTCCTCAATGAATAAAAAATGGATTATATTTCACCACATATTAAATTAAACTAGATAAATTTTAGTCAAGATTTTAAACCATAAGTTTATTTACGGGTGGATCTTATATGATAATTATATATATATATATATATATATTGATAAAAAGGTTAAAAATTCTTTAATAACCATTGAATATATGAAATATTTTAACTAATAAATTAATAATTATGTCTATAAATTCATACATATATTTATTTTTAGCAAATAAATAGCCTTCATTAAAAAGGTTTATAGTTGCGATTTTAAAAAATAAAAAAGGTGAGTTTAACACCTTTATTAAATTTTTTTATTTTAAATATTTACTTTTTTAGGATGTATTTTTAGCTGAAATCAATAGTTTTTGAATCTTCTTTTAGCTTTTTTAGCCTTTTTTGCTGTTCATCAATTATCTTATTGATAAAATTGTGCATTTTTTCAACGGTATCATATGGTCTAGTATAAAACGATTCATATGGATTTAATATATATACCTTAAATTGAATTTTTTCTCGCAATTCTCTAAAGGATTGTTCACGATATTTAATAAGTTCTTCCTTAGGATAAGTAATACCAATATTAGATAAATCAGATTCCTTTATTACTTTTCCATCAGAGGTAATAAATGTATTTCCAAAATCTTTATATTGTGAATATGTTTTTTCTAAAGTTTGAACTTGTTTGATATACTCTTTAACTAAATTAGCTCGTTGCTCAACATCTCAAAGAGTTGTTGTGTCGTCAATTGGACGATTTATCATATTGAAATAATCATAAATTTGATCTTCAATTTCTTCTATTTGAATTTCCAAAACATCTTCAAAAAAATTTTTAACCTTCTTAATTTCAGATTCAACAAAACCACTAAATTTAGCACTTATTTCATCTTCTAATTCTTTATGATTTTTTGTATCCTTCTTTAAATCTCTTAATAAAGTATCTTTTTTTTCCTGAGTAAATGGCAATTTTTTACCACTAAAAACTTCGAATAATGCATTTATTTTTTGATCACTTGTTATTATAAAAGGTTCATCATCTTCATCTCAAGGAACATTGTGTTCTGGTTCATTTGGAAACAAAACTATTCCTTTATCATTGTTTAATAAAAAATCAAAACCTTGCTTGCCTTCTTTTGATCTATCATAATGTTTATATAAATTCTTGTAATAAAAATTATCAATTACATTCTTAATTTCTTCATTAGTTGGATCACCAAAATCAATTTCAATTTTTGGTGCTTCATTTTTTATATTATTTATAAGATTATTGTTAGTATTGATTGAATCAACTGAGTCTAGTTTAATTGCATTTTTAATTAATAGATCCTTAATTGGTTTATTTTGTTTTATTAAATCTGTAAGAACTTCTTTTGAATGATGTTTCTTTAAATCTTCATAAACAATTTTGGTATTATTGCCAAACTCTTGATTTTTATCTTTATTTGGAGTTTCTGGTTTCTTTGGTTCAGCTGGTTTTTCTGGCTTGCTTGGTTCAATTGGTTTTTTTGGTTCTTCTGGTTTAGCGGGATTTGCACATGATAGAGCAATAATTGGTGTTGCCAAAACAGGCAAAAATCCTAAAAAAAGTAATTTGCTTTTTTTCATTTTTTTTCCTTTCAATTTAGTATTTTTTATAATTATATGACCAACCAAAAAAAAAAAAAAAATAGCGCTTTTTTTAAAGAAAATCATATTTTAAATTAAAAATTTATGGCTAATTTAACTTACTATACACTTTTTTTCCATCACTTAATTTTTGTATAATATTTCTAATTTTAGGCTTAAAAAAACTAAAGTTTTATACTGTCATAAACCAACGCAAATAAAAACATAAATAATTCATTAATACATATTAATAAAAAAATGAAAGTCACAAATTAAGCTTAAATTAAACATAAAATAAATAGTTTATATATTAATATTTAAGAATTTTTTAACCGATATTTCATTTTTAAAAAATATATACTTTAATAATATATGTTATCGCCTTGATTATACTTATTTTTTGTTTCACTAGAGGCATTTATAATAATTGATACACGAAATAAAATAATAAAAAACTCAAATCATTATTTTTGACTTGAGTCTAATTATTTTATTTTGCCTAATGTATTCTTATTTTGGTTATTATCTAAATTTCTTTATTTAATTAGAATGTTCAATATTTTATTTTCAATATAAATAACTTTAATCACTTGCTTGTCTTTTAATCATTTTTTAATTGAATCAAGCTGCATTGCCTGCGTAACAATTTCATCATTGTTCCAAATTGGTCGAATTTCTAACTGACCACGCAACTTTCCGTTAATTTGTACACCAATTTGCGGATTTTTTTCAATAATTAAATTAGTTTTGGCAATTGGCCATTTTTGGTAAAATATCGATTTTTCACCAATCATTTCCAAAAATTCTTCTGCTATATGAGGAGCGAAAGGTGAAAATAAAATAGCAAAGTTTTTAATAATTTCTAATGAATTAATTTTTTCAATATTCGCAAGAAAATTAATAAAGACCATAAACTTGCTTATTGCTATATTAAACTTATATTTTTCAATATTTTCACTAATATCCAAAATAAGTTGATTAATATTGCTATCAAGTTCCTGATTTTCGTCAGTTATATCGATGTTTTTTCTTAATTTATCAACAATAAGATAAATTCTATCGAGTCATTTTCTAATTCCGTTGAGAGAATCTGTATTTCATGACTTTGACTCAGTTAAGGGGCCCATAAACATCTCATATAACCTTAGGGCATCAGCACCATGTGATTCAACTAAACCATCAGGATTGATGACATTGCCAAGAGATTTTGACATTTTTTGTCCATCTGGTCCTAAAATTAAACCTTGGTTTATTAACTTTTGAAATGGTTCCTTGGTATTGACAATGCCTAAATCATATAAAAATCTATGTCAAAATCTAGCATATAATAAGTGTAATACGGCATGCTCTTGGCCGCCAATGTATAAATCCACTGGCAACCATTGATTAAATCTTTCCTTTGCTTCTTGACTATCAAGCGGCAAATATGTTCCGTCATCATTTTTTAAAATATAGGCCAGGAAATATCAACTAGACCCCGCTCATTGGGGCATTACATTAGTATCATGTCGATATATCTTATTATCAACTTCAACATATAATCAATCCTTAATGTTGGCAAGCGGTCCTTCTGTTGAGCCTGATGCTTTAATATTATTAACCTCAGGAAGTTTTACTAAATTATCAACTAAATAAATTTTATTATTTTCATCAAATAAAACCGGAAACGGTTCGCCCCAATATCGTTGACGTGAAAATACTCAATCTCTCAATTTAAAATTAGTTTTATTATCAACGACGCCCATCGCATTTAATTTATGATAAATAACTTCTGTTGCTTGTGCTTTTTTAAGGCCGTTTGCGATATCAGAATTAATATGTTTAGAATCGTCAACAAACGGTAACTTCTCCGCTTCTAATACTTGTTTAATAGTTAGATTATATTTTCTTGCAAACTCATAATCCCTGGCATCATGAGCAGGAACAGACATTATTGCTCCTTCGCCATAACTCATTAAAACGTAGTCAGAAACTCAAACCGGAATATTTTCATTTGTTAGGGGATGACTAACATATGCACCGGTGAACAAGCCTGTCTTGTCTTTATTAAGTTGTGTTCTTTCAAGATCGCTTTTTGTCTTTGTTATATTTATATAATCGATAATTAATTTCTTATATTCATCTGTACAAATTTCTAAAAGCAATGGATGCTCAGGACTAATAATAATCGATGAAACACCATAGATAGTATCTAATCTGGTTGTGAAAGTTGCAATATTTTTCTTTGAATTTTTAAGATTTCATCTAACAATATGACCTTGTGATTTTCCGATTCAATTTTTTTGTAATAATTTTAAACTTTCGGGCCAATCAAGGCTAGTCAATCCCTCTAGGAGTTTATCAGCATATTTAGTGATCTTTAGGACTCATTGCTTCATCGGCTTCTTGACGACAGGAAAATTACCGCGCTCCGAAACTTTTTGCCCGTTAATTTCAATAATTTCTTCGTTGGCCAATACTGTGCCCAATCCTTCGCATCAATTAACGTCAATTTCCTCAATTGAAGCAAGTCCATGCTTATATAATTCCTTAAAAATTCATTGAGTTCAAATATAAAACTTGGGATCAGTAGTGTTAATTTCTTTATCATAATCATATGAAAATCCCATTAGTTTTAATTGTCTACGAAAGTTATTAATATTTTTTATTGTGAAGGGGGCTGGGTGGTTTCCGGTCTTAATTGCATATTGCTCAGCAGGTAATCCAAAAGCATCTCAGCCAATTGGATGCAATACATCAAATCCGTTTAATCTTTTGTAACGTGAAATTATATCTGTTGCAGTATAGCCTTCAAGATGTCCAACATGTAAACCAGACCCCGAAGGATATGGGAACATATCAAGAATATAGGCCTTTTTATTGCTTTTTTTTGTTGTCTTAAATGATCTATTTTGTTCTCAAAAATCTTGTCATTTTTTTTCTATTAGTTTATGGTTATACATGTTATTAATTTTACATTAATATCTTTTTTTACAAATATAATGTTGTTTAATTTCTTGCAAAAAACATTAGCACTGTTTTTATATAAATTATTGTAAAATTTAATATATTATTTTTAACTGTAATACAACAAAACAATAAAGGAAAAAATATGGCTGAAGAAAGTAAAGATTATAAAGACACATTATTAATGCCACAAACAGAATTCTCAATGAAAGCAAATCTTGCTGATAAGGAAATTATCTTCCAAAAAAAATGAGAAGATGAACAACTATATCAAAAAATTTTAGCTTCCAACAAAGGGAATAAAACATTTGTTTTGCATGATGGACCTCCATATGGGAATGGGAATATTCATGTTGGTCATGCGTTAAATAAAATCCTTAAGGACATAATTGTACGATTCAAAAATATGCAAGGCTTTTATGCTCCATTTACACCCGGCTGAGATACTCACGGGCTTCCTATTGAACACAAAATGTTAGTAGAGCGAAAAATGACTGCAAAAGATTTTTCAGTTGTGGAACTAAGAAGAGCATGTGAAGAGTATGCCCTAAGTCAGGTTGCAAAACAAATGGAACAATTTAAAAAGCTTTCATTGCTAACTGATTTTAAAGAAATTTATGTTACTTTAGATAAAAGATTTGAAGCACAACAATTAAGACTTTTTAAAAAAATGCTATTTGATGGTTTGATATACAAGGACCTAAAACCAATATATTGATCGCCTTCTTCACAATCTGCCCTAGCAGAGGCTGAAGTTGAATACGCAGACCATATTTCACCATCAATATTTGTTGCCTTTAAGATTACAAAAGGCAATAATATTGTTTGTAAGGATGAAAAACTAATTATATGAACAACTACTCCGTGAACATTAATTGCAAATTCAGGTGTAGCTATCAATTCAGAATTTGAATACATCAAAATAAAAGTTAATAATACTACTTACATTTTAGCCGAAGGCCTAGTTGAATCAGTTGCTCAACAATGTAAATGAGAAAAATATGAAATTATTGGAAGCAGTTTCAAAGGTAAAGACTTATTAGGAATAAAATACGAAAGTCCAATTAATAAACTAATTTGTCCAGTCGTTGAGGGACACCATGTTACACTTGAAAATGGGTCAGGATTAGTCCATATGGCGCCTTTATTTGGCGAAGATGATTTTATTATTGGAAATAAAAACAACCTTGAAAAAATTATGCACGTCAATGATGATGGGACATTAAATGAAAAAGCACTTCAATTTAAGAACATTTTCTATGATGATGCTAATCCATTAATTGGTAATTTCTTAGAGGAAAATAATTTGTTGCTTGGATTCAAAAAGATAAAACACTCATATCCTCATGATTGAAGAACCCATCTTCCAATTATGTATCGCGCAACTCCTCAGTGATTTGTATCTGTTAAAAAGATTAAAGATAAAATTCTAAATGAAATAAATAATGTTAAAACATATAACGAGTGATCAAAAAACCGCCTTGAATTAATGCTTGAAAATCGCGATACTTGATGTATTTCAAGACAACGAAGTTGAGGTGTTCCTATTATTGTTTTTTATGACAAAAACAAAAATCCAATATTGGAAGAAGAAATATTTGACTATGTCATAAATCTTATAGAAAAACATGGCTCAAACATATGATATGAAAAAACAGCGGACGAATTATTACCTGAAAAATATCAAAAACTTGGATACACTAAGGAAAATGATATTATGGATGTTTGATTTGATTCAGGATCAACTTCACTAGGCGTTAAACCAGCTGCTATTGAGGCGCCATTTGACTTATATCTTGAAGGTTCAGACCAATATCGCGGTTGATTTAATAGCTCAATGATAAATTCGGTTGCTTGAAGAAATAAAAGTCCCTTTAAGTCATTTCTATCTCATGGTTTTACCCTCGATGGCAAGGGGCGCAAGATGTCTAAATCATTAGGAAATACGGTTGACCCGCTAGAAATAGTAAAAAAATATGGTTCAGATATTTTAAGATTATGAGCTGCAAACTCTGAATACACGGCCGATATTACAATTGATAATAAGATTTTGGAACAAAATGTCGAAATTTATCGTAAATTAAGAAATACAATCAAATTTATGCTAGGAGCACTATTTGACTTTGATTTTAATTATGTTAGTCTTGAATCTATTCATGCATTAATGTTTGAAAAAATAAATAACTTGGAAGCTAAAATTCTATCTTTTTATGAAAATTATAAATTTGTAAATGTTATTAAAGAAGTAAATAATTTTATCATTGATTTAAGTTCTTACTACATCACAATTACAAAAGATATTTTATATCTAAATAAACAAGATAACTATGAAAGAAGACAAGTTCAAACCGTTTTTGCCAAAACCATTAAAACTTTATTGCAAATACTTGCTCCTATACTTCCAACAACTATGGAGGAAGTATATCAATATTATAACGAACCTAATAAGCAAGAATCTGTACACTTATTAAAATGAAATCTAAATAAAACTTTTTCAACAAAGCTAAGCGATAAATGACAAGAATTTTTTGATCTAAAAGACGAAGTTTATAGATTAATTGAAGAAAAGATTAAATTGCAAGAAATTAAGAGACAAAACGAGGCATTTGTAACTATTACAACTAAATCAGAATTCATAAAATCATTACCACTAGCTAAATTACTAATGATTGCTAAATTAACCATCGGAAACGAAATGAAGGTTGAAAAACGCGAATCATATAAATGTCTAAGATGTTGAAATCACTTTGAAAAAGATCAATTTAGTTTTAAAAATGAAATTTGCTTTAGATGCGAGGAGGTTATTGATGCAAGAAAATAAAAAGGAAAAATACTTTTCAAAAGAATATTGAAAAACAAATTGAAAATTCATTCTTGTTAACATAGCAATTTTTTTGGGAGCATTATTTATTTTCTTATTAATAGACCAACTTACAAAGGAATATATTTTTAGATGAAAAGATAAAAGCATTTTATCTCCAGATCTAGACTATGAAATCGGCAACAAATTTATAATCTTTAAATCAGTTTTTCACGCTGGCACTACGTTAGGTTTTTTTGAAAGCAATTTGCCAGTCTTGCACACATTTAGTTTTGCCATTATTTTAGGTTCACTATGAGGCGTAACTTTTGTTAGAGAAAAGCATTCAATATGCATAACTATTTTTCTTGGTTTAGTAAGTGCTGGATCTATGGGTAATATGATTGATAGATTTATATTCGGTGGCGTAAGAGATATTATGAATTTTCCGTGAGCAAACCAAGGAGTTTTAAATTTTGCTGATATTTGATTAGTTTTAGGAGCAATAAGTGTGGTTTTATCGATTGTAACCATACATTGAATAAAACATTATAAAAAGAACAAACTAACAAAAGACGAAAATAAGGTTTAACTAAACCTTATTTTTTTCGCTCTTTTTTCATATATTTGTTATATTTCCAGGTTTATAAATTAAAAATTTATAGGGAGGAAAAATGAAAAAATTAAGTGAAAAAGAATGTGATGAAATTGCTGGCGGATTTGCTATATCAGCCTTAATTACTTCTATATTAGGAGCAATTCCAATAATCACCTCAGCAATAAGCTCCACCGTAGGCCTAATAAGATCAGTAAATTCTTCAAAGGGCGAAATTAAAACCAAAGATTTCAATGCAAAATGGGAAGATACTGATAATAACATTGGCTTCAATGTTGGCTTTCATTACTGCTTATAAATAAAAAACTAGGAAACTTTCCTAGTTTTTTATTATTAATCTTCTTTTTTGAAATAAGTACTTATTTTTTTGATTTTTCTAATATCTTGTTAAATCTTTCTACACGACCACGTGCCTTAACGTCTGTACGATTTCCGGTGTAGAATGCATGACAATTAGAGCAAACATCTAAAGATACTTTTTCAGCGGTTGAACCAAAAATAAAATCTGTGCTACACGATGAACATGTTGCATGAATTTCAGAATATTTTGGATGAATTTCCTTTTTCATAGAATATGCTCCTTATATATTATTTATTGAAGTTAATTAACTAGCAAAAATTATAACATAAAAGCGTTATTTTTTACTCATTAATATTTTTTCATTTTCACTCAACAACTTCTGGCATATCGTAGCCAAATTCATGAATATATTCATTATGTTCTTGTATTTTTTTATTCATTAAATCGATAAAATTTTGTTCCTTAGAACCATATAATTTCTCTATTGCATCTTTAGCAATGTGGTATCTATCCATTTCGCTTAATTGTCTGATATCAAAACTAGTTGTTATATCACCATTTTCACGATAACCATGAATAATTAAATTGTGATTTGTTCGATCAAAGAAAATATCTCTTATTAAACCTTCAAATCCATGGAAAGAAAACACAACTAGTTTATCTCTTGTAAATGCCTTATCAAATTCCTCGTCACTAATTCCACGTGGATCGATCTTAGGATTTCTTAATTTTAATAAATCAACAACATTAATATACTTGATTTTAAGATTAGGAAAATGACTATGAACAATAGAAATTGCTGCTAGTGTTTCTAGGTTCGGTTCAACACCAGAGGATGCAAAGACAATATCAGGCGTTTCTGTTTCCTTAACATTTGAAGCTCAATCAATAACCTTATAGCCTTTTTCAACAAGTTCTTTTGCTTCATCGATATTGAAAAATTGTTCTCGCGGTTGCTTAGAAGCAACAATTAGATTAATAACATTTCTTTCGGTTAATGATTTTTCCATAACAGCCAAAAGTGTATTAGAATCTGCAGGCAAATATTCTCTTATTAATTCAGGGCGTTTGTCGGCAAGATGGCCTAAAAGGCCAGGATCTTGGTGCGTATAACCATTATGATCTTGTTGAAATGCTGTTGAAGTTGCAATAATATTTAGAGATGGATAATCATTTCTTCATTTCAATTCTAAAGACTTCTTTAATCACTTCATATGCTGAGTTAACATTGAATCGATAACCCGTAAAAATGATTCATATGAAGCAAAAAAACCATGGCGTCCAGTCAAAACATAACCTTCTAAAAAGCCTTCAGCCTGGTGCTCACTTAATTGTGAATCAATAATTCTACCAACAGGACCAACAAATTCATCATATTTGTCCGAATATTCCTCTAATCATTGACGCTTAGTAACTCTAAAAAGTTCAAATAATCTATTTGATTTTGTTTCATCAGGACCAAAGACCCTAAAATTATCAGGATTTTTTGTTACAACATCAGCCATATATTTTCCCAGCTCAACCATATCCTGCCCTTTATTTTTACCAGGATATTCAACATTAGTAGCAAATTTTTCTCATGGAGATAAATCTAGATAGCGTGAATTGATTCCTCCGTTTGTTATCGGATTTGTTGCCATTCTTTGCTTACCTTTTGGAGCAAGGTTTTTAATTTCAGCTAGAATAGTTCCGTTTTCATCAAAAAGTTCTTCAGGTTTATATGATTTTAGTCACTTTTCTAACTCTTTAATGTGAGTAACATTAAAAGCACTAACAGGCAAGGGCACTTGATGTGCTCTAAAACTGCCTTCAATTGCTTGTCCATCTCAATCTTTTGGACATGTCCAACCTTTCGGGGTTCTAACAACTAGCATAGGCCATAATGGTCTTGTTACATTATTTGGCCCGACTAATTCTGCCTTAGCCTTAATATTTAGAATATCTTCAATAGCTTGATCCATGATTTTAGCCATTTCTTGATGAATTTCAACACTAGTTTTATTACCACTTCATTCAAAGAAATATGGCTTTCAACCTAAACCTAAAAAATATTGTTCAATTTCCTTTTTTGGTTTTCTTGCTAAAAGAGTTGGATTAGAAATTTTCCCACCATTTAGATGAACGATAGGAAGAACAACACCATCATTCACTGGATTAATAAACGAATTTGAAAATCATCCAGCACAAAGGGGCCCAGTTTCAGCCTCACCATCACCTATAACCGCAGCTGCAATCACACCAGGATTATCCAATATTGCTCCTGTTGCATGCGATAATGAATAACCTAACTCTCCACCTTCATGAATTGATCCAGGTGTTTCAGGAGCGGCGTGACTTGCTGTTCCACCAGGAAATGAAAAACGCTTGCACATTCGTTGTATCCCTTTTTCATCCTGTGAAATTTGGGGATAAATTTCTGAATAAGAACCATCCAAATATGAGTTAGATATCATGACTTGGCCGCCATGTCCAGGACCCTCTATATAAAACATATTTAAATCATATTTATTAATAACACGGTTTAAATGGGTATAAATAAAATTTTGTCCAGGAATTGTTCCTCAGTGACCAATAGGATATAATTTAATATCATCTTTTGTTAATTCTTTTTTTAATAATGGATTGTTTCTTAAATAGATTTGAGCAACACTTAAATAATTGGCTGCTCTAAATCACTTATCCATTAATTCAAAATATTCTTTTTTATCAAAATTACTATTCATATTCCTCCATAATATATTTTTGCAAAAAATATAGTAATAATATTTTACATCAATTTATTAAGAAGTAAAGGGGTTAATAGCTAATCATACATAAAAACAAAAAATGCCCTACAATAAACATAGCCATTTTTTTAAAAACACATTTTATTGTCAAATTCTCCAAAAAAGCGTATGTCGAGTTTCTTGATTTAATGACAACTGTATCTTTTTTGTTATATCAATTTATTATAATTTTCTACAATAGTTTTTAGTTATAAAAAGCCATTTTTTTAACATATGTTTAATAACAAAATCTAGATCATTTACTGAAAATAAATTTTAATTGAGAATTTTATTTGTTTTGTGATGAATTACAACTGATAAATAAATATAATTTAATTTTTTGATGTTTCAATATATGAAACACAATGTTTGGCGTATCTCTATTACAATTTCTTTTTTTTACATAATCAATAAACAAAGAACTCAAGCCTCTTATTTCTTCTTCTTTTTTTCTTTTAGCTATTTCCTATTAGCAACTAATTAAAAAAATCCAAGCACAAATGTGACTGGATTTTTTATCTATGTTCAACAAAAGCAAGTAATTTTATAATCCTAATTCCTCATCAGTCGGAATATCTAGATTTGAACCAACATAAGCAAAAATTTCGGGACTTTGTTTTAAATATTTACCATCTAAAATTCTTTGAACAGATTTTATCGTATCTTCCAACGAAACATAAACACCAGGAGATTTTGTAAAGTGTTCAGTCATAAAGAAGTTTTGAGTAAAGAAATTTTCCAATTGAAGAGCCTTTTTAACTGTATTCTTACTTTGTTCATCTAATTCATCAAATCCTAGAATCAAAATAACATCTTCAAGGTCTTTATATGCTTTTAAAATTCTTTTTGTTTCTATGATAGCGTCAAAGTGTGCTTTACCAATAATTTTTTCATCAACAGAGTGTGATGAAGAAGCTAGAGGGTCAAAAGCAGGGAAAATATTTTTTGAGGTTTGATTACGCGATAAAACAAGATTACCATCAAGGTGGTTAAATACTGCAACGGCTGATGGATCACTTAAATCATCCATTGGCAAGAAAATAGTTTGGAATGATGTTATTGATCCATTTTTGTTTCTAAATAATCTATTTTCAACATTAGCAACATCTGATTCTAATGTAGATTGATAACCACCTACAGAAGGTTTTTTACCCAATGAAGCAGAAACCTCATTTTCAGCCTGAATAAAACGATAAATATTATCAATAAATAATAAGACATCATCTTTTTCATAATCTCTTAAATATTCGGCAGCTGTAATACCAATTGGTACAATCGACATTCTAGCTCCTGGTGATTCATTCATTTTTGAAATATACATTACTGAATTCTTCATTAAATTTGATGATTCTAACTCATCAAATAATTCAATAGCTTCACGTGATCTTTCTCCGGAACCAATAAAAATATTTGAAGTCTTTGTTGATTTTTTATTAACATTAAAAATAATTTCCTTCATTAAAACAGTTTTACCAACACCGGCGCCACCAAATATACCCAATTTATATCCTTTAATAATTGGCATAAAGAAGTCAATTGCCTTAATTCCTGTTTCAACTATTTCTAGATTACTCTCTAGATAGCGATCGTTGTTAATAATTGAATTCATTTCAATATATATAGGTTTTGTTCCACGTTTTTCAAGTAACGGTTTTCCCTCAAATGAATAGATATTATTTTTGGAACCTGAACCAACTGGAACCATAAAACTTTGTTTGGTATTAATAATTTCATCATTGATGTTAATTTCTTTTGAAGAATAGATAATAATAGCTCTAATTGTTTCCTCATCAATAATTCTTTTTACCAATAAATAAGTTTTGCCGTCATTCGTTGTTAGTAATTGATTAACTAATGGCAACTCTTTTTTATTAAATTTAACTTCAATAATGTCAGATCATAATTTAACTATTTTTCCCATTATTTATCTCCTAACTTTTTAGCAACTAATTCTAAATATTCCTTACTAAATTCAACAAACTCATGTTCATATTCAACATCTCATCCTAAATTTAAATAATCTGAATATTGTTTTAAAGCATATGCAAAAAAGTTTTTCATAATCTTATCATCATAATCTGTACTTGTTTGCATAGTATTATAAGCATTTTTAGCTTCCTGATTTGTTTCAATTAAAAGATCGATAAATCTTAGCGCTTTTTCTTCATCCTTAATTCCATGTAATATAGTTCATGAAATTAGTTTAGACATCAATAAAACAAATTTATTCGAATATAATGTATATCCTTTTTGGATAAACATCTTATCAATCATTTTTCCTTTGTACAATAATGTTGCGGTTTCTTTATTCAATTCATAATCAAGAGCAGCAAGCTTTAAATGTCTCTTATATTGTTTAAAGATTTTACCTACTTCTGAAGCTACCTTTGACATAATTCTATTTTGTACTGATGAACCAGTTCTTGAAACTGATAAATTAATATTGATAGCCGGTAAAACACCTTGAGAAAATAAGTCAGCGCTAGTTACAATTTGACCATCAGTAATTGATATAACATTAGAAGAAATTAATGAAGTTATATCGCCATCAATAGTTTGTAAAATTGGTAAAGCAGTAATTGTTTTTCTATTTTTAAATGAACCAGCACGTTCTAATAATTGTGAATGAGCAAAAAATATGTCTCCGGGCATTGCTTCCTTACCAACAGGCTTATCAGTTAATAAAGCAATTTCTCGAATAATATTAGCATGCTTTGTTAAGTCATCAAATATAATAACAACATCATCAGTTAATGAAATGTTTTCAGCATGTGCCATACCTACATACGGAGCTAGATATTGCTCGTATGCACTAGTAGCAGGCGCATCAACAATAATAGTATTTTTTAAAGCATCATGTTCTTTTAAGGCATTATAAATTTTAGATATGCTTTCTCTTTTTTGTCCAATTGCAACATAAACACACTTGGTATTGGTTTTTGCTTGATTTAAGATAACATTAATTGCTATGTGAGTTTTTCCGGTTTGTCTATCCCCAATAATTAATTCACGTTGTCCTTTTCCGATAGGAATTAATAAATCTATTGATGTGAATCCTGTATATAGTTGCTCATTTAATGTTTGAACACTCATTAATTGATGAGCAAGTTTAAATGTGGCACTTTCAGGATCATTTTTTTGTTTTTCAACAGCAAGCTTTTTAGGTAAAACAACATCACCAAAAATATCGACTACATTTCCAAAATGTTGTTTTGAAGTAAATACATCACGCTTTTGGGTAGCGATTATTGTATCATTAATTTTTAACTCTTTATTTTCATTATTAGCTAATAAAAACGCGTGATCATTTGTAGCACTAATAAGAATTAATTTAATATTTGTATCTCTTTCACAAACAAATTGTTGTCCTTGTTCATAAGGAAATTGTCCTGATACTTCAACAATATAACCAAAAATAGAAATTATCTTGGGATTTTTATTTGGTTTAGCATTACTATTTTCCATTTTCTTCTCCTTTATTATTCATAAAATAACTTTTTTTAATATATAACTTCAAAATTCCTGCTATGTCTGAGAAATATAAAATAATGTTAGGCAAGAATTCAACATAATATCCATTTTTTATTAGGTCCTTAAGAATCTCATTATATAATTTTTCGAAGTCATTATTTCATTCAAATTCTTCATTATTCGCATAAATTAATGGAACTTTTTTATAAATGCTAAATATAGCGTTTTCTTCGAAGTTAACAATAAAATTGGCAAATTTTATAGGTAGATAATCCATAAGTGATTTCTTAATTCTCTCTAGAAAGTCAATTACACGGGAATCCTTTGTATTAAAATTACCTTTAAATAAAATAGTTGAAATAAGTTTATTAAAATCAATTAATTTAATTTCATTTTGATTTTTTTGATCTTCAAACCAGAACAAAATTCTATCTTTATTTCCATCTATTAATATAGATTTTTTTTCAGGCATTTTTCTCCTTAAAATAAGTTAAATAATAAAACAACATTATTATAACCATAATTTCCTAATAATTTAGGAATTGATAATAAAAAAATAATAGCAAAGCCATTATTTTTCTACAATAGGATATACTGAAGCAAATTTTCTATTAATTCTATTTTCGAATTTTACAATACCATCTATTAAAGCAAATAATGTATCATCTTTTCCTTTGCCTACGTTATTGCCAGGAAAGATTTTTGTTCCTCTTTGTCTATAAATAATGCTTCCGGCTGTTACAAATTGTCCATCAGTAGCCTTAACGCCTAATCTTCTACCAGCCGAGTCTCTACTATTCGAGGTTGTTCCACCAGATTTCGTATGTGCCATGTCTTATTTCTCCTTAATTTCTGCAATTTGAACTTTTGTATAAGGTTGACGGTGACCTAATTTACGTTTATGAGTTGATTTAGCATTGTGTCTATAAACAACAATTTTCTTTGCTTTCCCTTGTTTTTCAATGATACCTAAAACAGAAGCAGCTTCTAAATATGGAGTTCCAATTTTATTTTCGACTGCTAAAACTTTATCAAAAACAACCTTGTCCCCTGCATTTCCATCGATTTTTTCGATATAAATAGAATCGCCTTTTTTAACGATTAATTGTTTACCACCTGTTTCGATAATTGCAAACATTTAAAATCTCCTTATATTTTGTCACATCTTTGAGGTACTTTTAAAAAGTTTAAAAACCTGTTTAGAATGGTTACTCTATAAGTAACTTGATTATTTTACCACAAATTTGCGTATATTTCGGCAAAATAAAAAAACAAGGAAATTATTCCTTGTCCTTATTCTAATTAATTATTCGTAATCTATTTTATTATCATCAAATTCTTCTGATTCATTATCATCAGTCTCAAAATCTTCATTGTCATAAAAATCATCAGCAAAGTCATTAACAAAGCCTTTATCACTAAGACCTTCTTCATCATATTCTTGTGTCAAAGTATCTAAATCAATCATATTTTCATCGCCTAATTCAATATCGTCTTGTTCTTCATTTTCATCAAAATTTGTAAAGTATTTAATCGATGGTTTAATATCGTATTTAGAATGTTCTTCAAATGAATATAGTGCAGTTCCTGAAGGGATTTTCTTTCCAACAATAATATTTTCTTTTAGACCACTTAAATTATCTGTTCTAGAAGAAATGGCAGCATTAACAAGAATTTTCGAAGTTTCTTGATATGA
Source organism: Mycoplasma sp. 332 (assembly GCF_052378275.1). Lineage (NCBI taxonomy): Bacteria > Bacillati > Mycoplasmatota > Mollicutes > Mycoplasmatales > Mycoplasmataceae > Mycoplasma > Mycoplasma sp. 332. Next base: position 420,251 of record NZ_CP198998.1, read on the forward strand.
AGCGGCAGCCAAAAACGAATCAGACAACAGCGGAACTTGTTTAGCACCTTTAATAACAACACTTCCATATGCTGGAATTTTGTTTTGAGATAATAATAACGAATTTTCTTCTTGATAATCAAAGATATCAACAATAGCACCAGCAAAGAATTTTGAATCTCCGGGATCACTAATAACAATTTTAGACATCATTTGTCTAATAATAATTTCAATATATTTATCACTAATAGCAATACCTTGAATGCGATAAATTCTTTGAATTTCTTTTAGTAAGTAATTTTGAACTGTTCTAACATCAGTTAGTGCTAATAACTCTTTTAGAATAATTGGGCCTTCTGAAAGCTTTTGGCCGACTTTAACATCATCACCAATAGAAACTCTTAATTTCTTATTAGTATTAACTAAAATAGATCTAGTTTCAATTTGATTTTTATTATTCAGAATTTCGATATAAACAACATAATCGTTATCAGATTTTTCAAGTTTTTCAATATCAACTACAATACCTTGATATGGCGAAATTGTTGCTGGTCTACCTCATGGTTGTTCATGAGCATCAATTAATTCAATTAATCTAGTAAAACCACCAGTAATATCTTCAACACCAGCAACCCCACCAGTATGGAATGTACGCATAGTTAGCTGTGTACCAGGTTCACCGATTGATTGAGCAGCTATGATACCTACTGCTTCTCCAATATTAACAACACGGTTTGTTGCTAAGTCCTTACCAAAACACATTTTACATACACCATTACGGGTATTACATCCAAGGATCGATCTAATTTCAACTTCTTCAATACCAGCATCAATAATTTTTTGTGCTATCTTATTAGTAATTAGGATGTTTCGGCTACAAATCAAATTACCTTCTTTATCATAAATTGGCTTATTTGAAAATCGACCAATTATTCTTTCTTTTAGAGATACAATAATTTGTTTTGTTTTAGTATCAATGATATTTCTAGCTAAAAATCCATATTCCGAACCACAATTTTCTTCTCTAACCACAATATTTTGAGCAACATCAACCAATCTTCTTGTTAAATAACCTGATTTAGCAGTATTAAGTGCAGTATCAGTAAGACCTTTTCTAGCACCATGGGTTGACGAATAGAATTCAAATGCGGTTAGGCCCTCGATAAATGATGATTTAACGGGAACTTCAACGGTCGAACGAACAACCCTATCATTTTTAGCATCAGCTTTAGTGGTTTTTGTATTGTTAGCCATCAGTCCACGCATACCAGCTAATTGAACATAGTTCGAAATGTTTCCACGAGCACCTGAGTTAATCATAGTGATAACTGGGTTTTGTGGATTTTCTTTAATGATTGTTTGCAATTCTTGTTGGATTTTATCTTTGATTTCAGCTCATTTTTTAATAGTTAACGAGTATCTATCATCATCAGTTATATAACCTAATTTGTAATAATTTTTTAATTTAGCAATATATTCATCACCTTCAGCGATATATTCTTTTTTCTTTTCAGTTTCTAAAATATCCGAGAAGGAAATAGAAATACCTGAAGTAGTTGAATAATCAAAGCCAAGTTGCTTAATATCATCCAGAATAGAAGCAACAATATTTGTATATTTAAATCAAACCTTGTCTAACAATTTGGCTTTCTCTTTAGCACTTAATGGAATATGAATTTGTCCGCGGTATCTCTCTTCATTTTCTAAATTTAATTTTTGTTTTTCTTCTAAAACAAATTCAGTCAATAAATCTGCATGTTCTCTTTCAAGATTTTGGCCCTTGTAGGTTTTTAATTTTAGAAATTCTAAAACAATATCTGAATCTTGCAAATCATTAATTTTATCAATAACGCTAGCAACTTCCGCTATGCTTATTGTTGCAACATAGTTATCAAACATGTAACGAATAATCTTGGCAATATTCTTTTTATTAAAGGCATCTAGCAATGGTAAGGTCTTAATATATTCAGGAATATTTATACCAGCTTTAACTACATATGTTTTATTAAACTCATTCTTATATTCCTCTAAATTAATTGCCTTTATTACTTTATTATCAAAGATAAAAGGAAAATCTTTTGGAAACACATTATTAAAAATAAATTTACCAACTGTTGAAATAACATAAAGTTGTTGATTAATTGTATTTTTATTAAATATTTTGGAGTTCTTTACCTCTTCAGCAGGTAATGCTACCCTTGCATGTAAAGAAACTTTTTTAGCTTCAAGGTTCCTTATCATGTGATCATAATTGTCAAAGACTCTTCCTTCGCCCTTAGCATCTTTTTGTTCAATTGTTAAATAATATAAACCCAAAATCATATCTTGTGAAGGATTAATAATAGGTTCTCCATCCTTAGGGCCTAGAATATTTTTATTGGCAAGCATCAATTCACGACTTTCCAATAATGATTGTTCCGAAATAGGCACATGAACAGCCATTTGGTCACCATCAAAATCGGCATTAAAAGGGGTACATACTAAAGGGTGTAATCTTATAGCCTTTCCTCTAACTAAAACCGGTTCAAATGCTTGAATAGACAAACGGTGAAGCGTAGGAGCACGGTTAAGAAGTACTAATTTTCCTTTAATTGCTTCAGCAACATGAGGTCAAATAATTGGATTTTGATCTTCAATTATTTTCTTAGCATTTTTAACAGTTGTTGCAACCTGTTGATCAATTAAACGAGCAATAATTCATGGCTCAAATAATTTTGCAGCCATCTCTCTTGGAATACCACATTGATGCATCTTTAAATTTGGCCCAACAACAATAACAGAACGACCAGAATAGTCTACACGTTTTCCAAGTAAATTCTGTCTAAAACGTCCTTTTTTACCTGTTAGTGCATCTGAAATAGATTTAAATGGACGATTGTCCTTTGATAAAACAGGGTTAGGGGTTCTTCTTTGATTATCAATTAAAGCATCGACGGCTTCTTGAACCATACGTAATTCGTTTTGCGTTACGAGTTCAGGAGCATCTTTTTCTTGTCATTCTTGTAAACGATTATTTCTAATAATAACTCTACGATATAGCTCATTTATATCACTTGTTGAGTGTCTACCACCATCCAATTGAATTAATGGTCTAAGATCAGCTGGAATAACTGGTAAATTGTAAATTAGCATATTTGTTGGCGATTGTTTTGATTCAATAAAAGCGTTAATAACTTGCAATCTTTTATATAATTTTTCCCTATTTTGTTTAGTAGTAGTTGCAAACTTTTCGGGATTTTTAGATTCTTGTAAATTGAGTTGATTAATTTGCTCTGTTACATAAGCTTTTTCAGCGACTAGATCTAAATTCTTCAATAGATACTCAATAGCTCTTGCCCCAGTCATAATTTTTGCGTCTGAGTAATGTTGGATGATATCATTTAATTCATAAAAGTCAATTCCATATTCTTGACCAATTTTTGAAGTAGCTTTTTCAACCAATTGCTCAATTGTTTCTGAAATTTCATCATAAGCTTCTTTATGGTCTGGATTTTTTGGATCAAAACGTGTTAATAATTCATCCAATGCTTCTTTATATATAACAGCAGCATCATTGATTTCGATTATTAAGTTTTTAGGTAATGATTTAAGTCCACCATCTTCTACAACAATATGATTTTTATAATAAATAAGATTTTCAAGTTCCTCTCTTCTAACTGTTTCAGATGAATTTTGACTCGAAATTCTTAAACCTAATAATTTATAAATAATTGAATGGTCAACCTTAAAAAACCAAAAATGAACAACAGGGCTATTTAACTTAATATGCCCCATATGATTTCTACGTGCTATTTTAGGCAAGATTTGAACATTTTCTTTACGACACAAATCAGTTCTTGTACAATATGAACCTTCATTTATTTTCTTATATTTATAACCACAAGTAGGACAACGATAATCTATCATTGGTCCAAAAATAATTTCATCAAACAAACCACCACGTTCAGGTTTATATGATTTATAGTTGATAGTTTCTGGTTTTGTAACTTCCCCATGCGATCAAGATTCAACATCCTCAGGAGTAGCTAATGATAAAGAAATTTTTCTAATTTTTGATTCATCTAATAAATCGAATTTTGCATTGTTTTTCATTATTCTGCTCCCCCATCTCAATCTTGTTGATATTTAGTATCAATTCTTTCATATTCAAGCTCATTTTCTTCTCGTGAATCATCATGAGTTTCAAGTTTGATGCACAAACCTCTTAGTTCATATGCCAAAACATTAAACGACTCAGGCATACCTGGCTTTGGCAACTTTGTTTTTCTTGCAAGCGAGTTATAAAGCTGATTACGTCCATTAATATTATCTGACTTATATGTTAATAGTTCTTGTAATAAATTTGCTGCACCATATGATTCGATGGCTCATGTTTCCATTTCCCCAAATCTTTGCCCACCATTTTGCGACTTACCACCAAGCGGTTGTTGCGTAATTAATGAATATGGTCCAACTGAACGAGCATGCATTTTATCATCAACCATATGATATAGTTTTAAATAGTACATTATCCCAACCGATATTGGTTGATCAAATGGTTCACCAGTGCGACCATCATACACAACAGATTTACCTGATGGATTAATTTTTGCTTCTTCAAGAATTTCTTTAATTTGATTATGAGTAATTCCATCAAATGTTGGAGTAACAAATTTTGTATTTAATTTTTGCGCAGCTAAGCCAAGGTGCAATTCTAAAACTTGTCCAATATTCATCCGTGATGGAACACCTTGAGGGTTAAGAACAATATCCAGTGGAGTACCATCTTCTAAATAAGGCATTTCCTCAACTGGTAAAACAACGGAAACAACGCCTTTATTACCGTGACGACCTGCCATCTTGTCCCCAACTTTAATTTTTCTCTTTTGGGCAATTGAGACTTTAACAATCTTTTCAATACCGTCTTCTAGAACATCACCAAATTCACGACTTAAAACATCAACAGCAACAACTGTACCATTATGACCATGTTTAACTTTTAGTGATGTATCCTTTTTTGAAGCAGTCTTTTGTCCAAAGATAGCTCCCATCAGTTTTTCCTCAGGAGTTGGGTTTTCTTCACCTTTTGGCGATGTTCTACCAACCAAAATATCACCTGCAGAAACTTCAGAACCAACTCTAACGATACCATTATCATCTAAGAAACGCTTTGAGTGGTTTGAAACATTAGGAATATCAGTTGTTAAAATATCTTCACCGGCTTTTGAATGTCTAAATTGAATAGTTTGTTCTTCAATGTGAATCGAAGTATAGACATCATCCTTAACTAGTCTTTCTGATAAAACAACAGCATCCTCATAATTAAAACCATGTCATGTTGTGAAACCGACCAAAACATTCTTGCCTAATGCCATTTCACCATTTTTCATTGATGGACCGTCAACCAGTAAATCTCCAGTTTTAACACTTTGACCTACCTTAACTAATGGAACCTGATGAATTAAGGTACCTTGATTAGATCTCTCGAAAGTTCTTAAATGGTATTCATCTTTCTTATTGCTTTCATCTCTCTTAATGATAATAACGTTAGCATCAACATAAGATACCACACCATCATATTTAGCAATAATGTTTGTTGAGGAATATTTAGCAATATCAGCTTCAACACCAGTTGCAACTAATGGAGCTTCAGGGAATAATACAGGTACAGCTTGACGTTGCATATTAGAACCCATTAATGCCCGGTTAGCGTCATCATTTTCTAAAAAGGGAATAGCAGAAGCAGCGATCGAGGTCATTTGACGGTTTGAAACCCCAACAAAATTAACTTCATTAGCTGGGACTTCAAGATATTCATTATCACGACGAACCATTACCATTTTATCCACAATTATATCATTTTCAATATTGACGGTTGATTGCGCAAATGTATACCCAGCTTCTTCGATGGCTGTTAAATAGTGCGGACTTGAAAAATCTACCTTTTTGTTTTCAACCTTAAAATATGGCGATTTAATAAATCCGTATTTATCAATGTCTGCGAATGATGCAAGATTAAGAATAAGTCCAATATTCGGCCCTTCAGGAGTTTCGATTGGGCAAATTCTTCCATAATGGGTAGGGTGAACATCACGAACCTCAAATTGAGCGGTATCACGGTTTAGACCTCTTGGCCCCAGCGAGGTAATACGACGTTTGTTCGAAATTTCAGCTAACGGATTACATTGGTCCATAAATTGCGAAAGTTTTGATGTATTGAAAAATGATTTAAACTGGTTAAATATTGGTTTATTATTTGTTACATTCTTTGGCGTAATCTTTGATGTTTCCTTGGTTGAAATTCTTTCACGAGTATTTTTTTCTAATTTAATTAGACCGATTCTAAATTGATTTTGCAAAAGCTCACCAATAGTAACAATTCTTTTATTTACTAATGAGTCAGGATCGTCATCAACACCAATATTAAACAATAAATTAAAATAGTATGATATTGTTGCAATTAAATCAGGAATTAGTAAAAAGTTTTCAGTTGAATTAGGATCATTACCTAGCACTTGAACTTTATTAATGTCATTTATCATGTCATTTTCTGTCGGATAAACTCATACCCTCGGAACAGATAAACGCAAAGCAAGTTTTTCATTTCCAGGCATATCCAATTGATTACCATATACTGAAGGATCAACATCAGGCAATTTTCACAAAGGAAGAATGCCTAATCTAAATTCCTCCGCAATCTTTCTTGCTATTTCTCAAGTAATTAACAAACCTTTTTCATACTTAACTTCGCCATCCATATTAATGATATGCTCAGCTAAATAGGTGTTTACTAATCTTTCGGCGATATTTAACTTACGGTTCAAAGTAAAACGACCAGTTTCAGTTAAACTGTATCTTTTTTCATTAAAAATAGTTGATGGAATTAAATTACGGGCCGATTCGGCGGTCATTCTATCACCCTTTCTAATTAAGCGATATATTGTTTCCTGGGCATCCCTTGTAATTTCCTCATCAGTATTACCTAATGTTTTATCTTTTCGTAAAGTTTCATTTAATTCTGGAATATCACCAAACATTTTCTTAATACCTTTTTCAGTAAAACCAAGTGCTTTCAAAAAGGTAGATAATAAGAATGATTTATTTTTATCGATATGCACCTTAACGGTGTCCGGGTTAGATGAAGTAGTTTTGTGGTATATTTCAACTCATGAACCGACTTGAGGAATAATTTCAACTTTATTAAACAAGTCATTAGCCTGTTTATTTCTTACATTAACTCCAAAGTAAGCACCAGTTGAACGAATCAATTGAGAGACAATAACCTTTTCTGAACCATTAATGACAAATGAGCCTCCATATGTCATAATAGGAATTTCAGCAAAAACAACTTCAGCAGGTGTAACTTCACCTGTTTCTTCATTAACTTGCTTTAATTTAGCCTTTAACTTACCTTGATATGAAGAACCTTTTTGTTTTGCCTCTTTAATACACTCAAATTCAGTTTTATTAGGATATTCAAAAGTAGCAGAATTTTCAATATACTCAATCCTTACTTTTCCGCGTGATTCAATTGGATATATGTTTCTCAATTCTTCTTCAACACCTTTGGTTAAAAATTGTTCAACAGAGTCTCTTTGCATTTTTAAGAAATCAGGAGTATCGAATTTCTTTTGACTAATTGAATAATCTCTACGTTCGGTAACCGGTCCAAATTTTCTTAAAACATATTCTGGTTTTTTGTTCATATCTAACCTCATTTTTTGTTTAAATTTACTAAAATATACTCAAAGTATTTACAACAGTTTACACATACGCATGTATGCGCATATTATTATTATATAAAAAACACAAAAACGGCTTTTTAAGCCAGTTTTTTATGTTATCTTTATTAGTCTAAAACTACTTCAGCCTTAACTTCAGCTAATTTAGCCTTTAATTCTTCTGCTTCTTCCTTCTTAACATTTTCTTTTAATAAGGCAGGTGCTGACTCAACCAATTTCTTAGCATCCATTAAACCTAAACCTAGTAAATCCTTAACTGCCTTAATAACAGCAAGTTTATTTCCACCGTCTGATTTTAATGTAACATTAAATGTTGTTTTTTCTTCAACAACTTCAGCAGAAGCTGGAGCAGCGGCAGCAACAACAGCACTAGGATCAATTCCAAATTCTTCTTTTAGTCCTTCTACAAGTTCCATAACTTCTTTAATATTCATTTCTTTCAATGCTGAAACGAATTCTTCTTTTGTTAATTTAGCCATATTTTTCTCCTTAAAATTTTATTTTATATTTTGATTATTAAGTTTTACATTTCCTTTTGTTTAACTAACTCATTTAGACCAATTGCAAGATTTCTAATTGGTGCAAGCAATGAGTTTCCAAGAATCATAAGTGATTCTTCATATGAAGGAAGTTTTGAAATTTCTTCAAGATTTTTTGCATCAACAACTTTGTTTTCATAAATACCAGCGACCAATTGTAAGGCAGGGTATTCTTTTTTGAATTTAGCTAATGCTTTTAGTGTGATTAAGTCATCTTCATTAGCAAAAATAAATATATTTTGGCCAACAAGATAATCATTTAATGTTTTGTGTTCTGTTGATAATAAGGCTTGTTTAACTAAACGATTTTTATAAACTTTTATTAAAACGCCATACTTAGCCAATTCTCTACGAATTGCTTGCAACGAACTAACATCTAAAGTTTTATACATAGCAACATATAAAGCCTTAGACTGATTTAGGTTTTTAGAAATTTCATCAACCACTAAGACCTTAGCATCCCTTAATGCGCTCATTTCTCCTCCTATTTTAAATTATGTTTTTGCAATATCAATAGTCAAGCATACTCGGTAACTTATTAAGCGTTTGCCGTTACTGTCTTCATATATTGCAAAAGCATTATATCATAGAAAAAATAAAAATTTAATATCATTATCATAATTTTCCATTATTTAATGTGTATTTATAATATACAATATATTTTGACTCATTTTCTATTTTGATTATTTATATTTTAATAGGAGTCAAAACAAAAGTCAAGCGTTTTTTGGTGTTTGACTCTTCCGTTTTTTCAATCTATTTGTAGCAAACAAAAAAAATTGGAATGGAAACTTTTTTACAAAATACAAGGATTTTATTATGACAGGTAAAAATGCAGCAATTACATCTTTTATAATATATATTTTTGGCGCGCTTTTTTTAACAATAGCCTTAGTTATGTTTTTGTTTTTAGCTTTAGTTAACATAAAATCTAATTCTAATGAAGAAATATTTGAAGAAATATTTGTTATTTTACCTTTTTTACCTTTGGGACCAGCGTTGATATTAAATATTATAGGTTTAGTATTTTATTTTATAGCTATGGTTAAAACAGGTTTATCAGCAGCTAGAATATTAATGATAATCGGGTTATTTCTTCCACTTTTAGGATTAATAGGTTTAATTATTGCTATGACTGAACAAACAAATTTTAATAAAGCAAAAATTTATATAAATAATGGAAATTATTGTAGTTTATGTGGACAATTGTTACAAAAAAACAATCAAACAATACAAAATCCGCAAATCAACACTCAGTAAGAGGCCACTATTATTAGAGAAGTAATACATGTTAGTGGTAATGATGCAAATCTAGAATAAAACAAAAATTAAAATAAACCTTAATACATAAAGTATTAAGGGGGGAATGGAAAACTCAAATGTGAAAAAATTTCATTTTTTCATTTTTCAGATTTTCTTAAGTTTTTGAGCAAAAATAAAAAGTGTAAAATTGACCATTATTTTCAAGCAAAACACACTTTTTGTTTTTTTTTATATACAATTTTTTACAATTTCTAAAATTTCATTATAAGTTTCTTCATTGCTCTTATTAATAGCGGGGTTAATAAATCTTTCTTCAATTATTTTCGCGTTTCTTAACTTAGTTAACTTATTACAGTCTTTTAAAAAAATCAATTAACTTAGTATTGGTTATTTTTCAATAAAACCTTGTTGATGATAGAATTCATTAATTTCAAATATTGTAAAATAAAACAATTAATGCAATGAAATTTAGTAAAAAATGCCCTCGAATATGTTTTTCAGTTCGGATAAATATCGGTCAGATTTTTAGTGATTATTTCAATGTTTTGAGGTTTTCTTCAATTTGATATTGTTTGCGATAAACTAAAACAATTTCTTCAAGTTTAAGATCTTTTCTTGATGTTTCATAAACAAAGTAACCATCAAATTTTTCATCTTCTTCGATTTTGTCTAGATCAAGAATAAAACTCATTTTTCAACTCTTTATTTAAGAAAATATCTAACAAAGATGCTTTTATTACGCATCCTCAACACTATACAAATTCAAAAAAAGAAATGAGTTTATTATCCCATATGATATTTTACTTACTTATAAGTCTATAGGAAATCATTTAGGTCAAAATCTAAGTGCCATAAACCTAAGAAAAAATTGCTGGCAAAATAATGCATGAACAACCTAAAGAAATTAATGATTGATTAACTTTGAATGACTATGAAATGGATATAATCTATAGAAATATAAAATCAAAGAAAGTCATATTAACTTTGATAAATCGCTTAACAAAAAATCTTATGCAATCATATCAAGACTCAATGCTAGAGCAATAAAAAGAGCTATCAAAAAATTGGCTGCTAGATTTAACTTTAAGATTAACATTTTATGAATAGATAACAGATCTGAAAGCTATATGTTGGACAAGATAAAGAGTATCAAACAAATTTTTAACACAAATGCATTTGCTTCATCTCAAAAGGGTTAGATTGAGAATATACATAAACTTATATTCTAAAAGAAAAAATTATTTGACTGATACAGCAATGATGAAACCTGATCCATGATGGACAAAATTAATAACGTTGTTCGGCATAATATTAAGCAATTTCCATTTCTGATGTCGGCTAATGCAGCTCAAAATTTCTTTCAGAATAATTAAAAGTTTAATGAACGAAATTGTATGTTAGATTAGTTATCCATGCAAACAAAAAGCAATTAGATATATGCAACTCTCAAATCCTTAGATATTAAAAATTCGCGTTTTTTTAGGAATGCTTTTGCATTTTTTTTACATAAAATTATTCTAATAAAATTTAGTGAAGATGCACTTTTTCGTTTTATATTTAACAAATAATGTATATAATTAGGAGCATTAGGTATTTAAAATGAAAAATAAATTTAGTGAAAAAAGTTTTTTCTTATATGGTATTAATTTTATAGTTGGTTTTGGTTTTATAACAACAATCACAGGAATAATTGCTCAGGGTATATGAGGTATGTTAGTTTTTGCGCTAACATCATTCATCAGTTTTAGTGTTATTTTAGCATTTGCGCGTGGAGCTCAAGCATTTGGTAATGAGGCCGGCGGTTCATATGTTTATGCCAAAAAGGCTTCAGCAAATAAATTTTGAGTCTTTTTTAATGGCTGGAATCAATTCTCACAGATACCGCTTTTTTCAGCCACGACCATTTTATTTTTTTCAACATTGCTATCAGAATTTGATAAATCACATCAATTAATCTATCAAATTGTTTCTCTTGTATTCTTTCTTTCTTTGACATTAATTGCAACGTTTGGAATAAAGACATCTAAATGATTTATTTTATTTTCCGCATCAGTAAAATGAATAACGATAATATTAGGTGTGTCTTTAGGTATTTATTTATCCTTTAGTTCACTCGATTTTGCTAATAACATCTTGACAAATAGCAAAGTTTCAGTCTCAATAATTACTATAAATGTATTGAATTTTATTTATGCATTTGGTGGTGCAGAAGGTCTTGCAGGAATAAGCGCTAACGTAGAAACAAAACGCTTTAAAAAGATATTATTACTAATTTTTGCTGCTGTACTTGCAATTTACTTTACTTTATATCTCTTACTGTTAGGACTGCAAAAAGGATTTATTGGTGAATCCACTTCATTTTCAAAATTCTTTCAATCGTTATGAGGTTTAGCTGGGCTTATAATTTTTATGATAGGCACACTATTCAATAGAATTTCAAGCACTCTTTCGGCAAACATATACTATTCAAGAATTGTTGCTCCTTTAGCTCATGATGGATTCTTACCTTCAAAACTAGGCAAGAAAAACAAACATGGCGAATATAGAAACGCATTATTATTTGCAACAGGTTTTAGTGTTATATCAATGATTATTTTTACAGCAATACCATATGCATTAGGCATAAAAGATCAATTTAGTTTTATCCTTAATGCTGGTAACGTGGTTTTTTTAATGCAGTATCTTTTAGTAATAATTTCGATTTTAGTTATTGCATTCAAACATAGAACATTTAGGCTTACTTGATGAGAAACTACAATATTTATTTTGTCTATTATTTTAATAATTTTTATATTAGTAGTTAATTTTATCCCTCCAATTGTAGGTGATGAATACACAAAAGGAACTATATTTTTAGCACCTAGTTATCTAGGTGTAATGTTGATTGGCTTTGTCATTTGAGGAATATATTCAGCAGTAAAACGACGTAAAAAGAAAAATATTTCAAAAACTTATGAGCTCAAAATATAGCTATATTATCACTTTGCTAATTTTCCTGATTACTGGTTTGAATTTTTAGGTCTTAAAAAATAAATTTAAAATCATAAGTTTAATAAACATTTTTAAACTATAAAAATGTTGCAATTTAAATAAGAATTAACAAAATAAAAAATATAACCCAGAACGTAGCTGGGTTTAATATTAATAATCAAGTGTAAAAAGTTTATTCTTATGAGTTAATTTTCTTACATCGATTTCGTATTTTTTTATATATTCGTCATCGCTTTTATTATCCATTTCAGGATAATATCTTTCAAAAACAATAGATGCTTCGGCCTCTTCATGATAATGATTAACTCATATTGTGAATCCATCAATAACATCCAAAGTTTTATCTGCACTATACTTAATTTTATTTTTTCTTAAAATCTTTAAAAGGGGGCATTTCCCTTCTCCTGGTTGTCATGTATCGAAATATAATGGATTTCTAAATTTCATTTCATCATTGATAGTTCTTGCATTTGAAATCGGTATTATAAATTCTTCATTTTTTTTGAGAGGAGATGCAAAATAATCACTTGTATTATTAAATTGATCTGGAATTAGCAATTTTACAGAATGAGGAAAGTACAAAAATGTAATTTCTTTAGCTTTTGTAAGCCAAATTTTGAATTCTTTTTCGTATCCTTCTTTATTGGTCGTATCATTATTTTCCAATTTCACATTTATAGCAAGCATATAATAGTTTTTAACTTTATTTTCATTAACAAAATCTATTAATTCTTGATATTTATTTTCTGTTTTAAAAGTTATTTTTCTAAAAGGTCTTTTAATTACCTCGCCTTTATCTTTATTGCGAAGTTTTGAATATAAAAGCGGATTATGAGAGTATTCAGCTTTATAAATCCCACCTGGTTTTATAATGTCTTCATGTTGTTCATTATCTTCAATTTTGTGAATTATACAACTTGTAGATAATAAAACAGTACTTAAAAATGGAACGATAGTTATTATTTTTATTCATTTATTTTTTTTCATTATTTTATAAATCCTCATAATTTAAGTGACTCTGTCATTTCGTCACCAGTTACATGTTTTTTTAACATATCTATCATATAAATATTTTCCAATTCAGGTGAAAACTTATTTTCGTATAGATATTGTTTCTTAATTTCTGGTAAATAACTTCCCATTGCTTCTTTTAGTTTTATTGATGGAGATTTTCTATGTCTTGGGCTTCATTCTTCTGGTCCTAATGTAGTTATATCAATATGAAAGTCTTCTTTTTTGTTTATATATTTATCGCTTTCTGTTATCGTCATGTAATTAGAACCTAAAAAATGATGATTGTATAGCATCATTTGATTCACAGTATAATATATGCACATATTCCTTCTCATTCTTCATATATATAATTAAAAGTGTCGTTTTCTCCAAATGTTTTTCTTGGTTCTGTTTTAAAAATTCAAGAATGATTTATTTCGTTATCGGCATATAAAAAGCCATTCAACTTATCTCTTATTCCAAGATTAGAATATTCCGATTTTTTTGCATTTTGCAGTTCTAATAAATTAAGGTATTTGAAATTATTGAAATTTACTTTACTCTTTTTGCTATCTTTTTTATTTTTTCAATCTTCATTTATGCTCTCGTTATTAGTCTTCTTTTTTGGTCTTCTATGATCCCCTATCATTAATTTATCTCGATCATTTTTATTTAATATTGATATATCTCCGATGGTTTCTCTGTAATATACCAAATTATCATTAGACATGATTTCTGAACTTAAATTAGATATGTTTCAATTTGGATTAACCTCTATTATTTTTTCTTTTTCTTGATCAAATATTGAAAAACCACCTTTCTCATATCCTACTATATATGAATATTTATTTGTTTACGGATCTAGATAATTTCTACTTACAAATTTTACTTTTGTGTCTTTTTTTCCAGTTAATTTTATAAAATCATATAAACAGTATGAAGATAATTTTTCTTTATATTGTCTTTCTTTCTTTTCCTCAATATATTTTGTATCCTCATATGGCATTAATTGTAAATGGTATAACGCTAGCTATCGTAGCTAAAGAAAAACTAAATAATTTATTTTTCACATATTCTCCTTTTTTGTTTCTTCATATCTTTATTGTATTATTTTTAAGAAATAGTGTTAAATTTATATTTAAAATACTCATATATTTTCATAATTATTTTTTTGTATTTCCCAGTTTTGGCATAAAAAATGCAGAATTTCAAACCAAATAATCTGTTTATACTATTTATAGTATAGGTTGTTTTTATTTTCTTATTTTTTTAACAACATTTTAATTTAATATAGTCATGTCAAAAGAATCTAATTTGGTCGATATTTTTCCAAAGCCTAGAAAGAGGGTTGATATAAATTCTCCCAACAAAAGAAATTATGAAATACAAAAAAGAGGATTCTAATACAATAAAAGACATTTGATCGATTTATGATGATATGAAAAACGTTGTTAAAAGATAGTTAAAAAATAACAAATATACATCAAATTTAGGTAGATTTGTTATTTTTGTATAATAAAACTGGGAAACTCAAAAGGAAAATAAAAAGCAAGAAATAATTCTTGCTTAATTCTTAATTATTATTAAATTTAAATTCAGAAGGTATTTCACTCAATCCGTTTTTAAATAGGTTGGTTTTAAAATCCGAGGTTGAATAGAATTTTTTTAGCGCTTCACGATATGAATTTTGTTGTTCTTTACCACCACCATAAATTAGATCATATTGTGGAAGATTATATTTGCCATATAAACCATCATAGTTATAACCTTCAGATCTAAAAGCAACCGATAGGCCGACACGTGCCGAAATATTTGATGCATAAAATATTGAAACTAGCTCATTATGTTGATTTCGAATAGAAGTTCCAGAAGAACCACCAATCGGTGCATATCTACGTGGAATATAAGCTAGTCCCATATTTACATATCTTTTACCATTAACATAGTAAAAATCTTCGCCAATTTTTGGAGCCGCTATAAATGTATCTAAAACACCAGGTTTATCAATAAACGAACGATAACCAATTTGGTAAGAAAGAAAACTTCCTCGATCAAGTTTTTCTTTTGAATATGAAGAAGGTGTACCATCTTCGCCATTAGTTATTTTTGCATCATAATATTCATATTCGCTATTAATTCACAAGCTAAAACTATTGTTTTTTCTTTTAATTTGATCATCATCAATGTCTTTCTTCAAATAATAATCCTCACGTGATGAAGGTCACCCTACAGCATACAAGAAATCTATATCTTTAGGTAATGTAGATTTTAGAGGAAAATCAATTTTTGAATAATCCCTTAAGTATGATTTTTGTTTAAATTTAACTTGTTTATCAGCGTGATTAGCATAATCATTAGTAATTTCTTTTGCTAAATTTTGCGCAAAATGTTCACTACCGACTTTTGGATATCTTTGAGTTACATCTTGGTCATTTGAAGTTGCATAATATTTATTAATCTTAGTAAAATCAATTTCTAAAACAGCAAAATCAACAAATTCTTCCACATCAGCATATTTTTTCTTTTGACGCTCAGATAAGAAATCAGATGGATGAGATCTTAAATAGTCAGTTCCATCAAAAACCTTTCTAATTGCACTAGGATCTTCAAACGAAAAGCGAGTAATATTATCATCTAATTCAGAAATACGCAAACTTTGCCCAACCTGTAATTTATTGTCTATCTTAGCAATTGAAAAACTTGTCAAATTATCAGTTAATGCCCTTGCAACGTGAGAATTAGTTCCTAAATATCATTTTGTTGGATAACCATTACTATCAAGTTGGTAATCAAGAATTCAAGTGGTTCCATTTTCGCCAATTAAATGTTTTTTTGATTTTGCTTTTAGTTCTAAATCAAGAATAGCTTCTCGTTGCTTTTGGATTTCAATTTTAGTAGTTCTTTTTTGATATTCTGCAATAGCGTCATCATATTTTTTTAGTTCAGTTTCTTTTTCTTTTTGAAGACTTTCAGTTAAATTAACATCAGTGTTCTTAGCAATTTTTTCATCTAATTCTTTTGTTAGAGCTTCTTTTTGTTCTTTTAATTCAGCAACCTTTTTGTCAATTAATTTTTTAAATTCTGATTCATTATTAGGATCTTGCCAATGTTTAATAGCTAATTCAATTTTTGCTATTTCATCTTTAAAATCATTGGCTCTTGTTAAAGCAATTGTAAAAGTCTGTTTGGCTATATCAAGATATTTTTGATTAACAATTTTTCTTGCTAAGCCATTAGTTTTAAAGGGATCATTTTTACCTAGCGTATCAACTCATGAAGGTTGTTTTCCTAATTCTGAAGGCTCAAATAGTTCAATTCCATCGACTTCGCCATCTGCTTTATATGAAGGCAAGCTAAAACCTTTATATGCGGCATTTTCATAAGAATCTTGACCTAACGTTTTTGCTTTTTCATCATATTTTTTAATTTGTTCACTAGTTGCCTTAGTATTTTCTCTTAATTTAGTTCAATCATCAATACCAGCAGAAAAAGCCAAATATTGTTTTAGCGAACCAACGTATTTATCATTATCATATTTAAAACGCTCTTTTTGGCTTAAACTAATATATTTTGAAACTTCATTATCTTCTGGAGTTGAATTAATTTTGTTATTCGGTTTATCACCATTTGAATCACTATTAAATGGCGAAGTTTTTAAACCTGATAATTCAAATATATGATTTTTTCTTGTTAATGTTGCTTTATTTTTAAAAACAACATTAAATTTAGCTTTTCCGGTAGTATTAGCGTCATCTTCTAAAATAATACCTTCAATTGATATGTTGATTTTATTATTTAGATTTGCATCCTTAAAATTAATTTTTATATTAGAAACATTCTTTTGCAGCTCACTAGCAAATAGCTGTGACTTGGTATTGCCTGTTAAAAAGTTACTAAAAATAAGTTCAAAATTATCTTCAATGTTTGTATTAACAATTAATTTGTTAAAATCATCATTAAATTCATCATCCGAATATTTTATGCTTTTGTCCGGTGTCTCACTAGACTGATTTTTCTTAATGTTTTCCTTAATATTTGCAATTTCGCTTTTTATGGCATTAATGGCTTGATCTGCCTTATTTTTAGCCTTACGCAAATCAAATACGCCACTGCTTTCATTAGTTAGAATATCATTAATTTCTTTTTGAACTTTTATTCCTTCAGCATAAGCGCTCGATTGTTTAGCATCACTGCGGGTATCTTTTAATTCTCTTAAAGATGTCTCTAATTCGGTTAATTGTTTTTTAATGTTGTCTTTTAGTGATGTTATGTCATCCTGACATGATATCAATGCAAATGTTGGAGAAAAAAGTAACGGCATTCCAAAAAACGCAGTAATAATTGCCTTGTTTCTTTTTGTTAATTTCATAATTTTAAGATTCCTTACATACTTTTCTAAAATTAGTTGAATGCTTCATCACTAGCAAAACTTACTTTGTAACCATTAGATTCAAGCTGACTCTTCAATGCAGTTGCCCCCTGTGGAACTTGAACTTCCCTCGAAATTCCTGATAAATTAATTAAAATGCTTAAATTTGTTAAGGCTGAACTGGTCAAATTTTCTTTAGTTGTCAATCTAACATTTTGCGTAACACTACCATTACTAAATTCAATTTTAGTTGGAGGAAATCCAGGTTCACCGCGTGACATTACGGTGTCAAATTGTGCACCATCTAAATCATCACCACTAATTTCGTATCAGGCTTTATCACTAAAGAATTTAGCATTTTTTAGTTTTCTTGGTTTATTTGATGATTTAATGTAATCATAAAAAATTAAGCCTTTTAATGATCTGATAGAAGGAGCTCTTGAGAAATCGATTCTTGTTGGATAACTATTTCCACCTTCATTGGTATCTGGATTTAGACCAGGGCCGAACCCACCTTGAAATATCCCTTCATTATTTCTAGTGTAATAAGCCATTCTTAAACCATTGTTAATTCTTTCATATTTCTTTTGCGGATCCGATTCATTTTTTAGTAAATCAGACTCTTCAAATGCTAAGGTGTTAAATGTAATTCTTGAAGCAATTTCGGCTCCGGGTCTTGTATCTCAACTAACATTGTAATCAATAGTATTAATTCACTCAACATTACGCAATGCTCATGGGTTAATCGATCAATCATCAAGTAGAGAATTACCTAAGGTAAATAACGCTAGTTCCTTAATGTTTTTCTTTTCTAATTCGACTAATGCTGATGTATTAGTTGCTCTATGATCAAAGAAAAGTTCTAATTGCGGCAAGTTATCAGGTAAAGCTCTTAAAATATCTTTGAATTTTTGGTTAGGATCTTTTTTACCCATATTTTTTATACGATATGAAGTAATTTCAATACCTTTATTCTTTAATGATTCAATTAAATTCTTAGTTTTCTCATAACCATCATAGTTAGCAGCATCAATTTCCACAATGTAGCCTTTATTTAACTTACCTTCTTGCGGTTTTTGTCTTGTTAATTCAGTTATGGTTATACCATCATTATTTCCGACATTGAATTCTTTAAATTTTTCAGATTGGGTAACATCTTGTTTAGTTCATCCTGGATATACACCATTTTGAATTTGTTCTGGATTTCGACCAAAATATCCCTCAATGCCAAAAGCACGACGGTCACGATTATCTCTTTCACGTCTAGCTATCTCGCCGTTATAACCAGGAGCTGGTGAATAGCTATATGAGTCGATTTCTCCATTTTCATTAATATATGCATTATTAGGAGAAGCAGTATAACCTTGTTTTAAATATTCTTCTGCTCCTTTACCTAATTTTGTAAATTTTGAATAATCTAAATTTTTAATTAATCAAGCATATTTAACATTTTTACTCTTAAATTGTTTAGGTTTTAAATATTCTTTTTTTGCATCCTCTTTTAAGAAATTAACAACATTAGGGCTATCTAGAAGACGTCTGAATTTATCAATTAATTGAGTTCATACTTGACTATTTAATTCAATATATCTATCAGGGTCAAACAATTCATTTGGTTCAAATAGTACATCATCGATAAGGCTTGGGAAATAGTTTTGTAGTCCATCTGCATTATTATTAATAAGTTTTTTAAGAGTTGCTTTTCTTAACTCATCTGTTACTTCAACACTTTTAACATTTCCAACAATTTCATTTACATAAGGATTTTTATTAGTAATTCCTGCAGCAACATCACGAGGGTCTAATGGTCTAGTTGGAGGTGGTGTTACTTCAGCTAGAACCTGAACACCATTAATTGTAATAGTAATTCTTTCACTTCTAGGTGTAGGGGCAGGTTTAGGAGCAGGGGCAGGCTTTGGCGCTGGTTTGGGAGTTGGTTTTGGTTTCGGTGGAACCGGAACAGGTTTCGGCGGAACTGGGATAGGTTTAGGTTTTGGTTTGGGTTGTGGAAGGGGGACTGGGTTTGTTTTTGGTTCGGGTTTTGGTTCGGGTTTTGGTTGTGGTTTGGGTTCAGGTTTTGGTTCGGGTTTGGGTTGTGGAGGAACTGGGATAGGTTCTGGTTCGGGTTTGGGTTGTGGAGGCACAACAACAGGAGGTTTTGGAATTTCTTTTAAATTCTTATCAGTTATAGACACATCAGCTTTAGTTACATCGGGTGTACCTTTGTGAAATATTTCAGAGTTTTCACCATAAATATTGTTAAATTCTATACCATTTTTATTCTTTTGGTTAGCAGCAAAAATAGCATTACCTATAATTGCTGAACCTAATATTGTTGATCCTAAGGTAAATAAAACGATCTTATTCTTTTTACTCTTTAAAAGCTTCATATTTTCTCCTTAAAATAATTTCAATTCATAAAAAAATCTTATGAACCTTTAATTTAACCTACATTATACTAAAATTTATATAATAATACACAAAAATAAGCATAAGTTAACTACTATCTATTTTCTCCAAACTAACAATAGTTAGTCTAAAATAATAAAAATAGATTTTACTACTTAATTTAAGGTGTTTTTTTATTTTTAATTCCTATCATATTTTATATTGCAAATAAGATA
This sequence comes from Mycoplasma sp. 332, assembly GCF_052378275.1. Taxonomy (NCBI): domain Bacteria; kingdom Bacillati; phylum Mycoplasmatota; class Mollicutes; order Mycoplasmatales; family Mycoplasmataceae; genus Mycoplasma; species Mycoplasma sp. 332. The sequence continues at coordinate 440,730 of NZ_CP198998.1, forward strand.
GGCTTGTTAATTTGCAAATATACTAAGAATATACAAGTATAATAAAAATGCCTAGGCAATTTTGCCCTAGACCTTTTTATTATTTTTAAAATTTATTTAAATTAATCTTCGTCAACCGAAACTTTTCCGCCACGTTTCTTAATAATTTCGTCAGCTAAATTGCGAGGTAATTTTTCATAATGATCAAATCACATTTGATATGTACCACGTCCAGTTGTCATTGATCTTAATTGAGTTGCATATCCAAACATTTCGTTTAATGGAATGTATGCTTTAATAACATGCGCTCCATCATTTCGAGTTTCGTTATCTCTAACTTGACCTCTTCTACGAGAGATATCTCCCATAACATCACCAAAGAAATCTTCTGGCACAACAACAGCAACATCCATAATTGGTTCTAATAAAACAGTCCCCAATTGTTCACGGCCCTTGGTCAATGATTTTGAAGCAGCAATTTTATAAGCAAGTTCTGATGAATCGACTTCATGGTAGGAACCATCAAATAAAGTTGCCTTAATATCGATCATTGGATAACCGGCAAGAATACCAATTTCCATTTTTTCTTTAAGACCTTTTTCGATCGATTTAATGTACTCTTTAGGGATTTTACCACCGACAATTTTATCAATAAATTCAAATCCACCATCAGGGTTTGGTTCGTATTTAATTCACACGTGTCCATATTGTCCCTTACCACCAGATTGCTTCTTATGAATACCTTCAACTTCTGCTGACTTAGTAATTGTTTCACGATATGATACTTGTGGAGCCCCAACACTTACTTCAACCTTAAACTCACGTTTTAGTCTATCAACAATAATGTCTAAATGAAGTTCACCCATACCAGCAATAATAGTTTGCCCAGTTTCTTCGTCTGTATAGTATTTAAATGTAGGATCTTCTGCTCCTAAACGTTGTAGAGCTAATGAAAGTTTCTCAGAAGCATCTTTTGTTTTAGGTTCAATTGCTTGCGAAATAACTGGCTCAGGAAAATTCATATTTTCCAAAACAATTTCTTTATGTTTTTCATCGATAAGTGTGTCACCAGTTGTTGTGTATTTTAACCCAACAGCAGCACCTATATCACCAGTTCTAACCTCATCAATATCAGTTCTTGAATTAGCATGCATTAATAAAATTCTACTAAATCTTTCTTTTTCACCTTTTGTTGAATTTATTACATATGAGCCTTTTGAGATAACCCCACTATATACTCTAAAGAAGGTTAAATTACCAACAAATGGGTCATTCATAACTTTAAATGCTAATGCTGAGAAAAATTCATTATCAGAAGCAGGAATTGAAATTTCTTGTTCACCTTTGTATGCCTTCATTGCGGTAATATCCAATGGTGAAGGTAAATATTCAACAATAGCATCAAGCATTAACTTAACACCTTTATTCTTAAACGAAGTCCCGCAAACAACTGGGAAATATGTTGAAGTTAAAGTAGCCTTTCTAATAGCTTTTTTCATTAATTCAGCCGAAACTTCTTGTTCCGTTAGGATTAATTCAGTAATTTCTTCATCAAAATCTGCTAGTGATTCGGCAAGAGAAGCACGCATTAAATTTGCTTCGTCCTTTAGATAATCAGGAATTTCGATTTCCTTCATATTTTCGTCGACACCACCATCAAATTCATAGGCTTTCATGGTTACTAAATCAATAATTCCATTAAATTGTGATTCTTCACCAATATTAAGTTGGATAGCATGTGCATTAGCACCTAATAGCTTTCTTAGCGACTCAACAGATGCTTTGAAATTAGCACCCATTTTATCCATTTTGTTAACATAAACAATTCTTGGAACTTTATAGTTGGTTGCTTGTCTCCAAACAGTTTCTGTTTGAGGTTCAACACCTGATTGAGCATCTAGAACAGCTACAGCACCATCTAAAACACGCAACGAACGCTCAACTTCAATAGTAAAATCAACGTGTCCAGGGGTGTCAATAATGTTTAATCTTTTATTCTTTCAATATGCAGTTGTAGCTGCGGAAGTAATAGTAATACCACGTTCTTGTTCTTGAACCATTCAATCCATTTGTGAAGCACCTTCATGTGTTTCACCGATTTTATGAATTTTTCCTGTGTGGTATAAAACTCTTTCTGTAGTTGTAGTTTTACCTGCATCAATATGAGCCATAATTCCGATGTTACGATAATCTTCTAATTTATATTCTCTTGACATACTTTGTTCCTAATAAAATAAATAATTTAAATAAAAATAGGTAATTATCATCTAAAGTGAGCAAATGCCTTGTTTGATTCAGCCATCTTGTGGGTATCGTCACGCTTTTTGATAGCTCCACCCATTTTATTTGCTGCATCAATGATTTCATGTGCTAACTTTTCTTCCATTGTTTTGTCATTTCTTAATCTGGCATATTGAATAATTCATCTTAGTGCTAATGTTTGTTTTCTTTTAGCACTAACTTCACATGGAACTTGGTAATTAGAACCACCAACTCTTCTTGAACGAACTTCAAGTTGTGGACTTACATTTTCTAGTGCAGAATTGAATACTTCCATTGGTTCTTTACCAGTTTTGTTTTTAATAATTTCAAAGGCACTGTATAAAATATTCTCGGCAACAGATTTTTTACCATCTAGCATAATTGTGTTAATTAATTTGGTAATAATTTTTGAGTTAAAAACTGGATCTGCTAAGACATCTCTCACAGGTGCTTTATGCTTTCTTGACATATTCTTTCCTTTCTATTTAACTTTCTAATTAATTACTTTTTGGTTTTTTTGTTCCATATAGAGAACGACCTTGTTTTCTATTGTTTACCCCAGCGGCATCTTGAGTACCACGGATGATAGTATATCTAACCCCAGGTAAATCTTTAACTTTACCTCCACGGATTAATACAACTGAGTGTTCTTGTAAATTGTGCCCTTCACCAGGAATATAAGCAGTAACTTCTTGTCCATTAGATAATCTAACACGGGCGTATTTACGAATAGCTGAGTTAGGTTTCTTAGGAGTCATTGTAGCAACCCGAGTACATACACCACGTTTAAATGGGGCTGGAATTGCTTTTTCTTTTTTTTGTAAAGAGTTGTACATCTTTAATAAAGCAGGGGCTTTAGATTTAGTTGTCTTATCTTTACGGCCTTGTTTAACTAATTGCGCAACTGTAGGCATTTTTTTCCTTTCTTAACATTGTTTTACATATTTTCAGATATTTTTAACTCTTATTTTAAAAATACTAAATTATTATACAACAACTAAACCAGTGTTTTTACTTTTTTATGTTTTTTATTAATAAAAAAGCAGCCAGATATAATTAGGCTACTAAAATTTCTTGGTAACAATATCAATTTGCTCTTTTTCTTTCTTTATTTGTTGTTCAAATGCCTTAAGTTTGCTTATTTCTTTGGTGATTTGGCTAATATTTCAATCATATCTAAATACATGATCTTGCAAATATTTCTTAATTTTTAAAATCAAGGGCGTGTATTTAACATTAATCAAATTATCTAGAGTTCATTGTGAAAAATTACTTAGTTCTTCAAAAAATTCAGAAACAAGGCGAGTATTATTATTGTACATATCCACAAATTTCTGTACTAAGTTTTTAAATTTTTGTTTAGCTTTATTTATAAAAACGTCAATATTATTTTCATGAGTTATCTTTTCTTCTTTTAGAGACCTTAGAAGATTGCTAATTTCATCCTTTAATTTAATAACTTCTTCATTCTTAGAACTTCCAAATAATGCATCAACATTTGCTAATAAATTTATAATATCATTCTTAAGCGAGTTAATTACATTATATTTTAACTTTTCGAGATTTTGACTACATGAAGCAACAAGGGGTGCAATAGTAATAACTGGCAAAAAACCTAGTACTAATTTTATTTTTTTAGCCATAGCAAAAGCAAATTATTTAGTTGCTAAAAATTTTGAAATTAAAAATTGTTTATATTCATGCATAAAATCAATAAGTTCTTTTTCATAAATAATATTTGAATCTTCATAATAATATGAAACATTAGAATGTGGATTAAAGAATAAATCTTCAACTTCATTATCACGATAAAATAATCATGAATTTTTAGTGGCGCTTTGATATAAAGGATCATTAGCACGAGCCGTGTATACATATTCCTCATATTTTTTATTAAATTCAGCTTTTGACATTGCTGCTAATTCCTTAGTTTCGTTAAGAATTTTAGCTTTTTTGTCCATTTTATCCATCCAAATAATTTCCTGCTCAATCTTTGATAAATCTTGATTGTGAATTGGTGTAGCAAATTCCGCAATATCAGAAATTTTTTGAGCATTACTTTTAATTTCGTTTTGGACTTCTACAAAATACTCTACTTTAAATAATTGATTTAAAAATAAGTTATATTGTTTCTCGAATTTTATTTGATCCATATTATTATAAAATTTCATTCATCTTAATAACACATTAGATAATAAAAGATTAGAAGATTTTAACTTATCAAACTCTATATTAATTTTTTCAGGATATTTAGCTAATTCTTGTTTTTTTAGTTCCTTAAGAGAAATAATTTCATTATACACTGCCTCATTCTTATGTTTATATTGAGGATAGTTAAAACTTATGTAATAAATTACAACAAATGCGATACCAAATGAAATCAAAAGAACGATAGCAAAAGAAATAAATGTTATAAATAAAGGAATATATGAGGCAATGGTGTCTTTATATTCTAGATACTTCATTTCTGTAACCAGACCTGAATTAAATTTCTGGGTTGCAGTTCCCATATATGAATATACTTTTGACAATGATACAGATGAAAAAATAATTTGGATAGCTAGAATAACTAAAATTGTAACTATATTATAAAACGCGGTACTTTTTATATTTAACCCTTGTATATATTTTTTAAACAAAAAACCATCTAGTACTGCTTTTGTTTTATTAATGCTACGCTTAAAATTAATAAAAAACTTAATTATTAAATATAAATTAACTATTGCCAAAAGTGTCAATATTAAACCATAAATTAGAAAAGGATTAGAACCGACACTTTCAAAATTATTGGGAACCTTTGAATTCTGTCCTTGTAAAAACAGCTGACTCATTTTACCTCCTAAAATTAATCATAATCATTATTATTCTCAATATCTTTTATTTCTTTGGCATTATCAGATTCATTTTCTTTATTATTTTCATTGTTACTCATATTAGCTTTTTCGTTATTACTATTATTATTTTCAAATATGGCACTGATTTTTTCAATTAATTGCTTACGCTTTAATTCGCTAGCACCAAATATATTTAATTTTTGCGCCATAATTATTAGTTTTTCATCGCTTAATGTTTCTAATTGTGAGCTATATGATTTATTATTTTTTTCGTCAATAATCTCATCATTGTTTTTTTGTTCATTATTATCAAATATAGAAGGTTGTGTAGAATAAGTTTGTTGGTTAGTTTGTGAAAACTTTTGCCCAAAAATTTCATTTATTCTACCTTGTTCATTGTTGATTCTTACAATTCTAAATAATTTTACAATTCTTGAAAACGGCCAATATATTGTGAAATATCCTATTAAAAATATGATTGTAACAATAAGATTTAAAATTTGGTTTATATCCCATGGTTTAATTCTAAAAATACCACCAGCTGAGAAAAATAAATTAATAAATATAATCATAACAGTCATACTATATAAGGTCAGTAACCAAGGCGAATATTTTGTGAAATCTTTTTCTTTTAGTGAAAGTGTTAAAGAAACAATGTGTCAAATCAATACAGCTCCAGAGAATAATGCCACAACGATAGAAAATGCAAATTTTCTTATAAACAAATCTTCAACTGAAGCATTAATGGTAGATATCTCATAACTAGGATTTGCATTTGAAAATGCTTCTTTATAATTCAATAAATAGACTTGTTTTCTAACTGCATACTCAATAAATATGGCCATCAATGATAAAAACATCACAACTAAAAATGCTGTAAATAACATTGATTTTACTAAAATTGCCTTTTTGTTGTGTTTGTAAAGTTCATCAATTGAGTTGTATTTATTTATATCAATATTTTTCATAAACACCTCCTTTTTGGTTTTAATGAGTTTACTTAATTTTAAAATATATTAGAATTATAACTAAATTTTATCTACCTTGCTCGATTTCTCTTTGCATTAGTTCGGGAATAGGGGCCTCAAGATGTATGTTTCTTCCCTTATTATCAATAAAATCTAGTTGTGCAGCGTGAAGCCTTTGATTAAAAGAATCAATTCTTTTATTATAAACAGGGTCCCCATAAACTGGATGCTTAATATATCCTAAATGCACTCTTATTTGATGAGTTCGTCCTGTCTTTAAATTACATTTTACTAATGTTTTATCTTTATTATCAATTTTCAAATATTCAAGACATTCAATCATTGTATATGCATTTTTCGAGTTTTGATCGCTAACAGCAAATTTTTGACGATTTTTTATATCTCTTCCAATGGGCAAATTAATATGCATTTTTTTGTTAGCTATTCTTCCATCAACTATAGCAATATATGTCCTGTTAATCTTATGTTCTTTAAGCAAAGAAGCAAAATAATTGTGGGTTGAATTATTTTTAGCAATAATTAATAGCCCGCTAGTATCTTTATCTATCCTATGAACTATGCCAAGTCTTAAAAGCCCATTAACATTACTTAAATTATTTTTAAAGTGGTACATTAAGCCGTTGACCAAAGTATTATTCCTGTGGCCGGGGGCCGGATGAACTACTAAACCCGAAGGTTTATTTATAACCAAATAATCTTCATTTTCATATACAATGTCAAGGCTGATTTCTTGTTCCTCAATCTTTATTTGTTTATCGATGACTCTAACAATTTCTATTTCATCATTGTTTTTGATAACAAATTTATTTTTATTAATTTTAATTCCATTAACAAAAACAGCCCCCTCTTTAATTAATTCTTGAATATCATTTCTAGTTATTGAAGAATTATTTGCTATATATTTATCAATTCTTTCAGAATAGTTTGCAACAAGTTTCAACATAATTTTTAAATTATAACAAATGTTATAATAATAGCATGAAGTTTTTGGAAATCAAAAAATCAAAATTTATCCCCATTTTATTTAATATCAATTCAAAAGAAGATGTAAGAAAAAATATTGAATCTCTTTGAAAAGAACATAAAAAAGCAAAGCACATTGTTTATGCTTATATTATAAAAGACAATGATGTTATTATCAATGGATATACTGATGACCATGAACCAAAAGGTGTGGCTGGGATTCCTCTTTATAGCTATTTAAATAGTAAAAATTTAAAAAATAAATTATTAGTTGTTATTCGTTATTTCGGTGGTATTGAATTAGGAAGAAGTAATCTATTAAGAGCTTACTTGCAAGCAGCCAAACTACTTTTTAATGAATAACTAAGATTCAAATTCAAATATAAGTCTCGTTTTTTAGAATTAATGTTTTAAATATTTTTAATATTTAAAAGCTCTATCATTACACTAGATTGAAATTTAGCAAAAATAATGGAGTAAAAATTTAAGGAATTTATTTTTAGATTTAGTTGAAACTATATGTCTTTTTAAAATTAACATCAATCATATCCTTGTATAATAACTAGTTTTATTAGTGTTTTTTTATAGTTACCAAACTATCAATGGTTATAACCTATTCTATCTTTAAGATATTAAACAAAACAAATCAATGTAACATGAAAGAAAGTAAAAAGCAATTATAAAAACTAAGAAAAACCCAAATATACTTTTTCTAATTCTTTTGAACCTTTTAAGGCAATCCTTTGAATTAAAATTATTTAATAAATTAAAACAAAACTCCAACTTAGGATCCTAAAAAAATAACTAACAAGCTAGTATAGAAAAAACCAAAATTGCAAATCCAAGAAACAATGAGAAAGATAAAAAATCCCCTTTTAAAAAAATAGTATAAAATTTTTCTTAATTTTGAATTCTAATTTATTTTGTAACCTTAGATTTTAATTTTATTTTGTGTTAAAAAACTTAGAACTCAACTAAAATAACAATAGTTTCAAAAAATGCTATTTTCACCCAATGTTCAAAAATTATGAATTATTTATAAATAAAAAGTAATAATTTTATATAATTTTTTATCTATTTAGATTTAGCGATTATTAAAAAACTATAAACACTAATTTGCCTATTTTTTCTTGAAATAAAACTATTTTTTTGTTCTATTAATCTGGCATTTTTATTAATATAATAATAAGATATATTTTATACCTAAAATAGCATAATAATAAATTGATTTATAGTAAATTTTTTCATTAAAAGGAGTAATATGAAGTTTAAGTTAAGCCCATTGTTAAGTGCAGTTATAATAGCTGCAACACCATTAGTAATTAGTGCTCAAAACAATATGGCCAACAATATCGATAAAGAGGAAAAAAATTCTAGCAATAATGTTAGCGTTTATGCAACTGAGGCAATATCGATACCCACAAATGATGACTATAATGATGTTGAAAGTTATAACATTTACTGAAAGACTGAAGCTTTTAAAACTCATTACAAAATGTTATTTGCATATAGAGTACTAAAAAAATTAATTAATTTTCAAGGTGAGAAATTAGACATACTTCCATATAAAGAAAAATTAATGGAATTTAAGATTTTTCCTGATGGTGTTTTTGATAATTTTAACAATGAATACTTTTTTTATGACCATAACCTTTTACATTGGGCAACCTTTATTAAATTATGATCAGATGTTAATTTTGACTATAATGTTTTCTTACTTAATGAATACAAAAAATTAAACATTGATAGTGTTTATAAGGTTGCAGATGATTTAAGATCAAATGTAACTTCCGGAAAATTTTCATCAAAAATTAGTGATATTTATATAGTCCAAACTATTATTGCTCATTTTGAAGCCATTAATTTATTGATTAAACACAAAGAAAATTCAAATATTAAAAATTTGATAAAAGATCTATTTAAGGTGCAAAGTGGCATTAATTCTGCAGATCCTGCTTATTTAAATACCTTAAAAGATTCATTGCCAATTCTCGAAAAAATTAAAAAAGAAGCGAATGATAGTATTATTGAAGAAATCATAAAAGAAGTTGAATCAGAATTTTCACATGATAAGTTAATGTATGATGCATTAATTTCCGCACAAAAATCATACGGTTCTATCGAATACGATGAAAAAATTAAACCATTAGTTAAATTAGTTTCGAATTCTAGCACAATGGAATTTTTGGAAAATCTTAAAAATTCCGCTAACAATATTTATCTTAGTGAAAAACAAAAAGTCGATATGACATTTGAAGATTTAAGAAACAAAGACCCTAATATTAAAGAAAAAATTAATAAAGCACGTAATGTAGGAATTTTAAGAGAACTTTATGCTGATATTATGGCTAAAAAAATACAGGAATATCAAAACGATGTAATGATATTAATTGAAAAAACAAAGGGTTCTAGCATGTATGATGATTTTATGAGAACATTTAGTACCATAAAAGAAAAAAATGAGCAGCAAATTGAACAAAGAAAAGTTGCAATAGAAGCTTTTGATAAAAAATGAAAAGATTTTGGCCGTAACCATACTAAAATTAATATTGATATTAAAAAAGAAAAAGATGAACTTAATACTAAATTATCAAGTCAAATAGAAAACCAAAGGATTACTATTGAACAATTTAATGATCTTAATGATAAATCAACTAATTTGTTTTCTGATGAAAACAACAAAACAAAATTGCTTATAAATAGCATCAACTCAGTAGACCTAAGAACTAAAAAACTTGAAGAATTAAAAAAAGCAAAAAACATTGAAGATCTACAAAAATTAATAGTAGAGGCACAAAAAATTAAGAATGTAGAAGATTTAACAAAAGCAAGGGAAGAAGCTACAAAAGCACTGAAAAAAATTGAAGGTTCAGTGAATTATGAAGAATATAAAAAACAACATAGTGAAGCGCAAGATGATATTATCAAACTAACTAAGTTAGCGGATAAAATAAATGCTGAATACAAATTAAAAAGAAATGAAGTTGAAAAAAATCTAAAAAGTTTAGATGATAAAACAGGATTCGAACAAGCGCTAGAAGAAGCTGATAATATTCAAAAATTAAATAAATTAAATGAAGCGCTATTAAATCAAATAAAAGAACAAGATTTAAACAAATTAATAAAAAGAGCGCAAAAAGCTGTTGATCAAACTGAAGGTTCAGAAAGATTTGAAGAATTTAAAACGTTGTTCGCTAATGCAAAAAATGATGTTGTTAAACTTACTAATGTAGCAGAAAAAGCAGAAGAAATTTATAACATAGAAAAGCAAAAAATATTAGATACGTTTAACAAATTGTTAGATAAAAAGGATTATCAAACAAAAATTAATAATGCAAATAATATAAAGAATCTAAAAATTCTATTAAAAGAAATAACTCAAGAAAAAATACTTCAAGAAAATGCCCAAATAAAAAAAGAGGCGAATGATGCTATTGACAGACTAGAAGGTTCTGAATTAAAAAAACAACTAGGTAGGGAATTAAGCAACAACAAAGAAAATACTAATAAAATAAAAGATATTGCAGCTAAAGCAACACAAGAATTTAATATGGAACTTAATTCTACAAAAGAAGAACTAAACAAGCTAACAAATTCAAATACAAAAAAAGAGTTAGAAAAATTGATAGAAAACGCCCAAAATATAAAAGAATTAAGAATTATTAAATTGAAGATTCAAAAAGCAATTACTGAGCAAGAAACAAAATCTAAAAAAGAAGGCAAATCAAAGATAAATGTAGCTGCGATTGTAGGGCCTCTTGTGGTAATACTAGCATTAGCTGGCGCAAGTGTTGGGACTTGATATGCAGTTAAACGTCATAAGATTCAAAAAAGAAAAGAAATAAACAAAAATTAGGTCAAAATAAGAAAGTCTTGAATCTCTTATGAGGTTTTAGACTTTTTTGTTGACAATTTTTAGCTAATAAAAAACAAAAAAGTGTTACCATAAATAATTTTGTGCAATTTTTTTAAAAAACTTATTTCTTTTTGATAGCTCTTTAATAAGAGTTTATTTCACAACCCAAAATCAGTTAGAAAATGAAATAAAGTTTGTTCCTAATTGGGGGCCTGTTTTTAATCGATTACAAATTATTTTTGAAAAAAATAAATAATTAAAACAACCAAACAACATAATGTTGCTTGGTTGTTTTTGTATAATAAATTTAGATTTGTGTGGTTGCTATTCTCAAATCTCTTACTAAAAATAAGCCAGAGATAAATTTACACAAAATTATCTACACTACCACATTATTTTTTTATCAATCTTATTAATGATATTAGTGACAATATACCAAATATCGCAGCTATCGCTATACCAACATAAGATATAATTCTTATATCACCAAGTTTCAAAAAGCCGTTTAGTTTAAACACTAGTTTTCCAAGCGGTGTAGTAGCATTTGATAATAATGCTTCATTACTAAATGTAATAGAAGCAATTATTGAAGAAACAACAAGTATTGGGAAGCTTATTATCAAACATATTACCCAACCAATTTTATGACCCATATTTTTTCCTTTCAATCTTAAAATAATTATATATGTTTTTTAAATGAAAAACTATTTTTTGGCCAGTTCATCATGCACATATTTTAGAAGTAGCATACAAACAATAAATAGTTTTTGAAGCTTTGTTTAATTTTTTTGTATTGTCCACTATTAAATTAAAACAGGTTTTTTATAAAAAAAATAAAAAAGAGACTTCGATATATTTCAAGTCAAGGCCTCTAAAAATATAGAATCTTATTTTTGTTCCATTACATCGTCCTGTATCATCATAGTTCTTTTATGCAAAACCTCGCACTTTTTCATTTTCACTTCATATGATATAACAAATGAAAATTGCACTGTATAAACAATTAATGATACAATTTGCCATACAAGAGCCCCGATTAAACCATTCAAGGCAGCTTCCTCACCTTTGATATTTTTATCTACAATACTCAAAATAAAGAAAATAATTCATCATAAGTTATTTAAAATAAAAATAAATAGCATTCAAGGACTTATTGATTTAAAGTTTCTTGTTTTTAATCCTTTTATTAATTGAGGCATAAAAGCTAAGGTTGTTCCCGCAGGCGTAATTAAACCAATAATAAGCGACGTAACTTTATCAAATACCGCAATTCTATTCCCAACAATTGGATAAAAATAACCAGCATTAATCTTTTGAAATACTAATACTATAAATACAGCGAATATCGAAGTTGCAAATAATTCTACTAAAACTATAGCTGCCGTTGCAAATTTTTTTTGATTTTTGGTAATTGCTTTATTATAGTGATATAAAAAATACATTGTAAAAGCATATATAAAAGAACAAATTAAGTTTGCTAAAAAAATGTATCAACCGTTTTCATCACCTGTAAATACACCATAAATTAACCAAATAATAATTCCAATATAAAAAATTCAAAATGAATAATAATTTATGTTTTCAGCTTTTTTGGTTTTAACAACCCTAACTAGTTGAGGAACACCTAAAAGAATTGTCGCTATCGCTCCTAATGCTCCAAAAAACTGAATAGATATTTCTAATGCTGTCATAACTAAAAAATTATACATTAATACTAATTTATAAACATAATATTGCCTAGTTTTTAATATTTTTTTATAGCAAAAACATATTATTAAAAATTATTATAAAAATCATCTAAATTTTGCTATGTAAAATTAGAACGTTCAAAAAAAAAAAAAAACACCAATTTGGTGTTAAGTCATTTCTGAAATGGTGGCTCCGGCAGGAATCGAACCAGCGACACACGGAGCTTCAGTCCGTTGCTCTACCAACTGAGCTACAGAGCCATGGCGGTCCAGACGGGAATTGAACCCGCGATCTCTTCCGTGACAGGGAAGCGTATTAAACCACTTTACCACTGGACCGTGGTTGCGGAGATTGGAATCGAACCAATGACCTTTGGGTTATGAGCCCAACGAGCTGCCGCCTGCTCTACTCCGCTATATTATGGCGGGCAATGAGGGATTTGAACCCCCGCGGGCCGTGAAGCCCCTGGCAGTTTTCAAGACTGCTCCCTTCAGCCTCTTGGGTAATTGCCCATGGTGGACCCAACAGGACTCGAACCTGTAACCGACCGGTTATGAGCCGGTTGCTCTAACCATTGAGCTATGGGTCCTAAAATTTCACTATTGGGTTTTACATTTGGTAGCACCGAAGAGAGTCGAACTCTTGACCTTCCGGGTATGAACCGGACGCTCTAACCAACTGAGCTACAGTGCCATAATGGTGGAGAGGAAGGGACTCGAACCCTCTACCTCCTGCGTGCAAGGCAGGCGCTCTGGCCAGGTGAGCTACCCCCCCATAAATGGTGAAGAAGACAGGATTCGAACCTGCGACCGCTTGAGCCCAAGTCAAGTGCTCTACCAAGCTGAGCTACTTCTCCACACAGAAATTTTTGCTAAATGCTTTATTATTATATATTATTTTTTATGTTAGTTATTAATTTTTTTAAAAATCTTCGTTGTTTCAAATAAACTCATAATCCTTAATTTTAATAGTATCACCATCTTTAATATCGGAATTTTTAATTAAATCAAATACACCTAATGATTTTAATTTGTAATTAAATCTTCATAAATTATCAATAGAAATAACAGGAATTTTTTCATAAACCTTATAAATATCACTGCCAACAATTTCATAAGTATCATCAGACAGTTTGATAATTTCTATTTTCTTTTTATCTAGCGAAATAACAACAACTTCTTCAGATTCTTTTAATTCATTAACAATATTAATTTTAGCTTCTTGTAGAGTTTCTCATAACACCTTTTTTATTTCTTCTATATGCGAGTCAAGCAATGATGAATTTTCTATTAATTTAATATTAGGGTACTTACTTTTAAATTTTTCTAAATGAGTTTGATATGATTCGAGATCAGATTTGTTAGCTACAACAATCTGTGGTAATTTTTCAAGTCTAAGATTATAAGATCTTAGTTCATTATTAATAATTTCATAATCCAAAATTGGGTTTTTATTTGAATCACCAAAATCAATAATGTGGCATATAACCCTACAACGCTCAATATGCTTTAAAAATTGAATCCCAAGGCCTTTGCCCTCCGAAGCTTTTTCTATCAATCCAGGCAAATCTGCCACTACAAAAGTATTTTCATAAAATTTAACTAAACCCAATTGTGGAACAAGTGTTGTAAAATCATAATCGGCTATTTTGGGTTTAGCATTAGAAATTTGAGATAAGATTGTGCTTTTCCCTGCGCTTGGTTTTCCAACAAAGCCCACATCAGCTAAAACTTTTAATGTTAGATGCAAATTAAATCTTTCGCCTAATGTCCCGTTTTCGCAAATTCTTGGAGCAGTATTTCTTGATGATTTAAATCTTAAATTGCCCTTACCACCTTTACCGCCTTTAGCAATCAGATATTTTTCTTCTGTAACAATATCAGCAACTAACTTGCCATCATTATAAACCATAGTGCCCAATGGCACCTTAACAATTAAATCATCAGCGCCTCTGCCAAAAGCATTTTTAGGTTTGCCGTTTTCCCCATCATTAGCAACAATCTTTTTTTGGTAGTAAAATGGCAATAATGTATTTTGCCCAGGATCACCCTGAAAATATATTGAACCTCCATTTCCTCCATCGCCGCCGTCCGGACCGCCTTTATCAACATTAGCCTCACGACGAAAACTAATGATCCCATCACCGCCTTTTCCGGCAATAACCAAAATATCAACTTCATCTATAAATTTCATGTGTTTTATTTTATCAAAAATTTAGATAAATTTAGCCATTATGAGTAATTATTAAATAGTTTAAAAGCAACCTTTTTAAAATTGACAAGGTTGCTTTTCTATTATTTAATTTACTTTTTTTGTGATTCAATGGTTTTATTTAATTGTTGCAATAATGCATCTGTTAGTGACAATTTTTTATAAAGATCTTCGATATTTTTCTTCCAATCTTCTTTTGCTTCTGAATCCGTTATTTTTTCTAGAAGCTCAGTTAGATTTTTATGTAATTCTTCCTGCTTTTCAAGTTTCTTAGATCATGTTTCTTCTGCTTTGGCTCTTGCTTTTTGTGAAAATTCTTCAATTAACTTATCACCTTTTTTTTCTGAAAATTCCGTTATAAGTTCCTTTATTTTTCTAAGAAGTTCTTCATCAACATCATTATGCATACTTTTTTCTTCTTTAAGTTCCGAAAATCTACTATTAATTTTTTGATTTATTTCGTTAGCTAAATTAATCCGGAAGGAAAGTTCTGTGTTATCTTGAATTACTTGTTGTCTGGTTAGTTTATTTATTTCATCTCCATTAAGTTTAGATTGTAAATCATCAATCTTTTTATTAACATCATTTCATTTTTGTTCATAATAGGCAAGTAACTCTTCAAATTTTTTTATAATGCCATTTTTATCATTTGGTATAGTATCATCATCCTTTTTTGGTTTATCATCATGTTTATCCATAGGATCATTTGGGAGGGGTGTTTGTTCAGGTTTTTGTTCAGGTGTTTGGGGATTTTTTTCTTCTTTTTTATTGTCATGTTTTGGATTATCTTGTTGAGGATTTTTACTTGACTGATCTTCTTGCTTTCCTTCGCCGGGTTTTTGGGGATTCACTATTGGAGGAGTAGTATCTTTTCCTTGATCTGGTGTCTCATGCTTATCAGGTTGTTTTTCTTTTGGCTTATTTTCAGGGTTGCCTTGATCGCCAGGTTTGCCGGGACTATGCGGATTGCTTGGTTCAGCTGGTTTTTCTGGTTTTTTAGGCCCCGGGTTAGATGGATTTGAACACGAAACCAACACAGCTCCTGTAATAACTGGTAACGAAATAGATGTCAATGCTAATAGCAATTTATTTGATTTTTTCACTTGTTCTCCTTATTGTTAAATTCCTTATTTTGATAAAAAAGAATCTTTTTTGCTTTTTATAGATATTCCATAATTTCAATTATATTATAAATGAAAAATGGTCTTATTTCTTAATAACTCTTGCAAATAAGATTTCGTTAGCCTCAGGGTACAAATTATCAAATTTGGCAAAATTAGTTATTTGTTCGTAATTAATCAAATCTATCTTAATAAAACTAAATATTTTTTCCATCTTTTGAGGCATGACAACAGATAACATTAAGGCTATGCTATAAATCCCGTTAAGCAAGGTATTTAAAACGCAATTAAGTCTCTCTAAATCTTCCTTCAACAATCATGGTTTTGTTAAATCTATATATTCATTTAATTTTGAAGACAAATTAATAGCATTTTTAATTGCCTTATCAGCATGAAATTGATCAAATTCTTTTTTATATTCCTCATAATAAACACTTAATGAGTCTAATATTTTTTGATCGATTTCAAGCAAATTATTCTTATCAAAGTATGTGCCATTTGCAAAGTTTTGATTAACCATTTTGATAGTGCGATTAACAAGATTACCAAAATTATTTGCCAAATCAGCATTTAGCACGTTAATTAAAAGTTCTTCACTAAAAGAAAAGTCATTATCGATATTAACCTGCGAACAAAAGAAATATTTAATTTCCTCAGCTCCGTATTTGTTAATTAAGGGAATTGGTTCCACAATGTTTCCTTTTGATTTTGACATTTTACCCTCGGGAGTAATAATTCATGAATGAACAACTTCTTTTGTCGGTAGATTGATATCAAGTGATTTTAAAAATATTGGTCAGTAAATTGAGTGAAAACGCGAAATTTCCTTCGCTAAAACGTGAACACGTTCATTACCATTACGCCAAAATTTATGATAATTATCATCGTTATTTGTTTCATATCCCAAAGCAGTTAAATAGCTGAATAATGCATCTAATCAAACATAAATAACATGTTGCTTTTCATCATTATTTTTTTGTTTAGGTACATTGATTCCCCAATCAAAGGAAACCCGAGTAATTGATAGATCTTCAATTCCTTTGGAAAGAAAATTACTCTTTAGCTCCTTGGCAATATTTTTATTAGTTAAAAAGTTAGAATTTATATCAAAAAATTCATTTATTCAAGGTTCCAACTTTTTCATATCAAAGAAATAGCTTTCTTCTTTAATTTCTTGAAGCTTATGACCTGATGTCGGGTGGTAATATCTTCCATCTTTATAGATAGCTTGTGTTTTAGTAAAAAATTCTTCATCGCTAACCGAATAAAGACCTACATACTTATCTTTAAAAATAAATCCCTTTTCGTACATTTTTTCGAAAATTTTAATAATTGCTTGTTCATGTTGTTTACTTGTAGTACGACTGTAGAAATCATAGTTAATTTTCAATAAATCTCATAAATCAATAAATTTCCGAGATTGAATATCAACATATTCTTGAGGGGACAAATTATATTCCTCAGCTTTTTTTTGAATTTTTTGACCATGTTCATCAATACCGGTCACAAATAAAGTTTCGTATCCTTGAGTTTTTTTATAATTTGCAAAAACTCATGCCAGTGTCGTTGTTAAGACATGACCAATATGTAAATTTCCGCTAGGATAATATATTGGAGTAGTTATATAAAATGTTTTTTTTGAATTATTCATGTTTTTCTCCTTTTTGTTTCATTGGGATATAAAGTTTTTGCGTTTCTAGGCGATATGAATGGTCGTTTTTATCATCATTATGAAGATAAATATTTGGTTCAAAATACGTGCCTCAACCCGAGTTAAATCGTGATTCAACTAAACAAAATTTAGGTTGAGAATTGATTCTAGTGAAAACTAGTTGCACTCTTTTTGGTTCAAAATTATATTTGCGCAATAATGATATTAAATCAATATATCTAGCAATTGGAAGCACAACACTAAAATAACCTTTTTGCTCAATTATTTTAGAAGATAAAGAAATAAGTGTTTCTAAATCTAAATTAATTTCATGTGTAGCCAGTTTTTGCGCATATGTACCAGTTTTTCTAACTTGATTATAGTTTTCATTGTAGTAGGGTGGGTTAGCAACAATTGAAGAGTATTTCTTAGCAAGATTATTCCCACATTTAAAAGCATAATCTTTTGCATATTCTTTAAAATCAGCTTCAAAAATTTTTATTTGGTCTTCCAAATTATTTAAACATACATTTTGCTTAGCCAACAAAACTGCTTTAGGTTGAATTTCAACTGCGTCAATTTTTATTTTCTTGGATCTGGCAGCCATAAAGATTGATAAGGCTCCATTATTTGTACCAACCTCAAGCATATTCGATACATTGCGATTAATTGAAACGAAATTACCTAATAAAATTGTATCAACAGAATAATTAAACATCTCCTTATCTTGATAAACAAAGAGGTCATTACCATATCCTAAGTTATTTTTAAAAACACCGATTTTTTTCATAATAACTAATTATAAATTAATATTTTTTTTGATACTGCATTAAGTTAGATTAATCTTTTCGTTTTAATAAAATGTTTAAAACCTTATAATTTATAAACGCCTTATACATAATGATAAATAACAACAAACTAGTTATCCCAAAAATGAATATTTTCCTTAAGCAAACTAAAAACCAGAATAAACCTGGTTTTTAGTTTGAATTTCTATTTTTTTTCACCGGGGATGCCATATATTTCAATGTTTGGACCTTTACCATTAATTCCGTTTAAGAAAGAATTATAAATATTTTCTCATTTTGATGGCCCGCTTAAATCTTGAACTTTCGGTTTAGAATCACTTTTTTGTTCTTGTTTAGATTGCACTTTTGGTGAGGGTTGCATTGGTTTTGCTATACCAGGTTCATCACCTTCATACCATGGTTCATTATGTTCTTTTTCATTTTTTGAAAAAATATCTAAATCACCATAAGATGCATCATCTAATGGAAAATCAAATCCATGATTGCCATCATCCTTAGTTTTGTCGTATTCTTTATATAAATTCTTGTAATAGAAGTTTTCAATTACATTCTTAATTTCTTCATTAGTTGGATCACCAAAATCAATTTCAATTTTTGGTGCTTCATTTTTTATATTATTTATAAGATTATTGTTAGTATTGATTGAATCAACTGAGTCTAGTTTAATTGCATTTTTAATTAATAAATCCTTAATTGGTTTATTTTGTTTTATTAAGTCTGTAAGAACTTTTTTTGAATGATGTTTCTTTAAATCTTCATAAACAATTTTAATATTATCGCCAAACTGTTGATTTTTATCTTCATTTGGAGTCTCTGGTTTCTTTGGTTCGGCTGGTTTTTCTGGCTTCATTGGTTCAGCTGGTTTTTCTGGTTCTTCTGGTTTAGCGGGATTTGCACATGATAGAGCCATAATTGGTGTTGCCAAAACAGGTAAAAATCCTAGAAAAAGTAATTTGCTTTTTTTCATTTTTCTCCTTATGTTTAATTGAGTTTATAAAGCATATTTTATAGTATTTTTTTTTTTTTTTGTTTTGGCATAATTTCGCGATTAATGCTCTAATTATGACCAAAATTTAGACAAAACTAAGGCATTTATGAAGGCACTTTTTATTACTTAACATTATTCTAATTTACGTCATTGATCTAATAAAAAACATATTTACTGCGAAAATATCACTAACATAAATTAGTTTTATTTAATTCGCTATTCAATCATTAAACTAAGAAATAAAAAAATGGCAAAACAGCCACTTTTTTGAACAAATTAATTTAATTTGTTCTTTTTGTTGTGGAATCAAAACCCTCTAATTTTAGTTTAAATTCGCGCAAAACTTCATTCTTTTGATTATTAAGAATTTCAACTATTTCTTCTGGGGTTTTTCCTTCAGAAACTAGCCGTTTTCTTTCTGATTCAAGTAAAAAGTTAATAAATTCATTTGCAGCATTAATGCTTTCTTGAATATTGTTTGGATTAATATTATTTGCCAATCAAGGAAAATCAATTTGGCTATTTGAGGAAGGCAATGCCTCATAGTTATTCAATAAGTTAATACTACATTCCATTGCTATTCTATCAGTAAGTTCCTTAAATTTTTTTGAACCTAATTTAGTGTAAATTTGATATGGGTTTTTTTGAGCATACTGAACTAAATGAGTGCTACGACGCAATTTGTCCATAACATTAATATGGTCTTGTCATCCTGAATCAAAAACATTTAGGATAATATTTCTTTCTGATTTTACTAATGAAGTTAAACCATATTTTTCAATTATGTTTTGTCTTAAACGGTCATATTCTTTTTTTCAGATATTTGTTATATAATTTTTTAACTCTTCACGATCCATTTTTATAATTTCACCTGGTTCAAATTGATGCTGAGTTAATAGCATAAAATTACGATTTAGATATTCGGCAAAATTGTCAAAATCCATTGTGTCATTTTTCTTAACAAAATAAGGATTATTAACAATTTGCTTAACAGCCACATTAAACATCTTGTATATAATTGAACCCAAATCGTCTCGTTCCAAAATTAAGTCGCGTTGTTCGTATATTAGGTCACGTTGTTGTCTAATAACGTCGTCAAAATTTAAAACACTTTTACGACTATCATAGTTAAAACCTTCAATTTTCTTTTGCGCTTTCAAAAATGCTGAACGAATTAATTCACCAGGAATTGGATTTGAACCATATTCCTTAAATATTTCCTTTCATCTATCTTGAACAGAAAATCTCAAAATTAATTGGTCATCTAACGATAAAAAGAATTTAGTATAACCTATATCCCCTTGACGGCCAGAACGACCCTTAAGTTGATTATCAATACGACGTGATTCGGCTTTCTCTGTTCCTAGAACGTATAAACCGCCATGTTCAATAGCTTCTTTTGTTGGCTTAATATCCGTTCCACGTCCTGCCATATTAGTAGCAATAGTTACAGCACTTGCTTGGCCAGCCTTTGAAATAATTTCAGCTTCGCTAGCATCCTGTTTTGCGTTTAAAACAGTATGTGGTATGCCTTCTTGCAATAAATATTCATGCAGAACCTCAGAATCTTCAACTTGTGCTGTTCCAATTAAAATAGGTTGTTTACGTTGAAAGGCTCTTTTTACTTCTTTAACAACGGCCATTCATTTAGAATGCATATCAACATAAATTTCATCTTTTTCATCTTTTCTAATAACTGGTTTATTTGTTGGAACAACATTAACACGCATATTATAGATATCAATAAATTCCTTTTCTTCCGTTTTGGCAGTACCAGTCATACCGCTAATTTTTTTAAATAATCTAAAGAAATTTTGATATGTAATAGTAGCAAGTGTCTTTGTTTCTGATTCAATCTCAACTCTTTCCTTCGCTTGAATTGCTTGCTGCAAACCTTCAGAATAGGCGCGACCTTCCATAATACGACCAGTAAACGAATCTACGAGTTCGATCTTATCATTTCTAACAATATATTCAACGTCAAGCTTCATAACTTTATGAGCTCTTAATGAATTTTGAATTCTATGAACAAGCTCCGAATTTTCAAGATCATATAGATTTCTTAAATTAAAATATTTATTTGCTTTTTCAATTCCTTCATCAGTAAGATAAACAGATTTTGTTTCTTCGTCAATAAAGTAATCATTTTGGTTTAATGTTCTTACAAATAAATCTGCAATAGTATACATTGTACTTTCTTCATGATCACCACCGGATATAATCAATGGTGTTTTAGCTTCATCAATTAGAATAGAATCAACCTCATCCAATAAAATATAATCAAGTCCTCTTTGAACTTTTTCTTCTTTTGACATAACCATATTATCTCTTAGATAGTCAAAACCTAATTCTGAATGAACCGAATAAACAACATCACATGCATAAGCTTCTCTTTTTAAATTAGTATGCATTTGTGCTTTATTAATACCAACACTTAAACCGAGAAATTTAAAAACTTGTCCCATTTCCTCAGCATCACGTTCTGCTAAATACTCATTAACTGTTGAAACAATAACACTATTGCCACCAATAGCATTTAAATAAACGGGAGCGATAGATGTAATAGTTTTTCCCTCACCTGTTTTCATTTCTGCAACAGAACCTAAATCAAGAATAATACCACCTATCATTTGCACATCATAAGGTCTTTTGCCTAAAATTCTTTTTGTTGCTTCACGTGAAACAGCAAAAACTTCAGGTCTAATATCATCCTGACTCTCGCCTAACCTAATTCTTTCGCGAAATTCAATTGTTTTATTTTTCAGTTCCTCATCGCTTAATTTGGCAATACTTTCTTCTAATTGATTAATTTTTTTTAATGTTTGCTCTGCAATACGCATTTCAGTTGATTTGAATTTAAAAAATTTCATAATTTAATATTTTATATTAAATTTAGCAAAAAATAGACAAATTAAAACAGACCTATTATAAAGATCTGTTTTAATTAGATTTTGCATATTCTATTTTAACTCAATAATCTTAATGTGTCTTGAGTGAATATATTAGTTACACCAACAATTAAACCATAGATTATGAATCCTAGTATAACTAAACCAGCAACAACAACTGTTAAAATTCCTACAAAACTCAAAACTCTTTTTCCAACTTTTTTTGTTTTTTGTTGATCATTTATAATACTGTAATTTTTATAATCCATAGTTTATCCTTTTGTTGCATTTCCTTGTCTAGAAATAGCAGCCATAATTCTCTTTCTTAAAACAAAGTACACAATCATCATAGGCAAAATAGCTAAAATTGTAGCAGCCATTCTTACCGATAAAATTATTTGTGCTTCGCCACCATCTACTTCAACTCTACCAGTTGTAAATAATCATAAGTTAATTGGTGCATAATAACCAGCAGTTTTACCAGGTGCTGCATCTCACAATAATGCAGGTCATGTATATGAATTCCATGAAGCAAGAGCGGTCAAAATAATAACTGTTCATGTTGTGGCTTTAACCATAGGTAAAGCTACATTAAAGAAGTACTTAATTCCACTTGCCCCGTCAAGCATCGATGATTCCTTAACTGAATTTGGAATAGCTTCAAAAGCGTTTTTATACATATATGCATTAAAAATTGATGTAGCAAATGGGACAACCATTGAAATAATAATTAATGGATTTTTAGTACCGATTCAACCGGCTTTAGAAACTAACGTATATTGTAAAGACAATAAAGTAATTTCAGGAATAACTAACAATGATAATAGCATTCCGAAAAATGCATTTTTTCCTCTTCAATTTCTAAGAGATAATGCATAACCAAGTGTAGTTGCAAAGAATAATCTGACAACAACAGATAAAGCTGTAAATCCAGCTGTGAATACTAGTGCTTGTAGATAACCTTCCTGTAGTGATTGTAGGAAATTACTAAAGTAAAAACTAGTTCCCAAATTGCCGCCAAACTCTTTACCATTTGACAAGAATTTTTCATAATCAAATGGTCATCAAGCAATCTTTGAACCTGGTTGGCCATAAAATCTTGGGTCAACAAGCGATTGCTCAATCATAAAGTAAAACGGAAGAACAACTAAGAAACTAAAGAATGTTAATATGGAAATTTTAAATGATCAAGAGAATATTTTGCCTCATACATTTGTTGTTGAATAAGGCTTGGACATTAATTCTTGTTTAGATTTTAAAGCTGATTTTTCTCTTTTGTATCTCAGCTTTAAGCTTGTTGATAACATTTCTTTCTCCCAATTTAGTTTTTAGTTTAAAAATTGATGATACTGATTTCTTCAATGTAAATGAAACTAAGGTGCCTAGTATAAATAAGAACACTGAAGCAGCAGCGGTTCTTCCGAATTCTCCAGATTTTGTTGCTTGAAAAATGTAAAGCAATAACGTACTACCATTTTCTGTAATAGAAGCTGAGGCATCGTTATTATATAAGGCCAACGGAAAGACCTTAATACCATTAATAATTCCTATCGTAAATAAGAATGAAATTGTTTTTTGAATTGAAGGTAGAGTAATTTTAAAGAATTGAGACCCACTACTTGCGCCATCAATTGCTGACGATTTATATAAGTCAGGATTAACTGATAACATTGATGTGGTTAGAATTAACACTTGAAAGGCCAATCCTCCTCAAATCCCACGGATCAAGATCACTATAAAGGGATTTCATCTATTACCTGAACCATACAACAGTGGAAAGATAGCACCTTCACTTGTTTTACCAAAAATAGCTGAGAATGTTAGCGAAACAGCTACAGCACCAGTCATGTATGGCAAGAAGAAAACAGTTTGTCAAAAACTACGTGCATATCTTCTAATTACCGTTGTAATAGCAGAACTTATTAATATTGATATTGAAAGCCCTATTGGTAGAGCTACAACGGCATATAGCAATGAATTAACAACTGCTACATCAAATTTAGGATCATTAAAAACCCCTGCTTTTCCTTTTGTTTGATAATAATTTGCTATTGATCATCCGAATCCTCTAAATGATGTTGGGGCACGGAATGATACAATAATAACAAGAATAAATGGAATAATAATCATAAACGCCAAGGCAATTAAGGAAGGCAACATCAATAAAAATGGTTTTCAAAATGGTGTTTTAGTATTTAATATACTTAGAGCTTCCCCCGTCTTTTTGATACGATATTTTTTCCAAAAGTAAGTGTTCATTTAAACTCTTTCCTTTGTATCAACATCAAACAAATGGTACAATTCTTTTCTTTTAATACTTAATCTAACGTTTTCACCAATTTCATATTTTGTTTTAGCTGAAAGGAAAACATTAGCAATCTTATCAATTGATTTTATATAAATTTGGGCTTGGATTTCTTTTCCTAGATATTCAACTAATTTAATATCACCAGTAATAATTCCGTTTTCGTCTTCAACCAACGATTCACCGCGAAATCCTAAGTCAATAGTTGCTTTTTTGTAATTTTCAGGGGCTTTAATTAATTTTTGTCCTTCGTAATATACATATCCATCTTTAATTGGTGTTTCAAAAATAGTCATTTCAGGAACACCAAGGAATTTAGCAACAAATTCATTTTTAGGCGTTAAATAGAGTTCCATTGGAGCGCCAATTTGTTGAACTTTGGCAGTAGACATGCAAATAATTTTGTCACTAATAGACATAGCTTCTTCCTGATCGTGAGTAACAAAGACTGTTGTAATTCCAAGTTCTTGTTGAATAGAACGTATCCATTTTCTTGTAGAAACACGTAGCTTAGCATCAAGGTTTGATAATGGTTCGTCCAATAGAAGAATCTTTGGTTTCTTAACAATAGCTCTAGCAATAGCAACACGTTGTTGTTGCCCCCCTGATAACTGCGTTGGTCTCTTACGTAAATTTTTAGTAATTTCAACTCTTTGAGCAACATCTAAAACATCTCTAATAATTGCTTCTTCTATTGTTAAAACATCTTTGCCTAAAATTCTAATTTCTTTTTGTAAATCATCTGGCAATAAAGCAATTAATTCATTTAATGACTTCTTTAAATTTCTTGTTTTTATATTATTGCTTTCTAAAATTGGAATAATTAAAGAACGAATAGCTTCTTTGTATACTGTTTCCGTCTCAATCTTCGTATGTTTTAAACGTTCCTTAATTTGCTTAATTTGCATTCCGATAGGATCGGTCTTTTGAACAACAATTTTTTCTCTCAAAATTTGTTTTGCTTCGTTGACCTTTTGAGTATATTCAAGTCTACTTTCATTATATCTTTTAACATACTCATTTTTAAGATTCTTAATCTTTTCTTTAAGATGTTGTTTAATTTCTTTTCTTTTATTAGAAAATTCAACTATAATACTCTTTTGCTTTTCAAATAAATCACCACACCCTGACTTATCTCTAACCATCATAATTTCAATTTGTTCTTTAATTTCACTTATTTTTGCAGCGCGTTCAATTTCTAAGTCATTAAGTAACTTATTTGTTTCTTCCCTAACATCTTTAATATCTTTTAAAACTTTTTTAGTTAAATTAGATAAGATAGCTGTTTTTTTAGTAACAATGAAATTATAGTTATTTACTTCATTATCAATAATATTGTTATATTGTGTTTTTAACTCAGTTAAATAATTTCTTGTTTCGCGCGGATTATCAATAGTGTGGTATAGTTTTGTTCTTGTTTCAGAAATAAGTTCTTCAGAAACCCCATAGAACTTAAATATTAGTTCAAATATTTTTTGTTGAGCTAATTTTGATTTTTCAATAATTTCTTCTTTTCAGTGTTTATCATTCAATAGTGGAAATGCTATGTTATCATAAACAGTCATATGAGGGTATAAAGCGTAATTTTGGAACACTAACCCCAATTCTCTTTGTTGAGGTGAAAACTTTGTAACATCTACACCAGAGAAAAATAACTTTCCACTTGTAGGACGCAATAATCCAGAAATGGCATTCAGAGTAGTAGTTTTACCTGAACCTGAAGGGCCTAGTAATGTAACTAACTCTCCTTTTTCAATCGCAAAAGAAGCATTATCAACAGCTAGTGATTCACCAAAGTCAATGACTAAATCCTTGACTTCGATCGCAGGAACTAATTTTTTAGCCTGATAACGTTCTTGAGAAAAACCGTGAATATGGCTTTGCGTTATTTTTTTATTTTCCTTTTTCATTTATTTTACTTCTTTCTTTGATTGTTTAGTTCCTAAAAATTCAAAAATATTATTTTGTGGATTAACAAATTTTTGTTTATTTTTTTTCTCAATATTAAATGGATACATAAATTGATATGCATCATTAATCAAATCAGAGCCATGAGCTTGATATTCTTTTGACAAATCAACTGGCAATTTAAATTTAAGGTTAAGGTCTTGACCGCCGACAGAAATATTAACACCTTCTTTAGCATAAAATCCTTTATTGTTGAAATATCCGTCATTAAAAGCCCTTGCAGCATAAGGTAATAAATAAGACAATACTGCGCTCTTTTCGGTTTTTTCATAATCATTAACAAATGTTTTAAAATCTAAAGCGTCAATTCTTGGTAATGTCCAACCATTAGCCAACATTTCAATACTAAAGTTTTTTTCAAATGAATCGCCAAAGAATACATATGCAACGTATCTACTATATGAATTATTAGACCAATTATCAGATACTAGTCTTACATTTTTACCTTGAAGAATACCCTCAACATAAGCACTATCAAGATTTGATAATTTTCTTTCACGCTCTGTTGTACCCTTAGTATTTTGCTCTAAAGTATCAATTAATGGAATTCTAATCTTAATTTTTTGTCCATTCTCAAAGGTTGTTTTTGAGGTCAGATTTTTTTTGATTGTAACTTCAATAGTATCACCATCAAATACTTGAGTTACTTGCCCCTCAACAGCCCCAAAGTTTTCTCATAATGATAAAGCGATTTTTTTAGTTGTCCCTTTTTCCACATCATCAATAATTTCAGTTTCAATAACATTATCTAATGTTTTTCCAACACTGTGATAATTGCTAGGTTCAAATAAAAAAGTAGCATTTAATTTTAAATTATCATAGTATTCTTTTGTTTTTTCATTTTGACAAGAAACGGACAATAGTGGAAAGGTAAAAATTGGTGCTAATAAAAATAATTTTATTTTTTTCATTTCTTCCCTTTTGTTAAAAAAACACAAAAATTTTGTATTTTTTTATTTTGATATTATGCAAATAATTTAAGAATTTCATTAATAAAATCTTCAAATTTAACTGGTTTTTTATTTAAAACCTTGTTAACAATAGCTCTACCAGCGGCACCAATTGATTCTCTTAGTTTATCAGAAGATGTTGAATAAACGTCTTCTGCTGGTTGATATTCTTTGCTGTTTGTTTGGATTTTTTTGAAGTTTTCAAATGCAATTTTTGATGCTCTATTTGAACCTTTAATTTCATTTACATCTTGATTAATGTAATCTGCAGTTGGCGAAATATAGCTACCAAAGTAATTAAATGCATCAATTGGCATAACATCTTTGTATTCAGTAGTTTTACCTTTATTTGTAAAACTTATTGATGCTATTTTTTCCTTAAACAATCATTGTACAAATAATTGAGTTGCCTTATCTTCTTTTTCATTAGCATGAATCAAAACAAGTGAAGGCCCTTGAATAAATACTGATTTCTTATCTTTAGAAGCATCTTTAACCAATGGAGTACTGATTCAATCAGCATCTTCAAAATTCAATAATTTATCAGCGCTCAATACTAATTGTGAAATTAAAGTCTTATCAACTAATACATATGAACTTCCATCATTAACAAATGTTGTACCTAATGAAACTACTTTCTTTATTTCTTCAGGACTAAGTGCAATTTTTAGTGTACTTGATAAAACTAGGTTATTGTTTTCAACGCTTCCGGCTAATAAGCGATAATTATTATTTTTATTAAATTCATCAGCTAATTTTGTCCCGACTTCTTTAGATACTAATTGTTTATCATATTGGCCAACAGTAGTACCTTGAGATAAATTATATGCATAGATATTATTTGTATGGCTTCCTGATTTAAATTTTAGTACAACATCATTGCCATCTTGTGCACCTTTATTTTTAAGTTCATATAATTTTTCAACTGTATTTTTTTGATCCTTAATATAATTTATTGTTTGTGTTTTACCGCTTATATATGTATGTGAGTACCCGGCTGTTGAACCAATACTTATTGCCATATTATGTTTAGTTAATAAGCTTGAACCAAAAGCTCCACCACCACCAATTCAAACTGCCCCGGATTTAATGCCATCAAAAATAGTTTTTGTTATTTTTTTAAATAATTCATTTTGGAATGTGCCATTTTGTTTAAACGATTCATAATCATATCCACCAGTAAGATCATGACCTGATGAAGGATTAATATATTGTGCGCTTGCATTGCCCTTAGTGATAGCAACATTCATAACATTAACAGCTGATGCTAATGAGTCAATGCCTAAAATAGGTTTATTTAAATCACTTGGATATAATTTTTTGGCAGCAATAGCAAAATTAATTAACTTATCATATTCTTGAAAAATTGAGTCATCAAGTGTTAAATTTAGTTCTAAGATACTTTTTTTAGCAGCTTCCATATCAGTAGCTTTGCTCTTTGCTCACTCAGTGTCTACGTATTTAGCATCACTCTGCGATGTGTTTTTGTAATAATCAATGTATTCTTTAACTTTTTTGGTTGAAGCATCTTTGCCCATTTTTACACCAGCTTCTTCTAATTCTTTTAATAATTTACCTAAAAGAACCTTATTAACTGATTGCATTTCAGAAGATCTTGAAAATGGAACTACTCATTTTTCTTTTGATTCTAGATTACCACCAATTTCATCATTAACATGCTTAAATGCTTCGGCAATATTCAAATTTTCATAAACATCATTTGGTAAAGCCAAATTCATGTCCAACTTCGCCAATATAGATGCAGCAGTTGGGTAGTTAATCATTATATTTCAAAATTCTTTTGTTTCTTTTGCACTTAATTTAGTTTCTAAGGCATTTGTTGAATAACCATTTGGTGTAAAAACGATTTCAACAGGTAAATAACCATTTTCAGTCTTTTTAGCTTGTTCTTCAGCTGAACCAGATTTTAATCATTTGTTAAATTCACTAACAATAGTTTTTAATCCAATACCTTGAACATTATTTTCAGAAAAACCAGTAGCAATTTTTAATTTGCCATCATAAACTTGGTCATATCTAGCACTAGAATGTGAAGGACCACATGATGCTAAAAACATAGGGACTGCAAAAAGTGATAAACCACTTAATGAGAATAAAATTTTATTACTTCTTTTCATTATTTATCCTTTCATTTTTTTACTTAAAAACAAAAAACAATAACGATCAGAAAACTAATCGTTATTGTTCAGTTGTGAAATGTGAGTTTTGATTTGTGTAATTCACAATATAATTTTACTACTTTTTAAATTTTATTAATTTAATAAAAGCGACGGATTTTTATCAATTCATTCGATTTTAAACCTAAAAATAGCATTTAAATTGCTAAGAAACTTATGCAAATTAATTTTAAAATATATTATTTTTTCTAGGTTTTGGCTAGTTTAACATTTTTTGAACTATATTTCTTTACAAATGTTCTTAATTTTATTAACGAATGATTTAATGATGATCTTGACTTATAAATTTTTTTATTAGCCAATAGTTCCACCAGGTTAGAT
The DNA here is from genome assembly GCF_052378275.1 of Mycoplasma sp. 332. Classification (NCBI taxonomy): domain Bacteria; kingdom Bacillati; phylum Mycoplasmatota; class Mollicutes; order Mycoplasmatales; family Mycoplasmataceae; genus Mycoplasma; species Mycoplasma sp. 332. The sequence goes on from NZ_CP198998.1 coordinate 470,712, forward strand.
AGACTACTATCAAGATTATTTTTTTTAATTTTAAAAAAAGCTAATTCCTGCTTAGTAAAAAGAAATGTTAAGTTATTTTTTTGCACAAAATCATAGTTTTCTAAAAACTGGATATTAGCATTAGCAATTCGTTGTTGATTATATATATCAAAGTTTGTAATGCGATTTATATTATTAAAATAATCTCGTTCAATTTTATATTCTTCAAGTTGATAATATGAATTAACCGTTTCAATGGCTTTTAAAAAATCACAAATATGTTCAATTTTTTTTAAATAAATTAAAAATTTATTTTCTCTTTTTAATAATTTAAATTCAAGATTATATTTATTTAGTATAGTCAAACATTGTAAAGCATTATCAAAATTATAAAACTTCAATTCAAGATGATTTGAAGAACTTTCAAAATTTGAGACTGAGCCCGATGCCAAAAAGATGCCAGAAAAATATTCACGTTCATATTTTAATTTTCCGTTATAAAAATCTGCAATTTCAATAACAAATTCATTTTTTCTTTCTAAAAAATAAGGAATTGATTGTTCTACTAAAAGCTGCTTAATAAATTCAAATATTATTTTATTATTAATGATTAATTTAAAAGCATTTTCTTCTATTTTTGACGTAGCAAAAACACCACTTAACAAGTTTAATTTATCTTGTTTTTTTAATGGTCTATTTATAATTTCTTCTTTGATTGTTTGAGTAAACGTTTTATTTCCCATAAGTTTATTTTAGTTATATTATATTAACACATTTTTAAATAAATAAAATATGTCCTTTATTGTGGAACATATTTTATTTAAAATTATTTTATTTCTTTTAATTGTGGAAATAAGAGAATATCTCTAATTGAATCATTTTGAGTTAGAAGCATTACCAAACGGTCGATTCCAATTCCGCAACCACCTGTTGGCGGAAGACCATATTCTAAAGCATTAACAAAATCTCAATCAATTTCGTTTGCTTCTTCATTACCGTTTTCTCTTTCCTCAAGTTGGGACTCAAATCTTTCTAGCTGATCGATAGGATCTGAAAGCTCAGTAAACATATTAGCAAATTCTTTGGTTCCAATAAATAATTCTGCTCTTTGAGTAAAACGGTCATCATCTAATTCTTTAAATGCTAAGGGGCTAATCTCAATGGGATGGCCATAAACAAATGTAGGTTGTATTAATGTTTCTTCGATATATTTCTCAAATAGTTCATTAATAACGTGACCTAACTTATAATATTTTTGCGTCTTGATTCCATGTTGTTTAGCTAATTCAAGGGCCTGAGCATCACTTAAATTACGGACATTAATTCCTATTTTTTGCGAAACGGCATCAACCATATTAATCTTTGCAAAAGGGTATTTAAATTCTATTTCATAGCCGTTAAATTTAACATTTTTAATATTTAACTTTGTGGTTAAGTGTTTAAATACGCCTTCCGTTCTTTCCATCATTCCTCACATATCTGAATATGCTTCATAAAATTCAATTGAGGTAAATTCAGGATTGTGTGTACTATCAACCCCTTCATTACGGAAAATACGTCCAATTTCATAAACTCTTTCCAGACCACCAACAATACATTTTTTTAATGGCAATTCTGTGGCTATTCTTAAATAGAATTCACGGTTTAAAGCATTATAAAATGTTTTAAAAGGTCTAGCTGCAGCTCCACCCAATATTGGTTGCAATACAGGAGTGTCAACTTCGAGATAATCTAAATTATCAAAAAATTCACGTACACCTTTAATAATTTTGGTTCTTAAGATAAAAGTATTTTTTGATTCTTCATTAACTATTGTATCAACATAACGATGTCTACGTCTTTCCTCTGCATCAACTAAACCATGGTATTTATCAGGTAATGGTTTTAATGACTTTGTTAATAAAACAAGTTTTGAGGCCTTGATCATTAATGCTTCAGTATGGGTTTTAGAGATAAATCCCTCAACACTAATAATGTCACCTAGATCTAATTGTTTTAAAACTTCTTGAGAAAATTCATCTAATATTTTTTTATCAATATAAATTTGCATTTTACCATTGCGGTCCTGTAATACTAAAAAAGGACCACGTTGAGCAACAACCCTACCATTAAAAACAACAAATTTATTTTCAGCATCAATTGCTTCTCTTGTTTTACTTTCATACAATTTCGTTATTTCTTGCGATGAAATTGTTGGTCTAATAGTTGAATTAAATGCTCTAATATTTTTTTGCGCTAAGATTGAAATTTTGTTTCTTCTTATTTGTTCTTGTTCTGAATATTTTCTTTCCATAAATTTATATAATCTTTCAAAATAATATCCTAATCGTAATAAGGAATGATGTGAATATGTGTTCTAAAAATTGCTTGTCCAGCAGCTTCATTATTATTTATAACTAATTTGAAACCAGAAGCATTAAGCTTATCTGTTTGTAATAAAGCTAATTTTCTAGCTTTTTTGACCAATTTAACCAAGTCTTCTTCTTCGATATCATATAAGTTTTGTGAAAACTCTTTTGGTACAACCAAGAAATGGCCTTTTTCTACTGGATCAATATCTAGAAAAGCAATAACATCAGCGTCCTCATAAATAATTGTTGCGGGTATTTCTCTATCAATAATTCTCTGGAATGTATCTTTTTCCATAATTTTCTTTTTTTAAATTAATCCTTCCACTTTAAATAATTCTAAAACAATCGGGTTTAGCTCTGTTAACTTAAATCCTAGATTGTCTATTATATATTTATTAGCCTCTCTAAACAATGTGTTTCCTTTTGAGACAACAATATAGTTAGCAATAATACTTTGCTGCGTTGCATCATTTCATGGGGTATTTTCAAAAGTAAAAATTTTCTTATCAACAATTTCATTTTTTAGATTTTTTACTTTTTTAGATAAATATAATGGTGCTAATTTAATTACATATGAAGCATCAATTTTTTTATCATTAATAACATCGATAAATGTTGGATACTTATCTAGGTTATAATCATTTGCATTAGTTTGGTCTATAAATTTCTTATCCTTATATTCTAATTCAGCACTAAAATCGTAATAATGTCTCGATCCAAGTTCCTTAATACTTAATCTCATTGGCGCTCTTAGAATTTGACCACTAAAAGTTATCGAGTCTTTTAATTCAAACATAAGAGTATATTTTTTGTTTTCTAATAAAGTTATTTCTTTAGTAAATACTTTTTCATTATCATTTTGTCTTGTAAGGCCTTCGAATTCAATATCCTTAGCATTAAATACTTTTAAATTTTCTTCCTTATCTTGTTTAGATTTGAGCGATGCTGTGGCCTTAATTTTTGGTAACTTCTTTTCTTGAGCAAGAATTTTTGCTAATTTAAAATAGTCCTGGTCTAATACTTTTTTAGTTTTTGGATCTACAAAACCAAAAACAGGTGAAGTAAATTTTTTGGCTGTGTAAAATGAGTTTGATAAATCGCCTGTTGTTTCTGAATTAGCAACAATTCCGTTAAATGCTCTTAATGTTTTAAGTTCAAATCCTTCTGAAGCACCAGTTTTTAAAATATATTCGGGATATTTGGCAACCGGATTGTAATCATACTGTTGAGTTTTTTTAGGATTATATGATGCTAGATTGTTAAAATCGTTAAAGGTTGAAATATTTGCCTTACCAATTCTTAAATTCATATCTTTTGTATCAGTAAATGATCATCTTTGGATAAGGGGGTTTTCAAGAAGATACTTAATTAAATAAAGATTATTACTTGAAAAATCAAGGGCATCATAAATATCTTTTTTTAACAATGTAGTTGAATCTTTCTTTATTTCCTCTTCGAGACTTACTTGATATTTATCTAGGCCATTTTGATTAACGGATAGTTTTTTAAACTCATCTCTTGATTTTAATAGATAAATTTTAGAAACTAGCATTTTTTCTAACTCTAATCTAAGATTTTCCTGCAAGAATTTAGAATTCTTCATTAAAAATATAAATTCATCTTCGCTAGGAATATTTTCAGGGGCTGGATTATAGGTGCTAGTGTCAATATTTAATCGAATAAAATCATGTTTTAGATTTCAAAACTTTTGAGCATCAGTATTTAGTGAAACAGAGGCATAATATTTAAATAAGTCATATAAATCTTTATGAAGCTGATTATTTTTATTTTCAATCGCAGAAGCAATTTTGTCTTTTTGATTAATATTTTTTAAATCATTAACATAAAATTTTTCAAGATATGTATCAACAACTGATAAAATCATTTGATTCTTTGATGTTTGCTGTTTTAAAAAACCTGATTGATAACCCGGGGTTTCAGCATTATTTTGTGATTTATTATTTGCACATGATACTAGTAATGGAACACCAGAAAATATTAGAGGTGATAAACTAAGCAATACTTTTGAAAGTTTTTTCATTTTTTTCCTTTCCTTATAAAAATTTTTCTATTCTAAAACATATTTAACTATGATGTCAAATAAATAAGAAATAATATCTTTATTATCATGTGGTTTAATTATAAATTTATTTGTACTTGTATCATATTCAAAGTCAGCTACAAGATTATCATTAATTTGTTTCTTAATAAAATCTTTTATTTGACCATATTTTTTATTTACAATAGTTGCCTTATTTGTTTGCTCTAGTGTTGAAATATAGTTTAAAGCTCCTTTAATATCTGCATCATCAAAGTTTTTTTCTTTATCCGAATCAATAGGAGTAAATTTTTGTTGTTTTAAATATTCTTTAAATGTATCTTGTGAAAGAAGATCGTTGATTTGATATGTAGTATCCAATATATCTGCAAAAATAGTATTTAAATTAAATAATTCACTAGTAAATGTATTTTTGTAATTTGCTTTTGATTTAATTGCTAAATCTTTAACAATTAATTTTTGAACAGCTTCCACTGTATCAAACTTGTGTAAATTTTGAATTAATATTCCTTTTGGAGATACTGAAACAAAATTTTCCCCGACCTTGTAAATAGCGTTAATTTTATTGTCCTTATTATCTTTCACAAATACATCTTTAAATGCATTACCAAATAATTTGTTAAATTCCTTATCTTCAAGGTTATTAATTATTTTCTCAACTTCATTATTATACTTAGCATATTCCTCAACGTAATCAGCATTTTTTTCTTTTAAAGTAGGATCTGCATTCAATGCACTCTCAAGTTTTTTCTTAAAATCTGTTTCGAGATTATTATAACCACTAAGCGATTTTAAAGCCTCAATTAGCTTTTTCTTTAAATCCTTAAACAAATTATCCTTTTGAGTATATTTATAAATACCTTTATCAGTTTGTGCGTCACCTAGTAAAATTGATAGTAGCCCAAAGTATGAAGATGGTTCACTTGAAGAAATTGCTTGTTTTAAATTAACAAAACCCTTTGATCCAAATTTTGAAGCATTTGCCTTATCGGCTGATAAATATTCAATTAATGTCTGGTCATTTTTTGCATGTCTTTCATCATCTGAAGTAATGTTATCGTTTTTTATTAATGTGCTAAATCCTCTAAAATCATTTAATGCATCAATTGCAAGTTTTAATTTATTGTGAGTATCATTTTCCGGATATGCTGAAAACTTAAGAAGATTAATTATTTCAGCCTTTGTTACAATCCATGGTTTTTCAGCACCAGTTGTATCTTGATGAGCAGATAATGAAAATTCTGATAAAATGGCTTGTTTTCTGTCGATTCATGGCTTGATAAATCTTTCAGGATTTCTAAATTCCTTAACAAATGATGTTGTAACAAACATCGGAATTTTGATTGAAGCTTGTGAATTTGTTTGTGACTCAATTGAATCCTCTGCTGGTAATACATAATTTTTGTTTTCATGAGCAAAAGGCAAAAATATTTTTTGGCCTTTTTTAGCTATTTCAACTTTTTTGCCATTGTATTCATAAAAAACATCTTTATTGGCTAGGATACCATTTTTTAATTCATTGTATGTTCAATCAGTATTAACTTCGGTTTTATATCTACGATAAGCATTTTTGTTGATTTCTAAATTAACTCGGTATTCCAAAGCTTGTTTCTCATTTTTTGACGATCCTCATGATGGCTTCGAAATCTCTTCTAAGAATTTTTCTTCTCATTTTTGTTCAAGGCCATATTGCTTTTGATACTGTCTTTTTAAATCATCAATTTCTTTTTGCACTTTTTCTTTAATTTTATCAATCGAATCTAGGGCAAAAGATTTTTCATCTGTTTTTGCTTTGTCGGCATTATAAACTGCTTGATATCATAAAGAAGCCTCATACTCTTTCTCATAAAGATATTTGGCAATGTTTTTTTCAATAGAATCAAAAATATTTTTGTTTTTATTTGTTAGAGTAGGATTTTTGTCTAGCTCGCCATATGTTAAAGTTTTAATAGAACCATCTGGTTGAATGATTTTAATAATTGAGCTTTTTTCATCCAATATCGGAGTTGGAGCAGGTAGGGCCTTCGAAGCTTGAACAAGTGGAATAGAAATACCAGCTGCTAAAACAGCTGAAATGGCGGTTGCTCAAAAAGTGCCTCAAATGACCTTTTTTCTCTTAGCTTTTTGTTCAGTGGTTATTTGTTTTTTAAATTTTTCTGACATATTTGCCTTTCATTCTGAATATAGTAATGTACAAATAAAAATATTCATATTTAATTAATTAAATAAGATAACAAAATTTTACCACTTTTTACATATATTTTGCTAACAACAAAACCAAGTTAACACGGGCAGGTTAAGCAATATTTAGTAGAGAATTAGCAAATTAAATAAATTAAGGTAAAAATAAATTTAAATTATAATTTTAAAATATGACTAAAATTTTTAACCATAAACTTGACATCTTGAAAGAATTTATTAATATTTGTAGTAAGCATGAGCTCTGATATAGTCTTGATTTTAATAGTCTTTTAGCAGTGGTTAATAACCTGGAATATTGAAATGAAACTGATCATTATGAAGTAATGATGACTTTTGAATCATATGAAAAACTAAGACAATTATATCCACACAAGGTAATTGATTCGGTCAAACACTCTGACTATTATTCGTTACAAAATAAATTTGTTGAAGATAGTAAAAATATATACAATGATTGTCCTTTTGTTGATATTAATTTAATCATTCCCACAACGATTAAAAAAATAAAAAAGATGTATAAATTTTCTAATAAAAGTAAAAGCTTTATACAATATTATGCTACTATGAATTATTCAAATATTCCTAAAATTAAAAACAAAATTATTATTTCTAAATTCCTAAAGGCTTTAAAAAAATCGATAAACTATAAGGATTTAGTAAATGATCTAAACGATGATATGTATGAAGGTTTTGTTATAACATCACCAATAATTAATCATTTTTTTCTAACAAAATGATTAACAAATACTAACTATAACATTCGTATTTTTGAAAAAGATGGGCTAAAACTTCATGTTATAAATGAATATCAAAATTATTTAAGAAACATCTTTGGAAGTGATTGAAAAAACATTAAAGAAATTGCAGTTCCATATTACTTTGGCTCATGTATCGACATTATAAAAAGTGTTTCTAACAACGATGATAAATAATTAAGATTTTCTTAAATTAAAATAAAAAACCAGTTTATTACTGGCTTTTTTTCTTCAACTAATTACGCTCTTTTTTCAGCTATTCTTCTTTTTTTGGTTTGAGTAGCAACTTTTATTCTAGCAATACCAAATACAATTGCTGAAACAATTATTAATATTAGCGTAATACATATGAATACAAGTAATACTATTTTCGTCAATGTGAATGCAGAGATAAATAAAGCGATCCATATTGGTAAGCAGGATGATAACATGCAATATGAGGATACTATGTAAGATTTTTTAATTTTCTTTGATAGCAAAAATGCTGATAGAGTAATAATAGCAGTTGATAGTATTAATCCAAATATAATAAATAATATAGTTATAATCATTTTAATTTTCTTTTTCCTTTTTTATTAATCATTTTCGTTCTTGATGTTTTATATCCTTAATATGTCCTAATTCAAGATAAATAACTTTATCCGCAATTTGTGCAACATCAGCATCATGTGAAACAATAATTATCGTAGTTCCATAATCGCGGTTGATTTCTTGAAGAATTTTTAAAACAATTCATCCTGTTTTTTCATCAAGAGCGCCGGTTGGCTCATCGGCAACAAGAATATCAGAATTTTTAGCTATTGCTCTTAGGATAGAAACACGTTGTTGTTGACCGCCCGACATTTGTGAAGGGTATTTAAACATACATTCTTCAAGGTCGAAATCCTTAAATAATTTCTTAATATCCAAATGTTTTGACTTGTCCTTCTGTAAATAAGCGCCGGTCTCAACATTATCATAGCTATTTAGATTTTGCAATAAATTATAGTTTTGGAAAATAAATGAAATATTATCGCGTCTAAATAGCGTTTGTCTAGATTCATTTAGATAAGGCAAATTTATATTATTAACAATAACCTTACCACTAGTTGGTCTATCTAGTGCACTTATTATATTTAAAAGTGTCGATTTTCCTGACCCTGATTTACCATACAATATTGCAATTTCGCCCTTTTTTATGGTTAAAGATACACCTTTTAGAACATCGGTTGCAACGTTTCCTGATAAATAAGTTTTCTTAACATCAAAAACTTCAACAATATTGCCATCGCTATTCTTTTCCTTTTCTAATCCATCTTTTTTTCGAGGTTTATTATTTGCTAATTTATATTTTTTTAGCGTTGCACTATCTAATGGATGCCCTGATATTCCGTCAGCATTCGAAGCTATTGATGTCTCTTTTTTATTATTCATAGAAACATTTAAATCTTCATTTTTAGATTCAACTTTTTTATTTCTTCTTCACATTATTTTCCTTTCAAGGTGTCAATGGCCTTAATTTTATTTAAACTCTTTCAAGTAGCCATCGAGGTCAGAATAAACACTGTTAAGCAAATTGCTGCTGAGATAATAATTGTTGAATAGTGTAAAACAAGTGGCAAGACAATTTGAGATGTAGCCATCATAAATGCATTAAATACCGAAATCAATAGTAATGTTGCAGGTATCATTAATAAACAAGCAAATATTATAGTTGGAACAAAGTTAGCAAAGAATAGTGAAATCTTTTCGCGATTAGTATAACCTAAAACTGAAAACGTAGCTATTGCTCTTTGATTTGAGGCAATCATAATATTAGTGATAACAATTAATATTATAATGGAAATCAATAGCGACATAACAATAAAAGCTATTATAATAACATTTACAGTTTCAGAAATATCAGCTATAAAACCTGCTTCAATATCTTTACTATTAACGTTAAATGAAGCACCATACATAATATTTTTACCATAAATAGTATCAGGTTGTATTCCATAAAATTTCGTAAGAATACTGCGTGCTAAACCTTTAAATTCTTCATTTGAATTAGCTTGTTTTACAATCTTTTCATATTGAGATTCATTTATATTAAGAAGTCTAAATAATACGTCTTTATATCTTAATTTAGCTCCAGGGTGTGCTTCATTATAGGAATCAATATTATGTTCATAAACAGATATATAATTTAGATCTTTATTAGATATAAATATGCGTTTAAAGAATTCCCAAACAGTTTGATCGCTTGCACCTTCAACTTCAAATGAAGAGGTCGCGCCTCAAAAACCGGTTGATGAATAAGTAGTTAAGGTATCGATCGTTTGGACTGGTGTTGTATCACTAGATAAAATACCATTAAACGCTTCATATTTTCGTCTAAAGTCTCTAGTAATTTTTTGTTTATTTTGTGGGTTTAAGAATATAGCATTTTCTAGTTCTTGCTTACGTGCGTTTTGCAAACGAGTAGTCAATGTGTCATAACCCAAAATTTTGTCTAAGATGTCCTTTCTTGTAATAAATTCACTATTAATGTATGTTTCGGATATATCAATAACTTCAAAGGTATATTTAGTTCTCGGTGGCTTTTGATTTAACGCACGATAACTAAAGCGATCAACATGGTTTAATAAATCAAATTCAATTTTTGAACCAATAGAAAGATTGTATCTTTTTTGGGCAACAGTATTGACAATCAATGGGATTGTAGTATTTTCATTATATTGATAGTTAGCTAATTTCTGTTGTAAATCTTCATTATTAGCATTGTGCATTGAAATGAATCTACTATCACCATAATATCCATAAATCTTTATTTCTTTATTATTATATAGTGTTTTAGCATAAGTATATTTTTCATTAGTTACATCATTTCAATAAATACCGCCAAATGATACAAAGAAATCAAGACCTTCAATACGACGGTAGGCATTAACCAAGAAATTACGATATTCCTGTCTATATCTCGATGTTGAAACAGATTTTGGTTTAAAGTATGTTTCATTAATGGGATCTCATTCAATAAATTTAAATTGTTCGCTAATTCTTCCGTTGGATTGATTGTTTTGATATAAAGACGACGAAGTGAAATAAAAGAAGCTCGTACGATTTTTTATATCTTCTGGCTTATTATTGGCAAGATCTTTTTGAAATTTTTCCAAATCAGTAACGGCAATAATATTTGATATGTCACTATCTTCAACATTTAAATAATCCTTACCGGTTTTTAACTTAGAAATATCAATTAAATATTGGGTAGCTTGCATTTCTTTTGATACACGCTTAAATATTTGCGCGACTCTAGCTCTTTGCGTTTCAGGCAAACTAGCATAAGTAATATCTCAAGGGCTTAATTCAACCGATAAATCAATCAAGATATCAAGTGATGATTTAGTCAACACTGTTGGTGCGTACGGAATATGTGGGACATCGGTATTAAATGAACTGCCTGGTCTTAGGAAATTCGGGTTGGCATAATCAAGTTGACTACCATTTGATGAAGATGATCCAGCTAAATCATTAGGAACATATAATAATGAATTTATATCAGATTTATTATAAGTAACATAAGGCCCACCTTCAGTTGTCGGGCTTTCAAGATCAAGCTTAAATTTATAGAGTCTATCTTTATATGTTTTTGTTATAGCCTTATTAAAAATGTTGTTTGACGATAAAAAGAACATAGAAATCAACGATGTGGTTGAAAATGCTAAGAATAGCGAGAACATTTTTCAGAAATTATTTAGTGCCATAGAGGCGATAAATCTTGCTTTAACTGGCAGTTTTCTGAACATTGCTGAAATTCTTTGAGCAAAATTCCCAACCTTAACCTCAACAAGACCACTCATTAACTCAATAGGTTTTTTTCTAACAGAAATTGCTGTTATTATAAAAATTAAGAAACTAACAAATAACAACGGTGCAATTATTGTACCAAGGATGGCGGAGGTGTGAATAGGAATTATATTATTTTCAAGTGTCCAGTATGAAGACAAAACATTCATTGCTGTTCCCTGTAAGGCAAAACCAACAATATAACCAAGTAAACCACCAACAAAAGCAGGGATTCAACCAAAAGCACAAAATGCAAATGCTATTTTTGAGGTTTTATAACCCTGAGCACGCAATATTCCAACAACTTTATTTCTCGCTTCAATATATCTCTTCATAATAAAGTATATGATGAATGCAACTAAGATAGTTAAAACAGAAATTAAATAGAATGTGGCATTTTTGATTGAATTAACAATAGTTCTAATGGTTACAATTCTTATCTTTCTTTCAGGATTTATATTGTCTAATTCATCTTTTAAATAAACCTTTTTGTTAAATGAATTAGGATTAATAAGATTAATATCATTATTAAATTGCTCCTGCAATTCCTTCGGCGATTTATTATGCAAATATTTTCCATTCTCATCAACAGGCGCTTTAACTAATGCATAAGTCTTAACAGCAAAAGTTGGATATGCTGAATTTATACGGTCAAAACCCTTTGAATTGACATAAATAATTGCTTGGGTATTAGTATCTACTTGAATATTTTCTTCATTAATAACAGGATATAAATAATCAACAGTTGAATCAATACCAATGATTAAATACTCCTGCGTATTAACTTTAACCTTGTACTTTTCATCTAATGAAGAAATAAATAATTGCATAGCATAAGGGTTCGATAGATATTTGCTTATATCACCTTTATAGACTTCTTTACCGTTTTTAGATGCATAACCATAATTAACTTTAGCAACATATGAGCCTGAATCTGAATAAGAAATTAAATTTGATATTTTAATAGGTTCTATGATTTTATATACTGATTTTTCTAAAGATGAGGTAATGTTAATACCAAATAAATCAAGTCCCTTACCATTACTATTTCTTAATTTTTGATTAAAAATATAATTAAATCTAGATAGGTCTAAATCAATAGAAGTATCGTTTTTTGATTCAACATAATAAGCAGAATTTTCAAAATTTTGTGTAATTGCTTCAATTTGATAAAATATATCCTTAACATTCGAAGACTTAAGATTATTTAAAACTTTTTTAACAATATAAGCAATATTACCTTCGTTTGGATTTGGACTTAAAATATAATATAAAGGAATTTGAGGAAAGCTTAGTAGTGTCAAAGGATTTAATAGATTATTAGGAATATTTAACAATGATAAATGATTATTAAGTCTTGAATTTTCAATAACCTTTTTGAATGCCAAATCTAGTTCATAATCATCTTTAATTAACGGTTTTATAGGAGTTTTGTCATTAGTTTCAAGGAATGAATCAAGAAACATTTTTAATGAATTATTGTAATAAGTTGGAATTTGCGAGGCTGTTGCAATGTAACCAAAGTTATAAGTAAGTTCATTTGAATTCTTAATTAAAAGGTCAATTATTTTATCAATAGTTTTGGTGTCAATTCCAGCATTAATTAAATTAGATTTAAATAAATTAATACCTTGCGATTTTTTCAATAAAGAAATAAGTTCACGATTTGCTAAATTAGTATGTGCATGAGCATAAGGAATTTTTAAAAGTGTTGCTTGATACTTATTATCGCTTCCCAATATTCCCAAACTAGGAATTGGATTAATAACTTTATCGAAGTTTTGCATTGCCTTAACAAATTCAGGATTTAGCGCTAGTTTATAGATTTCATTTAGAACAAGTTTAATTTGTGCATAAGAAAGTTTTTTAGCATATTGCTTTTCAATAATCTTTTGTCCAGTATTTTGATCAATAGATATTTTATCTTCAATACGCTCAATTCTATTCAAAAAATAAGCCATCTTAATTCATATGCTATATAAAACAAACATATTTTTAATAATTGATTCCTCACCATTTGCAAGAAATGATGAACCTAAATATTTAGCTAGAAAATTATGCAAGGTTTTTAGAATTTCTATTTGTGATTTTTTATCTTTAGCATTTGAATCAATAATTGCTGATAAATAGGCTAAATCAGCATATGATTCGGGCTTTTGGTTTTTGTCTTCTAATATAAAGTCGAACTTATTATCCCTTGGTTTAAGAGATTTTAGTTTTAAAAGAGATACAAAATTAAAATATTTTTCAAGTTTAGCAAGTAATTTTGATAGATTATTTAGCTCAATATCATTAACAAGTGCTTGCTGTTTAACAAAATCAAACTCAGATTTAGTTAATTTTAATAAAGTTTTAAAATTTATTGCTTGTTTTACCTTCGCAATAATCTTTTTGATATCAACTAAATCAAATTCATTAATAGGAACATTATATGATGAAGGAATAGAAAAACTGCTAGACAAATTATTTGGCAATGCTAATTTAGGCAAAATAGCCAAATCTAGTAATGAAATTTTTCCTTCTTCTTTGGTTGGAATAGAAATATTTAATTCTTTAACCAAACTTTCTGTTTTGTTTGAAAAGTTAAAAATTTTAATAATCGCATTTTGAATTTGAATAATTTTGCTTGCTGAAATTTCATTTTCGCCAACAAGGTTTAGAGAGGACATAAATGCTGCCAAATAATCAGATTGATTTAAATATTCAGTATTGTAATCGTTATAAATTTTATTATTAGCTGTAATTGGATATTTATTAATCTTAATTAATTTATTAAGTGAATTAGTGAATTGTTCAATATTTATATTTGAAAAAATACTAAATAGTCCTTCGTTAATATTCTTATATGAGCCATCTTTATTAGCGTCTAAGGCTTTAAAGAATTTTTTAGCCTCACCCTTCGTATTTTTATCTAAGTCTTGATTTATATTTTTGTATGCTTGAACTCATTTTTGGTAGTAGCTGCTTTTTTGCTCTGGATCAAGTATTTTGCTAAAATCTACTAAATTAAAAAGGTTCTTAATGGATTTTTTGAATTTTTCTTCATTCAATGAACTTAATAAAGAAATAATCATCCGTTCATGAGACATTGTTCAATATGTATCATTTACCGCAGTAAACGGTTTATATGGATGGCGATCGTATCAATCGTTTATTATTGCTGAAAATTTAACAAAATCAATTGATGAAAATATTTCGGTTAAAATATCGAAAATTTTTTCTTTATCTCTTATATAAACAAATAGATCTTTTAATGAAATCTTGAGTTGTGGAATAATGTATAAATTAGAAAAATTTAAAATTCCGCTTAGATTATTTATTTGTGAAACAAGATAGTTTTCCCTTTCTTCATTAGTTTTAGCCGATAGTAAATATTGTTTTTTGAAATATAAAAATATCTTTGCAAAGAAATTATGAATGAAAGCATTTGCATTTATATTTATGTATTCAAGATTTTGGTTATTATCTTGCGGCAGAGGTTTAACTAAAAATTTAATAATATCTAAAATTGTTTTTTCTAAAATAAAACGGTTAGTTTTTCCGATGGCAAGCAATGTATGTAACCCATTGCTTTCAACAGAATCGGTGACAGCTTTGAAAATACGATATACATCACGGCGATCAAATAATTTTCCAAAATCTGTATCTAAAAGAACTGAACGCAATCTATCAACTAAGGTTTTAATTGTATTTTTTTGTGTAATTTCAAGAATTAAATCTGGTGAAATTGATCCGAATGATATTGGTAAACTTATTGCGTTTCTAAATTGAGGATTAACAACGGCTCAACCGTTTGCACCTATTTCACCACGAACAGTATAATCTTGTTGAACAAGGTAATTATAAACTTCATCCAAGCTTAAATATTCCTTGTCATTAACTAAAACCTTATTTCACACGATATCATCTGTAAAACCATCAATATTGCTTTGAACTAAAAATATATATTTATTTGGTCTAGGCATTGCAATTGCCCCAACGACAGTAGATCCTCCGGGGCGCTTTATTTCTGGCGTAGCAGTAGTTAAAACCAATATTTTTCCATCAACTAGGGTTGGAATTTTTGTGTTTTCAAGAAAATCATAGTACTTTTCAAATCTTATATCCGCATTAAAATATTCATTATTTGGCGTAAAATTACGAAAAATAGTTTCAACTAACGACCTAGTATAAACAGCAGGAATTTTAGTTATAAGATTGCTATTTTTATCTGGCTTTAATAAGAATTTATCAACATTTTCATTTGAAATACTTGAATGCAAAATAGATGGATTAAGACTTTCGTTATATAACTTACCGACATTATTTTCAAATCCTAGTATTTTTTTATCCTTATCACCAATATTAACAAAATGAAATACATTCTTTTTTGCGTTGCCCTCATTAACTGTTTCAACAGTGATGGTTTTTCTAATACCTAAATTATCTTTACCAACAGTTTTTTTAATATCTTCTAGTATTGAAGAACGAGCAAAACTTAAAGCATTATTACGAATAAAATTTTGAGCTACATTAAGCTTGCCAACATTTGATACATCTTGAAATTCTTCATCACTTAATGGCTGCGATCCTAATTTATTAAATTCTACTTGCTTAATATTTCATAAATTAAAGGCATCAAGGTTTTGTTTATTTTTAGGAATTCGTGTATTTTCTTTCCCTCCACTTCACGGCTGTTTAAAGGTGACATCAATATCATTTTTATCAATTGGAACCGTTTGCACAAAGGTTTGTTTATATTTATTTCCGATACTGTATGTAGTGGTTATGGTCTTATCTCAATAAGAGAAATATAAATTTTGCTCATATTCTTTAGGTTGATTTTTGCTAAATTGCTCAATAAATTTAAAGTACGATCCTTTTCAATTGGACTTATCTTCTTGATTGCTTTCATTTCAATTTAAAATGTAACGATATCAATTATATGAAACCATTCGCTCAGCTCTTCTTATTCATCCTTCCGGAATTTTATAAGTATTATTAGAAGCTAGTTCGATATACAGAGGAGAATTAGAAACTATTTTATTTACATTTGCAAATGTCCCGAGTTTAAAATCATCAACAAGGATATCATCATTAATAATATTTCATTGTGTTGTTTTTTGGTTGCCAGCGATTTTAATTTTTGCATTTTTAGCTTTTTCTTCATTAAAATATCACTTTTGATCATTTGATTTTTTTTCAAATCCCATTAATTCAAGGACTTTATTAGATTCAATAACATATAAAACACCTTCTGCTTTTCATTCATCATAATCTTGGGTCAAAAATGATGCTTGCTTAGTTACGGTATTGATATAAAGAGGCGAGGATTCTACAACGCTATCTTTAATTGTTTGTTGATTAAAAGGTCCTTTAGGACCATATGATATAGTTAAAATATCACCTAATTTTACTTTTGTTTTAAATCTTATTAAGTCATCGGTATTAACTCTGTTTACTTTAGTTACCAAAGAATATTTATTTCCCTCTTTTTGATAAACTTTAAATTTTCTATTTTCACCTGAAAAAGTAAATTCTCTAATCTTTTGGGGATTAGGGTTTTCTTTATTAATCTCGAATCTGACACTTGAAACTTGACCCGAAAGTTGTTCATAATATAATTTTAAAAAGTCTTCAGTCTTCAAATAATATTTAGGATTGGTGTTTCAATTTTCGATAGTATCTTTTATGTTAATAAAATTGTGCTCGCTTCCCGGCAAATTAATCGTATAAGAAACATCCGAACCATTTTTAGATGATTCGAATTTTATTGGCGAAGTAATAACACTATGATTATCCTTGTCGATTTGATTATATCCATGGCTAGGGATGACTCCTGAAGGATTAATATCTAAATCAACAGTTAAATCATGCAATTTAGAAACCTTATCATATGCATTTATTGTTCGTGAATATGAAGTCTTAACATCATTTAACAAAGTAAATAAAAATGTTGTTAAGAAAATTAAGATTGTTAAACAAATTAATGTAACTTTGTTTTTAGCAAGTGACCTAAAAACTTCTTTAAATAATCTCTTCATCTCTCACCCCTTCCCAAACTTTGTAATGTTAATTATATAGTTTATTAAATTATTATTTAATAAATTTTTTTAAATATGCAACAAAAAATTCTGCTCATGTACATAATGAGCAGAAAATTTAAATTTATTTTTTGGAATTTTCTTTAATAATTATCGACCATTTTCTTGGGATAAAATTAGGGGTAGGAATTTTTTTTTCATAATAAACCAAGACATTATCGATAGTAAAAAATTTATTTAAACATAAAGTATTAAATTTAATTTGTAATATATTCTTAATATTTTTAGAATTATCAATTTCCTTTTGAAAATTAGTTGATTTTAAAAAACAAAAAATTGAGCCTATTTTTCCAACATGATGAGATATTTCAACAAGATTCTTTAATTCTGAAACTGCTCTTGCGCTTATAAAATCAAATCTTTCCTTTTCTAATGATTCTTCTGATCTTATTTTAAGAATCCTTACATTTTTTAAATTACATTTTTTGACTACAAGCCATAAAAAATTTACCCTTTTTTGCATCGGCTCATAAATTGTAAGATTAAAATTTTGACTATATATTAAATAAGGGATAATAGGAAAACCTGCTCCTGAACCAATGTCAAGAACCTCCTTATTACATAGATTTGCAATATTTTTATTTATATTTTTAAAAATAAGAATTGATTCTATAATGCCCTCTTTAATTAATTTTTCACCGTAGAAACCAGTTAAATTATACTTTCTATTTTCTTCTTCAATTAACTGATAATATAAATAAAGTTTAGCAATTATGTCTTCATCTTCAATGCAAAGATATTGAGTTATAATTCTTCTAAATTCTTCCATTACTATATTCTTTATAAATTTCACTTATTGATGTGCTATTAGTATTAGCCTCAATAACTAAACCAAGAAATTCGGCCATTGATAATTCTTTTAGCTTCTTAAAATGTGATAAATGCGAGTGATCTACTGAATTAGTTATTATAACTTCATCAATGATAGGATTGCTTTCAAACATTTCAAAACCTCTTGAAAATAACCCGTGTGTTGCAGCGATAATAACTTTGTTAGCGCCTTGTGCCTTTAGTGTTTCTGCGGCATGTATAATAGTTCCACCAGTATCAATAATATCATCGTAGATGATTACATTCTTACCATTAACATTACCTAAAACGCCCATAATTTCAGATACATTTGGGCCAGTTCTTCTTTTATCAATAATTGCAATTGGTTCATCGGAATTTAGGCATTCTGATAATTGACGTGCTCTAACTGCGCCGCCATGATCAGGAGAGACAATAACAAATTTATCTTTTCTTTTTCTTAATTCCTTAGCAAAAATAAATTGACCTCTTAGATCATCAACAGGAATATTAAAAAAGCCTTGAATTGATGCATTGTGCAAATCAACAACAATAATTTTATCAGCACCAGCAGTTTCTAATAAATCAGCAACAAGTTTGGCTGAAATTGGATGTCTGCCGCTTGTTTTTCTATCTTGTCTTGCATAACCATAATAAGTAGTAACACAAATAATTCTTTTTGCGCTAGCACGCTTCAGCGCATCAATAAATATCAAAAGACTCATCAAATTATCATTGACTGGTTTTCCTGTATTGTTGATAACAAAAACAGTTTTATTTCGAACAGTTTCGTCGGGATAAACTAAATTCTCGCCATCAGCAAAAACAACTTTATTAACCTTTTTAACATCAGTGTCTAAATATTTAGCAATTTCATTAGCTAGTTTTTCAGAATTATCCATCCCAAAAATAATTACATTTTCATCTAATTTTTTCATTTTTTTTAGCTTAAATTTTCCTTCCCTAATTTTTAATATTAATTTTAATATATTAATGTGTTAATATTTAACTTTTTCTTAGATTATTACAAAATTAAAAAAATAAGCCAAGTTGACTTATTAATTATAAGAAATGCTTATAGATCTTACGATAAATAATTTTGGTTATTATCACAAGAAATGTATAGGTCGAAAGCAACAGTGCAAGCCAAGCATAAAATATCGAGGGTAGCGGTGCTAGTTGCAAGGAAGTATTTAGCTTTGGAATATAAGGAAGAGCAGTTACCAATGCAACTCCGGTCAAGGTTGAAATAATCACCGGAGTAGAAGCGTTAGATTTAATTAGTGGCACTTTATCAGTTCTTAATAGATGAATAACAAAAGTTTGTGTTCACATTGAGATGACTAATCATCCGGCTCAAAACATCAATCTAAATTCTTTTTGTTGTTCAAGAGATAAATTACTATAATCACTAATTTTGGTAAATGTTGTTTGTTTAATTGCTTGTGGAATGATAACAAAAAATAATAAACAAAACGACATAACATCAACAATTGAACTAGCAGGGCCAAATCATAGCATAAATCGCCAAATAGACTTATGTCCCCATTGCCGCGGAGATTGAATAAATTCTTTATCTACATTATCTCACGGAATTGTTCCACAACAAAAATCATAAATTAAATTTAAAAAAATAATTTGCACAGGTGCTAAAGGAATAAATGGAAGCATAATTGAGGCTATAACTACGCTAAAAATGTTTCCAAAGTTTGAGGACACAGTCATTTTTATATATTTATTAATATTGGCATGAGTTTTTCTTCCCTCAACTATCCCTGTAGCCAAAACATTTAAATCTTTTTCAAGAAGAATGATATTAGCTGACTCTTTTGCGATATCAACTGCTGTATCTACAGATATTGATACGTCAGCAACCTTCATTGCTGGCGCATCATTAATACCATCACCCATGTAGCCAACAACGTGACCATTATTACGCAAAATGGTAATTATTCTAGCTTTTTGATCGGGGCTAAGTTTAGCAAAAATTTGTGTCTTTTCGACTTCGATTGCTAGCTCGACATCACTAAGCTTAGTAATGTCTTTTCCTAGCAATATTTTTTCATAAGGAATGCCGACTTTTGAACAAACTGCCTTTGTAACCAATGGATTATCACCAGTTAGTATTTTTACTTCTACGCCCAAATTATGTAACTTCTTAATAGCATCTTCAGCAGAATCTTTCGGTGGGTCTAGAAATGTTAGATAGCCTATTAAAGTCATATCTTTTTCATCGTTTACACTCAGCTTTCCGACAGCATCAATATTAGACTTTTTGGAAGCGACAGCAACAACTCTCATTCCTTCTTCACTAAATTCCTCAACCTTATTCAAAACTTTACGAATTACCTTTTTATCAAGAGGAATTACTTTTCCGTCTAAATAAATTGTGCTACATACATTAATTATTTCTTCAACAGCTCCTTTAGTAATCAATGTAACCTTATTATTTTTAAGAGACTTTACAAGCACTGACATACGCTTTCTATTGAAATCGAAAGGAACCTCATCAATTTTCAAATAATGCAGTTCAAGATTATCTAATGATTTTTGCTCATCAGCTAAATCAAGGGTACGATTAATAATCGATTTATCTAGTAGGTTTTTTAATCCTGTTTGATAATAAGAATTTAAAAAAGCATACTTTAAAACATGATAATCCTCTTTCCCATTAACATCAAGGTGCCTTTCAAGAATAATTTCATCTTGAGTTATTGTTCCAGTCTTATCAGTACATAAAATATCCATAGCGCCAAAATTTTGGATAGAGTTAATATTTTTAACAATAGTTTTTGCCTTCCCCATTGCGATTGAACCTTTTGATAAACAAGCAGTTACAATCATTGGCAACATTTCAGGGATTAATCCGATAGCAATAGATATACCAAATAATAAGGCATTAAATCATGCATTGTTTCCTTCAATCTTTTGATGGGTTAATCCAACAATTAAAAAAATGATAGGAATAACAAAAGCAATGATGCAGGTTAACATTACAGAAATTTTTTTAATACCTTTTTCAAAGTTAGTAGGAACTTGTTTTTCATTTAATTTTGAAGCCACCTTACCAATGACAGTATCATTTCCAACTACTAGCACCAATGCCTTTGCTGAACCAGAAATAATGTTTGAACCCATAAAAGCAAGATTGGGTCTATCTGTCAGATTATCATAATTAGTTTGTGCATCAATAATACTATATTTTTCAATTGCATCGCTTTCGCCAGATAATGAGGATTGCGAAACAAATAAGTCTTTTGCCGCAATAATTCTAACATCACCGGGAATAATATCACCAGCTGCTAAATGGACAATATCACCAACAACTATTTCGTCCATCGGTATTTCCTTTAGAACCCCATCACGCTCAACCAAACAAGTTGTCTCAATAATTTCAATAAGTTTATTGGCACTAGAAGCAGATTTTTGTTCTTGAATAAAGTGAATAATACTGCTGGCAAAAACTATTACCAGAATAATAATGACAGTTATATAATTAACTTCATTATACTTACCACTGCTTATTGGCAATATAATATCGACTACAGCAGTAATAATTGTAAGTATAAAAAGAATAATATTAAACAAATTAAAGAAAGAGCGGATTAATCTTTTTCCAGCAGTGTCAGCCCCTTTTTTGGAAATTTTATTTACACCATATTCATCGCGGTTTTGCTCAACTTGTTTTTCAATCTTGATGCCATTTTTAGAAGATTTATATTTTTCAAATAAAAGTTCTACATCACTAATAGATGCTTCAACTAGTCGCTTATTTATCGGATTATTTTTTGCTAAATCTTGCTTAGATAATTTAATATTTTGACTTTCAATATTATTAACCTTTGCTTTCTTCATTATTCACCTCCTTTATATTTAAAATATGTTTAAGGAAGCAGTAATTCTACATAATTAACAAAATGTGCTTAGTGAAAACACAATATTTGTACTACTTCGATCACTACTTTGTACTTCCATTAAGTCACCTTTCCATTTTATATTTACTTAATTTTACATTAAACAACAATTTAAAAAATAAAAAAGTAATAAACATACCTCTTAATATCTAACTTTCATATAACTGTTCTAATTCTTTTTCAGAAAGATTATAAAGGTCTCCATTTTTAACTATTTGACCATTATTAATAAAAATATATTTAGAAAAATTATTTCTAAGGACATTTAAATCATGAATATTAACTAAAACTGTTGTGTTATATTTCATGTTGATATTTTTTAAAATTGACATTATATCCTTTGATGTTTTAATATCTAGTGAACTAGTTGGTTCATCAGCTAAAATAATATCAACGTCTCTTAGCAAAATTTTTGCTATTTCAACACGTTGTTTTTGACCGCCTGATAAATCAGAAATTTTTGTAAAGATCTTATCTAAAATTCCTAAGGAGTCGAGAACATTATAAATTTCTTGTTTTTGTGATTTAGTTATTATTTTTAACAAGGAAAATAACACATTTTTATATTTTGAATAAAAATGCAAAATATTTTCATAAACATTTAGCGACTCAATAAGATTTGTTTCTTGCGAAAGATAACCAACTCTCTTTACTATTTTTTTTCATTGTCGTTTCGAAATGTTCTCTATATCATATTCATTAATAAAAAGTTTGCCTTTACTAGTTTTTAGTTGTTTTAGAATGGCATTAAACAATGTAGTTTTTCCTGAACCAGATCTTCCTATAATAGCAATCATTTCACCTTGATTAATTAACAAATTTATATCATTTAATATATTCATCTTTGATCTTGGGTATGCGGCATAATAATGCTCAAATTGAATTTTCTTCATATTTTAATATTATATTGTAATTTTTAACATATTAATATAACGCAATTATGCAAAAAATAAATTTACATCATATTAATATTAACAAATAGGCCTGACATTATAAATTCTCAATAAATTAAACTTAAAAGAAATAAATAAAAAAACTCCCAATTAAAGAGAGATTTCCATGTTTAAACAATAGCTTTAATCATTACTTAAAATCTGGTTCTATACCTAAATTTTTAAGAATTTCAACAACAGTTTCCTTCATTTCCTTTGAAAATGAATCAAATATGGATTGTTCATCATCTGTTAATCTAATTTTTGGTAAATGACGATAACCATTTCTTCCTAAAATTACAGGTAATCCAAAATAAACACCACTATTTTCATACTCTTGTGGAAGTTTAACTCCTAATGAATAAATTGCTTGACGATCAGTTAAAATTGATTGCGTAATTTCGGCTAGGTTTTCACCAATTCCAAAATTTGTAATTCCTTTTCCAGTAATAATTTCAAATGCTTCATCCTTAACTTTTTGATTTAATTTTTGTAATCATTCTTCCGAAATTGTATTATTTGCTAATCAATCCTTTAATGAACCAAGTCCTATTCTTATTTTTGAAAACGGAATTAAACATCTTGCTCCGTGTTCTCCAATAACGAATCCAGTGATCGATCCTGCCTTAACATTAATTTTTTCAGACAGGAATTTTTTCATTCTAGCGGTTTCAAGAATTGTTCCAGATGATATAACTCTTTCGGGAGCAAATTTTGTGATTTGTTGATATATTGAAGCCATAATATCAACCGGGTTTGAAGCAATAATAGTAATACCGTTGAAACCTGATTGCTTTATTTTTGTTCCTATTTCAGCAATTAATTTAGCATTATCTGTTAATAATTCAAGTCGATCTTTTAAAACTCCATCCTTCGGTTTTACCGATGCAGTAATAACAATGATCTCAGCATCTGCTAAATCTTGATAAGTTCCAGCCACAAATGTTGAACCGCTTTGTAACATCGAACATGCAGCATCATTCAGATCTTTAGCTTGTGCTTTTGCATATTCAACAAAGGCATCAACCAATACATAATCAGCCTCAATCGATTTATTCAATGAAGCATATAAATAGGCCGAACCAACGGCCCCAACGCCAATAATTCCTATTTTAGTCATTTTTTTGTCCCCCCATTAATTCGTTAATTTTTTTAGCCATAACGATATTAAACGTTTTTAATCCGGTTTCTTCAAATGGATCTATTTTCATAAGATGTGCACTCATTATTGATGCACGATGAATAAAGGAAACAATTCAACCCAATGTTTTGTCCTCTAAATCACTAATAACTATATCTATAAAAGGTATTTGAATACCTAGATAATAATCCTTAGTTGCTTGCAATAATGCCTTATTTACATTGTTAAATGTTTTCTTCATTAAAAAATTAAGTTCATCGCCATCATTGTCATTAACAATAGCTATATTGAAGTCAAACATGGGATTTTGAACCGAAATATGAGTATTAAACATTCTTCTTTGCTTATTATAAAACAAATTAGCAAACGTTTTAGTATCAGAAGGATGAATAAATGTGTTAACCTGTATCCCTTTATAACTCCGATATGAAGACGAAACCAGATACATAGCAAATAAATCATTTAAACATTTATAAATTTTAGATCCCGAAACAATATTCTCAATTGCAAAAATATCTTTCTCTTCATGATTGCGATCTTGTTTATTAAATATATATCTAACTAGAGCGTAACGATATGCACTATTATTTTCTAAATTTGTGTTACTAAAATATTCATTTGCTTCTTTTGCACCTTCAATATAATCATCAATGTCAATATTAGCACAAGCAAGAGGTAATAAAACTGCTGCTGAATAGTTTAAATATCTTTCAGGGGTATTATCTAATAAAACTAAATGATTATAATTTTTTGTTTGAACAAGATTGAATAATTTTCCATAGTTGTTATTAGTTGTTATAAAAATATAATTGGTTGCATTATTTCTGCCAACCTGTATATTAAGTAATGTAACCAATTCTCTAAAAACAATTAAGCTCTCAATATCCTCTCCATTTTTTGATATAACATTAATTGCAAATGACCTATTTTCTAAATATTGAATTAGGTTTAAGATATCTATTCCTTCATAACTTTCATCAACATACATAATCTCAATTCCACAATTGTTTCTTAAGCGGGAATTCGCTAGGCCTATTATACTCTTTGATTGAATACATATATGTTGTGGAGCAATGACAACAAAGGTTTGGATTTTTTCATCATTAAAAAATTTCACAATTTTTTTTATCTTTGAATAATCACTCCTTTGGATATTTCTATCAATTTCAAAAAAACCAAAATTTTTATATCCTTCAATTTCTTTGGATTTTATTTTATCATTAATATCGTTAATAATATCCTTATATTTACCACTAAATAATTTAGAGTCAATAACCTGGTCAGATAAAAAATCTATCTTACTTTTAATCGCCATAATGTATTCCTTTATTTGTAAAATCAAGCAATTTATCAAACTTAGCGCCATTTTTATCAAGTTTAAAACTAAAAGGATTTCTTAATTCCTTTGGATGAATTTGCTTAAACGAAAAAATAAGTTCACCATTTGCTGCTATATCAATAATTATTAGTTCTTTAATGTCATTAATCTTAAAAAATGAATTCAAATTACTTATATAATAATCACTAACTTCAGAAATGCCTAAATAACCAACATGGTTGGTTTTGGTTATAAGAGTTATAAATTTGCTTGAAATTTTGTAAACTTTTGCCTTTATTATTTGACCGACTGAATAACTCATCTTTTTCCCTTTTAAATGTACTTAGTAGCATATAAATTATATGCTAAATAACAAAAAATAATTATGATATCCAAAGTATATTTTATATTTTCAAAGCAAAATAGCATATCTATAAAACTTACTCATAAATCCAATATTAATTACAACATAAGCAAAAAGAAATTTTTTCCTTTTTGCAAACTAAAAAGTACTATAATTGAATCATAAATTTATGAACAGGGGTGCCCATTAAGGCTGAGAAATACCCTCGTTAGCTGATCCAGATAATACTGGCGTAGTGAGTTCTTATTTTTTGGTCATCATCCCTTTTTAATTAAATTGAAGGGATTTTTGTTTTATGAAAAATAAAAAAATAGCGTTTATACTAAGCCTAAGCACTCTAATGTCCACATTTGCCTTTATTTCTATTGCGTGCAGTGCAAAGCAGGATGCTAATTTAACATTAAAATTTGTTATAAATGAGCCTTTTTTTGGTAATAAAAAACATCTATTTTTTAGCAAAATTTTATCTGAATTTAAAAAGAAAATAAATAAGGATGCAACAATTAAAGTAAGATACGTTTCAGCAAATAATGATATAGCTAGTATTGTTAGAAAAAAAACAAGCAACATTGCTATCATTACGACTCCTTTATTCATCAGAAACAATGACCAAAATATTATTCCTATCTTGCAAACTATGACTAGGGCATTTAAATTTGATAAAAATTTTAATGATAGCTACTCAGATGGATCAAACACTGACAAATTAAGAATTATTGCTGCTAAATTACAAAAATTGTTTAATAAAAAATCATATACCGCATGAACCGATGAAGAATATAGTTGGAATGGAAATATATACGAATATTTCTATGCAAAAAATAATGAATTAGTTGAATACTATCGTGGCATTATAATGATTCAAGGCACAAATGAAGAAAGAGAACAAATTAAAAAAGCATGAGACAATAAAGATTGAAATACTTTTAGAAATTTTGGTATTGTGACCGGTAAGGAAAGCAGCGGTTCAAAATATATTCTACAAGAAGCATTATTCAAAAAGCATTTTAATCTAGAAAACAATAAATTTAATTCTTTTGCTGAAGATAAAATAAAAAATATCGAAAAATATACACAAGGAGAAGCAAAAAATATAGGGAATGGTTCACTTAAAAAATATCATATTGTTTTCGATGAAATGGCCTCGTTTGCCTATCGCAATAATAAAAGGGGCAAGTTCTACACCCCTGATGATGAGAATGTTAAAATTGAGTTTTTAACAGCCACTGATCCACTAAAGTATAATGTTGTAGTGGTTAATAAAGATGATTTCAATACGGAACAAATAAACTATTTAAAAAATATAATAATAGACTTATGAAGAAATAACGAAGATGATTATGGTCCTACCGTAGGATTTAATGGCTACAAAATAATTAATGATGTTGATAAGGAAGTAATACAACCTTATAATAAAATATTTAGTTAATATGTGATTAAAAAGAAACATTTTTAAAGAACAGTTAAAATTAGGCAATACTATTTTAAAAAACGGACCATATCGGCTAGTTTGAAAAATAGCATTTTTTGTTTTTATTATTTTATTAATTATAGCTTCAATCTATATTGTTAATTTTAGTTTTGCACCATCAGGTATTAATCTCTTTATTAAAAATTTAAGGGATTTTTTTTCTCCAAGTAGTTTTAGTAATATATATAAACAAAATCTCTTTTATATTTCTTTTTTGTTTTTATGAAATAGTATAAAAATAATTTTCCTAAGTACAATTATTGGATTCATGCTCGCATTTCTCACTTCGTATTTTTCTAATATTAAAACCAATAGCAAATATATAGCTATTCCATCTAAAGTTATAGTAATTGCTTTAAGAATTTTTCCAGAATTGTTTTTTGTATATTTATTTAAAATTTCTTTTGATAAAAAACTAGCGATAGCATTAATTTTTTGTTGGTTTACATGACTTTGATTGCATGAGTATTTTTCACAAATAATTGAGAATGCTAATTTTAGTATTTTTTATCATTTGGTAAAATCACAGCACTCAAGACAAAAGGCTTTTTGAACAGAAATATGACCTCAACTTAGAAAAAAATTCATAAGTTACTTCATCTATGCATTTGAAACAAATTTACGTTGGTCAGCAATACTAGCTAATATTGGTTTTTTAGGGATAGGAATTTTAATAAATCCTCAAATTCAGCCAATAAATTATACAGAACTAATAATACCTTTGTTAATACTAGTTTCCTTCTTGTTTTTAGTGGAAATTATTAGTGAAAATATAAACAAATTCCTATTTGAATCTCGAAAACAAGATAATATAAATTTTAAGAAATATCAAACTAATAATATAATCAAAAAAACTTTTATTTCACTATTTATTTTACTTACCTTTGCGCTAATTTGCATAGCTATAAAAGATTTAGCTCATGAAAAATTTTATGAGACCGAAGCTACTGGCTTTTTAAATAATATGTTTAAGGGGAGTTGAAAAGATATAATTTTTAGCTTTAGCGAAGATGGGATTTTTTGGATTATCATTCAATTTGCATCACTTGTATTCTTAACCTTCATTTTAACATATTTTATTTCATATTTTAGAATGCTATTAATGTCTAAATCAATAGTAGGAAAACATTTAAGTATCTTCTATAAGTATCTAAATATATTAATAAGAGCAATACCTGCTGTTATTATATTTCTAATGCTTTCTAATCTTTTTGAAGAATTGTCAGCATCATTTGTTTTTGCTTTTGGTATCCATAGTGCATCTTCAATATCAAGAAACTTATATCAGACAATTAATAACATTAGTATAGAAAAAATAAAAGAATTAAAAAAACTAGGCTTCTCTAATTTTTTGATATATAGAAATTTTATTCGCCCAAAAATTAGACTAGATTTCATTAGCTTTGCAAGCCTAGAACTAGAAAAAATAGCTAGAAATTTTATAATTTATGGTTCTTTGTCTTCTTCATTATTAGGCCAAAAAACAAATCTAACAAGAGCAAAAGATATAGCTGATGTTTCGCCTTATTTGTGAATAGGTTTTATTATCATTGCGCTAATCAGTTTCACTTCATATTTCATAAGATTTAGTATTAAACAAAGAAATTAAAATAAAAGACAGATAATCTGTCTTTTATTTGTTTATGTCAGTCACCTGAAATGGTACGCCCTAGAGGATTCGAACCTCTGACCCAATGGTTAAAAGCCATTTGCTCTACCTTCTGAGCTAAGGGCGCTTCTGGTGCCCAGAACTGGACTTGAACCAGCACGGCCATTACAGCCAACGGATTTTAAGTCCGTAGCGTCTACCATTCCGCCACCTGGGCATTAATTGATTAATGCTTAAATATTATAATATATTTTTTAAAAAATAAAAAAAATTAATTTTATTACATCATTAATTAGCGTGAAAAATGAGCCACCGATATTTTGAATTTGTTTAAATATACATTTTGCATAATTTCTAATAAAAAAATATAAAAAAATAGCTCTACTTTTAGGAATAGAATAATTTATTATAAAATTACAATTTTATTTATATCTCTTCTTATTTTTTCTAAATCTTCATTAATTGATCGCATTAAATCTATTTCTCTTTGTGAAATAAGACCAGTTTTAACAAAAGATTCTAAAATTTCTGTTTTTTTAGATAACATTTGATTGTAGTAATATCCGGCTTCTTGATGTTTCACAATTTTTTTAACCACCGATATTTCAAGAGGAAGCTTTTTACTATATGCTATTTTCTCATACATTTGAATGTCATTTTCATTTAATTCAAAAGCTTTATATCTTTTATTGTTTATGTGAAAATAGTATTGTTGATCTGCACCGATCATAAAAGTTGCATCATTTTTTGATGTGACTTTTATTTTTTGATTTTTTTCATTTTTAGGAATATATTTTTTATTTTTAAATGTTACAATTCCATTAAAAATTTGTCTTTTAATTGGCAAATCAAAATAAGCTTCAAGAGTTGCGCTGTTTGGTTTTCTAAATTCATTTTTTTCAGAATCGGTAATTGATTTTCTTGTTTTTATATCATTAAGCATTGCAATAATTTCGCATCTATATTTATTAGCGTCTTGGTTTGTTTTAATATTTCTATCTTTTAAAAATATCGGAATTCTATTATGTGCAATTCTCCAAAAACTTTCTATATGTGGTTTTTCATTAGATACTGATGTTGTTATAAATTCAGTACCTAATTTTGTGACTGCATCATACAAAATAGCGCTAGATTCAAGGTTATTATGAAAATTCATTCTATTATCGCTAATCATTACTTTTGGTATCCCATATTTATTAATCATATCTTGAATAATAATTTGATAACCTTTTACTGATTCGGCTTTTTCGTCAAAATAAAGTGATAAAACTTTTGAAGTTGAAACATCGATACATGCAACAATTGTTCATAAGGTTTGATCAACATAAAAATGAATAGATCCATCAAGTTCAACACATTCGCCCATATTTACTAATTTTCTTTTTGAGATTATGGTTGGTTTTGCAATCTTTTCTTTAGGCAAAATATTTGGCTTATAAGGTATATATTTTTTTACAAAAGTTTTTTGTCTTTTTATTGTATTTTTATGAGCAAAAGCACTTAGAAATCCGCTTTGCGTAAGTCTTCTTGTTAATTGACTATATGATATTTTTACATTAGCTATTCTCTCATAAAACAAACAGTAAGACATATATGAATTACAAGAACTATTTTTTGTTCCAGCAATCAATTTTTCACTTTCGTATTTTTTCCCATAATTGATAATTAAATCATTACTGTAAATCTTTTTTCTATCGCCTCATTGATTACCATGCGCTAAGTTAACCTCTTTTTTGCATAATTTAGCATTTCTTAATTTTTGTTTTAATCTTTTATGGTTGATATTGAACATTTTGCTTTTAAAGATAATTGCTTATTTGTTAAATTAGAATATGTAGTTATAACATCTAATTTTCGTTTTCTATTTAATTGAAAATAGTTTAATTCTATTTCATGCATAATAAGACCACCTATAACATTTTACTATATATGTTAGGTGGCTCATTTTTGTTGCAATTTAACGAAAAATAAAAAAAATTAATTTTATTACCATTAATTATGTGGATTCTCAATTATTTTGCTACATTTCAATTCTCAATTATTTTGCAACATCCTATAGTTTAAAATAATTATAAGAGGTAATGTGAAATATAAAAAAATAGAAATCCAAAATTTAACAGATTTTGAGAAAAAGGAAAAGATATTTATACCGATATAACTTTTGGAAAAATTAAAAATAAACCAAATCGCCATAAAACACGAAGTTAGCCGTTTTACAGTTTCTAAAATTAAAAAATCTATAAATTTTAGTGGGACATTTAATGCCTCGCACAAAAATAAGGGAAATAAATATAAACAAAAGTTTAGTGATGATCTTGTAGATTCTGAAATTGAAAAAATCAGAGATTTTAGTTCTTTTGTTTTTGATCAACCCAGAGATAGAACTAGAAATGTTACTATGGCAATTTATTATAGAACAAAAGGTTCAATATCTCTTTAAAAACTCTTTACAGACGCACTTTAAAAAAAGGCTATGCAACAGAGCACTCGCACAAAGCGACTAGAAAAGAAGCTAAAAGAAACGCAAAAAATATTTTAAATAACGCAAGTTTTAGAAACAATATTTTATTATGCAATAAATAGCAGATTAGAGAATCCTAAAACAATAGAAAAAATGCAGTAATAAAAAATACCTGGAAAAATCTTTCTTCAGGTATGATCGTTGAGATCGATGCTACGCCAGACACAATGGGATTGGGTGAAACTTTTCATACTTACCACGCTATTGATCCTGCCACTAGTAGGCTTTTAGCAGTCCGTGTGTCTAAAGAGGAAACCGATATTGGTTATATGAATCTGATTGAAAACTTTTTAGAACACAAGGAATTCCGCAGATTATAAGAACCGATAATAGAACAACTTTTTGAAAAAGAGTCTTCATACACACCTATTACTGAGTATTTGCAATCCTTAGGCTTTAAAGTTCAAACTTCTAGTGTTTTGTAATTTAAGTCTTTTGTTGAAAGGTCTTTTAAAACTGCTCAATTAAATTATCCCATATGCTTTAAAATAAAGAATATAAAACATTGAACAGAAATTAGTAAAATTGAAGACCAATTAATAGATTACTTTAATTTTATATCTCCAAAATTAAAAAAGAAATAGCGATAAAAACTGTTTTAGAAAAATAACTGAAGGCGATCCTGGTTGAGATGTTGATTATCATTTTAAAAACAAAACTCATTCAGGCGCAGTGAAGCACCCAGACGAATATTATGCCCCAGTTGATACTAACGGCAATAGAGTTAATTTTTCAAAGAAAATAAAAGTTTTATTTTGTATGAACTCAAGCGGTAAATATTTTTTTCAAAACTCCAGAAAATCGTTACAAAGCAAGCAATGATTTATCTAACTTTAACTCACAAAGGATTTTAATTAGGTAAAAATCTTGACGTTTGAGACGATTTGGCTTATAAAATTGAGTTTGATAGTCGTAACGCATAAGTCAGTAGTTTTGACATTTACGGACAAGTTTAATTACTTGATTAGAAATTTAGAAAGATTTAAATTAAATACATCGGATTTAAAACAAGAAATTAACCACTTAAAATCAATGTTTAAAAACGTAATTAAAGAAGTGGATAATAACCTATCTGAATACTTTAAGTAGATTTTTAATTCTATTCTATTGTCCGCAAAAGTGGGTTTAAAAAATTTTGTTTACCAACCAATCAAAATATGAATAAAGCTTAAAAAATAAATTTAATATCATAAGTTTAATAAACATTTTTAAACTATAAAAATGTTGCGATTTGATTAAGAATTAACATGCAATTTAACGCATAAAAGTAAAAAAAGTGCCGTTTTTTTAAGCAAATCAGCACTTTTTGTATATTTTTATAATTAGTTATAAAATTATAAAAATCATTAAAAGTTTAAGCTGTATAAAAAAATCATTATTGAAAGTATTTTAAACATAAAACCAGCAATAACAATCTAAATTTAATACAGTATTAAATGTACATAGAAATGGGGATTAAAAGACATGATCGATAATATCAAAAAAGAAAAACTAATAAAAAATATTAATCATTGAAAAACGAAATTACTTGACTTAACTTTAAGAAACAAATCCTTAAATATTGGTATCTCTTTAAAAAAGACCATTCCCAATAAATTAAAAATAGTTTATCCTGACTTTTATTCATTACTAGAATTGTTCAATAACACTGAAAAAGAAGTATTCCCATTGGCGATTTATGACCAAGTTAGAAAATATACAGAAAGCCAATACGGATATGAAGCTTTATATTCACATAATTTAGAAGATATTGAGCAACAAACAACTATCAAGAAAAATCAACTTTATCCAGAATTTGGTGAGTCTATATTTTTAGAAACAATTAAGAAATTGAGAAAAAGGCAAGAATTTTTTAGAGAGGAATATTCAATTGATATTGCTTATATGACATTTGGTTTAGTGAAGTGATACGAGTCAACAACTTCATATGAGCCAAATTACGCTCCTTTATTATTCTATCCAGTAGAAATTAAAAAAGATAGCAATACATCGGGTTGAAGAATTACAAGAAAAGCGGAAAATGATTTTATTCAAAATGAAACATTAGTACGTAAAATGAAAAATAGTTTTAATGCTGACTTTACATTTGAACCTTCAAATAATAATGCCAATGAAATGTTTGATGAATATGCTGAAAAAATTCTAGGCCAAATTAGCGATAAAAGATGAGAAATTACAAAAGATATTTATTTATCTACATTTGATTTTAGTAATATATACATCTACAAAGATATTGAACAAAATATTGAGAAAATATCTGAAAGTGAATTTTTCAAAAGAATGATCAGCGCTGAAATTGACGATGCAACAGATATATCTAATATTAATGAAACAAATATAAACCAAAAGATTGATATTCAAAATCAATATAAAATTCTTAACTCAGATTCTTCACAAGAAATCGCCATTCAAAATGCCATTGAAGGAAAAAGTTTCATCTTACAAGGACCTCCCGGAACAGGTAAATCCCAAACAATTACAAATATTATTACCGAACTTATAACAAGAGGTAAAAAGATTCTTTTTGTTGCTGAAAAAAATGCTGCTCTTCAAGTCGTTTTCAACAACCTTAAAAAAATTAAATTGGAAAAGTATGCGATGCCTATTCACGACACAAAAGTCGATAAAAAAGAAATATTAAGAGATATTAATAAATCAATTGAAGAGGCAAGATTATATGAAATCGATGACAACAATATTCAAACATTGATTTCTAACTATCAAAGAAGCAAAGAATTTTTAGAAAAATATGGAGAAATCTTATTAAGAAAAAGAGAGCCTCAATACAAAAATCTTTACGAATATATTGGTAAATATTTTTCATTAAATGACTTCCCAAACATAAGATTCAGTATTAATAATATAATGTCTATTAATGGTGAAGATTTTGAAAATATTAAGAATACAATTCAGTCATTTGAACATTCACTGAAGAACATAGATTTTAATTTTAAACAACATCCATGGTACGGTTTATTAAAGGATACAATTAAATTTAAGGAAAAAGATGAGATTGAGGAAAAACTATTTTTCTTAAAAGATCATTCAAAAAATATTGCTACTTGAATCAAAAACTTGAATATTTTTGCACAACCAAACGACTTTTATAATGAATTTTCTAAACATACTTTAAATATAAAATTTGTTGCAAACTTCATTGAAAATAATAACTTCAAGGATATTTCAAACTATTTAAATGGCGGTATTGATTTAGAAATAATAAATTTAAAAGAAATTATTAGTGTGTTCAATGACAAAACCACTAAATACGAAACCCAATCTAAAATTTGAAAGAATTTAGAATTTTTTGAAACTAATGATGCTATAGAAGTTTATTCAACACTTAACAAAAACAAATTTAACCCTTTTAGGGTTTTTTCAAAAACGTGAAGACAATACAGAAGTTATTTCAAAAAACAAAATGTATATGAACCTGAAAATCTGTGAAAATTAAGAATCCTTGATGAGGCTAAAAAATTCGCTGAAATAAAAGAATTGGACACAAAATTTAATGAACTAATAAACAAAATAAATCTAAATTTAGACAACTTCAATATTGATAAAGTTAATGAAGTTTTAACCAGTCTTGAGTTTATTAAACAAAATAATAATGATATCCTAACAATATTCAATGCATATGTAAAAACTTATAATCAAAACAAAGAATCAATAAAGACAAATATAAATAATTTAAACACACTATGTGAAAATATTGAATTTCTTGGTTCCTTATTCGACAATAATATTGTAAATTTTAAAACAGTATCACTAGATGATTTTCTATCTAAAACAATAACATTATTGACAAATATGGATTCAATAACTAGCTACATAAGTTTCATTAGCGCAAAAAATAGGCTTGCCAATTTAGGTCAAAGTTCTTTCATTGAAGCCATTATTTCAAACAATATAGATAGCAATTTTGAAAACATTTATCTTAGAAAATTCTATGAAAAACTAACAGAAACTATTATTCAAACTGAAATTTCAAATGCAGATACAGTTTTACTAAATCAATGTGTAAATGTATTTAAAGAAAAAGACAAAGAAGCTAATGCTTTGGCAAGAGATAAAATTATTTTAGAAAATGATAAAAGAATTAAATCTAGTTTATTCTTCGCCGCTGCTAATAGTCAGTATATGTTGCTTAAAAAAGAAAGCAGTAAAACTCGTGCCATTATGCCTTTTAAGAAGTTTTTTGAAAAAGCGCTTGAACTTATTTTAAATATAAAACCTTGTTTAATGCTTTCTCCTCTAACAGTAAGCAACTTCTTTAAAGATGTTGACTATACATTCGATACAGTTATATTTGACGAGGCATCTCAAATTAGGCCAGAAAGTGCTATAAGTTCATTATTTAGAGCTAAACAAGTTATAGTCGTTGGGGATAAGGAACAAATGCCTCCATCAAACTTCTTTTCATCAGCAGAAAATGAAGAAGGTTTTCTTGAAGTCGAGGATTCAACAGATAACTTTTCAGATGGCTATGATTCACTTTTAAATTTAGCCGAAGCTAGCCTTAACTCAATTAGACTAAAATGACACTATCGTTCAAAATTTGAAGAATTAATTTATACATCAAATAAAGAAATTTATAAAGACTTAATAACATTCCCTAACTCTAAACAACCTAATGATATCGAAGGATTAAGATTCCTTTACGCAAAACCAAATAAATATATTGACGAAACAAACACATTATTTGAAGAAGCAAAGAAAACAATAAAGGACATTATTGAAAAGTATCAAAACAAATATTCAATCGGTGTTGTTGTGTTTAACGCTGAAGTATTAAATCAATTTGAAAGAGAAATGGATAAATTTATTCATGATAATCCACATTTAAAATTTTATTTTGATGAAGATAGAGAAGATGCATTTTTTGTTAAAAACATTGAAACAGTTCAAGGTGATGAAAGAGATATCATATTATTCTTGCTAGATAATAAAAGGAACGCAAACGGTGAAGTTAGTGTAAACTTTGGAGCAATAAATAACAGCGAATCCGGATATAAAAGACTTAATGTTGCAATATCTCGTGCCAAAAAAGGTTTAATTCTTATATCATCATTCAAAAGTCATGAAGTTAATTGATTCAGAAGTGAACAAAGAGGGGTTAAACTTCTTGAAAAATTCATTAAAAACGCTGAATTCGGAATAAACGCCTTAGAAGATTTAAAAGAAACGAGCGGAGGTGTTGAATCACTTTTCGAACAACAAGTTTATGATAAACTTACTGAACAAGGTTTGACTTTAAAAACACAAGTCGGATCATCAGGATTTAGAATTGATTTAGCAGTAGTTCATAAAAATAATCCAAACAAATATATTCTAGGAATAGAATGCGATGGAGCAACCTATCACTCTTCAAAAACAACACGTGATCGTGATAGATTAAGACAGGAAGTGTTAGAAGCAAGAGGTTGAAATATTCACAGAATTTGATCAACCGACTGATTCAAAAACCCCGATGCACAAGTTAACATTATTTTAAATAAATTGCAAGAATTATATAACAACACTAATTCGGCTGACGAATCAGAAGACAACGAAGAAATGACAAAATCATTCACAATAGAACTAAATGAACACGAAAATGAACAAGCAACTTTCCCAGCATTCCCTGATCTAGATAAATTTATTGAAATGAATAGTTTAAAATTTTTAAAATCATATCAAGGAGAAAGAAGTCTTATTATTGCTCAACTATTTTCAGTTGCAGGTGCATTGCCTTATAAAACTTATGAAGGTATCGTTAAAAAATTGCTACGCGAAGATCGTTTAACAAATGGTGTTAAAATGTTAGCAAGCAAATTAGCATATGGACTGGGTAGCAAAGATGAATACCTATTCATAGTTCCTTCTTTCCCTGATTTCAATTTTAAATTTAGGGAAAGCTTTTCAAAAGAAACAAAAAGATCAATTTTTGATATCCATCCATATGAATTGCGTGATCTATTTATAACAATATTAGAAAATTCTTATATTACAATTAGCTTAGATGATTTCTGTAGAGAATTATCAAATAGAATTAAAACACAAGTTTCAAACCTACAACAAAAAAATTACGTTCTTGATATTTTAAACAAAATGGCAAAAGAAAGAAAAATTCAAAAATTAGATGATGAATTATTCAAAGCCAATGATAAACTCGACTAATAACTAATCAAATAAATTCAATATAAATATTCAAAATTATTTCCCAGTTTAAGTATAAAAAAATACAAATACATCTTAAATTAAGGCGTATTTGTATTTTTATTATTATTTTTTAACTACAATTATTAACCGCAATAGACAGATATTAAACAATCTAAGCACCTACTTTTTTAAAATAAATGAAACGAATTATTAAAAATAGAAGAAAAATTAAAATTTCTTTTTTTATCATAATCGTACTGGTTCTTTTTATTTTTTCAATATTTAATATTGACACCAAAACATTTATATGGAGCTCTCTGATCTCATTATAAAAAAGATAACAAATATTTTTGTTGCCTTATCGGGGTTTTTAGGAGTTATTTCAATATATTGATTTGCAAAGAAAAAAACAACGGTATATTTAACCGAAATACTCAATGCAATTTTATACGCATTCTTTTCATTTGCAAATGGCTTAGTCATTGATGGAATTCTATAATTCATTTATATAGCAATATTGATATCGATATTAATTAATAAAAAAATCAAGAAAAATTTCAAAATAAGTGAGCCAAGAAGTTCGTTATATTCGTCACTATTATTTGCGTTATATTTTTTAATTTTCTTTGCAATATTTTACATTTCAAACCCATTTACCAACAATATATTAGGAAAAATATTCAATATAAATTATTTAGAATTTGGTTCAAATTTTAAATATAAATTAGTGTCTGCTATACTGTTAGCAACATTCAATCCAATATCAGCAGTCGCTTCAACAATAATGGCGTTAGATTTTAAAGATTCGTAAATTGTATGATGTTTAAAAAGCATAATATGCTTTGCGTTTTTCTCTGGTGTTGCCTTTCCAAATTTCGATGCTTTGATCATAAACATTATCCATTTTTCAATTTCATTATATCTATATTTTGCAACTTCAAGGAGAACAACATTAAGAATTACATTTTCAGGAATGGGAGCAAGCAAAAAATCTACTGTTATAAAAAATATTGCTCCTTTTCTAAATGAGCACGGTATTAAAATTATTGACAAAAGACTGACTGATACAAGCATTTTTCTAAACTATATAAATGATTTGAAAAAGAATGGGTATAAAACCAAAAAATATTTTTCAAGTATAGACTAGAACAAATTAAAAATATGCAACAATTTGACAAGTGTTTAATTGATAGACATATGATTGATGACTTTTTATTTTTAAGGTTTTGATCAATATGAATTTTTTTACAAAATCACAAAAAATTAAATGAAATTTATTTTATAAAACCAAATACAAATTCCTTTTATTAATACAACTAAAAATTGATATATGCTTTGCAATTCTAAGAGATTACGAATTCATACAGAATAATAGAAAAAACGCCAGCTTAAGTCACAAAGTAGAGTTCGAAAGATGAAGAAGATCGGTCGAGCTAAAAAATGATTTATTTTTTAAAAATGTAAATAAAGAATATTTATAAGATAACGGAGTACTGGGAAAAATATTGGCTGAAAATCTTAATTACTTCTCTAAAAAACATTTTGTATTCATAAATACAGAATATTAAATTTCCAGCGAATACATCAAGAAAATAATAGAAGAAAAAATGAATAAAAATTTATATAGTTTAATGAGGTAAAAATATTCAGGGTCCGAATTTTTTTATGTAAGGATTTAAGTGAAAATAGTTTAATTCTATTTCGCACATAATAAAATCACCGATAACATTTTACTATATATAATAGATGGATCATTTTTGTTACAATTTAACATTTATATTCATTTTTTAAAAATACTACTCATATTAATTGAGTAGTATTAGAGACTTATATTATTCTACTTGGTATATTTTTAAAAAATTATTTTGTTCTAAAATCAATAACTGCTCTTCCAAGAAATTCGCCTTTTTCAAGTTTTTCAAAAATTTCTTCAACATCTTCAAGTTTAACAATTTTTGTAACTTCTGATTTTACCTTTCCCTCAGCTGCATATTCAATTGCTTCTTTAAGATCTTGTCTAGTTCCTACAATTGAACCAACCAATTCTTTTTCTAACAGAACAGTTCAAAAAATAGAAACATTAATATCAACCTTTCCCATAGCATCCTTGGCCGGCAATCCCACCAAAACTTGACGCCCACCACGCCGTAATATTGCCATTCCTTGTTCGGCTGCTGTCGGATGTACTGAAGTGTTGATAACAGCATGGACTCCACCGTTTGTTAACTGCGTAATTTTACTTATAAAATCAGGATCTTTTCGTGAATTAAAGGCAGCAACCGCCTTACTCTTCAATGCTAAGTCAACCTTATCATCACTAATATCTATTCCAATAGCCTTATATCCCATTGCATTTGCATATTGAATCGCAAGTTGACCTAATCCACCAACACCTATAACCGCT
This sequence comes from Mycoplasma sp. 332, assembly GCF_052378275.1. Classification (NCBI taxonomy): domain Bacteria; kingdom Bacillati; phylum Mycoplasmatota; class Mollicutes; order Mycoplasmatales; family Mycoplasmataceae; genus Mycoplasma; species Mycoplasma sp. 332. Next base: position 510,555 of record NZ_CP198998.1, read on the forward strand.
ACATAATTATTAGGTTTAATGTTAGTTCTCTTTAAAGCCTTATATGTTGTAACACCAGCACAAATAATTGGCGCGCCAGAAACAATATCAAATTTTTCAGGAATAATTGCTACATAATCCTCATGACCAATAGCATATTCAGCAAATGTGCCATCTTTTGTATAAGCAGTCATATTTTGGTTAGGACATAGAGTTTCTCTTCCGGTTAAACAAAACTCACAATGACCGCATGTGTCATGAAGCCAAGCCAAACCAACACGATCACCAACTTTAAGTCTTGTACATCCTTCTCCAAGTTCACTAACAATTCCGATCCCTTCATGTCCAGGAATGAGTGGATATTTTGGATCTACTAATCAATCAGCATTAGCTGCATGCAAATCAGTATGGCATATTCCACTTGTTTCCATTTTTATTAATACTTCCTTATATTTGGGTTTAGGAATAGCCACTTCTGTTATCGATCAATCCTTTGGCCCCCTCACAACAAATGCTTTCATTTTTGTCATTCTAATATACCTCCAAAGTTATTTACATTTAACTTAAATTATATCAATAATATTCTAACTTATCATATTTTAAAAATGTCGGTTTGATATTGTGCTTGTTGTTAGTAGCTATACTCATAGCATTCAAAAAAAATATTTAATAATAAATATCGATAATGCATATTAAACACAAAAATTTCATAACGCATGAATAAATAATAAAAATAGAATGTGCTCATTATTTGGCACACTCTATTTTGCTTGTTTCATCGAACGCATTACGCTTCTAATTTGCGCTTCAGAAGCCTTGCGACCCATTTGTTGAAACATAACTCTAATCATCTTTTCATTGATTGGTGGGTTTTCTTTTAATTGCTTTTCAAATTTTTTCTTTGTTATAAAAATAGCTAAAATAGCACCAGCAATTCCAAATATGATAGGTAAAATTACTAATAAAACGATTCCTCATACAGGCATAATATTTTATCTTCCTCTCTTCATAATTCTTTTAACAATTAATAAAATTATAATAGGTATAACTAAAAGCACTAACACACTTATAAAAAAAATTTTAGCTCAAAACTTATGTGCTTCTGCTCTTATTTTTGATAGTTCTGTATTGCTCATCACGTCACTACCAAAAAAAACTTGAATATCAACCATTCTTTTTTTTCTTTGGATTGTTCCAATAATAAATAAAAGTAAAACCCCAAGCATTATTCCACAAAGAATATAAATAACTAAATTTGGGTCAGAAAAAGCCTTGTGTATTCAATCCTTAAAGTTCAGAATTCATCACTGAGCATCCTTAAGGCCTCAAAAGGCAAGAGTAAATAAACCCACATAAAATAAAATCGCAACAACAAATCATGTAATTCTAACTTGTCTTCTCATAAGTTTTTCATACAATGAGGCAATAAAAGGTGGAGCAAAACTAATTCCTTGTTTTATTTTTTCACGATAATCATCAACAGACTTAGATAGTGCATTCAGGTCTATTACATCCAAAATAAGTAAGACTAACGATATTAATCCAAATAGGATTGGAGAAACATATCACCCTCATGGGACTAATTTAATATCTTTGCTTAGATAACTAGAAAATAATGAGGGCGCAAATGCAAATAATAAGCAAGATATTAATGCCAAAAAAAATACAAATAAATAAGCTGATATGCTAAACTTTTTTAATGATTTTTCAGCTCTGAAAACCTTATATATTCCATTTGGTATTAATCCTTCTGGGTCGAGAGTTTTTTTAATGTTGGAACTTAATGATTTTGTCTTGATTTCTGCACCTGACATATTATTAACAGTTAACATTTCAGAATATTTTGCAACTACATCGCTACTTTGAGAACTATTGGTTATAATTGGTTTTAATTCCATAAAAGCGCAGTCCTTTCTCATGACCTATTTTTTATTGTTATCTGTTTTTAAGATTGCTAAAAAAGCTTCTTGTGGCACCTCAACACTGCCGATCTGTTTCATTCTTTTTTTGCCCTCTTTTTGCTTCTTTAGCAATTTTTGGCGTCTTGTAACATCTCCACCATAAAGTTTAGCAGTTACGTCCTTACGATAAGCCTTAATTGTTTCTCTTGCGATAATTTTACCACCAATCGCCGCCTGAATCGGAATTTCAAAATTTTTTCTTGGTACTACCTCCTTAAGTTTTTCGGCTAATTCACGACTTTTATTGTATGCGAAATCACGATGAGCAATTAGCGCTAAAGCGTCAATTTTTTCCCCATTCAACATTATATCTACCTTAACAAGATCGCTTTCTCTTAAGCCAATATGTTCATAATCAAAAGAAGCATAACCTTTTGAGTAGCTTTTCATTAGATCAAAAAAATCGAATATAGTTTCATTTAGTGGAAGTTCATATATTAAACGTCTTCTTTTTTCATCTAAATACTCAATATTAATATACTTCCCTCTTTTTGATTGACAAAGTTCCATAATAGACCCAATATATTCCTCAGTTAACATAATTGATGCTCGGATATATGGTTCCTCAATAGTTTTAATATAACTACGATCAGGAAATAATGAAGGATTGGTAATATATTCAACCTCACCATTTGTTAGAGTAACAACAAATTCCACAGAAGGGGCAGTTGCTAATATATCAATGTTAAATTCTCTTTCAAGTCTTTCTTGTAAAACGTCCATATGTAATAGACCAAGAAAACCAATTCTAAAGCCAAATCCAAGGGCCTTTGAGGTTTCGGGTTCTCATATTATTGAAGAATCAGAAAGACTAATTTTTTCTAAAGCGTCCTTTAAGGCGTTATAATCCCTGTTATCAACGGGGAAAAATCCAGTATAAACAACAGGCTTCATTTTTTTATATCCAGCAAGAGGATAATCGACAGGATTATCTAACAAAGTTATAGTGTCACCAACAGCGACATCCTTAACATCCCTAATTGATGCAGTGATCCAACCAACTTCACCGGCAGAAAGTTTATCTCTTTTTTCTTCATAAGGATTCTTAACACCTAATTCTGTAACCATATATGATTTTTTGGTTTGCATAAAGTAAATGGTATCACCTGGTTTTACTTCACCATTAAAAATACGCGTATAGATAACAACCCCTCGATAATTATCAAAATAACTATCAAATATCAAACCTTTAAGAGGCTTGTTGGGATCAGCTTCTTTGGGAGCGGGTATTCTTTCAATAATTGCTTCAATAACATTATCGATATTCTTTCCTGTTTTAGCTGAAATTAAAATTGCATCACTTGCATCAATTCCAATTATACTTTCGATTTCTTTCTTAACTCTTTCCGGTTCTGAACTAATTAAGTCAATCTTGTTTATAACCGGTATTATCTCAAGATTATTTTCAATGGCTAAATAAACGTTAGCTAATGTTTGCGCTTGAATACCTTGTGTTGCATCAACTAATAAAATAGCCCCCTCACAGGCTGCTAGACTCCTACTTACTTCATAGGTAAAATCAACATGACCAGGTGTATCGATCAAATGAAAAATATAATCCTTATATTTAATCTGAACAGCATTTAATTTAATAGTAATTCCTCTTTCCTGCTCCAGATCCATCGAATCTAGAATTTGAGGTTTTGATTCACGCATTGTAATTGTATTAGTTTGTTCCAAAATACGATCTGCTAATGTACTTTTTCCATGGTCAATATGTGCAATTATTGCAAAGTTTCTAATTTTAGGATTCGTCATATTTTTATAATTATAAGTTTAAAATGGATTTTTAATACTTTTTTCTAATGATATTATTATATAATACTTCCATGCTATACGTTTTATATAACTCATTATCAAAAACAGGTAGAAATCAATCAAAAATATTCAATATTGTTTCCAAAATCGTCAAAATAATGAACGAGGATTCCTTAAAAATTATCAATGTAGCAAGTAGCAATAATAACAATTCCCTGCTAGACCGCCTTACTAACGAGGATAAAATTATAATCATTGGTGGTGATGGTACCCTAACACACATTATTAACACTTTAAAACAATCGTGCGCTAAACCAGAAATATATGCATATAAGGCGGGTACGGGAAATGATTTTGTGCGAAATGTTAAGATCCACCATAAACCAGAAAAAAGATCGCGACATCTTTACAAAATTAATGAGTTTATTGAAAAATTGCCAATAATTAAGTCAGGAAATACATATAGATATTTCTTAAATGGAACTGGTTTTGGAATTGATGCTCTAATTGCTAAAACTGTTAATGAAAAAAAGAAGTCAGGTGCAAGGGGTTCTTTTTTTCGAACAACAATTGAATGTTTAAAAAAATATAAGAGATTAAACAACATAAAGATTACTGTTGATAAAAAAGAGTATTTTTTTAATAACATAAATCTTGTTTCAGTAATGAATGGGCCTTATTATGGCGGAGGAATGAAAATTGCTCCAAATGCTGATATACTATCTGATAAATTATGTGTTATTGTCGTGCATGATTTAGCAATTACAAAACTTCTCGGTGCTTTTATGCTAGTCTACTCAGGAATGCATACTGCAATAAAAAACGTTGAACAAATATTTGGCAATGAAATCAAAATCGAAAATATAACCAATGATTTTTCGCAAATTGATGGCGAAATATTTGAAACTGGATCTATTATAGAATTTAAAAAATAATTTTTTTTTTTTTTTTTTGCTACAACTTAAGCTTTTAGAAGTTTTTATAACCAAAACAAGTTTAAACTACAAAACAATAATTAAAAATATTTGGACAAATATCCAAATATTTTAAAATTTTCATTAAATATTATAAAAAGGCAGAGTAGCAGCAGCAGCTGCGTGTGAGGCGAGACCAAAAATTAATGAAATAATTAAAATTGGTAATATTAATGAAACAACAATACCACCTATCGCCAATCCTTTACCAGATCCTCCAAGATTCTTAGATTGTACAAGACCAACAATACTAAAAGCCAAACCTAATAAAGGAATAAAAAACGCAAAAACCAATCCAAGAATCGCAAAAATATTGTTTTGTGTATTATTCTTTACTTGCTTATTAGAATTGTTAGAAAGATTTGCGCTGCAAATTGGACAAAACTTAACATATTCATCAAAATGCTTATTACATTTTCCACAGAATTTCATATTTTTAATATCCTTTCAATATATAAATAAATATAACATTATTAAATGTTACATATAAATAATACTATATATATATATATATATATATATATGAACGAATATCGTCTAAAACAGGGCGCTTTTTAGCTTTTCCTAGTGATTTTGCTATCAAGAAGGCAGTTGTTTATTGAAAGTATTCTATTGATTTATTTCCTATGTTTATCATAAAATTTTTATGTTTTAGAAAACAAAAAAACATCTTGAAATATAACAAGATATTTTTTGTTAAAACATTTTTTGTTTTCATTTTGATAAACTTCATTAATTATTATAGATTTTTAAATAACTGATAGCTTATTTTTTATTTGTTCTAATTCCTTAATTTTATGCTCTAATATTTTTGCTTTTGATAATACGTCCGTCGCCAAAAATGAAATTGCCTTATCCGTATTTTCAACACTTGCTTGAATATCTATAATTTGCTGTTTAAACGACTCTTTTTGCTTAAACAACGAAGCTAATTCATTTTTAGCATTTTGATATTTTTGTATTAACATTTCTTTTTGTTTATTTAAATCTTTATATTCACTGTCAATCTTATTAAGATTTTCTGAGTTCATAATTTGTTCTTTTTTATTTGCAATTTCTAGAACTTCTTCAAGTTTCGCTTTGTTAGATTCTAATGTTTCTTTTTCTTTAAATAGGTCTATATATTCTTGTTTTACTTGATTAAATTTTTGGGTTCTGTGCTCTACTAAAATGTTTGCGGCTTGAAAGTTATTTAAGGCATAATTGTAATTTTCTCTAGCCTTTGTTAGCTCTTTATAAGTTTCAGTAACCTTTTTTTGATTATTTATGTTTTTAGTACCAATCTTATTATTATATTCATCAAACGAAGCTCGAAAGGCTTCGTAAGCAATACGAACTTGCTTTTCAGTGTCTTCTAATTTTTTAGCTACAGAAGAAATTTTTTCATTTAAATCACTAATTTGTTCAGGAATTTGATTCGATAATTGGTTTTTAATGTTATTCATATTTTCCTTTGAACTCATAAAATCATGGTAATAATCTTGTGCCTCAGAAACCAACTCTTTTATTTCTTCAACATTTTTATTTTTATCTTTTAGCGCTTCATTTAATTTTTTATTAGTTTCCTCATACTCAGATTTTCATCTGTTAGCATCCTTACTATATCAAGATAATCGTTCCTCTAATTCGGATTTCCTTTCATTTATATGATCTAAATCTTGCATTAATGATTCATATTCTTTTCGAACTTTTTCCAATTCCTTTTCTTTTTCAGCAAATTGCTCGTGTACTTTTTCATGTTTAGGTCTGAGAACAAATCTTATATAACGACCAAACTCTGCCGCCGTTTCCTTAGCAGCAATGTGCTCATTAACTGCCTTTATAAGTTGTTCATTCATGTTTTTTAATTTTTCGCTAGCTATAACTAATTGTTTATCAGATTCTTGCTTTGCTAGTTCATTTTTTGTTAAGGCTTCCTGTTTTAAGAATATATCGTTTTCTTTTTGCTTGATTCTTTTCTTTATTTGTTCTAAATCAGATGCTACATTTAATCTATTTTGAGTAGTTTGATCTAATAACTTCTTAGATTTTTCAAGTTGTAGTGAGGTATTTGCAAGTTTTATATCTAAATTACTAATTTCATTCTTAAATTGTTTTATAGTTTGATTAAGACTAAAATCTTTGCTAGATAATTCACCTATTTCTTGATTAGTTAAATCAAGATTTTTAATTAAATCTTTTTGTTTAATTTTAGTGTTATTTAATGTATGCTGTGCTTTTATTAGTATTTTCTTTGCAACTTCAATCTCTTGTTCCTTCTGTTTAATGATCGAAATCCTATTATTTAATAAATTTTGATTTTTATTAACTAGTGAAACATAAGTTAATGTTGCTCCGGCAGTAACTACCAGCCCTGATGCAATCGCAAGGTATATTCCTAATTTATTTTTTTTAGTTCTTCTCATAAAAATAACTCCTCAATGAATAAAAAATGGATTATATTTCACCACATATTAAATTAAACTAGATAAATTTTAGTCAAGATTTTAAACCATAAGTTTATTTACGGGTGGATCTTATATGATAATTATATATATAGTACGCAAAAAAATGACTTTTGATATGTACCCTCTTTACTGGACAAATAAAAACCAGTAAGGAGGGTTATTTTTATGCGCTATGATTACGAATTTAAAAGAAAGTGTGTTGAAATGTATCGACAAGATATATCCCCAGACACGCCTGATGGTTTTTCAAAAAAATTATTTAGAGACACAGTTCGAAAATGGGTCAGAATCGAAGATGCACGTGGACCTGAAGCATTAAAGCACAAATTACAAAATAAAGCTTGGTCTTCAGAAGAAAAGCATGAGTTAGTATCTCGAGTGCTTGCAGGAAATTCGATTAGTTCTGTTGCGATTAATGCAGGAATAAGTGAAGGAATTCTATATCAATGGGTTCGCAAATATGAAATTTATGGATATAATGGTCTTATCGATAAAAAGAAAGGGCATAAATCAAGGAATCCAGATATGAAAAAGATTAATCATAACAATCGCATAAAACTTGAAGAATCCGAATACGAAGAATTAATTCGTTTAAGAGCAGAAAATGAATATATCAAGGCAGAAAACGAAGTAATAAAAAAAGAGATCGCCTTGAGAGAAGAAATGAAAGCTGCACTACTCAAGGCGAAAAATCAGCACTCATCAAAGAACTCCGTGAAAAAGGATATCAATTAAAACATCTTCTTAAAGCTACCCGAATGGCAAAATCAACTTATTACTTTGAGATAAATAAGGTAGATGTTATAGAATTAAGAAACGAAGAATTATTAAATGAAATCAAAGATATCTTTAATGAACATAAAGGAAGATATGGGGTAAGGCGTATTCACCAGGAACTTTTAAAAAGAGGTTATCAGGTTAATCATAAAAGAGTTCAACGTCTTATGCATAAAGCATCTCTATTAGGAAAGCGACCAAAAGAGAAGTATCATTCTTACATGGGAGAAGTTGGAAAGATTGTTGATAATGCAATAGACAGAGACTTTCGTACAACTGCGCCTTTGCAGAAATGGACTATAGATGTATCACAATTTAACTTCTCATGGGGTAAATGTTACTTGTCTCCTATATTAGATATGCATACAAATGAAGTTGTGTCATATAACTTAGCATTACATCCAAACTTAGAACAGGTGAAGAGAATGTTGGACAATGCATTTGATAAGTTCTCAAATGTAGAAGGCTTAATATTTAACTCTGATCAAGGGTGACAGTATCAACATGCTTATTATAGAAACAGATTAAAAGAAAAAGGGATTATTCAATCAATGTCTAGAAAGGGAAACTGTTATGACAATTGTATTATGGAGACTTTCTTTGGCAGAATGAAAAATGAGATGTATTATGCTTTTGAAAAAGACTTTGAATCTTTCCAATCTTTTTCAAAAGCTGTAGATGAATATATGGATTATTATAACAATAAAAGAATTCAGGCAAAAACAAAATGGATGCCTCCTGTAAAATACAGGAAAACATCCATTTGTGTTGCCTAGTTAATAAATATGTGTCCAGGATTCTGGGTACATACCATTTTTTGATAATTAAAGCTTATTTTTTAGCTTGTTTTCTTTCTTTCGGAGTTAATATCATTTCGAAATTCACAATAGAGTTATTTTTACTTCTTCTTTTTTCAATTAACAATAATATGACCTTATGAACAAAATAAATAGGAATAATAATTAATGGAAGGCCAAGCCCATAAGCAAGCAATGTCGGTGATGATGAAATATCCTCATATCCCTTAAATGCTATTGTTATTTTTTGAACAAGGGCAACAAGCAATAAAAATGACAATGAGAAGATAACAGATGTATAAACCTTTCAATAATATAGTGGATTTGAAAGAATTATTGGTTTTTTAGACATTAAATTAACGGAGTTAAAAGCTGACGTAATACCAAGAATTAAAAAGGCAATAGTTGAAGCGGCACTAATTATTTGATCAGGCCCAAGACCCTGATTATAAGCCCATAAAGCACCCAAATAATAGCCAATCATTGATATAATACCTATTAAGATGCCCTGCCATAAAATATTTATACCCATTTTATTAGCAAATATTGACTCATATTTTGAAAGAGGACGTCGATTCATATAATCCTCTTTTGTATCTTGTAGTCCTAAAGCGATGGCCGGAAAACCATGGGTAAATAAGTTAATTCATAAAAGTTGTGTTGCTGATAAAATATATATTTCTTTATTCTTCAAAACATCTCAATTATGAAATACAGCCTTAAATATCAACAATCCAAGAAAAACTAATATAATTTCAGCAACAGAAGTAATTAGCAAATTCTGAATTACATTTTTTATTTTTTGATATATTGAACGACCGTTTTTTACTGCTGAAACAATTGTCGTAAAATTATCATCAGCTAGTATCATATTGGCTGCTTGCTTTGAGGCTTCTGTACCAGTAATGCCCATCGCACAGCCAATATCAGATGCCTTTAAGGCAGGAGCATCATTGACTCCATCGCCGGTCATTGCTACAACTTGATTTCTTTTTTGTCAAGCATTTACAATTCTAAGTTTATCTTCTGGTTTAACGCGAGCATAAACTGAGTATTTCTCAATATTTTGGCTTAATTCTTGATCGCTAATTTTATCTAAATCTATGCCAGTTATTGCTAGATCGCCTTCATTAAAAATATTTAATTTTTTAGCAATTGAAATGGCTGTATTTATATTATCACCAGTAATCATTACTGGTTTGATACCAGCTTGACGACAAATTGAAATTGCGTCTCTTGCCTCTTCTCTAGGAGGATCAATCATAGCAACTAAACCTTCGAAATGTAAATTATTCTCTAGAAAATCAAGTTGATCACTATTATTCTTAGCTAGCAATTCCTCTAAAGTTGATTTAGTTATTTCTTTAGATGCAACCGCTAATACTCGGTATGACTCATTTGACCATTGATTATTAATATGAAAAATGCTATTTTTTTCATAAATAGTTGTTAATGTTCTATTAACTAAAACATCAGGTGCACCTTTAACGATAACTATATATTTATCGCCAATCTTATTGATAGTAGTCATCAATTTACGATCAGAATCAAATGGTCAAACATGAATACGCTTGTATTGTGATTCAAGTTTAGCCTTGGTCATAAATTTTGAATGCTTATATAATTCATATAAAAACGATGACTCTGTAGGATCGCCAACAACCTTAAATTCTCCATTATCTAGTGATAAATTTGCCTCTGAACAAAGTGAACCGTACTCAATAATTTTTAGATATTTTTCATTCATCGATGTATCACTGAGTTTTTTATTATCTGAGCTAAAAATGTCAACAATTGTCATTTTATTTTGAGTTAAAGTACCTGTTTTATCAGAGCAAATAACTGCACAGCTGCCAAGAGATTCAACTGCCATCAAATCCTTGACAATTGCTTGTTTCTTAGCCATTCTTTGAACTCCTATTGCCAAAATAATTGAAGTAAATGCAATTAAACCTTCAGGAATGGCGGCGACGGCTAGCGAAACTCCGTTAACAATAACTGTACTTCAAAAGGTCATTTCCTTATACAAAGAAGGGCTTGAGACAGCAAACAAAATTTGTGCTAGCATGCTACATAAAAATAATCCAAGTCCTACATATCCAAATATTTTTCCTAATTTGTTAATTTTAATTTGTAGCGGACTCATAGCCTCTTTTTGATTACTTACAAGTGATGAAATTTTACCAAGCTCGGTTTGTTGTCCAATGGCACTAACGACATAATAACCAGTTCCGCTAGCAATAATTGAAGATGAATATAACATAAATTTACGATCAGCTAAAGGTAAATCTAAATTCCTCTTGAAATTATAATCTTTTATTGCCGGTTCACTTTCGCCCGTCAGCGAGGATTCGATTGACGATAAATTCGAAGAAAATAATAAATAACCATCAGCAGGCACCACATCGCCAGCTTCTAGCAATATAACATCTCCAATTGTAACATCTTTTGAATCTATTGAAATCAATATACCATCACGGATAACTTTGGCCTGCAAGGGATTTAATTTACTTAATGCATCAACAGCCTTTGCACTTTTTATTTCCTGAATTGCACCAACAAGAGAATTTGTTAAGACTACAAACAATATAATTGATGGCTCAATAAATTCAACAACTAATTCTGTATTAAAGTTTCATTGCCTATTAGATGCGCTAATAATTGCAAAAATATATGATAACAATGCAGCAAACAACAAAATAATTACAAGGATATCTTTAAATTGAGTTAAATATGTAAAAAAAGGATTTATTTTCTTTGTTTTTTTTAATTCATTTAAACCAAATATTTCCTGGCGATGAGCAGCTTCGGCTGAAGTTAACCCTTCTTTTATCCTAGTATCTAACATATCATCATTAATTTCTGGGTATTTTTCGATCTTTTCTTTTTTCATAAGTTACCTTTTTATTTTACAAAACAGTGGAAATAATTTTATTGATATATTTTTAAAATTTTACATTATTTTTATAGTTTTTAAGGGGAGTAAAAAAAATAATGAATCCGTTTTAATAAAATACAAAAATATAAAAACCAGCACTTTAAAATAAGTGCTAGTTTTTATTTTTTTGGAATTAACGAGCTGTTTCAAATGTATTAATAACTAAATTATTTAATTCATTTGCTTCTTTAGCTAATTCTAATCTGCATGGGCAGTAATATTCTGCTTCACATTCGCAGTATTGACCAGCAAGAATTTTTGATAATTTTTCTCTTCTTCATAGAGCTAATTGTTTTTCAATAGGTGTTGAAGCAAAGAAAATTACCATATATAGAACAAATAACGCTGATGTTGCACCATATCCAACTAAGTCAGAAACAAAGTTTGCCTTATCAGATCCTTGAGCTGTGAAGTATTTAGCAAGTGTCAATCCAAGTGAAACAAATGGATCTAACATGTAGAATACTAATGTTGTTATAACCATAACAACAGCAATAATACCTGCTCATACTGTGTGTTTGTTCTTTTGAACAGCAATAAAGTTTTTCTTTCTGTTTTCAAGAGCACCAACAACTGCTAATGCAATAAACATAAATGCAAATACAGCCATTCAGTTAGCCATTAAGTCTGAGAATGACAATAATGTACCAATGTCGTATCCGTATCCTGTTCCATAACCAGTGATGTCGATATATGCATACGATCCAATTGCTGTAAATACAACCATAAATGGTAGAGATAATAATAAACAGAATAGAGTTCCAACGATTGGCATTTTACTGTTTTTCATATATCTGTATACTGAAGCAGGAACATAAATTTCCCCTTCTTTAATTAAGTCTTCTACGAAACGAGTTGCTCATAATGAGAATCCATTTAGAATACCTATAACACCAATAGCAATAAATACATTAATTAGACCAAATGCTCAACCATGACCTTTTCCTGCTAATAAATCACCAAAGTCATAGAAACCACCTGACTTAGCACCAAGTGACATAGCTGCAGCAATAACAATGTAAATACCAGTCATTGATAATAGACCAATAACTAAAGCTGCAGGAGTTTTTTCAGGATTCTTCATTTCTGATTGAATACCAGCAGAAACATAGAAACCATCAAATGCAAAGAAGATACCTGCAATTGATCCAAATATACCTAGAACTGGAGTTAATTTTAAGAAGTTTGTAGAATCTTTGTTAAATAATGTTTCCTTAGTAATAGGGGTTCAGATATCTGCATTTCCTTCTTTTACACGTAATCCTAGGAAGATAAATCCAACAATTACGATAGCTACTAATGGGATAAACTTAACTGATGTTATTATTAAGTTTTGAATGTTTCCAGCACGACCACTTAAACCAGCTGAAAATAGCATTCATATTGTTAATACTAGTCCAATAACGAAGTAAATTCATGGAGCAGCATGTGATCCACCAAAGTTTGGAGTTAATCCAAATCCAGAAGCTGCGTCTTGGAATTGAAGTATTACATAATAAGGCATAAAGAAGTATGTAAATGGTAGATATAAGTAAGTCATAAAGAACTTATTAGCCTTATATATGGCTAGCGTGTTAAACGCCTTAGATCAACCAATCATACCTAAGTTGTCATTACGACCTGACGCTACTTCAACTAAAGCAAGAGCTAAAGTAACAACAGCAAAACCGGCAATTAATCATGTCGCTAATGATAGAGCGATATTTCCGGCAGAGTATTCTAGAACTGCTTTAGATCTTAAGAAGATACCAACACCAATCGAACCACCAAGTACGACCATGATTGCTGCAAAGAAACTTATTTTTTTCTTTGTGTCAGAAGTAACAACCATTTGTTCTTCGGCCATCATATATTTCCTTTCATATAAATTAAAAAATAAATAAAATTCGAACTTTAGATACACCAACATTTATATGTCTCTATGTCCCACAAAAGATGTATCCAAATTAATATTATATTGTTTTTTAAAAAATGTTAAAATAATTCACGATAGCAAGGTCTTTTTAATAGAAGAGCTTAATACATTGATTCTATAAAATTAATATTAAGAGGGTATAATGAATAAAATAATTTTTGTAATTGATATGCTAAACGGTTTTTGTAACAAAGGGAAAATGGCAAGCATTCATATCAATAATCTAATCCCAAAGATTGAAAAGTATTTATTTAAAAATAAAAATGAAAAAATGTTATTTGTTTGCGACTCACACAAGGAAAATGACGTAGAAATGCAATCATACCCTTTACATTGTTTAGAAGAAACATGAGAAGCTGAAATAGTAGACGAACTAAAACCATATGTAACCAATGTTATTAAAAAAAACTCAACCAACGCTTTTTTTGCCTTTGTTAAATCAGGTTTGATTGACTTAATTTATAAATATGATGTATTTGAAATCCTAGGATGTTGCACTGATATTTGCATATTGCAATTTGCCCTTACCTTGAAAACATATCTTAATTTTAAGGGTTTAGATAAGGAAATTATCATTTATAAAGAACTTGTTGATACATTTGAAAATGAAAATCATAGTAGAAAAACATATCATGATTTTGCACTTGAATTAATGAAAAACAGTGGTATAAAAATTAAATAAAGTAGGCCTTTGAGATGCCTACTTTTTTGGATATTTCATTTTTAAAATAATATGGCGGGCAATAAGGGATTTGAACCCTTGCGAGCTATTAACTCCTAACAATTTTCGAGACTGTCCCCTTCGGCCGCTTGGGTAATTGCCCTTTTTTAACAATATAAATTATAAACAAAAAACTATTTAAGCATTTTATTTTAATTTTATCTTTATATACTTCTTACCAAACATATTACTTTCGTAACTTGTTTATTTAAAAAATTCTAATATTATTATCAAAAGTGCCCGAATTCTTAGCTGCGCAAATAATTTAAATTAGATTAGTATTGATACTAACCGCCAAATATTTTTTTATAGCAATGAAGAATTATATTAATTATGCTAACTTACGAAATTGTTTTTGGTTTCTTATGTTGGTTCTCTTCAGTCACATTTCTTAATCAATTAACCTTAGCTGCTACAATTTCAAATATCCCTCATCTAACGAAATCAATTGAAAAATATAGAAAATATGACAATTCGAGGCTCAAAGAGCTTGTATGATTATTTCGTAGCGGTATAATGATTACAAATGTTAGGATTATTAATCACATAAATGATAATCAATGCGCAGATAACATAGTTAATGAACCAACAATATTCCTTCCGCCAGCCCCTGGCAATGCAGCAGCTGTATAGAACCAACACCAAATAGGATTAATAAATAAAAATGTTAATGATGTAAGCAAAAATATTCTAGTAAATGTTGATGCAACCTGAGCTTTCATTAGACTTATTCATTCCAAAACAACGGGCAATCTAAGAAATTCAATAATCTCCCTATTGCCGAAATCTGATTGTCCATTTCTAACATCTTTAAGCATTTGAGTTACCTTATTAATTATTTGCGGATCAATTACTCCAGATTTTAGTTGAACATCAAACACTGATTGTATTAACTTTGGGTCACTTGATCTTAAATAAAACTCAATATTATGCGAAATAGATTCCTGCGTCCCTTTTGATGTAGCAGGTGAATAGGCAATACCAAAAATAACGCCTAACATAATCAATGACATACAAAAACCTGAAATAGTATGAAAACCCCTTAGAGCATAACCGTGTTTTTTTGCCTCTTCAAAATTATTTTTACCTAGATTACCAGCGACAAAATATGAAACATTAGATGAACAGGCAGAGGTAATGGCCGATGTTATTGATGAGAGACTCTCAACTAAACCTAAAATTGTAACTGCGTTAATTCCCATTCACTTTTCCCCGATTCCGGAACCGTTTGCCAAATCATCCGGAAAGGCTCTAGCCCAAATGATCATTCTAATAGGTAGAATAACCATTGCAACAATTGTTATTAACATAGCAGGTATGCGTTTTAATATTTGCTTTGCAATCGGCCTAGTTATATAGTGAATTTTGAAAATGTTAATAAATATTGGTCTATCCTTATAGTAAGTTAATAAGGAATCTGACAACAAACATACCAATCCACTAACAATAGAACCAAAAGCCGCATAATAAGCATGACCCTTAAATGCATACAACAAAATAGAATTTATTGTAGCATTTGTAGCAAGAGTTAGACATGCTGAAATAAAAGCTAGATTTGAATGGCCAGTTTCATTGAGTTGCATATTCGTGTTAAAGTTAAAGGATGTCAAAACTCACGAAATTGCAATAAGCATTAAATACATTCTTGCTTCATTTAGAGCTGCACCCTTAATCTTGGCACCGCCAATAAGATGTATCAATGCAGTCGGCTGACTTCAAGAAGCCACAGCAAGCAAAATACTTATAAATAAATACATCCATATTCTAAGGTTCATAATTTGTTTAACCTTATCAAAGTCTTTTCTACCATAATATTGGCCAACAAACATACCTGCAATACCTTGTATAGCAAAAAATATTGTATATATAATTCCAGTGTAAGTATTGGCGTAAGTTAAGGCATCAATTCCCGAAGGGATGTGGCTTACCATAAAGTTATCTAAAAAACCATTTAAGCAAAACAAAATTTCACCAATAATTATTGGCCATGTTTTTGAAAAATAGAGCTTTAAATCATGCTTAGATTGAGGCAGCAATCTTCTCAAATAATGCTTTTTTTCTTTCTTTAAAACATTAGATGACATAATTACTCCTTTCTAAAATATTTAAAATTTAAATTAAAGAATTCAAATCTTCTCCTTAATTTCTTTTAGTGTCAAATTATCATCAAAATCAATATTTTTTATTAACTTTAAAAAATCTTTTTTATATAAATATCTTTTTATTAACAAATCTGTTCTTTCTGGGTCAGAAGCTAAAAATATCATTTTATTAACATCATCACCTGAATAATGTCTAAGTTCCTTAATAACTAAATTTTTATTAAGATTGAGCATATATTTCTTTCTTTTATCATTGGCTCTTAAATGTGAAACTGAATTAACATACAACCAAAAGCCTACAAAAGCAGCAATTGCACCGTTTCGACCTGCAGTTCGTTTTTTTAATGATATAACGTCAGACTGATTAATAGCCTTCTTTATATTAGGAAAATATTCCTTACTAAATTTTGGCCCTGTGAGTTTAGATAAAGATAAAACAGGACATGAGGGATCTAATAATGGATTAACCAAATTTTTTGGAAACAATTTTATTAATATTTGTTTTTCTAATGTTGGGTTATGTCCTATAAATGTAATTTCATTAATATCAATTTTTGAATTAATATCGTATATATGTTTTATTATATTTTGCTTCAATGTTGATCAAATGCCTTTTATTGATTTAATTTTTAAAAAATCAATAATAAATGTTCTTGTTTCGAATTTTCCATTTTGATTTAAAGCACCCACTGTATAAGCAAAGGGAGTATTAACTGGAATTGCTAATAATCTTGCAAAAGGATTTGATATCGCTTCAAAATCAATATATACATATTTACTATTCATAATTAGAATTATAGCACTTTTATCAGAATCGAAGGTTCTAAGAAACATTTGACAATATTTTTGATTTAAAATTAAGTATATTTTTTAAAAATGTTTTTATAAAAAATACAATTACTTCCAAATTTTAATTTTTGTAACTACTTATTTTATAAGTAAATTTGTAATATAATATTATGGCTATGGAATTAAAAAAATATATTAGAACAGTTGAAAACTTTCCTGAACCAGGTGTTAAATTTAAGGATATATCTCTTCTTTTGGCTAACGGTAATGCCCTAAATTACACAATTAATACTATGTCAGAATTAGCTAAAGATGCAGACATTATCGTCGGACCAGACGCTAGAGGATTCCTTTTTGGCACTCCTGTAGCCGCTAAATTATCTAAACCTTTTATTATGGTAAGAAAAAAGGGGAAACTGCCTGGCGAAGTTATTAGTTGTGCTTATGGTTTAGAGTATGGGCGCTCAATCCTGGAAATTCAAAAGGGATTAGTAAAACCGGGACAAAAAGCAGTTATTATTGACGATGTTCTAGCTACCGGAGGAACCTTAGAAGCAATAACAAAATTGTTAAAAGATCAAGGAGTTGAAATCCTAAAAATTATTGTGCTAATGGAACTTGACGGTTTTAATGCAAGAAAAAGATTGAACTGTGAAATTGATAGCTTAATTTTTATAGATAAAGATAATAATAAGTAAGTTCTGCTAGAACTTATTTTTTGTATAATTTAATTTTATCGAGGAGGTATTAATGAAAAAATATAGTAAATATGAAGAAATTGAGTCAGAATATCGCTTTGACCTGGAAGATATTTTAGGTAATAAAACATATCAGCAACTTTTTGATGAATATTTTGCCTTGTTTGAGAAACAAATAGAAATAAAAGATTCAAAATATGATAATTTTGATAATTTTGTTGCTTCAATAAAACTAAATGAGGAATTCATTTTGTTGAGTAATAAAATTGAAAATTATCTATCGAATAAATTAAATATAAACATTATTGATCCTAAAATCAATGAGATGATAGCAACTTTTGAAGCAACAAATGCCAAATACGCAAAAAGATTGGGCTCAGAAATTAATCGTATTGATCGACATAAACAAAAAATTAAGGAATGGCTAAATAAACCAGAATTAAAGGAAGTAAAAAAAGATCTTGAGGCAATATTGCTTGAACTAGATCATAAATTGGATGATAAGATTGAAACATATTTAAATGATACAATCTCTGGTCATCCAGATGTAACTGAATTGTTTGGTGTTTTAACCGATAGTGAAATTACATTTGGCTATGCACACGATAGACATGGCAAAAAACATGAAATTACAAGAGCAAGCATGCAATCATTTAGAAAACACGCTGATGAACGAGTAAGAAAAGAAAGCTATTTTAACTATTTGAATGGTTATTTAAAACATAAACAAATTTTAGCCAAAATGTTATATCAATATATCAAGGAGTTATCGGTTAATGCCCTACATCGAAAATATCCTTCAACGCTTGATTCAATTTTAATGAATGACCATGTTGACAAAAAATTGCTTGAAATTATTTATGAAAGCGTAATTTCAAATATAGATATATTTAAAAAATATCATAATGCGCATGCTAAATTCTTTGAAGCTAAATTCAATAAAAAAATGGAATTATGAGATACTTCACTTGATTTGATAAAAATCAAGAATTCATATTCAATTAAGGATGGCCAAAAAATATTAAAAGACATAACCTCGGTAATGCCATATGAATACCCAAAAATAGTTGATAGAGCTATCAAAGAAAGATGAATAGATTATATAAATGTTCCCTCAAAAAGATCGGGAGCATATTCAATTGGTTCAACGCATGGAATTAATAAGCTTTATATTTTAATGAACTGAGATAATACATTCAACTCTGTGAACACCTTATGCCATGAAATGGGACACTCAATGCATTCATATTTTTCAAATAAAAACCAAAGTGTATATCGAAGCCAATACACTATATTCATAGCCGAAATAGCTTCAATATTTAATGAGTTATTACTAAATGATTATTTAATTTCAAAAGCAAAAACAGATGAAGAAAAATTCTTTTTACTTAATGAAAGTATTAATGACTTTGTCGTCACAGTATTAAGACAAACACATTGGTCTAATTTTGAATATGAGTTATATAATCGCATTGATAATAATGAACCTCTTAATTCATATGAAGCTATTGAAAAAATTTATGTTGATGTATCAAAAAAATATCAAATAAGTGAAAATGAAGTAAAAATTGGCAATCCAATAAATATTCATAGCGTTATGGTGCCGCATTTCTTTTCATATTTTTATGTTTATAAATATGCACTCGGTTACATTGTAGCAAACTTCTTCTTTCAAAAATATAAAGTCGAAGGAAAAAGCGCATTAGAAAATTATGTTAACAACTTTCTATCAGCAGGGGATAAAGATTGACCGGTTAATGTCTTAAGGGACGCTGGTGTCGATGTATATTCAAAAGAAATTTATAATATGGCTTTCGAAATTCTTGATGACAAGGTTAATGAGTATATAAAATTAGGAAACAAAATTTTTACAAAAAATAAATAAATAAAAAACTCACAATTAATTTTGTGAGTTTTAGTTTTTAAAATAAATATTTATTTTTATTTTGAATCATCAACATAGACAATTGTGAATCTAAGCGGTTCGCCGCCAAATTCTTCATCGAATAAAGTTTTTATATAAGCCTTATCGGCGCTTGTTTTGTATAATCTCAAGGCTCTTACATATTTTGCAAGATCAAATTTCTTTAAAATAGCTTCATTTTGAAACAAAGCCGGATAAATATGAGAATATGTAAAAATTGAGACTTCTGAATTTCCGTCAGATTTTTTAGTAATCGATAATTCAAGAATAATACCTTGCTTAGTTAATAAATAAACATCATAGGAATCTTTATTATTTTGTGAACTTTCTTCAATAACATATTGAAGCATTTCATTTGTTTTAGGACGATTAAATGACCCTAGATCCAAACTGTTTTTTTGAAGCTCTTTACTTAAAATGTCAGTAATACCTTTAAATTGATTAAAAGCTTCATAAAGAGCAAACGTAAATCGATCAAGATTAAACAAAAACCATAATCAATTATCTTTAAAAAGTTTAGCTAATTCAGGGCGATATTTTTCCAAAGCAATGACCTTATTCTTTGAATTAAAATTATCATTTGATTTAAAAAATGCAATAACATTATTTGCATAAAGCAAATAATCTTTAATCTCGGTTAAATAGTTATCATTTATCCTTTTTTGTTTTTGTATATAGGCATTTTTATCAGCGTTGTTTTTAAAGGCTAAATCAAGAAGTGAATTAACATATTCATATTTCAAAAAAACATCTCATTTTTTCTCTTTTTCATCATTAACAGCTATGGGGGATAATTTAGATTTGTTATTTTGCTGACTCGTATTTTGGCATGATATAACAGCAATTGGTGCAAATAATGTAGCAAGAGCTAAGCCAGAAAGAATTATTTTTTTTCGCTTCATAATATTATATGTCCTTCAATATTAATAAACCAAGTGCTGGAAAATTATAGTTCTTAACAACAACATTCTCAAAAGCATCAAATCCACGTTTGTTATGATGAATAATCGCATTGTGAACAGCATCTGAAACTAACTTAATTGATATCTTCGAAGATATTGATTTAGGAAAATAAATCATTCTATCAAAAGTCAAAAAACTTTTATCACTTTTATTTTTAGAAATCAAAATTCTTAATAAGAACTTGTTTTTCTTAAGATAAAAAATATCATCTTTGGATTCAGGAGATTCATCTCCTTCCCTCAATTGATCCCAGTTGTTATCAATAAAATTTGCATCATTTGGTTCAAATTTTTCTGCGTGGTTTTTTAAAGCTGCTATAAATTCATCGCTATGCTTAACTTGACCAAAATCCGGAAATTTTCATCAATCCAAAAAAGTTCATGTAAATCTTTTAATGTTTTTTATAACAAATAGTCAATTTTTAGAATAAAAATCCCTTAAATTTTCAATGTTTTCCTCATTATTTTCATTGGTAAACTTTTTGGTTATTTTTTTTGCTTCATCAAAAAGTTTCTTCTCATCTTTTTGAGACTCAAGAAAATTTGTTTTTGCTACTTCATCGCCTTTAAATCTTAGGTCTATTAACTGCTTTATCAATAAGCTGGTTCTCTCTTCATCAGGATTTTCAATATTAGGAATATATTCAAAACCTTTAGGGATATTATTTCTTAATTGAGTGCTTGGCTCATTATTAATACATGAAACTAGCCCATATGATAAAGGTAAGACTGAAATAAATGAAGTAGATAAAATAATCTTATTAATTTTTTTCATCGATAAACCTCATAGTAAATTTAAATATTTTAAGTTCTTCTTTATTTATTTCATTTAAAACATCAGCTAGATCATCATTATATTGATATATTGCGTGAAATTCAATATATTTTTCATCAATGTATGGCTTAATAAAAGTTTTTTCATCAAATGGCTCATTTTCTAGTTCGGCATCTTCTTTTGCTGATTCTAAATTCGATTTGAAAGTTTTAACACGCTTCTCAAAAATTTTTTCTTCTAGTTGTTTTAGTTGATCTTCAATATTCATTTCATTTTTAAAAATAAGAATGTCTGGAACTATCAAAAGTTTAGGAATTCCCTTATCTATAAATTTCCAAATCTTAATTACCTTGTTATTATCAAATAAAAGATAAACAATTTCCTTGTCTGTGAAGACATTATATTTTTTAAGTTCAGGTATATCCTTAAAAGGCATTTTAATCAATTTTTTAGGTGTATTATCTCGCACGCTAATAGAAAGAGAATTAAATTTTTTTCTAACCTCATTAAAGTATTCTTGCTCTTTGGCAAAAGTTTTATATCTATCGCCATAAGGATTAAAAATGTACTTAAATTTAGATAAATTATTCAACGTTCAATATCAATCATTCGATAATGTATTTTTAATAACCTGCATTGAAGTCAACGCCAAAGGGCGATAATCTTGGTTTTTATGAACGCTATTTTGAATAAATACGGGATCATAAACAAAAGCATATTTTAATTCGTTAAATTTAGAATCTGATTTATTTTCTTGTTGAAAAATGTAAATATTTTTTTCATTAAGATTATTTTTAGCAAAGAAATCAAGCAATAAACTAATTGATTCATTTCTATAATATTCTTTTCTTTGTTTTTTAGGAAAATCGATAGAAGTATCTTTAATATTATTTATGTTAGCACAGCTAATAGCACAAAGCGGTAATATCGGCAAAACCAAGCTAGTTAGATATAACTTTTTCATAAAATAGTTTTTCTAATGGTTCTTTTTTAATTCCGGTATATAAGATATTGCCATTATGTATTAGGGTTACAGAGTTAACATATTTATCGATTTCAGCCAAAACATGGGAACTAATTAAAATTGTAATTTTTTCATTTTCATTAATATCTTTTAACAATGAAAAAAGTTCAAATCTAGCTGTCGGGTCCAAATTAGCTGCTGGTTCATCGAGAATTAATAGTTTGGGCTTATGCAATAGTGCTTGAATTAATAAAATCTTCTTTTTTTGTCCAGAAGAAAATGTATAAGGTCTTTCATATAATAACTGTTCTATATTAAAAAATTTAAGGTAGTTTTTAATTTCATTAATAGCATCAGTTTTTTTGATATTCGATAGTATTGAAAGATTGTAAAGATAATCAAAAACGGTTAATTCTTTCGGAAATTCAGCAACTTCTGGAACATATCCAATAATTGAACGTGCTTCTGCTTTTTTAATATTAATATTATTTATTAAAATATCACCCTCATAATTTGCATATGCGCCAATAATTGTTTTTATTGTTGTTGTTTTACCGGCACCGTTTTCTCCGATAAAGGCATGAAATGCACCATGCTTTATAGCAAAATTAATTGATTTAATTCCGCGATCAGTTTTTGGAAAGATTTTTTTTAGATTAATGATTTCTAGAATATTTTCCATAATTACTTGTAATCCTTTCTCTTGTATAAAGCAAAAACTGAAGCAAATAATACACCAATCAAAATTGCTCATAAAATAAAGTAAACATTTTTATTAACAATTTGTTTTTCACGATTTATAGCAAACACTTTGTCCGCAGATTGGAAAAGATAGTTTGTAGGACTTGTTGTTAACTCGTATCTAATTAAAACTTTTTCATTCTTAACAAAAAGTCTCTTTTCAAACCCTGCATATCCTCCGATGTAATAATTGAAACCAGCTATTTTTAATTCAATTTGATTATCGCCATATGAACTTGAACTTTTTGGATTTTTTATAACTGCTTCAAAAATTTTATTATTTTGGTAATTAAAATATATATAGTTTAGTAATGCAACGCCTAAATATATTTTTCTCTCTATTTCTGATTGCAATTTCTTTTCTTTAACAGCGTTTTCGTTGAATATTGTAACATTTGAATTCAAATATTGATTAATTGGACTTTCTAAATTATTTATAAAAGTAGAAATACCTTTTGTTAATTCATTATGCAAATCAATAACATTTTCAGATGTTTTATTCTTTATAAAATCATCAACAAATCTTTTAGCTATATTGTTAAAAATTTTATCATTTAATGCTTCATAAACATATTGTCATTTTAATCTCCCTACAATATTGTTTTCGGCAGAAAATTGTGAGTTATCCTCAGGGAATGAAATATTAACGCTGGATGCTCCCTCTCTCGCATAAATAATATCAGTATTAATAGTATTAGGTATAACTGAATTAGATTTTAACAACCCTGGAACAATATACTTTTCAATATTACCTTCTTTGGATGTAGCCGTAAATTTAGGCAATTTAGGATTTTCGTCTAACTTATATTTATATAAAATGCTATCTAGATTGTTATAATAAATATAATTATCTTGATTTGAGTATTTAGTTTTGCTAATTGACTCAAAAACATTTTGGTTTTTAGTATTAAAAATATCTAGTAATTGATATGGAATAGATAATCATGAATAAAATTGCCACTCACTCGATGAATTATTAGCAAGTTTCATTACCTCTCTAAGATATGAAACTTGCTCGTTTGAAAATTGCTTATTTTGAGATCCGTTGGGAATAATTAACAACTCATCCTTATTATTGTTTATAAAATATGGTTCAACATTTGCTTCATTGCCAGAAAAGTGATATGGATATTTCTTATTAATAAAGTAAGCAGCGTTATTAACGTTTGTTGTTGCGTTAGCTGACAATAAAGAACCACCAAGAGCTAATGGAATAAAAAACACCAAAGGCAATGTAATAGCAATTTTTTGGCTTAGCTTATATCCTATTAGCGCTGTAATTAAAGCAATCATTAAGTAAGATGCTAAGGAGATAACAAAAAATAATAGCGAATATAAAAACAGATTTGCTCCTGAATATAATGCGTATGTTGACAATAATGAAGAAATAAAAAGAACTGTTGATCATAATAAACCGAAGTATATTAATGATAATAATTTACCTAAAACCAACCCTTTTCTTGAGATCGGTTTAGCAATGCTAACAAGCTCTAATCCTTCCTGTTCGAAATCTTTAAAAATATTTAGCGCCTTAATAGATGCAAATAATACAGTTACTATAAGAACAGAAAAAATATAAAGATATGAAGCAAGCGTCAAATATTTTTCGCTAATCACAAATTTAAATACAAAACCAACTATAAATGAAAAAATTAAAGTTATAGCAGGAATGATAATCGAACTTTTCTTCTTAAAAACAGTATTAAATGCAAATTTCGAATATTTAAATGCTGAAGTTTTCATTTTTTAGACCTTTCAAATTTATAATATATAATTATATATTAAATTAGTAATAATACATATTTTTTATAATTATAATTATATTTTTAATGCAATTTTTTAAACAAAAATGTAAACAAAAAACCACTAATAAGTGGTTTTTAATATATTATAAATTAGTTCATTTCAGTATTATTCTCATCTGTTTGTGGGGTCGTATTTTGTTGTTGTTGCTGTTGTTGTTTCTTTATGAACTCCATAGCTTGAGACATTTTTTGTTCAAAATCATTTATTTTCTTTTCTAATTCATCATAATTTTTATCATTCAATTCTTTTTGGATATCTTCCTTAACCTTTTTAATTTCAGAAAGTTGTGATTCCTCTATTTTTTTAGCTTCTTCTGATTCAAGAGTTTTGTCAATTTGATGAATTAATTGTTCTGCTCTAACAGTCAATTCAATTTCGCGACGTTTTTTCTGATCAGCTTCTCTATTAAGTTCGGCTTCTTGCACCATTTTTTCAACATCTTCCTTCGATAATGAAGATGTATTTTGAATAGTAATGCTTTGTTCTTGATTTGTCTTTTTATCTTTGGCTGTAACCTTGGTAATACCATTAACATCAATTGAAAAACTTACTTCAATTTGTGGTACTCCTCTTGGTGCAGGGCTTATTCCGCTAAGATCAAATCTTCCCAAAAATTTATTATCTTGTGCCATTTGTCTTTCACCTTGTGTAACAACAATCGATACAGAGGTTTGATTATCTGCGGCAGTTGAAAAGATTTGACTTCTTGTTACAGGAATAGTAGTATTTCTTGGGATTAAGGGTGCGACAATATCTCCCTCAACAACAATACCTAGGGTCAACGGAGTAACATCAAGCAATAGAACATCTTGAATATCGCCAGCAAGAACTGCACCCTGAATAGCAGCACCAACACTAACTACCTCATCAGGATTAATTGAATTATTTGGTTTTTTGCCAGTAATATCAGAAACTATTTTTTGAACAGCTGGCATTCTTGTTGAACCACCGACCAATAAAACTTCGGTAATGTCATTTCAATTTAATTTTGCTTCATTTAATGCATCAAGCAATGGCTTTTTAGTTTTTTCTAATAAGTCCGAAGTCATTGCCTCAAATTCTGATCTTTTTAGCTCTAATTCAACATTAATTGGACCATTTTCATTCATAGCTAAAAATGGAAGTGAAATGTTTGCAACCAATGATTCTGAAAGTGAAATTTTTGCTCTTTCTGCTTCTTCTTTCAATCTAGCCATTGCCATCTTATCATTTCTAGCATCGTATTTATACTTATTGCTTATTTCTTTAATTAGTCAATCAACAATTTTGTGGTCTCAATCGTCACCACCTAAATGATTATCGCCAGAGGTTGATAACACTTCAAATGTTCCATTTTCCATTTCAAGAATAGAAACGTCAAAAGTACCGCCCCCAAGATCAAATACTAATATTTTGTGATTTTCATCCTTTGACTTATCTAACCCAAATGCTAATGCTGCTGCAGTTGGTTCGTTGATAATTCTAACAACATCTAGACCTGCAATAATACCGGCATTTTTAGTTGCTTCACGTTGCGCATTATCAAAATACGCTGGAACTGTAATAACTGCTTTTTTAACTGCGCTCCCAATTTTCTTTTGCGCATATTCTTTCATATATGAAAGAATTAAGGCACTAATTTCCTCAGGTTTATAATCTTTTTGATTTGCTTTAACAGTTTTTGAACCACCCATTAATCTTTTAATTGAGGCAATACTATCTGGATTTGTCTCTAATTGTCTTTTTGCACTCTCACCAATTATTGTTTCGCCGTTTTTAAAGGCAACAACAGATGGGGTAGTTCTCTTACCATTTGGATTTTCTAAAACCTTAGGAGTTCCGTTTTCAACAATCGAAACCACAGAGTTAGTTGTACCAAGGTCAATTCCTAAAATAACTTCTTTTGTCATATTCTTTATCTCCTTTTTTAAAATTTAAGATTAAGATTTTTTACATATTTAAATCATCTTTCAATAATTTATAAAATAATTGTACCATATTTTTTAGCACTTTAATAAAATGAGTGCTAATTTTTATTTTTATTATTAAATTTCATTGATTAGCGAATTATTGCTAATTGATTTGTTATCTCTAAAAACCTTGGATATATAAAAAAAATGAGGTTTTAATTTTCGCCTCATTTTTTATATATTTCTTTTTGCTCCTCGCTGAAGCAATGGCCTCTAACATCAGATTCATATTTTGCACACCTTGAAACAATATATGAAAATGCTTTATCAAAATTTTGAAAGCTTAGTTGTCTTATTTTTTCTATTCCTTCTCATCTACGGCCCTGACTTATCTTATCAGCAACATAAAGAATCTTATCAAGCAACGATAATTCTATATCTAATGAAGTATGCTTTTTAATTGCTGAGAGAACTTCCGGATTATTATATTTATAAACATCTCTTAACCAAAAAAAAGCTGTGGTTTGATGCAATTTATATGGCTCCAAATTTGTTCGACTAAATCCGTATTTTTCCAAAAAATCATATGCATCTTGTTCATTCCAATTCTTGGTTATATCATGAGCATAACCCGCTTGGTAAGCATTTTTTATTTTATAATTATTTAATTTTGCAAGCTTTATAGCAAATTCTGCCGTCCATTTTAAGTGAAAATATCTAAATTGCTTTTCTTTATCTTTAATATCAAAGATTAGATTTTTAGCAATTTCCTCAAAATATAAAAAATTTTCACCGATGTATTTTTGTACTCTATCTTCTACTTGCGAAAAATCACCTTTTCTATATTTTGTTGAAGAAAAATTATAAATAGTATTGTTCAAAATTCTTACATTAAATTTCTTCGCATTAACTTTTGAAAACTTATTACCGCGGTTAAATGCACAAATTTTTACTTTATTAGCAATCTCATCAATTTTTTTTCATTTATTTAACATGGGTACATTATCGGTGCCAATAAATAAATAAAGTTCATCATTAGGGAATTTGCTTCTAAAATAATTTATTGTATCAATTGTGTATGAATTACATTTTCTATTGGTTTCAAACTCAGACAAAAACATTTTATCTTCCAAGACCATATTGATCATATTAATGCGATGGTTATTAGCAACATACTCACTACTATTCTTAAAGGGGTTTTTATTAGTGGGCACAAAATATAACCTATCTAATGAAAGCTCATTTATTGCGAATTTTGCTAAGCTAATATGGCCTTTATGAATTGGATTAAAACTACCACCATATATTCCTATTTTCATTTAATCCTCCAAACTAATTCTCTTGTTTTTTGTCTTTGAATTCTTTCTTAGAAATTTTATATTGTCTGTATTGATATTTTTTTCCATGCTATATTGATATAAAGTTTTTAATAAATTATTACCATTTATAAAATTTTGTTCATTAATTATTTTTTCAACCATATTTTTTGAATCGCTAGAAAGTATATCAAATGAAGAATCAGAATTAAAAATTGTCCTTAAATTACCAATACTTACCCCCAAACCACGAAGTGGCTCTTCATCTCACAAAGAATCAAAAATCAATTCAACATTTTTTCATATCAAATCAAAGTTGCTAGTTCAAGTTGAAATACTTTTGTTTTTTGAAATCCATATCTTATTTTGACGTCTTAGCATAACAGAAACTTGTTTAGCCTCTAAATTTGCGTCACTCGCTCTAAGACATACATTTTGAGTAATTTTCTTTAATTCATTAAGTAAAAAAAGTCTATCACTAGAGTCGTCAGTAATAAATGTTTTGCTATTACTTATACTTTTAGCATCGCTATAAAATATATGATCAATCCCTGTATTAATTCCCTTTAAATTTTCAACAAGTTTAAAATAATTTTTGCCAAAAACGCTTCTTAAAAAAATATCATTATCACAATTTACTAAATCTGCTCAAGTCTTAATGTTATAGCTAATTATTTTTTTCGAATTAGCTTTACCAATACCAAAAATTTTTTCAACACCTAAATCATAAAAATGTTTTTTAATATCTTCCTTTTTTGTTTCCAAAATACCAAATGGTTTTGCCTTGTTTGTAGACATTTTTGCTAAAAATTTTGTATAAGAAATACCTATTGAGCAGGGAATGTCAAATACATTAAGGATATCATTTTGTATTTTTCTAGCAAAATCTATCGCATTGCCATTCTTTTTAATATTATTAGTAACATCTAAGTAACATTCATCAATTGAATAAACTTCCAACATATTAGAATAGTTTGTTTTTATAAAATTAAAAATTTTTTTAGACATTAAAGAATAAAGTTGATAATGAGGTGAAATAACAATTAAATCCTTAATCTTATCTCTTACTTTAAAAAGGGGATCTCCACTTTTAAAGCCTTGTTTTTTTACTTCATAAGACATAGCAAAAATGATTGCTCTCCTTGAATTCAAAGCAATTACCACTGGTTTGTTTTTTAAATTTTCATTCTTTGATCTCTCACAACTTACAAAGAATGCATCCATATCAATATGAAATATAACCTTAGCCATTTAATCCTTTTTTAAAAGCGCGATAAACTATTGAGGCACATTCTAAACGATTAAGATGAACCTTAACATTTTCAAATACCAACAATTTACCTAAATCAATATTTATATCTATTTGTTCTTCTCTGTTAATTAATTTAAAGTACTCTTCCAGAATACATAAAATTTCGCTCTTATCTTTATTTAAAACTTGATCAATCATCAATTCCACACTTGAAATAAAGATAGCACATCCGGTTGCATAATACTTTGCATCAATTAATTTATCATTTTCAAATAGTAAATTTAGCTCTATATCATCAACGCAAACTCTTGAATGTTCTTTTATACCATTTCCTCTTGGAATAGATAAACTGTGCTTTGGTTCAGAATAAGAATTAAATATTATTTGTTGTTTTTCTTGGGTACTAAATGATTTCAATAAAATTACCCCCATTTTTTAATTCCTTAATTAATTTATCAATATCCCCTTTATTGTTATACATTGCTAACGATATTCTTACATATGAACTACAATATTTGTTTGTATCTTTAAATTTATAAGCGCAAAAAGCACCAGATCTCACATAAATATTTCTGTTCCCTAGATATGATGCGACATCCTGGGCCGGAACGCCTCTAATATTGAACAAAATTATCGTATCGCCTTTTTTAGAATCAATTAAAACATTAGGCAAAGTTTGCAATTTCTCATAGGCATATATCGCAATTTCTTTCTCGTATTTAAATAATTCTGTAACATTAAAACTTTTAAAAAACTCAATTGCCCTTCCTAATTGGATAATGCCAGCAAAATTTGGTGTGCCGGGTTCTCACTTAGAAGATGAATTTCTCATTACTCAATTATTTGATTCTAAAATATTTTGCACCTGACCACCACCCCATTTTGAAGGTCGAAGATTTTTTAAAATATTATTTTTTATAGCTAATATTCCAGTCCCAGTTGGACCATATAATTTATTGCCAGAAAATGCAATAACATCGCAATAGCGAAAATCAACGCTACTATGTACAATAGCTTGGGCTGCATCGTTTATTAAAATAATGTTATTTTCTCTACAAAGTGAGTATATTTTCTTAATATCAAGATTTATTTGAAAATTATTTGTTAATTGAGGTAAAACAATAATTCGTGTATTTTTATTAATAGATTTTATAATGTCCTCACCGTCAAAACAATATCTAAATCTTATATTTTTAATGCTAAAATTTTCAAGAAAGGGAACAATTGCAGAAGAATGGTTAAAATAAGTAAATAATATTTCACCACTCTCTACAACCTTTGAAAGCATCTGCGCCACCAAATTTAAACTTTCAGTTGTACCCGAAGTAAAAATTATCTCTTCAGGATCAGCATTAATAAACATAGCAACATCACGTCTAATTCTTTGTAGATCACTGTTTAATTTTATTCCTAGTTTCGAATCAGCAGTACGAGTTGAAATTGAATACTTTTCATAAAATTCCATCCCTTTTTTTATCACTACATTAGGCTTAAATGTTAAGGCAGCGTTATCTAAATAGATAATATTAGGATTATTTTTAAACATAGGAAAAATTTTTTCTCTTTGTTCATTAGTCATTTTTTTTCTCCTGTTTAACAAAAAAAGAAAGATATTCAATATTTTTTGACTTCTCCCCACGGATTGGGCTCTCAATAATGGGCTTTAGTAATATAAAATTATTTTCCCTAGCTATATTAATCACTTTATTAATTATATATTCATGATGTTGTTTAGGAACATATCCACCAGGTTCAACATATTTGCTGCTTGCTTCAAATTGAGGTTTAATTAAAGCAACTAATAAAACACCATTACCAAAAGTCTTATTGCAAACCTCAAAAACATATTTTAAACTTATGAAAGAAACATCACAAGTCACTAAGTTTATATCCTCACCGAATAAATTATTATTTATTACCTTAAGGTTTGTCTTTTCATATACAACGACCTTATCATTTATTCTTAAAGAAAAAGCTAATTGGTTTGTGCCTGAATCAAGAGCATAAACCTTTCTTGCTTTGTTTTCTAATAATACTTGAACAAATCCACCTGTTGAAGAGCCAATATCTAAACAAACTTTATCCTCCACGTTAATACCATATTCCTTAATTGCTTCTTTCAATTTGTATGCCCCGCGTGAAACATAATTATCCTTTTTTTGTTTAATGGTAATAACACAATCATCACTAAATCTTAATGTTGGGTAAAAAACTTTTTCATTATTTACAATTATCCTTCCTTGCATTGCTAAAGAATCAATGGTTTTTTCATCCAATAAAAATTTTTCCTTTATTAACTGTTTCAAGGTTTTTTTCATATTATTTATTAATTATTTGTTTAGAAATTTTATCGAGAATTTTATTAACAAATTTATAATCATTGCCAGGTGAAAAAAGCTTAGTAATATTAACCAATTCATATATCACTACGCTACTATCATTGTAAGTTAGTTCATAAACACCAAATATTAATATTGCTCTAATTAATGGGCTAATTCGCTCTCACTCCCATGTTTCTAGTATAAACTTCTCAATAATTTTTTTTAAAGTTTCATATTTTGACTCTATTATTTGCAACGCTTGTATTTCACAAGGATTTATTTCATTTAGGGGATTATTAACAATAACGCTCGTATCTAAATGCACACTAAATAGTTCTGATTGATAAAGATAAAAAATGATGTTTTTTCGATAATTATACTTTTTAACTAGAAAATTACCTTTCATGCTTATTTGTTTTTTTTCTTTCATTACTTCTCCAAGAAATTTATTAATTTAATCATTTTTTTATCTTTATTTTTAGTTAGCGTAAAAACTACACCATTAAACTGACACTTATTGTTTGATACTTTAAATGGCAATCTTGCATCATATCTCATTTTTTGATAAACTTCTTCAAAATTAGAACCAATAGCGCAATCCCTTGGGCCACACATTCCGGCGTCAGTTAAATAATATGTTCCATGTGGGAGAATTTTAGCATCATTTGTTTGAATATGTGTGTGGGTACCGATAAGTGCGTCAGCTTTTCCATCAACATACAAACCAAAAACTGATTTCTCTGATGTCGTTTCAGCATGAAAATCAACTATATAATAATCAGCTTTATATAAGCTGTATACCTCATCAAACTTATCAAAAAAGTTATTTGCAACCTCTTGTTTCCAAGGTTGCAATAGGGGGTTAAAAGTTATCCCCATAAATGATATAACAGCAATTTTATTCCCTTTAACATCAAATAGTCTAATACCTGACCCTGGATAGCCTTGATCTATGTTAACAGGTCTAATTAAGTCGTTATTATCAATTATATCCATTATTTCATGTTTAGCTCAAACGTGGTTACCCAATGTAAAGGCATTCACCCCCGCATTTTTTAATTGAAAGTAATGTTCAGGAATAAAGCCTTTTCTACCAGAAACATTTTCAGATTGTGCTATTACAAAGTCTATATTCTCGTCTTTAATAATTTTGTCTAAATTCTTTATAACAAAATCAATACCTGGGTTTCCAAATATATCACCAAGAAATAAAATGTTTATATTCTCTTTTTTCATAGTTTTAAATTATATATAATTTAACGTTTTTTAGGTTAAACAAGTCTTTATAAGTAAACACATTGTTAATAAACATTAGACATTGTTTAATTTTTCAATGACCTGATTATAAATTTCACTATAGAGTTCATTATTTGTTTGTAACAATAGCGATAAATTAATTTGACCTTGGGCAATATTTTGGCCATTATAGTTATATCATGAACCTTTACGAGAAATAATCATAAATTCCTCTGCTAATTGAATAATCTCATTAACCCTTGATACACCTTTTGAAAATACAATTTCAATTTGTGCACTTTTGTATGGTGGGGCTAATTTATTCTTAACAACCTTACATTTAATTTGATTCCCCGTTATATCACCGTTGCTAGTTATATTTTGTGACTTTCTTACCTCAAGCCTAATCGAGGAATAGAACTTAAGCGCCTTACCGCCAGTTGTAGTTTCTGGATTGCCAAACAATACTCCAATTTTTTCCCTTATTTGATTAAGAAATATAATCGTTGTTTTATTTTTAGATAATGTACCGGTAATTTTTCTTAATGCTTTCGACATTAATCGAGCTTGAGCACCAATTGTTTGGTCTCGCATTTCGCCATTTAGTTCAACTTCTGGAACTAATGCGGCCACTGAATCAATAACAATCAAATCGACTGCACCGGTTTTGGCTAATCTGTCAGCTATTTCTAATGCCTCTTCACCGGAATTTGGTTGAGCTAGAATTAAATTTTTAATATCGACGCCAAGGTTTTTAGCATATATTGGGTCAATAGAATGTTCAGCATCAATAAAAGCAGCAATACCGCCATTCTTATGAATTTCGGCAATTGCATGTAATGCCAATGTAGTTTTTCCACTGCTTTCAGGACCAAATATCTCAACAATTCTGCCTCTTGGTCATCCACCAATTCCAAGAATATTATCAATGTTTAAAGAACCGGAACTAAAAGTTTCTGGAATTATGTTAGGTTCTTCTCCTAATAACATAATTGATTCCTTACCGAATTCTTTTTCAATTTCCTTCAAAATTTGATCAATATTAACAACCTTTTTTATGTTTGTTTCATTCATATTTTTGCCTCCACTAATATTTTGCAATACTCGCTTTTAAAGTAGGTTATTTTAGGAAAAAATAGCGAAAACAGATGAAAAAAATATAAATTTGAATTATTTAGAAACAGCAAAAACTTGCTCAAGTTTTTTAATTGCTCAATCCTCAATTAAAAAGGAAAATGTAACATTTTTAGTATCATTATTTTTATAAAAAGTATCAATAATTTTGTATGAATAAATGCCCTTTATTGACTTAATTTTTTCAATGATTTCTTCAACAGTTTCGTGTTTATTTAGTTCAAAAGTAATATCCCTTGTTTTTATAGGTTCATGTCGATAATTAATAAAAGTATTAGAATCATTTAATAATTTATCAAGCATTATTTCTGCAAAAATATAATCTGAGTTAATAATTTGGGGATGAATTTTAGATATATATCCAATCATTTCTGACCCTAGATAAATAACACATGATGCGTTGGGATGAAAAATTGTGCTATGTGTTTTTTTAAACTCTAATTGTTTATTAGTCAATGACATAACATCTTGTTTAATTTCAGCAAATGATTTAATATTTGAACAAAGACCCAAAATATTCATTTTGCGCCCGATCATTCCGATATCAAAATAAGACCCTTTTTTAAAACCTTGTTTTTCATTATGAATAGCCACCTCATTCAAACTATGAATAAATGATAGACGAACCTGCGAGTGATCATAATTTTTTGCATCCACTGCATTCAAAATTTCTCTGATATTAAAAGGGTCGAAAATATTTTCCTCAGGTTTTATTAGTGTATATGTTCTAACATTTGAATAATTTTTATTTGCTAATGTTCTATAGTATTCATAAACGTTGTTAATATCATAATTTAATCTTGTTATTTTAGGTTGTTTTAGTGGAAAATTATCATAACCATAAAATCTAAAGACCTCCTCAACGAAATCTTGCAAAGTATTTAAATCATAGCGATAAGTTGGAAAAACAACAACTGATTCATCATTTTTAAATTTAAAATCAAGTTTAGATATTTTTTTCATTACCTCATTAAACTTTTTAGTTTTATTAATTGAAAACCCTGCGCATTTATTCAAATATGATTTATCTATTAAGATACTCTTCTTGTGGGTTTTGGGAACATTGATTTGATGTGAGTAATCAGTTAAATATTGAGCTAAAAAATTATAAGCCAAAATCAAAGAGCCATCCGATATCTCACGACTTGCACGCATTGATGAATTTGTATTTAATTTGATTTGCTTAGCATTTTTTCTAACACTCATAATATTAAACGAAGCAAGTTCAAATATAACTTTTTGAGATTCTTTCTTAAATTGATATTGTTCTAAACCTATAGTAGCAGCAATAGATATAGGCGTTTCATTATTAAATACACAAAGTGCATTTTTTAATTCAACTTCTTTATTACCTAAAATATTTAGCTTACCACTATAATAATCAACATTAAACACATTTGATTGTAGGTCTTCTTTATTATAAATATGACATGGGACGCCGGCAAATAAAAGCACTAAGTTGGTAAGGTCTACAGCATTATTGAATGTTTTAATGTTATGTCTTCATAATAGCATTTGTTCTTGTAATGAACATCTTAAATTACTATTAGACGCTTCAACCAATGAAAAAGAATGAGTATCATTTAACTTTTTGACCTCAAATGAAGAAATCAAGTTAGGGTTTGCCTTTTTTGGTCATTTTATCTCGGTATCAAAAAATGCTGCTAATTCTCTAGCCATAACAAGATAACATTGCGCATCAGCACGGTTAGAAAGAATTGAAACTTCAATCATATAATCATCTAAATCAAAATAAGTTATTGGGTCGATATTTAAATCTATTTTATCTAATTGAAATATTTGATTGCCAAATTCCTCTGGAATTACATTCGAATTAAAACCTAATTCATCCAAACTCACAAACATACCTTCCGAAGTAATGCCTTTCATTTTTCTTGGAGCAAAGATAATTTCTTTACTTCTCGAACCAGGAACAAAGGAAAGAACATACTGACCTTTTTTCATATTGGTTGCAGTTGT
Organism: Mycoplasma sp. 332; assembly: GCF_052378275.1. Lineage (NCBI taxonomy): Bacteria > Bacillati > Mycoplasmatota > Mollicutes > Mycoplasmatales > Mycoplasmataceae > Mycoplasma > Mycoplasma sp. 332. The sequence goes on from NZ_CP198998.1 coordinate 546,711, forward strand.
TTGAATAATAGCTTTATGTCCGTCACTATATTCAACCTCACACACTGTTAAACGATCGGCTTGAGGATTCTTGTATGTATTTGTAACATGACATATTTTTATACCTTCAACATCACTGAATTTATAATATTGTTCCACTTCAAAACCAATTGAATTTATTGCTTCAACAACATCCTCGATAGTATGAGTTTGTAAATTAGCTAGTCTACATAATGTTTTAAATGAAAAAATCATATTCTTAACTCCTTAAACCTCTATTTAAATTGATTTAAAAATCTTTTATCATTAGTATATAACTCTCGAATGTCTTCAATACCATATTTAATCATTGTAATTCTCTCAATTCCAATGCCAGCTGCAAACCCGTTCATCATATTAGTATAACCAGCAGATTTTAAAACTTTATCATTTAACATGCCTGCCCCCAAAACCTCAATTCATCTATTTTTGAAAAAAATATCAACCTCAACACTAGGTTCTGTAAATGGAAAATATGATGGACGAAGCCTAATTTTTATGTCTTCCTCAAGTACATAAGAAAGCATTTCTTTCAATGTATACATTAATGACGCAAAGGAAACATTACCCACGCTCACTAAATCAAGTTGTGTAAATTGATGAGTATGTGTTTTATCTTCTTCATCATTTCTATAAACCTTACCAATGGCAAACTGTGAAAATTCCTTATTAGCAAATTTCTCAAGTGCACGAGCGCTTATTCCTGTATTATGTGTTCTTAAAAGCTCATTATTATTTAAATATAAGGAATCCTGCATTTCTCGCGCTGGGTGTGATGCAGGAATGTTTAAATTCTCGAAATTATATCTATCATTTTCAATTTCAGAATAACTTAGCTCAATATAACCATTAAATAAGAGCCACTCTCTAAATTTTTGAGAAACAAGATTAACGGGATGAATTGAACCTTCATTTTCAACAGGAGTGGCATAATCCACAAAATCTTTTTCTAGTTGTTTTTGGATTTCTAAATTATTAAGTTTATCCTTTGCTATATCAAAAAAGTCTTCTGCTTGTTTTTTTAATTCTTGAATTTTTTTACCTATTTCTGGTTTTAATTCCTTAGAGGCTGTTTTTAATTGCTCCATTAATTGTTTTAATTCAGGAGAATTATTAAATTGATTTTTAATATTTTTTAAGTCTTCTAAATTATTGATTTTATCCAAATTAAACATTATTGTTCTCCTTTTTTTTAACTATTTCTCAGTATTGTTTAACTTTCTTTTCTCAACCTTGGCCTTGATATTCATATGTCTTTAAATTTATCAATTCATTAGGCAGATATTGTTGCTGGACTCAATGATAAGGATAATCATGAGGATACTTATATTTCTCTTTTTTAAAACTTGCAGACAAATTAAATTCCTTAAGATAGTAAGGAGGCTGATAAATTAAATTACGTTCCAATATTTTTTTAGTTTGTTGTATAGCAAGATATCCTGAGTTTGATTTGGGACTCAAAGAAATATTAAGAATCGCAAAACCAATCGGCAAATAACCTTCTGGTAATCCTAATCGCTCGAAACTTTCAATTGCTGCTAGCGTTTGTGGGCCGACCATTGGATTTGCTAACCCAACATCTTCATAAGCGGCGCATAACATTCGACGAAATAAATCGCTAGTGTCTCCAGTTTTTAAAATTAATAGCCCTCAATACAAAGCAGCATCAGGATCGGAACCTCGCAATGACTTATGAAAAGCACTTAGCAAATCATAATGATTATCGGCATTATTATCACTTGCAAAATTTATTGAGGGGACCAACTCTTTAATTTTTCCCAATGTAATATTATCACTTGTACTAAGTTTACTTATAAGATCAACAATATTTATGGCTCCTCGAAAATCACCGTTAGCCTGTGTGGCAATAAAATCTTGTATTTCAACATTTTTTAATCAGTCGAATTGCATTTGTATAGATATCTGTTGTAGTCTTTTTTTAATATCTTGTTGCGTTGGAAAATCCATTTCAATAATATGAGTTCTTGAACGCAATGCTGGTTGTATTTTAAAATAAGGATTTTCAGTAGTTGTGGCATAAATGGTAATAAAACCGTCTTCTAAGTAAGGCAACAAAATATCTTGTTTATCTTTATTCAATCTATGCAGCTCATCAATTATTAAAATGTCGTTATTTTTGATTTTTGTAAGTAAATCATCCTTCTTATCAATAGCAGCATTAAAAAAATCATAATTAACATTCATTTGATTAGCAAGAATTGAAGCTATTGTAGTTTTGCCACAACCTGGTTTACCATAAAAAATAAATGAAGAAAGGTCTTTATTTTTGATTATAGAATTGAAAAGGTTTCTTTTAATTTTTGAACAAACAAAATCATCTAAATTATTAGGGCGCAACTGATTAGATAGGTTTAATTTCATATTACTAATTATAATTGAAATTAAAAAACTATAAGAATATTCTATGATGGTGTTTTAAAAGCAACTCTCATTCAATTTTACCAATAAAAAAGCGCACACTTTCGTGTGCACTTATTTATAAAATAAATTTATTTTGTTTCCTGTGTTGTAGTATCAACCACTGGTTTTGGGGTTGCTTCCTTCTTAACAAATTCTTTTTTAACTGGACCAATATAAGGCAAAATAGCAACTAATCTTGCTCTTTTGATTGCCAATGCTACCGCTCTTTGGTGTTTAGCACATGTTCCAGTTATTCTTGAAGATATAATTCTTCCTTGTAGATTTACTAATTTTGATAATAGTTCTTCATTTTTATAATCAACATAAGCAACAGGTAATTTATTTGAACAAAATTGACATGGACGTTTACGAACGAATAATTTCTTACGAACAATTCTCGCCATTTTTTTCTCCTTTATTTAAAAGTCTCAACTCAAACCATCTATGGCATCATCAACATCACTTGTATGTTCCGTAGATGGTTGTTCACTAGTTGGAACCTTGTTATTTTCTTCATTGGAAATGCTAAACTCTTTAAAATTATTTTTTCTTCTAGCCTCAGTAACTTCTCGCGATTCAAGAGATTGTATTTTATCAGCACTAACAACATAATTATTAATTAATTGCCCATTTTGATCAGTTGTTCTTGTTGATTGGAAAGTTCCCTCAACTAGCATCAATGACCCTTTATCTAAAAATTTATTAATAAATGATGCATTGCTTCTCCACGCTACGCATGGAATAAAATCCGCAACAGGTTCAGAGTTAGGCGTCGAATATGTTCTAGTTACAACAATTGTAAACCTTGAATATTCAACACTTGAAGCAGTAATCCCCTTATATGGCTTTGAAGCTAGTCTTCCGACTAAAATAACTTTGTTCATAACTTTTGCCTCCAATAAAATAAAATTAACTATTTAGCCACTGGTTGTTGTTTTTTAATGTATGGTCTTCTTTGTTCATTTCTTCTATCATTTGATGTTGCTTCTTTGTTTTCATTTTTATCAAATGATCTTCTATTTTCAAAATTTCTTTTTGTAAATCTTCTTTGTTTTCTTGGCTTCAATCCTTTTTCTGAATTTAAATTAATAATTAATGATCTAATAATTGACTTATCAATATTAAATTTTCTTGTTAATTCTTTTATTAATTCAGGTTGTGCACTTGTTAAAATCAAGAAATATGTTGCACGTGTTAATTTGTTAATTGGATACGCTAATTCAGTTCTCTCTAATCTTTCGAATTTTGTGTTTTTTTCATCTAATACTGAGAATACTAAATCTTTAACACTTTCTTCTGTTGATGTAGGGTTAACTAGAATCATAATTTCATATTTTGACATTATAGTTCTCCTTTTGGACTTTTGGGCCTTTATATTTGGCCAAGGAGTCTCACCCTTTTGTTAATAATTTTTTAAAATTAAAATATTTTAACCTAATTATTTTACTAGAAAATATAGGGATTTTTTCAATATATAAATTTTATGGTTAAGTTACACAAAACACAGCTATTTTTCTAGTTCTTCAAGAATTTTCTTTGTTGTTTTAAATTGAAACTTTGCGACGTTATATAACTCAGAAATCCCAAATTTCTTCACAAAACTAACTCCTTGTTTAATAACCAAATCGCTTGCTCCAAGTATAAAATCAAAGCCATCATAATTAGCTTTTTGAGCTTCCATCTTTTTAAGAAGAATATATCTTGCTAAAATGGAAGCGCAAGCCACGGATAAAAATTTATCCTCAGCTTTTGTTTCTTGTACCAAACTAATTCTCTCAAAAATATTCTTCTTGATAAGATTCTTATTATAAAGGTTTGCTATATGCTCATTGAACTTATTCAATGTTGTATATTGGTCAATAACAACTTTTTTATTATTTTTTACAATATTCTGCAATCTATCAATTGAATTCATATGAATAAGAGTCTTAACTGCATTATTATTAATTCCAAACTTAATCAAGTTATTATAACCCTTCTGGCTCATTGTTGTATCTTTAAACAAAACAACATTATTTTTGATAATGTATTCAGCAATCCCCATTATCTTAGAATCACTAAGTTTTTTACTATCCTTAACGCCAAGATTTTTAATTAATTGAATATTTTCTTCCGGAATAAAACAAGCAACTGAAACAATAGGAGCAAAATAATCGCCTACTCCTGTTTCATCAACGCCAATATAATCAGAATCTTTTGTCATCATATTATTTTTCGTCTTTATTATAAAAATTATCGGCTTTTACAGTTTTTAAATTCTTCTTTGATTCATTTTTTAGATTCTTAGCCATTTCAATATATTTATCTGGATTATCTAAAAATTCATCAATAAAGTATCCAACCGCTCCTTCTTTATTTGTTTGAGGCATCACAACTGTCGAAACCTTCTTAATTGCTTGCTCAGCGTTCGCAGGGCAAACTCCCACATTACCGATTTCATACATGCTCAGATCGTTATATGAATCTCCCATTACAATGGTATCGTCAATATCAATGTTGTAATATCTCATCATTAAAGAAATAACCTTACCTTTATCAACTCCAATAGATGTAATATCAAAAACAGGGCTTAATCCTTCACCTTTTGATCAAGATGAAAATTCGCCAAGATCTCCATATCTTCTTTTTAAATATGTTAATAAATCAAGAACATCAGTTGTAGGTTGACAATCAAAAACTATTCCTGTTGGTTTTAAGGGTAATTTTTCCAAATTTATTGATTCGCGGAATTTTGTAGCTTGATTAAAACCAAAGACCTTCTCTAGGTTCGGATCTCTATGCATTAATTGAACTCAGTCCGGCCCTTCAATAGCATAATTTGAAATTTCTTTTTTAACTTTTTGATCACCTAAAATGTATAAAACCTCATTCAAATCAAGATATGTTATTGTTGGTATAAAGAATGGATCTGCAGGATTATGTATATGAGCTCCATTATAATTACCCACAATAGCGTTTAATCCAAGTTTTTGATAAACCGGCATTGTGCTTCTTCATGGTCTACCAGTTATGATAGATACAATATGTCCTTCCTTAATAGCTCTCTTGATTGCTTCTTCTGTTTTAGGGTGAATAGTTCCAGCACCAGAATCTGCTAACAATGTACCATCAAGATCAAGAGCAAATAAAAATCTTCTATTATTTGATTCTTTATTAAAAGCCATTTTTTTCCTTTCTTCAAAATTTAAATATTTATTTTCTTTAAAAATAAGGTAGAAAATAGAAAATGAGACACATAGTCTCTCTTTCTATTTCTTTGTTCCAAAAATACGGTCACCAGCATCTCCTAAACCCGGAAGAATATAGTTATTTTCATTTAATTCTTCATCTTTTGAAGCTAAATAAATATCTACATCAGGATGCTCAATATTAACCTTGTTAATCCCTTGTTCAACACCAACCAAACATATAAGTTTAATGTTTATAAAACCTTGTTTTTTTAATCTACTAATAGCATCGCAAGCCGATGAACCAGTTGCCAACATTGGGTCAACAATAATTACATAGCTATCTTTCTCAACATTAGGAATTTTAAAAAAATACTCAACTACTTGTGTGGTTTCCTCGATACGATACATTCCAATATGACCAACTCGAGCTTGTGGTACTAAATCTAATATACCATTAACCATACCAAGACCAGCACGCAATATAGGAATAATAACAATCTCCTTATCCAATTGCTCGCCATGAAAAATTGAACCTGTTGGTGTTTTGACCTCTAACGGCTTAGTTTGATAATCTCTTAACATTTCATAAACCATTAAAGATGCTATTTCATTAAGATTTTGCCTAAACTCATTATGAGTGGTGTTTTCGTCTCTCATCTTTGTCAACTTAGCATTGATAAGAGGGTGTTGAAAAATTTTTACCATATTTTGTCCTTACTTATTTGTTAAATTTTTAACTAGTAATTTGAACTATTATCTACTTTACCTTCGATAATTGTAACTGATTTTGAGGTACCTAGTCTATTAGCGCCTAATTCAACCATTTTTAATGCATCATCCTGTGATTTGATTCCACCAGATGCTTTAATTAATAAATTATCCTTAGCGACTTCCTTCATAATTTTAATATCTTCAAAACTTGCTCCTCTATATGAAAAACCAGTTGACGTTTTAATAAAATCAGCACCTGATTGTAATACTATTTCAGTTGCTTTAGCAATTTCTTCATTTGTTAGTAGTGCTGTTTCAATAATTACTTTTAAAACTTTATTACCACAAACTTCTTTAATTGCTTTAATTTCATTAAGAACATATTCATATTGTTTGTCTTTAAAACGCCCAACATTCATAACCATATCAATTTCATCTGCGCCGTGTTCAAGAGCGATTTTTGTTTCAAAAACTTTAACACTTGCAACGTTATATCCTAATGGGAAACCAATAACTGTGCAAATTAAGACATCAGTATTTTTTAATTGTTCTTTTGCATATTTAACATAAGAAGGCGCTATACAAACAGATTTAAAGTCATATTTTTTAGCCTCTTCTATTAATTTATCTATATCTTTTGTTGTTCCTGCTTGACCAAGGAAGGTATGATCAATTAACTTATTTAGCATTTTTTTCTCCTATTTTTTGTTTTTTAATTACATTAATTTAGTTAGAACTTCTTTGGTTTCAAAAGGTTTTGAACCAAACTCAATTTTATCTATTAAATCATTAGATAGCTTTTCATCGATTGGTTTAGATGAATATAAAGTAAATAAAACATCACCTTTTTTAACAAAATCATTTGTTGTTTTATTTAAATAAACACCAGCATCAAAATCAATATTATCCTCTTTTTTGCTTCTTCCAGCGCCAAGTTTCATGGCCACTAATCCAAATTCAATAGCTGAATTAATTTTTAGATATCCTTCATTTTGTGAGATGATTTCAAACTTATATGTTGGATTAAATCAATTAGATTCATAAACTTCATCAACATTTCCGTTTTGCGCTTTAATTCATTCATTGAATTTTTGCAATGCTTTACCATTAGCGATAACTTCTTTAATCATTGCTCTGGCATGTTGCTCATCTTTAGCATTATTTGAAATAGTAAGCAATGTAGCACCCGATGAATATATAATTTCGGTAAAATCTTTAGGACCCATACCTTTTAAAGTATCCACTGCTTCGAGAATTTCAATTTTATTACCAATAGCACGGCCAAGAGGTTTCTCCATATTTGTAATTTCAACTGCAATCTTTTTGTTTAATTTTTTACCTATTTCAATCATTAATTTACCAAGTTTTTCAGCTTGATCAATATTTTTCATAAATGCCCCATTACCACATTTAACATCTAAAAGTATACAATTTGAACCTGTTGCTAGCTTTTTAGACATAATTGATGAAGCAATTAAGGGTATGGATTCCACAGTGCCTGTAACATCACGTAGTGCATAAATCTTTTTATCTGCTGGAACTAGTCTCTCGTTTTGTCCCACTACTGCAATGTGATGTTTTTCAACAACAGTCTTAAATTGATTGTCCGTTAGAGATATCGTATATCCGGAAATTGATTCAAGTTTATCCAATGTTCCGCCAGTGTGTCCTAGGCCACGGCCAGACATTTTAGCAACTGTAAGACCAAGCGCCGCTAGTATTGGACATAAAACAATACTTACCTTATCTCCAACTCCGCCCGTTGAGTGCTTGTCAACAATAGTTGTATTTAAATATGACCAATCAATTGTGTCACCCGAATTTATCATTGCATTAGTTAGATACGATGTTTCTGTTTCATTTAATGAATTTAAACGAATTGCCATAAGAAGGGCTGAAGCTTGGTAGTCAGGAATATTTCCATTAACATAGTTTTCAACAAAGAATTCTAATTCTTCCTTTGTTAATTCTTCTCTATTAGCCTTCTTATTTATGATATCAATTATTCTCATTATTGAAAATCCTTAGCAAGTGCAAGAGCAATTTTCATCATTCCATTAAATGAATTTTGTCTTTCTTCACTAGTTGTAAATTCATTTGTAACTAGATTATCAGAAATTGTTAATAATGTTGCAGCTTTTTTGTTTAATCTTTCGGCAACAGTAAATAAACCATATGCTTCCATTTCTGCACAAACCGCACCACCAGATGTTTCAATTCTTTCGCTAATAGTTTTTTCTGTATAAAATGCATCTTCACTTAAAATTCTTTCAAAATGAACATCCATTCCCAACTTTTTAGCATAATCCAAGATCAATTCATTCAAGCCATGACTTGGTATTGCGATATTATTTTTATCTCCTTTAATAATTGAACTTCTAAAAGCTGTACTTTCGCTATATGCAGATGATGCAAGAACGATTTCATAATTTTTTAATTCTGCTTTAAACGATCCTGCTGAACCAATTCTAACGATTGCTTCAACACCATATTCTTTAAATAGTTCATATGCATAAATTCCGATTGATGGAACGCCCATCCCGGAAGCGCACACAGAAACTTTGTTTCCTTGATAAAAACCAGTATACATTAAGACATTTCTTACATTAGAAACTAATTCAACATTTTCTAAGTAATTATCAGCTATATACTTAGCTCTCAAGGGATCACCAGGCATTAAAACTAACTTTGCAAACGCATTTTCTTTAGCATTTATATGAGGTGTCATAAAATCTCCTTTTTTCTTATTTTTTTCTTATATATTTCCATATTTTTAATTACATTAAAAATTTTATTACAAAATTAGTTTTTAATTATCTTTATGATATATAAAAGTCCTAACAAATTTGATTATTATCATTTATAAGTGTAGCCCCCTCATTAATTAAATCAATATTTTGATCTTCACTTAAATGATCTCTAAAGAGTAAGCATTGCACATCTTTACCCTGGTCAAGAAACTCATTAATTGTTCCGTTATATTTTTTTTCCAATGAAGAAAGCAAAATTATCTTTTGACATAAACAAGCGTTAATTCTTTGTCTACTATAAAATGCATTTTTAGTTATGTGATATTCACTAGGATATTCGGATATAATTAAACAGTTATCATTTAAAAATTCTTTTAAATTTAAATTGTTTTTAGCATATTCAATTCCACATGGAAGCAATATAATAACCTTAAAATTACGCTTCAAAAATGTTTTTAGGATTTTTTGCTCTAATCCAGTCCAATATAAATTAATAAACACGCTATCATTGTCATTTTTGTATTTTTCTATATATTCAATTATATTTTTAGTTTCATATGATCCTGTTAAGTAGATGCATTGTTGCCTATTGCTTTGTTTTAAGATATTAAGATTTCCTTCATAAAATAATACAAATGGTGGCTTAGTTATATTTAAAAGTTGTTTAGGGTATTCATCATCTAAAATAGTTATAAATTTTTTATTTTTCTCATGAATTTTAAATTTAAATGTATCAAATTCTTCTTCTTTAATTTCTTCCTTATTTTTTATTGCCTTATAAACATCATTTCAATCACCTTTGTATTTAAATATAAAATATAATAGTATTTCGTTCATTCGTCCTCCACATATAAACATAATATGCTAAGAAGATGATTTCTTCAACCAAATTGGGAAAAAACAGTGAAAATAAAAAGACACAAAAATGCCTTTTTATAAAAAGATGAAATTCCATATGCTATATAAAATACATCTCCAATTTTTATCTAAAATTTCGCTAATAACACAACAAAAAGTATACTTAAATGACGTTATAATATTTATTTTTGCCTATTCTAGTGTATTTCAAATCATTTTTGTAGTCTCTATTCTAATGTTGTTTTAATAAAAAATTTTTATGAATTACGCTTGCGAAATAGTAAATTTTAAAGAACGATAAAATTACAAATAATGATGATGATAGAAATAGAAATGCTTCTAATACTTCTAGATTTTCATAATAAATTATCGAAATGGCTTTGTGCTTTGGATTTAAGAATTCAGTCGGTTTATTGCTTTTTAGTTTTCATAAAAGAACATCAATTGCATTGAGTAAGGTTGCATCTAGTATAACTGATATCGATAATAAAATTATGTTAATTGCAAATAATATATTAATTATTATTGTGTTCATTTTAGATATAGTTTTTATTTTTGCTTTAAAACAAATATATAAGATAACGGAAAATGTGATTAATATTATCCCTAAAACTAAAATTGTGGCTCTAAATCCACTATATCAAAATATTGCTACTGCTTCCTCGTGTTTAATGACTTGAGGATAAGATTGCCGGGCTTCATAATCCAAAAAATACTGCGTATATAAAAGTGTTATAATAAAAAATAAAACTACAAATATTGTATAAATGGTTAGTATTGCTATTCATTTTGATTTAGAATTGTTTTTATTTTCCATTATTTATATTCTGTATATCTTCTTTCTAATGATGAAGCAAAACCAAATATTACAAATATAATGTAAGCAATAACCAAAATAGTTACAATAGCAATAATTATTTTCTTCTTTTTACTCATTATTTAATATACCCCTTTTCTTTTAGTAAAAAATTCATTTCATTCCCGTCATATTTAACTCCATTATAGTTAAACATTTTTTTCTAATTTATCTCTTTTCTTATTATTTATTACAAAATTATAATCTCCAGTAACAAGGCATTATAGTTAGTATAGGTAATAATAATTTCATTCTTTTCATAACTGTTCCTTTTTAACATCCATATATATTTAATTTTATTCCAAAATATAATGTAGATACCCAATTCACCAAATAATGAAAATTAGTGACTTATTTTTTGTTAAAAAAGATAAAAGGCTTTAGTTTTCGCTTTTATCTCTATAAATTTAATTTTTATATAGTTCTTAAAATTAGACTAAATTTATCAACGCCTAAAAATGCTGTGCATAAAAAAATAAAAAGGCACAAAATGCCTTTTTGCACGATAAACCGCTTTTTGTTCTGTAAATTAACAGCGCCAACTATTTATCTAAACATATTAAAATAATATGCTTCCCGATCTTTATTCATTTATATTAATCAGGTTCCCCTACCAAAATTTGGGTTTCTAACTCATGGAGTTTACATCGTTGCACCTTAACTAAATAAGCTCGTCTCTGTTGCACTAGTCGTCAATTATTTAAATAACTGCCTAGGCTTATTTGGCCTAGCATGATCACTACTTGCATCGCAGCAAGTGCTAGAGCGGATTTTCCTCTACATAAAATAATTATGCAGCAGTTGGCTGTGCATAATTATTTTACTCTATTTTTATTTTTTTTAGCTAAATCCTAATAGAAATCTTCGGGATTAATTTTATCAAGTCCAGACCATGATGAATTCGAACGCTTATTATTTAATTTCATGAATTTACCATAACCGCCTTCTTTTAAGGTTAGTAAGATATATTCTTTTTTAGAAATCTCATATGCTTGTCCGACCTCGCTAATTTTATATTTAAATCTAGTTAAATTGCCCTTTTCTTTATCATTATAACCAGAACTAGTAATTAAATAAGTAATTGATTCAGGACCATAATTACTATCATCAAAGTAAGTTCATGACTTGACAAATCAAAAACCAGATTCACTTACTGCATAATTAGTAAATTGACGACGATCAATATCTTTTGTAAAATAGCTTTGCATACCTGAAAATTTAGAACTTAAAAACGGAATGGCCGAAATGTTAGTTCCTTCCTGAATCTCTCATAATAACGAACGAACACCTGTATATAAATTAATTTTTCTTTGACTCACATCACGTTGAGCAATATCTGTTTCACGCCCAAATGTTTCAAAAAGAATATAATCAATCGCCACCTTAAAACGATATAACGCCTGCCATTCAGGTGTCTTAGATCTGACTTTAAAACTATTATTTTGAGTATTTTGATTCTTATAATATTCAATACTTAACATTTTAAAGATTTCATTAATCAATGACAGTGCATCAAGGTCAGGAGAAATATTATCTGGATCATCATTTTGAATGTTACTCGTTGAAGTCGAATTGCTTAATTGTCCAATACTTACAAAATCAAGTAGAGTATTAATATTGGTACGCTTTGTTGGATCGGGATTCATATTAATGTTTCGCAAACCATTATATAAAACCGAATCCTTTAAATTACTTTTTCCAAATAATAGATTTATAAGCTTAATCAAGCGAGCACCATTAATAGCCTTAGTTTCACCAACAAAAGAAGCAATAATCTTAAGATCATTAAATGAAAATCCGGCCTTAATTTTTTCAATGGCATCAAGGAGTCATTTGACTGGTTCAAATATTGAGAAATTTTTACTATAGCCAACAATATGATCGATAGTTCTCTTAACAACTTTTCGTTTATAAAAATCAGTTTTGATTAATTCTTTAAAAATAGCGCTAATTAATTCTTTGATAAATGAAATGTCTTCGGCTGTAACATTTTCCAATTTTAAATAATTTAATACATGACCAATAACAATCTTCATTAAATCATCGTCTTCAACAACTGCTTCCAGCACTTTTGTTACATTATCTTTTAATTTTTGCGAAACTTTTTCTAATGTTTTAGTTACTATTTCACCAATATTTGTTGCTTGGACTTTTGGTTTTGTTAGAAAATCAGATATAACATCGCTAATTAACGTTTTTAAAATTGGTTTGTCTACAAATTTATCAACTATAGTTTGTAATTCGGACTTAGGTATTAAATCCTGTTTTATTTCTTGCCATTTTATCTTTTTAATTTGGTCTTTAAAGATTGTATGAACAACCTCGATTATTGCTTCCTTGCCAACAGTTTCGCTAGAATCAAGAGAACCATTCAAGCCAGTTAATACATTGAATATTGTGCCTTCAATATTCTTTAAAAACTCTTTTTGTTCATCAGAAATAACTGGATTTAGCACATTTTGAGTGTTATTAGATATTGTATGTTGGTTGTTTATTTGATTAGTCAATTTTGGTATATTTCTTTCCAAATAATGATATAAAGAACTAAATTCTTTAACTAACTGTTCTTTTGATATGTTATTTCCAATAAGTGATTTAAACATATCCTCTATATTTTGGGATGTAAATAAAGCCTTTCAATCGATTTTCTTTAACCCTGAAATTATTTTTGATATCAATATATTTTGATCAAAATGGCCCTTTGAATCAATAATATCAATGTCAACAAGACTCTCAAAAAGCTTACTTATTATGTCTGATACAATATTTTTATTACCTAGATTTTTAATAATTCTGGTCCCTAAGTTAGCAATATTTTCAAACTCGTCGCTAGTTGAATCAAATTTTAATTCTGAATGAATTGCATTCAACACAAATTTAACTAAACTATTAATATACGCTTCATCAGAAGTGGCATTAGAAACAATTTTTTTAATAAAGTCACTGATCGAAGACTTATTTAGGTTCAAAAGTTTCTTAATTAATTCATTTATATTATGAATGTTCTCTAATGATTTTTGGTCTAAGGAAATTAGTGTATTAATAAAGTTAGTTATAAGGTCCTTAGTATCGTCCTTATCAAAGATAAATTTAATAATCTTTTCTTTTGTTTTGTCAGCAAAATCTCGAGCGTTTGAGTCAACTTTTAAAATAAGATTTGTTAAAAAGTCTAATTTAGTTTTTACATACTCTTTTATTTTTGGAGATTTACGTATCTTTTGAACTAGACTAGGAATTTCTTTTTTGATAGACTCACGATCAGAGGCATTTAAAATTGAAAATCCAACTTTAATTAATCTAAAAATATCATTTATATTTATCTTAATTCCCTCTTTTTTATTGAACTCAACAATTGTTTTATTCTTTGATTTTTCTTGCAAAGTAACAGATGGAGTAGCAAAAAGTAACTCTAGCTTATCAAAATTATTTATAACTAAAAGAATAATATTAGCTAAGTCATGCGAGTCTAATCCTGATAAGAATTGGTCTAACTTATCTATGTTTATTTTATTAAATATACTAATAAAGTCGAACGCACTATTAAAGTTATATTTCTCAAAATTGAATTGATATTGGTTAATATTTTTAACTAATAATTTAATAGCAGATTTAGTTATAGCGTTGCTTATATTAAGATCTGGAAGGAAATTAATTGCCTTGTTAAATATTGCTTTTAGCGATTCTTTTTGGCCGTTTTTAAATTCAATGCCATTAAGTTTTTCGGCAACAAATTCAACTAAGAAATTAGCAATTGATTGCTTTAATTGTTCGCTTTCTTTTGATAATAAAATATCATTTAGAATTAAGTCTACCTTTTTAATTATCCAATCCTCATTAACTATGAAGAAATTCTTAAATCAGCCTTCAAAAGAATCTACATTCCTTAGGACATCCTCAAGCAATAATTTTTCAATAATTTCATTGATATTTTGCGAAACAAGATCATTATATTTTAGATTAATAAGATCTTTCGTGTCTTTAATTATTGAAGTAAGAGCTCCTTTTGAATGTTCTCCTAAATTTAAATTAGATAAATTTATATTATCAAACATATTATTAATCAATTGTTTAGGATTAATATTTTTTAAAATAAATTCTAAAAACTCTTTTTTGCCTAACAATACTTTTAAAGTTTCTACAAGTTTTTTTTCACCTAGTGCTTTCTTGTCTTGTTTTATAATTAAAAAATCAAAAATTTGTTCTATATTTTCCTTATTAAAACTAAATGTTTGTTTAAGGGCATCACTCAATTTTTTTTGGAAATCAATATAACTTGATGTGTCTGTTAATTCGCTGAGTTTTTCTTCCAAATTCTTCTTTAATTTATGGATTAAAGAAGAATTTGGAATAGATTTTAATAATGATTTTAGATAATTAAGAACTATTAGATCTTCATTGCCACTAAATTTTATGTTTACTTGTTGTTTTACTAAACTAATTAGATATCTGGCAATCACATCCAGCAATTCCTCATCACCCAATATACGGTCTAAATTGGTTTTAATGAAATTTAATAAATTATTTGTTTTAACATTTTTAAATAATTTAATCGCAAGTTTATTTGCATCTAAAACTATTGGTTTGTCATCGGCAAATAAACTATTTAAAATTAAAACTAAACCTTGTTTATTTTCTTCGTTTAATAAAAGGCTATATGACTTGTTAATAATTAGACTAGCTAATAGTGAATAATCTCCTTTATTATTTAATATTTCCTTAATAACTGTCTGATTGCCATTTTTAAGAGATTTAGATAGTAAATCAGATAAGAATTTCTTAAAACCTTCGTTTTCTTTTAGATCGTAGATAGCATCAACTAAATAAGGTATTAATTCCTTCTTATTTTCAGAAGAAAGTTTGTTCAATATCTTTTGAACTATACCTAAAATTTTTTCAACATTAATGTTTGGAATAGTTTTCTTAGTTGGTTCTTGCAATGAAGATGCTGTAGATTCATCATTTGTTGGCTTATCGTTCAAAGCAAAAAGATGCATAGCATTTAGAAGAAGAGTTTTTAATAATGTTTTTAGCTCATCTTTTGATATCTTGTTAATAAAGAAATCCTCAGATGCTTCAACAATTTTTATAATATCTAAATCATCGATAAAGTCAACAATTTTTGCTCAGTCATATTTATTAAAATCAATACCAAATTTCTTGATATTTGAAGTCATTGTATTTAATAAGCTTTCGACCAATGGCCCAAATATTTTTTTATCCTTAACAAAGGCAATTGCTTTTTTGACTATCGATTTGATGTTTCCTTGTTCACTAACACTTAATTTTTTGTAATTAATTTGAGTAGAAATTAAATAAACAACTATATCAACAGTTTTTTGCTCGCTTTGTTGATTAACCAAAATAACATTGTTTATTATGTCTAAAATAAATTCCTTCAAAAATTCCTTATTTTCATTAATTAATAAGAAAAATAATTCATTTAAATTTTTTACATTTTTAATTTTTTCATTTGAAACTGAATTTTTAATTAATTCCTTAATTTTTGGATTTATCTTGTCATCTCATTTTTTAATTATTAATGCCAATACATTATTTAATAACCCTTTAACATCATCTCTAACATTTTGGGGCAGCTTTGCAAAATCAATCTTTTTAGGGATATCCGCAACAATTTTTTTAAGATTTAGCTTGTCAAGAATAAAATCAACATTATTTTCATTTTTTAAAAATATTGATAAAACATTAATAAATTTGTTAAATCCATCTTTTTCTTTTGTATTCTTTAGGCTTAAAAAATCAAGAAACATTTGTATTGCACCGGGGTTTGTTGATTCAATCAAAAGATTGCTTAATTCTTCTTTTAGATATAAACCCAGCTTATCAAAAGTATCGATTTTTGATATATCAATTTTTTTAGTTATCTTCTTAAAATTATCAATAAAGTGTTTAAATAAGTTTGAATCCTTAATGTTTCTTAAAATGCTTTGTATATAAGTTTCAATCAGTTCTTTTTCAACATTGGTTAGTTTTACATTTAACGATGAATTAATGTATGAGGTAAGAACATTCACTAATAATTTAGTATTTTCCTTACTCGATATTTGTTGCAATAAAGTCTCTACTAATGTTATCAATCCATTTTCTTGTACTCTTTTTAAGGTTGAAACAACAAAAGCAAATAGTGAACTTTTGTCATATAGCTTACCATTATCAACAATGTCATTTACCAAAAATTTTAGCTTATCAATAATTATCTTATTATTAACTGATTTATATAATGAAGAATAACTAGACTTTACAAACTCTTCTATATTATTAAATTCGGGATTTGCTGATAGTATTTGTTTCTCATAACCTTGTTTTTTAATGAAATTAATTAATGGATGTATAACAACATAGTCTCCAAGTCTATCTAAAATTTGGTTAAATAAGCTACCCTTTGCAGTGATATCGTCAATCAATAATGAAAATAAGTCTTTTATATAGTTCTTACCTGTTATATTCAAAATGTTATCAGAATTATTTGCAATATTTCTAAGCAATGTAAGCATAGCTTCTCTTGTTTGATCATCAAGCAGGTTACTTATATTATTTGAATTTATTATGTTTTCCGCTTGCACTAATCCAACTCCGAGATATTTTATTCCATTATAGTATTTATTAAGATCAATATTATGTGTTCTAGGAACATTGCTAATTAGAGCAAAAAAGACACGATTATTTTTATTGGCATCCTTTGTATTAAATAGCAACCCCTTAACAAATGCTTTAATAAATGAATGTGTATCTAACAACTTATTATCTTTGTATGAATCGAGTGTAGTTTCTACAAAAAGATCAAGAAGTTCATATGAATACTTAAAATCCTTTAGATTTTCCACTGTTGTTTGAATGAAATATTTAATGTCATCAAGTCTTTCTTGCGGCACTCTATAAACATTTTTTAAGGAGGTTGCAATCTTATCAATAATCTTTTTTAGAGATCCCTTATCTTTGGTTAATCAATCAACAATTGCTTGAAATAGAGAAATAATTTCTTTCTTAGAGTCCCTCAAAATATCATTTATAAAACCATCAAAATTAGTATTAGCAAAATATAATTCGCTTTTGCTTAATAAATTATCCACTGCCTTATTAACAAGATTATCAAATTTTACAACTATATTTTTATCCATTGTTTTCTTATCTCATAATAGCAATAGCTCTTGTGGAAATAGTTGCTTAATAGATTTGTTTGAAAATAATATTTTAATTAATGACGCTAAATTTTGTCTAATAAAAACCTTATTTTCAATTTTAGATAAATAGTTAGAATTTAATACTGATTTTAAGATTAAGTATATACTGTTTTTATCTTGAAATTCTTGCGTAAGAATTTTCCTAATTTCAGATGTTAAAGTATTTTGAGGAGATTTTTTTGCCAATAATTGTGAAACCTTGATATTTGCCTTATTAAGAAAGTGTTGAACATAAACTGAATCAAACAGCTGTTCAAATAATGAAACTATTAAATTATTTTTATGCTTAGATATCAATGAATTAATTAATTCATTAAATCATGTTTTTGCCTCTTTATCATTAATGCCAATAATTGAAAGAACGTTATCAATAAAAGTTTTAAGTTGTTCATTATTTAGCATTTTTATTTTACTACTAAATTCAGCCAAAACAGTTTGAGCAAAAACATTGCTTGATTCAGAAGCAATAAGACTACTATTTTTTGAATTTTTTTCAAATGGATACGGTTTCTTAAATGTATCTACATTATTTCCAACTACTCCAAAAATTAATGATTTAATTGTTGTTGCTTTTTTTATAAATGAAATTGCTTTATTGTGATTTGAAAATTCATTGTTGTTGAATAATGAATTATATTCTGTAATATTTGTAGACATTTTTGCAAATATGTCTTGCGCAAGTTTTTTATAACCGTTGACACTTGGAAAGATACTTAAATAATCAGTCGAAAATTGTTCAGCATTTTCATAAATGCTATTTTCAGATGAAAAACTATAATAGTTTAAACTCTCACTGTCGGCGATATTGCTAATTGTTTTATTCAATAAATCTGTTGTTGTTTTCAAAACATTATTTTGAAAATTACCTTGAATATTGATAGTATGAATTAAAGGCGCACTATATCCAATTAGATTGATATTTATATTAGGATTTATTTGTTTTATTTCCCTAACTATCTCTGTATAATTTTTTGATAATTGTGCAATTCTTGCTGAAATAATTTTATTATAGCCTACAATAAATTGATTTTCTTCTTTTTTATCTTTAAATTGTCTTAATACTAATGACAAAATTTCATCTTTCTTAAAGATATCATTAAATCCTAATGAAATGGTTATAAAATTTGATTCTTTAATATTACTAATAACCTTTTCACTATTCAAATTAGCATTATACAAACCTAATTTTTTATTTAGATTTATTACCTCATTAAATTCATTTAAATTGCTAGTATTGGTTGGTTTTAATAAATGCAATCAAGCATCAGTAGTAGAATAAGATAAACCCAGATTTTCATATCTATTTAATATTGTTTCATCATCATTGATTAGCGAGATTGAATTAGCTAAATATGAGGCATATGAAATTCCGTATACTTCATTATCTTCTTTGCTAAAAAAGTTATTACTATGAGCATTAAAACTATTATTATTTCCAGCTGCATAATCATCACCGATGGCAACATAATTTATTTTTCCGCTAACTGGTTTTTGAATATTTTTCTTTTGAATTTTAGGTTTTGCTTGATCTGGTGCTTTTTTATTATCACAAGAAATAGAAGTAATTGGGATTACTAATCCAAGTGATAAACCAACAGTTATTTTAGTAACTTTTTTAATCATTTCTTTCGTTTTCATGAGAAACCTCCTAACCAATCGATACATCTTCATAGATATATTGATAGTATTCTGGTGCTTTTCTTCCTCGACCAAATATTTTGATAGTCTGAGGAATACCAAATTGTCCAATTATCATGATAAAAATAAGACTTAATTTGCCAGCAATATGCAAGTTGTGTGAATTTGAAGATAATCCTGTTGTCAAACCAGTATTACCAAAAGCTGAGCATGCTTCAAATGTTGCAAAAATAATTGGATAATTAACATCACCAATTTGTTTAGTTTGAGTCGGAAGAGTTGAATAACTAACAATTGATACAATAAATAT
Organism: Mycoplasma sp. 332; assembly: GCF_052378275.1. NCBI lineage: Bacteria > Bacillati > Mycoplasmatota > Mollicutes > Mycoplasmatales > Mycoplasmataceae > Mycoplasma > Mycoplasma sp. 332. The sequence goes on from NZ_CP198998.1 coordinate 566,642, forward strand.
CAAGACAATAGATAGAGTAAAAACATTGACTGCTTTAATAAGAGTTTCCTTACCAATTTGTCTCTTAAAGGCGTTAATTCTACTGCGACCAGTCATCATTGTAACTATGCTTAGAAAAATAACTGCTATTGTTGTATTCCGAATACCACCTGCAGTTGAAACTGGTGAAAAGCCGATAAACATAAGGATGCTATGTAATAAAACGGTTGAGTGTGTAAAATTATAGTAATTTACAGTTGAAAAACCAGCAGATCTAGTTGAACTAACTTGAAAGTATATAGCAAATAGTTTGTCGCCCACAGTTCCATATTCCTTTTGATATCAAAAAGTAGTTTCTGATTTAGAACTATATTCCAATATAACACTTATGCTAAAACCTAATACAGTAGTAATTAGATAAGTTATTATTGTAAATTTAGTGAATAAATTAAATCTATGATGTGGTTGGTCTAACTTGACTGATTGAATTTTTTTTCATATATCATAGATCACCGGGAAGCCTATTCCGCCAATCAAAAAGGTTATTATTGTCACTATTTGAAAAGCATAATCATTATAAAAAGGTTGTAAACTCTTATTTCCAAACAAGTCAAATCCCGCATTATTTATTGAGCTAATCGCATGAAAAATTCCATACTTTAATGATTGAAGAAAGTTATTATATGGTATCTCATTAGCCTTCAAAACGACTTTATTATTAAACAATAAAGGGCTAGTTTCTTTTAACTCTTGTGTTATAAAATTTGAATTTGGTCTCAAATATAAAAGCATTGTAAAGATAAATGAAGCAACAGCAGTTGTAATAATTAAGAACGAAATTGCTATCTTAATCATCTTTCTTGTTTCACTAACAGTTATAGAACCTCTTTCTGTTTGAGAAACCATATTGCTAAAGATGTTAGATCTCAAACCCAATATAGATTGAAAAATGTAAATCTTAAATGTAAATATTCCAATTCCGCCAACAACCATACTTAAGGCAATCAAAAACTGGCCAAAGGTATTAAATGTATCGGATGTGACTAATGGCGTTAGCCCGGTGTCGCTAAATGCTGATGAAGATACGAAAAGTGCATCTATATATTTAACTGGTTCCTTTATATCGGCCTTATGGGATATGTTTCAGAATAACAAAAGTGACATAAGAATAGTAAATAAGATATATATTATAAAAATATATCTTACCACCCCAAGCTTACGTAAAAATCTTAGGAAAATATTAGTTTTTTTAGGTATATGATGCTTTTTTATCATTGCTATATTATATAGCAAAAGGTAAAAAAATATATTTTTGGTGAAATTGACTAAAAAAATTTAAATGTTAAAATTTAAAAAGGCAACTTAAATTTAAAAGAAAAATTTAATAATTTATATCTGCAGACAACTAGATTGAATAGTTCAATCATTTGCTAGGGTTATCTTTTTGAAATTACTTTACTTTATTTAAATATAAAAGTCTTAAAATTTATTAGTATATGATTTTGTAATCATCAAAATAGTTTAGGAGAAAATATGAAACTTTTTAAAAAGGCAAGGGAAATTTGCATAATCGGCATTGGCCGTTTTGGTCAAGCGGTTGTAAGAAAACTTCTTTTAGATAGAACGAACAATATTCGATTAGTACTAATTGACCAAGATGAAAAACACCTTCTACCATTTAAAGATGAAGTTGAAAACATTTACGTCGCTGATTGTGCTGATAAAAAAACTCTTGAATCAATTAATGTTAAGGAATTTGATGTCGTTATCGTTGCGACATCAGACAACATTGAAATTGTTGCAGCGCTGGCAGAAATAGGTGTGCAAACAGTAATTGCAAGAGCATCAAATTCTCGTCATTCACGTGTTTTAAAACAAATTGGTGTCAAGTGAATTGTTTCTCCAGAAGAAGAAGCAGGAACAAAAACAGCTATCCTAGTTTCAGATAATGCTTTGACAAATTTTTCGGAATGTATTACTGAAATTCAAGATGGGTTTGTTAGCTCAAAAGTCGGGATTAAAAATCATGAAATAATTGGCAAGAAAATTAGAGAAACAGAATTTAGAAGCAAATACTCCGTATCAGTTTCATTAATTCAAAGAGGCGAAAGTTGATTTCTTCCTAGCGGCGACTTTGAAATAGAAAATGGTGACCTAATTACGTTTATTGGTAAACTTGAAGATATTATAAGAGTGACGGAATTTTGTACCAAATCAAAATAATCTAAATAAAATAAGGAGAAAATATAAAAATATGTCAGAAATTAATTTTGAATTAATTAACAAGTTTGAAGAAAATTATGAAAATAATATGAATAACAAAATTATTGAATCAGCCATTTTTAAAAATGGATTAAAACAAAGCTCAATAAACAATGAGGCAATAAAAAAACATAATTTTGTTTTTTCTCATGAAACAAAAGTAGGGAATATTACTAATCAAAAAGCATCAGGAAGATGTTGAATTTTTGCTGGCTTAAACTCTATTAGAACTAAACTAATGGAAGAATTTAATGTTGAATCATTAGAACTTTCACAAAACTATATTCATTTCTTTGATAAATTAGAAAAGGCAAATTTCTACTTAAATTGAATTGAAAATGAAGGACTAAAATTAGAGAATGAAGATCGCCTATTTAGATATTTTAATACTAACCCAGTTTCAGATGGTGGCTATTGAGATTTCTTTACAAATCTTATTAAGAAATATGGAATTGTAACAAAAGATGCAATGAATGAATCATTTAGTTCTGAAGCTACGGGTGAAATGGTAGAACAAATTAATTGAAGATTAAAGGCTTATACTGCTAAGATGAGACAAACATTTTTGCAAACAAATGATTTAAATAAAGTTTCTTTACTAAAAGAAAAAGCACTAGAAGATGTTTATAACATTTTAGTAAAATCATTAGGTAAACCACCAAAGGAATTCAAATTCGAATATATGAATAAGGATAAAAAATATGTATCATTAGATAAAATGACACCAGTTGAGTTTTATCAAAAATACCTAAGCAAACATATTGAAACAAAAATCACTCTTGTATCTGATCCGAGAAATAAGTTTCCACATAATTCTGTCATCCAAGCCCCTCTATGCAATAATATGGTTGGCGGTACTCCCTTAACAATGATTAATATTGATATCGAGATAATGAAAAAAGTTATGATTAATCAAATTAAAGCAGGGGACCCAGTATGATTTGGATGCGATGTTTCTACATTTGGAAATAGAGAGGGCATCCTAGATTCCGAACTTTACAATTTTGATCTAACACTAACAAAAACGCCAGACTTCTCAAAAGCTGAAAAGTTCGAATCAAGAGCTTCAGTAATTGCTCATGCAATGAATATGGTAGGAGTAAACCTAGATTCCCAAGGAAAAGCAATTAATTGAAAGGTAGAAAATAGTTGAGGAAGCGATCGAGGATCAAAAGGTTTTTGATCAATGAGCGACCAATGATTTACTGATTATAATTACATGGCTATTGTTGATAAAAAATATTTAGATAAAGAAATAATTGAATCGTTTAATAAACCTATTTTTACGATTTCTCCATTTGATCCACTATGTGATGAATAATTAATAGCAAAATACCAGTTTAATAGCTTGGTATTTTTTTCCTTTTGTAATCATAATATTTATTAATTAAATTATAATTAATAATTATTTATTAAGGAGTTTTATGATTTCAATTGATATGGCTAAAATTAATAGGTTTATAAATATATCCACCAACGCCATTAAAAAAATTTTACACCCAATTGAAATTGAAGAATATTTAAAAATCAGCGACTCTAAAAAACCAATATTTTTAGCAACCAGATGGGCATTAAAAGAGTGCATATTCAAAATTGACAATTCAATATTTAGTTTTAAAAACATACTAATCAAAAAAACGAATGCTGGAAGATATACATATGCCAATTACCAATTATCTACAACTAGTGAAGATGGTTATGTTGTTGCTGTTGCATTTAAATCCTAAAAAATAAAACAAGGAGAAAAACTTATGACACTAAAAACAAGAAAATTTCTTAGATTTATTCCTTTACTACACAACTTTGTGAGACTTTTGGCAAAAGCAAAAAGAAATAGAGCAATGCCAGATTATTATAAAGACGTAGAAAAACAACATTTTATCCACAAATATAGTTCAAATATTTTGCGACACCTGAATGTCGAGGTTGAAGTTGAAGGATTTGAAAATATTCCAAGTGGGCCTTGTTTCTTAACGCCTAATCATTCAACTTATCTAGATCCTTTAATTATTGCTTCAGCTTTATGAAACCATGGTAATGGCGAAAGAAAATCAAAACCAATGACATTTGTTGCTAGAGAGGAAGCTAAACAAAAGAAATCAATTTACAAAATTAGTCAACTAATTAGTACCTTTTACATAAATACACAAAAGCCAAAGGAAGCGTTAGCAATTCTAAGAGATTTTGGACAATATGTTAAAAAACACCAAACTTGTGGTGTTATTTTCCCTGAAGGCACTAGAACAAGAGATGGCAAGATAGCTCATTTTAATAGTGGTGTATTTCTAACAGCTCAATCAACCTACATTCCCCTTGTACCAGTAACAATAAATAATGCAGCTAATGCTCTTGATAATAAAAGACAAGGAAAGCTTGTCGTTAAGGTAATTTTTCACCCTTCAATAAAACCTCAGCAATTTCAAACATTAGATAAAAAAGATTTTGCTAACTGAGTTAAAAATATTGTTTCAAGCAAATATCAAGATCAAAATATCTCATCAGATGAAACCATAAAAAATACTTTTACAAAAAGAAAATAGAGAATAACCAATATTATGAACCATACAAACACACCAAAATCAGGTAAATTATCTTCAGAAGATGACAAAAAAATAAACACAAGTACCGAAAGCGATAAACATATTTTTAAACTTTCTAATTTTGATGGTCCACTTGACCTTTTAGTAACGCTAATAAGAGAAAAGAATATTAGTATTTTTGAGGTAGATTTAATTGAATTGACTGCTCAATATTTAGAAATTATTAAACACATAGAAAGTTATGAAATTGATCTTGCATCAGAATATTTAGTTATGGCTGCAACACTAGTTCAATTAAAAGCAAGGATGTTATTACAAGACCCAGAAGCAGAAGAGGAAATCAAACAAGAAAAGAAAAGATTGCTTGAACAAATTGCGGAATATGAAAAGTTTAAGGAAATTTCCTCAATATTAAAAAAACAAGAAGAACAAAGACAAAACTTGTTTTCAAAAGAACCAGAAGAAACCGAGGAATTTGTTAAAGAAGTTGATTCAACAATTCTTGATGGACATTCTAATAGCTCGAAGTTAGTTATAACATTAAGAAAAATGTTTGAACGAACATATTCGGAATTAATTAGAAATATTACTATATCAACAGTTGCTGTAAATCCTGAGGATCAAAAAAAGAGAATAATCAGTCTTTTTGTTGATAAAAATGAGGTTATGTTTAATGAGATTTTTAATGTACCAACAATAGGCCATTTTGTCATAACAATGTTGGCCGTTTTGGATCTCGCAAGACAACAAATTGTTATTTTAGAACAAGATGTTGATGAAGGTATTATCAAATTTACAAAAGGAATAGAATATGAAGAATAAAATAATTGAAGCACTACTATTCGTTCAAGGAAGTGAAGGATTAAGTTCGGAACAAGTGAAAGATATTTTTAAATTAAACACCATCCAAGAAGGCAGAAAAATATTAAGAGATTTCAAGACTTTTTTTAATAACCAAGATCATGGTATTAAGGTTTATGAATTCAATGATGTTTATAAATTTCTTACAGTTGAGGCTGTAAAGGAATATATATCTGAACTAGTTACAATTGTCAAGAAACAAAGACTTTCAAATGCAGCTATTGAAGTAGCTGGAATTGTTGCATATAAACAACCAGTAACTCGTTCAATGATTTCAAACATTAGAGGTGTTGTTAGTGACGGAATTGTTGCAAGTTTATTAGAAAAAGGAATTATTGAGGAGGTAGGTGTAGCTCAAACTCCGGGTAATCCCATCATTTATGGAATAACTAACAAATTTTATGATTATTTTAAAATTAAAACACTAGCTGAACTTCCTCCTTTTCCTGAATTTAGCCGCTACTCGAATATCGAAGAAGAAATGGCTGATGAAAATTTTGACTTATTTGATTCTCAAAGAGTCGACGCATCCAATAATGAATTATTTGTAGAGGAAACATATAATGAATAAATTTAGAGCAAAAAAAGATGATGTGGATCGTATTCTTTATAAATACATATTAAAAGTATGTGACAATGTCCCGAAATCACGAATTGAAAAAATTTTCCGTGAAAAAGACATAAGAGTAAATGGAATTAAAACTAACGATAAGCAATATAAATTACAGTTAGACGATGAAATTATTGTTTACGGAATCTCTGAAATTCAAAAACCAAAAAAGAGAAATACTGCAAATATTAATTTTAAAGTTATATATGAGGATAAAAATATTTTAATTGTTGATAAAGCAATAAACATCGCAATGCATTCAGAAGAAAATTGCCTAGATGACCAAGTTCATAAATATCTAAATTTTAAAAAAACTTCTTCTTTTGTACCGGCTTCAATCGGCCGGATTGATAAAAAAACTAGTGGTTTAGTGGTATATGCAAAGAACTATAAAACCTTAGTAGTTTTTGATGAGTATCAAAAATATTTTGAAAAAATTTATCAATTTGTTGCAGACTTTAACGAAGAAAAGCTTGACATAACTGTACGCCTTGAAAAAGATATTAAAAATAAAAAAATGCGAGTAAATCCAGATTTTGGAATAAAAGCTAGAACCATCTTCTTCAAGGAAGGAAACCGTAGTTACGCTCAAATTGTTACAGGAAAAAAGCACCAAATCAGGGCTACTCTTGAATATCTAAAATCTCCAATTTTGGGAGATACTAAATATGGTGGAAAAAAAGCAAAAAGATTATATTTGCATTCATATTCAATAAAATTTCAAAATTTACCTGATGAATTTAATGAATATAATAATCAAATTTTTATATCTCAACCGCGTTGATAAAAAGGACCAAAAATGAACGATGAAGAACTAAAAACAATAGCAAATAATTTATTACTAGACCCATCTGATGAAGTTATTAATATGGCCAAAAAATTATTAGACTCAATTAACCAATCGCTAACTGATCTTGACGAAATAAATCTAGCCAATATAAAACCGTTATCGCATATCAACGAATCTAAAATTTCTTTTAATGATTTAAGAGACGACGAAATATGCGATTGCACTAAAATTGACAAAGAAAAACTTCTTAAAAACGCATATAATAGCAATGAAGATCTAGTTATTATGAAAAGAGTTGTTCATGAAGAATAAAAATATTCAAAATATAATTGATAAATTATTACAAGATGATAATAATGCTATATCCTACATTTTCAAAGATGCTAAATTAAATGATAGTGGTCTTCCACTATCCAATACAATATACACAATAAAAGATAACTATGCTGACATAAATGTTGAATGTAAAGCCTCAAGCTTGTTTTTGCGCAATTTCAGACCTGGATATAAAGCTAGTGTTATTAAATTGCTCGAAGAAAATGGGTCAACATGTGTTGCTAGAACAAATCTTGATGAATTCGGTCTCGGGGGATCGGGGGAGTATTCTGCCTTTGGTTTAATAAAAAATCCTTTAAATAAAGAATATCTAGTTGGTGGATCATCGTCAGGAGCTGCTGCCACTTTTAGTAAAGATATTGACTTTGCAATTGGTTCAGATACCGGAGACTCTGTAAGAAAACCTGCTTCAAATATCGGCGAGATTGGATTTAAACCGTCATATGGAGCAATTAGTAGATATGGACTTTTTGCATTTGCCTCTTCATTAGATACTGTGGCTTATTTTACACACAACATTAAGGACCTAATAAAATTATCATCAATATTGTACAAGCAAGATCTAAAAAATGATTTAACTTCAATTGATCTTAGCTTTAAATATGATGAGATTAAGGAAGAAAAGCCAAAATCTATTGCCTATTTAGATTGTTTTGATAAAATTAATCCAGAAATTGCTAAATCATACAAAAACTTTCTTAATGTGATGGAAAAAGATGGAATTAAACTAATTAAAATTAAAGAAAATATAAAGCTTCTTAACTCAATAGATGTAGTTTACAAAATAATTGCCTTTTCAGAAGCATCTTCAAATCTCGCCAATCTTACTGGTGTTTCCTTTGGATTAAGAGAAGAAGGCAAGGATTGGATTGATACATTCAAAAAAACCAGATCAAAATATCTGGGCAAAATGGTTCAATCACGTCTAATTCTAGGATCTTTTTTTCTCAAAGCCAATAATCAAATTAGATACTTTGTAAAAGCCAAAAAAATGCGAAGAGTCTTGGTTGAATATTTTGAAAATATTCATAACACAGCTGATGTTTTTGTTTATCCTGCCTCTAATGATGTTGCTCCCAATATTCAAAATGGGTCAAAATATAAATCATATTTAGATTTTATTTTAACTTATGCAAATCTAGTTGGGAATCCATCATTAACAATGAAACTTGGTATTGATTTAAAAAACCATTTACCATTCAATATTGCTTTTGATACAAAAAGAAATAATGACAAAAAGTTATTTAGCCAAGCATTATATTTTGAAAAAAAACTAGGAGAAATAAATGGATAAAAATTGAGAATTAGTTATTGGTATTGAAATACATATTGAACTTAATACAAAAACTAAAATGTTTTCATCACAACCTAATCTTTATACATCCAACCCTAATATTTATGTATCGCACATTGATTTAGCATATCCAGGTTCATTACCGATCGTAAATAAACAAGCCATCATTAAGGCAATAAAATTAGCAAAAGCTTTAAATATGGAAATCGACCATAATATTCGCTTTGATAGAAAAAACTATTTTTATCCAGATTTAACAAAAGGCTACCAAATTACACAACAATTTAATCCAATTGGCAAAAATGGAAAAATAAAAATTAAAGTCAATAATGAATGAAAAGATATTGAGATTGAGAGAATTCACCTAGAGGAAGATACAGCCAAATCTCTTCATGAAGGCAATCAAACCTTACTAAACTACAATCGTTCAGGTGTTCCGTTAATCGAGATTGTCTCTAATCCAGTTCTTCATAGTGCTAAAGAAGCGATTGCATATGTTGATGCAATAAGAAAAATTGTGCTAGCTCTTGACATTTCCGATGCTAAAATGAATGAAGGTAGCTTAAGAGTTGATTTAAATATTTCTGTTAGAAAAAAAGGAACTAATGACCTAAACACAAGAGTTGAAGTAAAAAATTTAAACTCAATTTCCAATATTGAAAAAGCAATAGAATATGAATATAATTGGCAAACATCATGTTATGAAAGCGGCCAAACTTTCTCGCAACAAACAAAAAGATTTGATGAATCTAAACTAAAAACTATAACAATGCGTTCAAAATCTGACTCAATTGATTATAAATATTTTCCAGACCCCAATATCCCTTGTATCGAACTAAAACCAGAATTTGTTGATAGTATTACAATTAAAGAACTACCATATGAAAGAGAAATGCGTTATCTAAAATATGGGTTAAATAATGTTCAAATTATGCAATTAATTGAAAATATGGAATATGCAAGTTTCATTGATATGCTCAACACAACAGATTTTAAGAAGAGCGTGAATATTTTCTTTGCCGAAATCGTTTCATTTCTAAATCAGAATAATTTGTCATTATCAAAGCTAAAACTAAATATTGATGTTATGTCAAAAATCATTCAATATACAATAGATAAAAAAATACAAAAGACCAGCATAAAAACCATCCTAAGTATTCTAATTAATCAAAACGAAAACAATGATATTGATGAAATAATTAAACAAAATAACCTTTTCATTGAACACAAGGAAATTTCATTAACAGATATTATTAAAGAAATTTTAAATGAATTCCCAACTTTAAACAAAGAATTTGAAATAAATTTCAACAGAGCTTCAAAATTTATGTTTGGCCAAGTAATGAAAAAAACTGCTGGGAAAGCAAATGCAATTGAGCTAAGCCAAATAATTAAGGATCTTTATGAAAAAAAGGAATAAAAACTTACTCCAGACCGGTTGAAATAATGATAAAAACCAAGAAAAAAAACTAAATAATAATGCTAATTCTATTTCAGCAAAACAAGTAATAAAAAATAAAAATAAACAAAACTTTTTTGAAAAGGCTTTAAAGGCGATTATATACGGGATTCTCTTTGTTGCTATTCCAAATTACTTGCGAAGTTCGAAAGTAAAAGGAAAAGAAATAGTTAGATCGACATATGCTAAAATAAACTCAAATGAATTTGCCTTTGTTCCAACAGGATACGCAATGTACCTTTTTCTTTCATTTATACCGACTCTAGGTTTAGTTATGGGAATTATTGGAGCAATAAATTCTCAGTTAGAGATTGTTATCAAAGTCACAATTCTAGGCCAGCTAATTCCCGGTATTGAAAACGTTATTCCGGCATTTTCAGAAATTTGAAGTAGCCCAGGCGGAATTGCTGCATTTATTTTTCTTACCATATCTATATTGTGAATATCATCAAAGGGCTATAGCAAATTTATTTGATCATTTGATGCTCTATACGAACAAAAAACTTCATCCTCAATGTGGAGAACACGAATCAAGGGATTTATAACAAGCATAATTATCACAGTATTACTCGTAGTTTTTTTATTAGTTACATCAGCTTTTCTTAACTTTATATTAAAGAATGTATTTAGTATTAATGTTGATCACACAACAACACTTAAAATGTTACCCTGAGAATTTCAACTTATTTTTTGAATTCCAACAGTTTTATTTTTACCCATAATAACATATGTAGCATTTTTATTTTTCTTTAAATTTGCACCTAACTTTAAACTAAAATTTTCACATGTAAATCCCGGCGCACTAATAGTAACAGTGCCAACTACCCTATACATTTTAATTTTTGGATCTCTAACCTCAGTATTTGATTATAAGAAATTTGGTGTTGTCGCATCATTTATGTATATCATTTTATTGCTAAGTGTTATGTCATATTTTATCTACACTGGCGTAATAGTTAATTCTAGCTTTTATAAAACTTTTATTAATTTACCCATTCTCGAGAAAAATAAGTGATTTTCAAGAAAATATTAGCAAAGCATAACCATACTTTATAAGTAGTTTCAGAATATAATAATATAATTATTATTAAAAAGATAGCGAAGGAAAAGCATGAATTCAAAGTTACCAGGCGGCTTGAGTCATTATATTAGATGGCTAAGATCACAAACAAATATTTCATTCAAAAAATGAAACCCAAAAAGAATTGCCTTTGTGGGTGTTTTAATTGCTATCTCTGTTGTTTTCTTTCTAATTTCAGTAAGAATTTTACCAATTAGCGCCCTACCATCATTTAAATTTGGTTTTATAGGCCTACCAATAAAAATTACAGGCTTTATTTTCGGACCGTTTGTCGGAATGATCACAGGAGTATTGGCAGATTTCATTTCATTTGCTTTAGTTCCTACATATTATAGTTTCTTATATACTATTGCAGTGGCTATTGCTGGATTTATTCCAGGAATAGCATCATATTACTTTTTTAACATAAATGAACTTTTCTTTTCAAGAAACTACCGAATATATAAATATAAGCAAATTGTAGAATTTTTTAAAATTCAGTTTGCTGAAGCACTAGCAAAAGGGAATTCTGAAGATTTACAATATTTTTCAGAAAAAATTGCATTCTATGAAGTTAAAATCATTATTTTAGAGAACAAGCCAAGACCTACGGCAATGATGAATTTCTCATTTATTTCTACTTTAGTGCTATTATCCTTGCAAATTTTAATCATTGTAACTATATTTTCTAAACTTGACAATTCAATATTCGAACACAATCGTTTTGTTAAAAATAAAACATTTTATATTCTACTAACGACATCTGGTTTTATTGGAATGATTTTATTTGTTGTTATATATCGCCTTTTTGTGAGAAAAAAATACCAAACGTTCCTTGAGGTTATGGCTATTATTTCATTTAGCGCTCTACTAGAACTGGCAAACACCGTGTTACTCGCATGAGCCGATACTCAAACATTAAAAACTGATTTTTGAGTTAATTTTACTGGTCAAACATTAACGGGTCCTGTTAAGATTTTCTTTAATCTAGCTGTCATACTTGCAACATATAGAGTTGTTGCATCGCTAGTTAAAACAAAGGAAGGTGACAGATTCTAATGAATAAGAAAAAAATTACTGGTTTTAGAGTTCAAGAACTAAAAAAAATAAATAAGATCAAAAAAAACAATTATTACTCATTCGAATATCTTATTAATGATTTAAATTTTAAGCTTTCTAAAAGCAGTATTTTAGGCATTATTGCTGATAATATTCAATCTAAAAAAAACATTTTCAATCTCTTGATAGATAGAGATAATAAAATCAAAGATTTTCAAGGATTTATCGAATTTAAACAAGATGATGAAAATTTCTATATGATAGATTCAAACCAAAATTTCCGTGATAATCTTGCATATGGCTTTGAAAGCGATGATCTATTTGAAACAAAATCAGAAGAAACTGTTTTTGCTTATCTGAAAAACTATATAAAAGAAAATAAAGTTACTAGCTCATTTAATAATATCTTTAAAAATAGTTGAAAAGATGTCTACCAAGATTCGAGATACCATTTTAGATTAGAATATTCTAAAACAAATTACCAACTTCAATACTCATTAGAACCATTAGTAAATGAATTAAAATTAATACTCTCAAAAAATAATGCGCAAAATCTTAATAAATTAAATCAAAATGACCAAATTTTACTAATGCAAAATCTCTCAGGCATTATTCATAATATCGCAAAAAATATACAAAATCATGAGCAATCCTTCTTTACATATATAGAGCAAACAATAAAGAACTATGTTTCTGGAAAGTCGTTAATGCAATATAATGAATATAAAGAAGCCAAAACTAATTATCTTGAAATATGTTCCAAAAAAGACATAAACTCAAATCATGGTTTTAAAAGTAAATTACTAACTAAGATAAAAAAAATAATAGACAAATTAAAAGAAAAAAAACAAGTTAAAAAGGAAAATAATAAATATTTTTCTAGATTAAGAAAAAGCTTCAGCAGTGAAATTCTTTTAAATAAATTTCATTTAAAAACAAATCTTAAAATTGATTCTTTTAATCACTATTATGGTAGATATTATATTAATAAAATAATACAGCGTTTTTTAACAAAACATTTCTTTCTAATTTCGCTTCTAAATCGCACCTCCCCACTTTCGTTTATTGATGATTTATATGATTTGAGAAAAAATATAATCAATGAAATTAGTTTATTAGGAACTTACTGAACTAGAACGCAATTAAAAAAGCAAATAAAATTAATTGCTAATTCAATGATAACCAACAATTTTAGTTCATTTATCGAAAGATTTAAATCGCTAAAAAATAAAAAAAATCATTCCCCAAGCTTATTACTTGTAGACAAAGAAGACAATAATGAGAAAACTAGTGATTATATTGATATTTCAACAATCAAGGAATACGAGTATAAGTTTGAAGAAAAACAAGCAGAATTTCATTGAAATGTTGAAAATATCGGTAAAAGTATTAGGGATGAAACAAAAAATTACAATTCGAAATTAGCAAATGTTTTTCAAAATAATATAGAAAATGCTAAAAAAATATTTAAAAATATAAAAGAATTATTGAACAACCTCCACTCATTAAATAAAATTGAATTTGAAGAAGATTTTAATCAAGAATTAACCTTTTTGAATCCTTTTTTAAGAGCATTTTTTAATCTAAAAGAATTAAACTTCTTACTTAATAATCTTTTTAATCAGTTTCTAATCTATAAAAGAATTTTTGAAACAAGTGACGCTGAAGAAGCGATGAAAAGAATTATTTTTAAATCCAATATTTATAGAATCCTTTTAAATGCAAACCTTTCGTTGGACAAACTTACAATGAAATTGTCTTATCTTTCTAAAGATGAAAAAATTGCTCTTGAGCTAAGCAAAATTTTAATCAACAATCCAAGCTTAATTGTAATCGGAAACAACATTGATAAAATTGATGCTAAAAACCAAATCGAAGTACTTAATAAAATAAATGAATACATTCTTGAAAATGAAGCTATCGGGATTTACTTATTAAGTGATATAAAAACGGCCAGTAAGTTAACAACAGATTTGCAAATAATGATAAACTCGCGAATTATTGAGAGAGGTAAAACAAACATTGTTGTAGACAACCCGATAAATCCAGTTGTTAAAAAAATGTTAGACAAAAAAGATGATTACCTATTATCTAACTATGAAGAATTTATTGATAATATTGATGAAATTGAAAATATTTTTGAATATGAAATTGAACCAGATCATTATATAAGTTGCAAGTGAAATCAATTATCTAAATGAATAAACAAAGATAACACTCAGAATAAAAAAATAAGAAATATTTTTTCATTTGATCGCTCATTAAATAAGAATGAAAAAGCTATTAAGGATAAAAGAAATTACGATGAGGAGAAAATTATTGATTTCAGTATACAAAACATTGCTACAAATTTAGGAGATAACATGGATAAGAATTTTAATCACAAACTCGTTGAACAAGGACGCCATCAAAAGTGAATAGATATGAAAACCTTTTCAACACATGATATCAAAAAACCTCCTTTTACAATAATTTTACCGCCTCCAAATGTAACTGGAAAGCTTCATATCGGGCACGCCTTAGATACATATATTCAAGATACAATTATTAGATATAAAAAAATAAAAGGATTTGATGTTATGTGAGTGGCTGGCAAAGACCATGCAGGCATCGCAACACAAGCCGTTGTTGAAAAAAGATTATCAGAGAGCGGAAGAAATAAATATCAACTAGGACGAGAAAAATTTATTAAAGAGATTTGAAAATGAAAAGATGAATATTCGCAAAACATTAATGACCAATGAGCAAAACTTGGATTAGCGCTTGATTATAATAGCGAACGATTTACTCTTGATAAGGATGCATCGGAAGCGGTTGCAAAAGTCTTTATTGATATGTATAATAAAGGATTGATTTATCGTGATACAAAAGCGATTTTGTGGGATCCAAAGCTAAAAACCGCATTATCTAATATTGAGGTAATACCCACTGAAACTAATCAAAAAATGTATTACATTAAATATCCGTTTAAAAATGATAAGAATAATTACTTGCTTGTAGCTACTACCCGTGTTGAAACAATGTTTTCCGATGTTGCAATTGCTTTAAATCCAAATGATGAACGTTTTAATTCACTAAAAAATAAAACAGTAATTCATCCATTAACCAAAAAAGAAATTCCAATTATTAGTTCAGAAAATATTGATCCCAATTTTGGGACAGGGGCGATGAAAGTTTCAGCTCATGCTATTGATGACATTGAAATTATCAAAAACTATGGTCTTAGCATTAACGAGTGTATTAACGATGATGGTTTAATGAACTCATTAGCGAAGGAGTTTCAGGGTTTAGACCGTTTCGAAGCAAGAATAAAAATTGCACAATATCTTGAAACAAAAGGTTTTATTTACAAGACAGAAAATATTATTTCAAATATTGGCTATAGTGAAAGAACCAAAGAACCAATCGAAATATTAGTAAAACCACAATGATTTGTGAAAATGAATTCACTTTCAGAACAACTTCTAAAAAATCTAGATTCTATGGAAGGTGTAAAAATAATACCTAAACGATTTAAGGATAATCTAGTCAAATGAATGGAAAATGTTCATGATTGAACAATTAGCAGACAAATTTGGTGAGGTCATAGAATTCCGGTATGATACAAAGGCAACGAAATTAAAGTACAAACTGAAAAACCTGGTAATGAATGAATTCAAGATAGCGATGTTTTAGACACTTGATTTAGCTCAGCATTAGCGCCTTTTGTATTTTTGGGCTGACCACAATCATCAGAAAAATTAAAAAGATACTTTCCTACAAGTTTATTAGTAACAGGATATGACATTATCTTCTTTTGAGTATCAAGAATGTATTTTCAAAGCCTAGAATTTATGGACAAGATACCATTTAAAGAGGTTTTATTGCATGGGTTAGTAAGGGATTCACACGGACGCAAAATGTCTAAATCACTTGGCAATGGTATTGACCCAATTAAGGTTATTGGCGAATATGGATCAGATGTTTTGAGAATGTCTTTAATATTTAATTGCACACCTGGATTAGATATTAATTTTGGAGATGAAAAAATTCAAAGCGCAAGGTTATTTATCAATAAAATTTGAAACATTGGTCGCCTAATAAAAAATATTCCTATTAATATTAGAAGCGAGTTGCAATATGAAAAATTAGACAATTTCGACAAATGAATATTACTAGAATTTTTAAAAATGACATCTAAAATTGATGAAGCAATGAAAAACTATGAATTCACCCTTGTTTATAAACATATTCAAGAATTTATGATCAATAAATTTTCATCATGATATTTAGAGTTTTTAAAATTCAAAAAAAATGATTATTTTATTCATTATTTATTTAGAGAAATCTTAATAATGCTTCAACCATATATGCCTTTTGTTACAGATTATTTGTTTCAAGAAATATACAACGAGGAGCTTTGGGATAATGCACTTGCCAACTACACAATTGAAGATACATTTAATTCAAATGAAATAAACAACCTAATCGAACTAATCACTACGTTTAGAAAATATCGTGAAGAAAAACAAATATCTAAAAACATTACATTAAACTACTTTATCGAAAACTTCGATATTTCTGAAAATCAACAACTAATAATCTTTAAATTGTCAAATTTTGTTATTGGCGAAAATAATGACTTGTCTATCCAAACCTCCTTTGCCAAGGTCTTCATTAAACAAAGCAAAGAAGATAAGGAAAACGAAATTATTGAACTTAAAAAGTTAATTGAAAAAACGAAAAAAGAAATAGAATTTAATAAAACTTTTATTAATAACCCAAACTTTATGAAAAATGCTAGTGAGGATAAAATTAAAGAAAAACAAGAAAAACTAGCACTTCACCAAAGAAATTTAGAAGTATATGAAGAAGAATTAACCAAGAAAGATAACTCATAATAACATTAAAAAACGCACCTGGTTTGTGCGTTTTTTCTTACTGAAATAGGGCTTTAATTAATAATTTTTATTTTATTAAAAAATGCTCTTCTTATTGAATTAAGTTGAAACTCATCAATAATTTTTACGGCGTCAAGGGTTAGCTCAACATTCGCTATATCTAATAAATTTAATTCAATACCTTCTAATTCAAAATTAGTAACTAATTTAGCAATATGTTGATCTCTGAATGCAATAGATTTATAATCAATGAATTTTTGCGCAAGCCTAGAAGATGATAAATTTTCTAGATTTTCATAAATGTTATCGAGGGTTTGATATTGATCAAGAAGTTTTATAGCTGTCTTAGACCCGACACCCTTAACACCAAAAAAGTTATCGCTTGAATCACCGACTATGGCCTTATAATCAACTACTTGATTAGGGTTAATACCATAAATTGATTTAAAATTTTTTGGCGTTAAAATAACAATTCCTTCTTTTGTTTTTTTAATTATTGAAGTATATTCATTAATTAATTGATTAAGATCCTGATCGGCTGAAAAAATTATCTTTTCAATCAAGGGATATTCAAAACATACCTTGGCAATTAAATCATCTGCTTCAACCCCTGTTTTTTCTACATTTACAATATTTAAAGATGTAAGTAATTTTCTTATTATAGTCATTTGATTATAAAATTCATTCGGCATTTTTGCTCGGCCTTCCTTATAATGCTCATATAAATTATGACGAAAAGTTTTTCCCACTGCATCAAATGCTATAAAAATATGCGATGGCGAATATTCTTCAATAAGATTAAACAATGTTCTAAAAAATAATAATATTGTACTTGTTGAAGCGCCTTCTGCGTTTGTTAAATAAGTATTATTCTTATTTATTGCAAAATAAGAACGATACGTTAAATAAGTACCATCAATAATTAATATTTTTTGTTTCATTATTTAATTACCTCGTAATTTCTTAAAATAATTTTATTATCTAATTTTCTTATAAATTTAATTTTTACAAGTCTGCGTTTAAGTTTGGATAGCTCAGGATCAACTCTAAACATAAAAGCAACTACTTTAAAACTTGAATCTTGAAAATCAATTCTTTGATATTGTCTACCATTTTTATCATTTCCAACTACTACATTAACACATTGAACAATCATTACATACTCATTATTAGGTCTTGTATCTATTAATCTATTGCCATCAATCTCGTAGTTTTGTGTTGTTGAATAATTGTATATTTGGCCAAGCAATTCAATTTCATTTTTTTCAACTATTTGAGTTTCATCTTCATAAACATTTTGTGGTTCACAATTAATGATTTTATCAACAATATCAACCGTATTTTTAAATAAATTTTGTTGTACAAAAACACTAGAATTCGAAGATGAATCAATCTCTTCAAGCATTGTTTTTTGACTTAATTTAAAATTTCGCAATGCATTAGCCTTAATCAATGTCTCTAATGTCGATTTGCCAAATGTTTTAATTTTAAACAGGCTAAAATAACAATGTAAGAAATTTTTATATTGGCCATTTACTTTGCGATCATTAATAATTATCCTTATTATCTCGGGACCAATGCCTTTGATTAAACCTAATGGTAAAATTATTTTATTATCAGAAATTATTGCCTTATTTGTTGAAAGATTTATTTCTGGACTAACAATTTGAATGCCCATGGTTTTTGCTTCATTTGCATATTTTGAAATCGTCGCTTGGGCTCCATTTGAACTTGTAATGCATGAACTATAGAACTCTAATGGAAAATTCGCCTTTAAATAAGCCATTTTAAATGTTAGCATTGAATAAGCGACGGCATGCGATTTATTAAATCCATAATCAGCGAACTTTTCAATATTACTAAAAATTTTATTAGCCACTTCTAAACTATATCCATTTTTAGTTGCTTGCCCAATAAATGAATCCTTAATCTCATTCATTTCATCAGCTTTCTTTTTTGAAATAATTTTTCTAAACAAATCAGCCTCTTCGAAAGTCATATTTGCTACTTTCTGAACTATTTGCATAATTTGTTCTTGGTAAATTATAATTCCATATGTATCTTTAACAATTTCATCATATTCCAACGAGATGCTTGGTATTGGTTCTATACCTGCTTTTCTCTTTGCATAGCTTGATACATAAGCCATTGGTCCTGGTCTATTCAATGATATAATAGCACTAATATCCTCAAACGTACTTACCTTAATTTGCTTTAAGGCCTTAATCATTATAGGACTTTCCACTTGAAAAATACCGGAAGTATTTCCTTGTGAAAGAAGATCAAATGTTTTTTGATCATTATAATCAATAATGTCTCAATTGATATCCTTTTTTGTTTTCTTTTTAACTTCATCTTCAATTTGTTTAATTGTCGATAGGGTTCTAAGGCCTAAAATATCCATCTTTATTAAACCAAAATAGTCAAGGTATTCCATGCTAAACTGCGTTTGTTGAAAATTATCAATATTTTTAAAAGTCGGCACAAGCTCCATTATTGGCCTTGATGATATTACAATTCCAGCGGCATGTGTTCCTGTTTGACGATAGAAACCAGAAATTCGAGACGTTTGGTTGATAACGTTCTTAGCAAAAGAATTATCTGTTGGCTTAATTTGCTGCAAAGCACTAATAAATGCCGTATTTTTATTTGCTTCTTCAAATAAACTTCTGTCATCAGACGAAATTAATTTTGAAACTTGATTTATTTTATCAGAAGATACATCTTTATAAGTTCTCAAAACATCTCTAATCGCAGATTTTTTACCTAGAACAGAAAAAGTTACAATATTAGCAACACATTCATACCCATATTTTTGTACAAGATAATTAATAATTTCATGTCTCTGGTCATCCTGAACATCGACATCAATATCGGGCATTGAAATTCTTTTAGGATTAAGAAATCTCTCAAAAATAAGATTGTATT
The DNA here is from genome assembly GCF_052378275.1 of Mycoplasma sp. 332. Taxonomy (NCBI): domain Bacteria; kingdom Bacillati; phylum Mycoplasmatota; class Mollicutes; order Mycoplasmatales; family Mycoplasmataceae; genus Mycoplasma; species Mycoplasma sp. 332. Next base: position 586,700 of record NZ_CP198998.1, read on the forward strand.
TTATTGGATCAATTTCTGTAATTCCAAGAATATATGAAACCAACGAACCAGCTGCAGAACCTCTTCCAGGGCCAATTGAAATCCCTTTTTTTCTAGCCCAATTGATTCAATCTTGAATAATTAAAAAATAATCCTCAAATCTTAATTGTGAAATAATTTGAAATTCTTTTAATAGTCTATCCTTATAAGCTTGGTTTTCAAAAAGTGCCTTAATTTTAGTATTATTTTTAATTTTTTCTCATATTAAAAATTTTAGATAGCCTTTTGAATCAAGGTTTTGTTCGTTTTTAAAAAATGGCAAATTATATTCATTTTTTTGATGTTCAAAATATATTGACTCAACAAATGCATTAGTTCTATTTACTAATTTATTCATCAAGCCATCTCCATCATCAACATCAAAAAACAAAGTACCATCAAACAATATGTTATTTGTCTTATTATTCATTTTATTCAGTAATTCTATAATCATAAAATCCTGAAAATCGACTGTGTTAAAATTATTTACAACCAAAATATTCTGAAAATAAGAACAAAATTCTTTATTTTTTTCAATATCTATGATTGTGAATCCTATATAATAATTCGATTTGTTTATAACATTTTTAGTTAATTTAAAGTAGCTTAAAATAGGGTTTTCTATAATAACAATATCATCTTCAAAATTAAGAATATCATTAAGATAAATTATTTCATTATTTAATAATTGATAAGATAGCTTTTTAAGGATCTCAAAACCTTTTTGATGCTTAGCAAACAAGATAAATTGGTATCATTGGTCATCAATCATTAGTTTTACATCAAGCCCGAAATTAGCCTTAATGTTATTCTCCATGCATTTTTTATTAGCTTCAGCTAAGCTAAAAAAATGATTCTTTTCTGTAAATGCAAGATAATTTATACCACTATTAAGAGCTTGTTTTATTGCTTCATCAACAGTTATTGTACTTTCTAAAAAAGAAAACGTCGTATTAAGATGTAGGTTATTTAATTTCATAGTTTAATTATAAAATAATATTAAGTTTAATTTTAAATTAGAGACGTTGAAAAGATATAAAAAAATATTAAATAAAAATTCTATAATAATGATTTTTAAATAAAAATAATAGAATTCAACTTAAATCAAAAAGATATTTTTATAAGTAATCAAAACTAGCCATTTTTAACCCAAAAACAGTTATTTTTTTAAACATTTTCATGTAGAAAACTGAATTTTTTTTATAAATTTTTCTTAAATTTAGATGATAAAGGCTATTAACGATGTCTATAAATTACACTAAAAATACTTAGCCCCAAAAAAACTAATAAAAATGAGACAAAACATTCTCTTAGTCCCATAAAATAATTTTGCTATCAAGTAAAAATGCGTTTTAACATAAATTAATTTTATGCAAAAACAAATATATAAACAAGAGGGGGATAAAAATGGATCAAATTAAATTTTTGGTTGATAATTCAGCTGATATTTCTTCAAAAGATTTAATTAATTTAAGAACCTTCTATTCTCCTATTATTGGAAGTCTGGGTGTTGCTTTCTATCAACATTTATATGATTTATATAATATAAATAGACTAAAGAAATATGATTTAGCCAAAACTTCAGAATTTCTAGTTATGTCGATAAACCAAATAAAAGATGCTAAAAATAAATTAGAGGGTTTAGGTCTAATTAAAACCCTACAGGACAAAGATGGCACTTTATTATTTAAATTAATAAAACCACTATGTGCCAATGGAATTGTAAAAAATTCCCTTATCGCTAATTTGTTAAAAAATAAATTAGGTGAAGTTTTATATAATAATTTAATTAAGAATAATGCATTTTATTATTATGATGAAACAGAATTTAATAATGTTTCAAAAAACTTTTTTGAGGTCTTTTCTAGTGAAAAAATTTCTTTGCAGCAGGAAGATTGTTTTGATTTTAAAATTATTAATGAACATGAATTAATTGAAGATCTCACTTCAGAAGAATATATTAGTTACCATACAAGAAAAGAACTCAGTCCATCGCAAATTTTGATGTTAAAAAAAATAAAGTCATTAAATTTTAAGGATAATGCTATTAACAATATAATAAAATATTCAATTTCTATAAATAATGCCATTATATGCAATTACATCCTAAAAATAGCCAATGACTTTGCAAGAAGAAACTTATATGATGCATATTTAATCGATAATGAATTATGTCAAGCTTCTCTAAATAGAAATAATAGCTATTCTTTATTTAGTAAAAAATATAATAATATTAATGATGATTTAAACGATGTACTAACATGAGATGACTAAAAGGAATAAATAATGGAGAAAAAGATTTTTGATTCAATATTATCACCTAATGAAAAAATAAATATTGATGAATTAAGGAATGAAGTTCTTTCAAAGGATTTTATTCAAACAGAAATTAAAAGATTAAACCTTAATGAAAAACAAATAAAAAAGGGTATGGGTATCTTACAAAGATATCATGATTCAGTTATCAAAAATCATAAAAAGCCTGACTATAAGCTGTTTGTTGATATTTATGGTTTTTTGGCTGAAGATTATAGTAATGATAAGGAGATAATAAGAAGCCAACAACTAGAAAAATTCTGATTAACATCAATCACAGAGTTAGATCCAATATTTAAGAAATATTTTCAAAAAAATAACAATTCGTCTGATGTTGTTGCTTTAAAAAAAACAACAAAAATTTTTATCGACTCATTACCTAAAACTATTGCTAGTGAAGATATTAGAGCTAAATTTAGAACAATGATCACCGGAAAAGGCGTTTTTGATTTTAACATTTGATTATGAGGAACCAATTTTACAATAAGCAATGATATTATTAAATATATAGCTCTAATGAATGTAATTAGCCAAGGCAAGACAGTAGCCTTTTTAAATGCTAATGAACTATATAATTTTCTATCATCAAATAAAGAAGAAAAACAATCAATATGTTATTATTTGAATAATGTTGATGTATTATTCATTGCAAATCTTAGTTTAGGTTTGAAATCCCAATGATTTTTTGACTTATTAATTAACATATTTGAAACACGTATACAAAAAAAATCACCAATTATTATTTCTTCAACAAAGGATCTTTTGAGTAAAAACACAAAATTACTAACTACATACTATTATTCAAAAGATAATGAAAATGATTTAGAAGAAGTTTTTAAAACAATGGTAGCTAATTTCTTTAAAAAAATTGTAATTTCATAAAAAAAGCGTTAAATTGTAACAAAAATGAGCCACCTAACATATATAGTAAAATGTTATAGGTGGTTTTATTATTCATGAAATAGAAAACAAAAAATTAGATATTATAACTACATATTCCAATTTAACAAATAAGCAATTATCCTTGAAAGCAAAATGTTCAATATCAACCAAAAAAGATTAAAACAAAAATTAAGAAATGCTAAATTATGCAAAAAAAGTTAACTTAGCACATGGCAATCAATGAGGCGATAGAAAAAAAGATTTACAATAATGATTTAATTATCAATTATGAAAAAAATATGAAAGCAAAAAATTAATTGCTGGAACAAAAATAGTTCTTGTAATTCATATATGTCTTACCGTTTGTTTTATGAGAGAATAGCTAATGTAAAAATATCATATAGTCAATTAACAAGAAGACTTACGCAAAGCGGATTTCTAAGTGCTTTTGCTCATAAAAATACAATAAAAAGACAAAAAACTTTTGTAAAAAAATATATACCTTATAAGCCAAATATTTTGCCTAAAGAAAAGATTGCAAAACCAACCATAATCTCAAAAAGAAAATTAGTAAATATGGGCGAATGTGTTGAACTTGATGGATCTATTCATTTTTATGTTGATCAAACCTTATGAACAATTGTTGCATGTATCGATGTTTCAACTTCAAAAGTTTTATCACTTTATTTTGACGAAAAAGCCGTAAATCAGTAAAAGGTTATCAAATTATTATTCAAGATATGATTAATAAATATGGGATACCAAAAGTAATGATTAGCGATAATAGAATGAATTTTCATAATAACCTTGAATCTAGCGCTATTTTGTATGATGCAGTCACAAAATTAGGTACTGAATTTATAACAACATCAGTATCTAATGAAAAACCACATATAGAAAGTTTTTGGAGAATTGCACATAATAGAATTCCGATATTTTTAAAAGATAGAAATATTAAAACAAACCAAGACGCTAATAAATATAGATGCGAAATTATTGCAATGCTTAATGATATAAAAACAAGAAAATCAATTACCGATTCTGAAAAAAATGAATTTAGAAAACCAAACAGCGCAACTCTTGAAGCTTATTTTGATTTGCCAATTAAAAGACAAATTTTTAATGGAATTGTAACATTTAAAAATAAAAAATATATTCCTAAAAATGAAAAAAATCAAAAAATAAAAGTCACATCAAAAAATGATGCAACTTTTATGATCGGTGCAGATCAACAATACTATTTTCACATAAACAATAAAAGATATAAAGCTTTTGAATTAAATGAAAATGACATTCAAATGTATGAGAAAATAGCATATAGTAAAAAGCTTCCTCTTGAAATATCGGTGGTTAAAAAAATTGTGAAACATCAAGAAGCCGGATATTACTACAATCAAATGTTATCTAAAAAAACAGAAATTTTAGAATCTTTTGTTAAAACTGGTCTTATTTCACAAAGAGAAATAGATTTAATGCGATCAATTAATGAAGATTTAGAAAAAATAAGAAGAGATATAAATAAAATTGTAATTTTATAATAAATTATTCTATTCCTAAAGTAGAGATATTTTTTTATTAGAAATTATGCAAAATGTATAATTAAACAAATTCAAAATATCGGTGGCTCATTTTTCACGCTAATTAATGATGTTTAAAATATTTTTTTAACATTTATTAAAAAATCCTTTATAATGATTATGTACAGAAATTTGATCACAATCTGATCTTGCTTAAGAATAGTATGTACTAAAATAAGGCTTTATGCCGAATTTACCGCCACTGGCGGTTTTTATTTTTCATTTATTGATTTTTATATTATTGATAATATAAATGCATAGATCAATTTATAAAATACAGTAAAGTTAAAGAAATATGATTAATATAGTTTTATACGAGCTTGAAATTAGTCTAAATACATTGAATATCATTAGAACATGTTATGCGACTAATGATAAATTACACATTATTAAGCCAATCACTTTGATTTGCATCCCGCATTGAATAAAAGGAATTGGAGGTAACCATTTTTTAAGTGAAATACCTCATAAAATTCACAATAGTTATGATGATTATAAAAAGAAACATGGTAATAAAAATATTTTTTATATTACAAGATACGGGCCTAAAATTATGGTGACATTAAATTAAAAGAATAGTTAAATACACATGGTGATATTTGATTTATGTTTGCAACAGAAATTTTGGAAATACAAAAAAATAGTAATCCATAATTTGACAGATTTTGAGAAAAAAGAAAAGGTATTTATATTGATATAACTAATGAAAAAATTAAAAATAAACCAAATCGCCATAAACACGATGTTAGCCGTTTTACAGTTTCCAAAATTAAAAAATCTATAAATTTTGACGTGACATTTAATGTCTCACACAAAAATGAAGGAAATAAATATAGACAATAGTTTGGTGCTGATCTAGTAGATTCTGAAATTGAAAAAATCAGAGATTTTAGTTCCTTTGTTTTTGATCCGCCTACAGATAGAACTAGAAATGTTACTATGGCAGTTTATTATAGAACAAAAGGTTCAATAATGTCTTTAAAAACTCTTTACAGACGCACTTTAAAAAAGGGGGTATGCAACAGAGCACTCGCACAAAGCAACTAGAAAAGAAGCTAAAAGAAACGCAAAAAATATTTTAAATAGCACGGTTTTAGAAACAATATTTTATTATGCAATAAATAGTAGATTAGAAAATCTTAAAACAATAGAAAAAAATGTAGTAATAAAAAATACCTGGAAAAATCTTTCTCCAGGTATGATCGTTGAAATCATTGCTGCGACAGACACAATGGGGTTGGGTGAAACTTTTCGTACTTACCACGCTATTGATCCTGCCACTGATAGGCTTTTAGCGGTCCATGTGTCTAAAGAGAAAACCGATATTGGTTATATGAATCTGCTCGAAAAACTTTTTAGAACACATGGAATTCCGCAGATTATAAAGACCGATAAGAGAACGACTTTTTGAAAAAAGAGTCTTCGTACACACCTATTACTGAGTATTTGCGATCTTTAGGCATTGAAGTTCAATCTTTGTTTTGCAATTTAGGTCTTTTGTTGAAAGGCCTTTTAAAACTGCTCAATTAAGTTATCCCATATGCTTTAAAATAAAGAATATAAAACATTGAACAGAAATTAGTAAAATTTAAGACCAATTAATAGATTACTTTAATTCTATATCTCCAAAATTAAAAAGAAATAGCAATAAAAACTGTTTTAGAAAAATAACTGAAGGCGATCCTGGTTGGTATGTTGATTATCATTTTAAAAACAAAACTCATTCAGGCGCAGACGAATATTATGCCCCAGTTGCTACTAACGGCAATAGAGTTATTTTTCAAAGAAAATAAAAGTTTTATTTTGTATGAACTCAAGTGGTGAATATTGTTTTAAAAACTCCAGAAAACCGTTACAAAGCAAGCAGTGATTTATCTAACTTTAGCTCACAAGAGATTTTTTAATAGGTAAAAATCTTGACGTTTAAGACGATTTGGCTTATAAATTGAGTTTGATAGTCGTAACGCATAAGTCAATCGTTTCGACATTTACAGACAAGTTTAATTACTTGATTAGAAATTTAGAAAAATTTAAATTAAATACATCGGATTTAAAACAAGAAACGAGTCACTTAAAAACAATGTTTAAAAACCCAATTAAACAAGTGGGTAATGACCTATATGAAAACTTTAAGTAGATTTTTAATTTTATTTTAATGTCCGCAAAGTGGGTTTGAAAAAATTGGTTCGCCAACCAATCCAAATATAAATAAAGCTTAAAAAAATGGATTCTAATTTTTAAAATAAGACCCGTAAGGTTAATTTAAAAATATATTACTATTTAATTTTTATTTTCGAAATATATAGATTTACAAAAAAATAATAGCAAAGTATGACACTTTGTTAATTTTCCTGATTCCTGTTTTAAATTTTTTAGGTCTTAAAAAACATATTTGATATCTTAAGTTTAAGAAACATTTTTAAACTATAAAAATGTTGCAATTTGATTAAGAATTAACAAGCTAAATAGTTATATTAATTATTAGAAGCCCAATTTAATGAATTTTTTAAATAATATTTAAAATTGCAATGTAATTTTTTTGCTTAGTATATAAGCAGAAAGAAGAATATGAAGAAAATAATCGATGTTACGGAAAGTGAATATTTATCACTTTTTTTAGGAAATTTAATTATTAAAAAAGAACAAGGTAAAATTACAATACCAACTAATGATATTGATAGTATTATTTTCGAAAATAATAAAACAACAATATCAATACCACTAATTAATAAATTTATAAAAGAAAAAGTTAACATAATTATATGCAACGAAAAACATCTGCCTCAGGCGCAAATTATTCCGTTTGATAATTATTATAATAACAAAGTATTTTTATCTCAATTAACTTGAGATGAGAATTACAAAGCCATAACCTGAAAAAATATTATTAAATTAAAGATTTCTAATCAACTTAATTTGTTAGTAAATTTTAATTTAGTTAATGATGAAGATTATCAAAAATTTAAAAATTATATTTTAGATGTCAAAATTGGTGATTTATCTAACCGCGAGGCTCATGCAGCTAAACTTTATTATAAAAATATTTTTGGAGCTGATTTTAAAAGAGAAAGAAATAACTTTGATGATGATATTAATGCGATGCTAAATTATGGGTATACGATTTTACTATCATTTTATAGTCGGGCAATTAATGGGCGTGGCTTTGATAATCGCATTGGCGTTTTTCACAAAAGCTTTAATAACCCTTATAGCTTAGCATGCGATCTAATGGAAATAGCTAGAGTGTTTATTGACTATGTTGTATATCAGTATTTAATCAAGAAAGCTAATTATCAAGAAGTGAATTGAAAAATTTTTAAGCAAATGCTATATGAATTTTTTGATGAGCACATTAATGTCAACAATAAGCATATAAGAATTCGCGATTATATTGATTATTCAGTTAAAAAAATATTAGAAAATTGTTCATTAGAAGAGTTAATCATTGATTGAAATTCAAAGTAGATTTATGCGAATAATTGTTATGTATGATATTTCGATGGACGATGATAATATCGCTTATTATAATAAATTTAGAAATGAACTAATTAAATTAGGTTATAGCATGATTCAATATTCAATCTATGTTAAATGTATATCAGCTCACACTCAATATCCTTATGAAAAGGATAAACTAATAAAAATCGTTCCAAAAAAATCAAATGTGAGAATTTTATTAGTAACAGAAAGTCAATATCAAAATATTGAAATCATTAATGGCGAAAAATCACTAAATGAATATTACTTGGATAAAAAAATATATTTAGAGGTATAAATTATGTTAGAAATAGTAAAATTTAGTCATCTTTTAGATTATGACTATCAAGGAATTAGAGTTATTGAAAGCAGTAACTCTTTAGCTTTTTTAGCTATGTTAATTAATCATGAAAATCAAAATAATCAACCAAGTCTTTTAATTAATAATAAAGGCTATTTTGTTAATGAAAGTATTATTATTAATCCATTATCAAAAGTTATTGATATCCTTAACTTTAGCAGCAAAAATAGTTTATATAAAATGTTTATAAAAGACAGTAGAATTGATCAAGAAAATTTAATCAAAAATGATTTATTATCTGAAGTATTAAATTTTTATACAAATTTAGTTGCTGAAGATTTTATTTATCTTAATTTAGATAAATCAAAGTTAGTTAAATTTTTATTCCAACTAAATGATCAGAAATTGATTAATAAAGATATTTTATTTAAGTTTTTTGATTTAACAAATCAATTAGATAAGCAACTTGTAATTATCACTAATTTTGATAATATCAATATTAGCGAGTTGGTTACTTTTACTAATAAATTTAACTTTATTATATTAACTAACAATATTTGAGATATTTGTAATAGCTTTGAAGAGTTGGAAGTTTGTTCAATTTTTGATAATAAAACATTTATCAATATTGATAATGTATCTTTAATTAAAGAAATACTTATGCAAAAGTTCAATGTTGATGACATTGAAAAAATCAAAGAAAGTAAAACATTGCAAAATGCTATAAAATCAATCATTTTAGATTAATTTTTAATCGAATTTAAACGTTTATATACAAAAATGACATTTTAGTACTATACTATTCTTAAGCAAGGTTAGACATAATGAAAAAGAATGCTTATCAGAAGAGGATTTTAGTACTATACTATTCTTAAGCAAGGTTAGACTGAAATAAATATTACAATAAAGATACAGGGATTTTAGTACTATACTATTCTTAAGCAAGGTTAGACACTAACAAAGAAGTTGATTATTTAACATTTATTTTAGTACTATACTATTCTTAAGCAAGGTTAGACTATATGAGATATGGTAAAAGATATCCGTATATTTTAGTACTATACTATTCTTAAGCAAGGTTAGACTGATACAAAGTTATATATTAATGCTAATAAATTTTAGTACTATACTATTCTTAAGCAAGGTTAGACATTATATTTTATAATTGTATTATATAAATAATTTTAGTACTATACTATTCTTAAGCAAGGTTAGACTTGGCTTATTAAATGTAGAAAAGGTTGAAAATTTTAGTACTATACTATTCTTAAGCAAGGTTAGACATTAAGAAAGGTTTATAAAAAATGACGTTGATTTTAGTACTATACTATTCTTAAGCAAGGTTAGACATTTAAATGTTATTTATGCTATGCACGGTAATTTTAGTACTATACTATTCTTAAGCAAGGTTAGACTTAAATGACTAATAAACAAATCAAGCGTATATTTTAGTACTATACTATTCTTAAGCAAGGTTAGACAAAAAAGATTATTAAGATTAAAGTCCGCACATTTTAGTACTATACTATTCTTAAGCAAGGTTAGACTTTTGATTTTAAATTAATACAAGATTATTAATTTTAGTACTATACTATTCTTAAGCAAGGTTAGACTTTAAACCTGAGGGATTATTTGGACTTTGTGATTTTAGTACTATACTATTCTTAAGCAAGGTTAGACTTAGATGTGTAAATAATAATATGAAACGAGATTTTAGTACTATACTATTCTTAAGCAAGGTTAGACTTTACTATGAGTACTTATCTAGAGGAATTAATTTTAGTACTATACTATTCTTAAGCAAGGTTAGACTCAAAGAGTAATACAAGGAGCTTTATAATGATTTTAGTACTATACTATTCTTAAGCAAGGTTAGTTAACTTTTTTAAACTTAAAATTAAAAACAAAAAAACATAATTTACAATATTTGGCAGTTGTTGTAAATTTTGTTTTTTTGTTTTTTATTCTTAAATAATTTTATTATTTAGTTTTATAGCTTTCTTTAAAAATTTATTTATAACAATATTCAGCACATTTTCACTATTTGTTTTTTTGTTTATTAAATTAAAACTTAACCCTTGATACATATAGTTGTAGGAATTTAAATAATAAACATTGTCGTCTTCGATGTATTTAAATAACATGCCTTTATAAAATACATCAATAATTTTGTTATTTACAGGAATATTTCAATATTTTTTAATCTTATTTAGATTTTCAAGATTGTAATTATCCTCATTTGATAAATCAACTTTTTTATCATTACTAAATGTATAGATCTTTGCATTAACTGGTATATATGTGTAATTATTTTTGTTATCTTTATAAATTAGTAACGCTATTCAACTTAAGGATTCTTTAAATGATTTATTGCTATTTTTATCAAAACAAACAGTGTTTTTATGTTTCTTTTTATCTTTTATTTTTAATTTTTTAACCATTTTGACTTTATTATTTTCAACAAGTAATAAAATTTGGTTATTTTTACAGAAATCTTTATACTCTTCTGAAATTAATTCACTATATGTTTTTTGTAAATCATTCATATAGACTTCAAAAGGACTTTTTTCACCTTTATATTCTAGATAAATATTTTTAAGTTTATTAAACTCTTGAGGGTGACTTCTGAACATTAATACATTATCGTGTTTATCTTCTTTTTCGAAGTAATCTTTCATATCATAGACACTTTTACGTTCAACTTTATAAATTATATTTTCATCATCTGGATCTTTGATAGAAGAGTATAAAGTTGCATTAAATAGTTCGATATTATGATCTTTCGTTAATTTTCTTGTAAATCTTACTTTAGATTTAATTTCTTGTTGTCTATTTTCGCCTATCGATTTTTTTACTTTATCTGTTATATCCTCGGTATTGACAGTTAAATCAGAACGCTTACAAATAAATTCACCAGTTTCTTTATCAATAATGTTGTTGTCTTTGTCAATGTAGTAATTTTCCAAAATTGCTCATTTATTATGGTTCATTTTCATATTGTTTGCTGCAATTGCCAATATTGAAGCATCAATAGCATGGTGATCAAATTCATCACGGTTCTTTTTATCCAATTGCGCTAATTTTCTAATTATGCTTGTAAATTTACCTCTAATAGGTTTTATTGTAAATTGATTGTCATGATTTTTAGCATAGTTTGCTAAAATACTTAAAAATTCTTTACATGCATAACGCGTGTCGTTTAAATTTCTAGAAGCAAATTCTATTTCATCGCTTTGAGAAAGTGTGTCATGCAATAAATTGTTGTACTTTGCAATTAATTCATCGTATGTTTTAAATCAAGGTAAATCTTTGATTTTATCTTTTTTAGAAGTATATTTATCGGCTTTTGATCTTCAATGTGCATATAACCATTTTTTTAGCTCTTCAAATTTTTCGGTTGATAAAAAGTCTTTAGGAACCTTATTTTCCTTTTGCTCATTTGACTCTTTTAGTACCAAAACCTTGTTTCTGATTGAATCGTCAAAACTTTTGCTTTGAGGAAGAATATGATCAATATGTGTATATCCTGGATTTTTATAAACTTTTCTTAAATCAATATCTTGAAGAGAATATAAATCAATTCCGTCCTGTTGTAATCATAGCAATAACTTTAATTTTGTATGATCTGAGCAATTTGAAATACTGAATGAATTATCCATAGTTCTTTCTTTTACTGCCACTTCAATTAGATCATTAACTTTTTTATTGTGTTTATTTTGAGCACTGATTTTTTTAGCTTCTTCTTCACCGTTTTTATCCCTTGGCATTTCTAGGCCAACTTTTGTGATTAAATATTTTTTTCCAAATTCTTTGATAATTTGGTTAAATACCTTAACGCTTTCTCTAATTGAACTTTTAACTGCTGGAGAAACAATTAAATCGTCTAAGAAATTTGCTTGTAAATATTTGCCAGTTTGTTCTTTTGAAATTAGTTTAATTTCATTTTCTTTATTATATTCACTAACTGCTTTATATAAATCACTTTCTTTATTTCATTTTAATGACTCTAGATTGGTAATTTCATCAAACAATGCCTGCAACGTATGTTCAAAAACACGGTATGAAAGTGAATGTGTTTTATTTCCTTTTAATTTAGAACTTTGAGCAATATCTTTTATCGTGTTCTGAATATCACTGTCATTTAATAAATATTTATTGAATACTTTAATACATTCTTTATCGTTTAACTTGTTGATACGGTCATCAATGCTTCTATTATAAAATATTGGTTGATATAGCTTATCTAAGTCTCTTATTACATTGAATAAATTTTCACTGTTAAACATTGAAGCAATACAATTATTTTTTACAAAGATATTTAAAATTTCATTTGTTATATTTAGATTTCTATAATCGATATCTTCATTGGTAAAACTATTTGTAGTTAAATCATTATTAATTTTTTTCATTTCTTTAATAATTGATTTTTTATCTATGTTTTTAACTTTTTTATCGTTTTTAAATGAATTAAATCAATTTAAAATTAGATCTTTTTTAACTTGATTGTCTAGATTTATTTTATTTTGTGAATTTTCGTCAATATAAAAAGTTGTATTGTTTAAATTGTGTAATAAATTAAACATTTCTGCACTTGGCGTATTAATAGGCGCTCTATTGTCTTTTTTAAACACGCTACATTTTCCAGTGGTTTTTTCTCATATTACAGTATATTTTTGAATAACTTCACCATTTTCATCTCTTTGAAAAATTCCGTATTCACTCGGACTTTTTATATTGCCAGGCCCTTGTTCAAATGAACGTATATATTTAAATAAATTTAGATAATTATCACTAAATTCTTTAAATAATTTTTGATCATATTTTTTAGACTGAACTTCGAAAAGTTTTTCAAGTTCGGCAACTCATCTTTTATTAGTAAATAAATTACCTGTATTTGCTTCAATGTTTTTGACAAATCCGAATCTATCAAAGTATTTTTTTTCAATTTCGCTTGGATATTTTGAATCGTCTTTAAATTCGGCAAATGAACTGTTATTCTTATCGCCGCCTTTCTTATCTTTGGTTTCTTCTTCTATTTCATAAAATACACCACGATTTTTTAAATAATCGTGTAATATTCAGATTAATTCTTCTGATAAAATTTCTTTTGATAATGCTTTATATTTTAAATCTATAATATGTGGGTGTTTTTGTGAAGATTTTAAATAAATATTTAAAACATCTTCGACAGATTTTAAATCTAAATTAAACATTTTGCTATATTTAATAACTAATTTTGCATAAGCATTTTTCTTTAAAGCTTTTCTTCTTATGCTTCTTCTAAGAGATCTGTGTGCTCTTCTATCTTCAGCTAAATTAGGTTCATCAAACAATCTAGAACCTAGCGCAATAACTTCGTTAGTTTCATTATTAACAAGTGACCAGCCTACTGAACCAATCCCTAAATCTAGGCCTAATGAAACCTCAATTTTTTTATTATCTTGCATGAATTCTCCATTCTAAAAAACATATTTATTATAAATTACAAATATAAATATTTATTTTTATCATTAAAATTTAGCGAAAATTTGAAGATTTTATTATTGCTAATATTGCAATTTTAATACACTAAACTTTTATCTTAAATTTTCGAACCAAATGAGATTACACAAAATTTATAAAATAACTTTTTTTAACATTTACGTTAAATTGCAGCAAAATAAAAAAATTGTAATTTCATAAAAAAACTAATTTTATAATATAATTTTTCACCACAAAAAATTTATTTTTTTTCATACTTGTTAATTTTTTTAAAAAAACTCTTCTAATAAGTGTTTTTTTATTGCTCCTTGAGTTTTTAATATAATTTCGTTTGTAAATTTAAATACTTTATATTAAAGAAAATCCACACAAAAAGGAAAACAAATGAAAAAATCAATCAGAAAGTTCTTACTACCTTCAGTTATAACTAGTGCTTCTATACTTCCGATGGCTATAGGTCTAATTTCTTCACAATGTACAACAGATTCCAATGTCGAAGCAATAAAAACCCAGGGCTATGCTGATGCTATGCAAAAACTAGCTAACAAATCAATCACTGTTGCCGGGGCATGATCAGACGCTCGTTTTTATGCTAAAGACCATGCTAATGATCTAGCAGTTATTGGGGCCACATCGCACATTTCAAATGATGGTGTTCAGGCGAGATCTGACTTAAAGCTTGGCGATATTAAGGCTCTTCAACAACTTTTAATTGCTGCAATAAAAGAATCAAACAAACAAGTAAAAGATAATAAAGATTCTAACAAAGAAAGCAATCTAACTTACTTAGATAAAAATAACAAGATCCAAAGTATATTCAAAATATACAACCATGATGGCTATGCTCCAGTTGGATTTGATGCAAATATCGTTTACAACATAAATGGAGATTCAAAAAAAGCCTATGAAGTTATTCCTAAGGGCGATAGTGAATATATTTCCTTTGATGAAAAAACAAATAAATTCACAACTGTTGATGAAAAGAAAAACCTTAAAATTCAATTCATTCCTTCTTCTGATGCCGCATTAGTACAAAAAGCAACAGAGAAACTACAATTATGAATAAAGGAAAAAGGAATCAAAAATATTGAAATTAGTGTTTCAAGTGATTACAATAGTGCTGCAACAGCTTTGAAAGCTAAATCGATCGATGTCGCCTTTCTACCCGTCGATACATGAGCTAAGCTATCCGGAGATTCTAGCTTTATTATTCAAGCTGGTAGAAATGTCCAAATTATTGACCCATATATAAGCAAGCAGAATCCATCAACACCTAAATTTAATGATGAAAAACTACTAGTTGAAGCATTTAATAACTACAAAATATTCAATAAAAATAATCTTTATATCAACAAGGAACCATCTAAAAATCCAAATTCAACTACAAACGGATACAACGATGAATTAAAAACACATATTGATTCGTTGGCAACAGGAGAAGAACTTCCAACCGTTGGCTTCTATCGTTCATATATTTATGTTCGCAAAGATTCTGAAATTTACAAAATTGTTATTAAAGCCCTAAAAGAACAAGGTTCTAATTGAAAACTAAAATGATCAGAAGTAAGGGATTATGTAATTTATGGTTATACTTCAACAACATCAGCCGCCTCATATATATACCCTGAACAATGATTTAAAAAACATTTTGAAGGCTTTAAATCTTTCTTAGAATAATACAAAAACTTAATTTAATATAAAACTTAATTATGAATAAAAATTTAAAAATGAAAAGTATTAGCAACATACAACAAAATACTAATAATAATTGAAATATAAACTGAGATAATGTATCAAAAACATATCCTAATGGAACTAAGGGCTTAATTGATGTAAATCTTTCAATTAATCAAGGCGAGTTTGTTGCAATTATTGGTCTATCGGGAGCCGGAAAAACCACGCTAATTAAAACAGTAAACAAAATAAATACCATTACCTCAGGAAAATTAACGGTTGGACCTTACAATGTTAATGAATTAAAAGGAAAAAAATTAAGACAATTTAGAACAAAAATTGGAATTATCTTTCAAAATTATAATCTAGTTGAAAACATCACTGTACTACAAAATGTTCTCTCGGCAAGATTACCACAAATGAATTTATTTAGAGCGTTTTTTGGAATTTATAGTAAAAGCGATATTGAACTAGCATATCAATGTTTAGCAAAAGTTAATATTCTAGAAAATGCTTATGATTTAGCAAAAGATTTATCAGGCGGTCAGATGCAGCGTGTGGCCTTAGCACGTACTCTAGCCCAAAAACCAAAAATTATTCTTGCAGATGAACCTGTAGGGGCACTTGATCCGATTATGGCTAAAAGTGTTATGGATGGTTTTTTAATAGCTAACAAATCTGAAAAAATTACCATAATTGCAAATCTCCATCATGTTGATCTAGCCCTACAATATGCAGATCGAATAATAGGCGTAAAAAAAGGCAAAATTATTTTTAATGATAGTTGAGATAAAGTTAATTTAGAACAATTAAAAGAAATATATGGAAAAAAATTGGAACAATTTGATGAAGAACAATTCAATGAAAACCGTAGAAAAAGACTAATTATTCAAAATGAAATTAAAGAAAAAATTAAAAAATTGGAAATCTAGAAATGGATAAACAGCAAAGCAAATCTAGCGGTCCTATTGAATATAAAAGCAAACTAAAATTATTTAGTGAATCAGTAACAAATTACTTTAATCCTAAATTCGTTGACATCAATGGCCAAAAGGTAACTAAAAAGTTCCCATGGTTCAAAATCTTGGGTGGTGCATTAATCTTTATTTTGGTTGTAATAATAATCGCTGCTATTAAACCTGATTTTCAAAACTGAAAAGCTTTTTGAAATCATATTTCACACTTTTTTGAGACTAATAAAAAAGCGCAAATCGGAGCTGCAGAGTTCACGCCTTATGCAACCTTCTTGCGCAGCTTATCCTATTTATGAACCACTATTTCATACTCAATATTAGGCACTATACTTGGTATTTTTATATCAGTACCGCTAGCATTATTAAGCTCTAAAAATATTATTAAAGATAAATTAATTTATCTTCCCTTTAGAATAATAATGTCGATAATTAGAGCAGTCCCCCCAGTTGTATTCGCATTTATCTTTTTCTTCTTATTTTCAAAATCATTAGCGGCAATGTTTTCAATTGCTATATTTGTTAGCTCATTAATGACAAAATGATTATATGAAGACTTAGACACCTATGACACAAGCGCATTTCAGGGAGCGCAAGCAATTGGTAATAATAAAACTCTTGCCTTTAAAAGTGCAATTTTACCTTATTTAATAAAGAGAATTGTATCATATGGATTCTACTCATTCGAAATGGTTGTTAGATTTGCAGCTATTTTATCAATTGTTGGAATATCAACAATTGGACAACTTCTTTCTGATCAATACGCCATAACAGATAACCTATCGCATATGTCAATTGTTTTATGAGTGTTAATTGCCTTGATGATAGTAATCGAAGCATTAAACTATATGATTAAAAAATTCATTTTAGAATATTCTCAAAAGCACCCTCAAATTGATGAAAAACTTCCATTTGCAAAACAATTAGAACAGCTTAAAAAGCAAAAGTCAAAAATATATATATTCAAGATTTTTGTCATTATTCTTGTGTTTGCGCTTATCCTTGCTTCGCTAACACAAATTGAATGAAAAATTGGAAATAGTATAAAAATTAGCCAATTCAAAGATGGAATTAATAAGCTTTTCAATCCGGATTGATCGTTGTTTGGTGGTAATTGAAAAACATCAAAAACAAGTGTTATACCATTAGGGGCTTCGGCTCTACTAGTGGCAATAGCTTCCTCAGTCATTGGTTTGTTTTTTGCAGTAATATTAGGAATTCTTGCCGCAAAAAATATTAATAAGTATTTTTCTTACCCATTTAAATTGATTATTATTGTTATTCGTGCTATACCAGCGTTCACTTTTGCCATTCTTTTTATAATCTTGTCAAAAGACTCAAAACTATTCGCCGGGGTCTTGGCACTGGGGATACATTCAATTGGTATGCTTGGAAAACTAATTATGGAGTCAGTTGAAAAAATTCCACACAAGGTGTTTCAATCCTTAGACTCACTAGGCGCAACATGATTTCAAAAAGTCAAATTTATTGTTATTAAATCAATATTACCGCAATCTCTGTCTAACTTCTTATATAGAGTTGAAATTAACTTCAAAAGTACAGTAGTAATTGGCGCCGTAGGAGCTAGTGATTTTGGTTTCCAAATCAGTACATACTCATCCAAAACTGAAGACTGAGACAAGCTTTCATCATACCTAATTTTTACCATTATTGTATTATTGACAATTGAACAAATTTCAAATATCATTCGCTCAAAACTAACAACTGGATACTTCTTTGGCCAAGATGTTTGGTTTAAAAAACTGATTAAGCAAAATATGATTATTAAGTCGCTTGCCATTGCTCTTGTGAACAATGAGGAATTCAAAAATGAAACAAGATATGCAAAATATATGATTGCAAAACACAAGAAGGATCAATTATTTATATACAATTATTGATTAAAAAATGATTTAATTCCAGATGAAAAAAATTATAAAAGGCTAATGACAAATAAAATAGATTATTTAAATCAATATAAAAAAATATTAGTTAAAATTAAAAATGATGTTAAAAATGTTTATAAAACAACATATATGCGAACAATTCAAAATCTAGCAAATATGAAAAACTGATTCAAGAAATCTAAAATAGCTAAAAAATCCGCCAAAATTGCGGTTGATCATTATTTTGACAATTATTCATTAACGGTGGCCTAAATTATGGAAAATATGAAACAAAAATTTATTAAATTTTGAGAATATCTAGAAAACGCAAATAATATAACATTATGTACCCATGTTGAACCAGATGGTGATACCCTAGGATCTGCAGTCGCTCTCAAGCATCTTATAAAAATAAACCTAAAAAATAAGAATGTAAGAATTTCTGGCGGTGATTATCCAAGAAACCTATTGTTCTTGGAGGATGAAAAAATTTCATTAGTTGATAATGACTTTTTTAATAACTCACTAAAGGTGGTTGTTGATACATCTACAAAGAATAGAATCTTTGATCAAAGAGTCAAAACCGAAGAATCAATTAAAATTGACCACCATCCTTTGGAAGGCAAATGATTATTTGAAATTGGCGGTGATTTTTGACCCGCAACCGGACAGGTAATGACTAAACTTGTTATGGAACTAAATTTAAAAACAGACAAAAAAGTTCTCGAAGGCCTTGCTGTGGCAATCATTACTGATACTGAATTTTTCAAAGAGAGAAATGTTACCCAAGAAACTTTTAAATGTATGGAATTTTTATTAAAGGAAGGTCTAGATTATAATCTTTTACTTAAAAAAATGCAACTTAATGCGGAAGAAAACAGATTCATTTTTAATGCAATAAACAATTCCCAAAAAGAAGGAATAGTTACATATATGATTGTTGATCAAATTGTTTCAAATGATATCGCAAGACCTCTTGTTGCTAAATTTGCAGAAGTATCTAACACCGAAGTTTCACTAGCATTATTAAAACGAAAACAGGGTGATTATCGCTGTGAAATTAGATCAAAAACTACTTATGATGTATCAAAAGTTGCAAACTATTTTCAAGGCGGTGGGCACTTAAACTCATCTGGATTTATTCAACAGGATTTAAATAAATTGCAAGAAATAGTTAACTTTATAAACAAACATTATTTAATATAAAAAATAAGAGTTAGGGGGCGCATTAAACCTCTAACTTTTTAAAATATTAAAATATAATTTTAAGTACTAATATTTTATCTAAAAGGAAATTGTTATGTTTGAACCAATTGAACCATATAAAACTGGTTTTTTAAAAGTAAGCGATATTCACTCTATATATTATGAAGAAGTAGGTAACCCAAATGGTCAACCAATTTTATTTATACATGGTGGTCCAGGAGGGGGAATTTCTGAATCGAATCGCCAATATTTTGACCCAAATCATTACCGAATTATTTTATTCGATCAAAGAGGTTGCGGCAAATCTATGCCATCTGCCGAAATAAAAGAAAATACTACACTAAACTTAATTAGCGATATTGAAGAGTTGCGCAAAAACTTAAATATTGATAAATGGATACTTTTTGGTGGTTCATGAGGATCCTGTTTGTCACTTATTTATGCCATTAATTACCCTCAAAATGTATTGGGTATGATTTTGCGAGGTGTATTCTTAGGGCGCCAGGAAGACGATTATTACCTTTATCAGCAAGGTGCTTCTTTCTATTTTCCTGAAGCATATGAAGAATTTTCCAACTTTATTCCAATTGAAGAAAGACATAATTTAATCAAGGCATACCACAAGTATCTAAATAGCCCAAATATTGAATTAGCATACAATGCAGCATACCATTGAGCTAAATGAGAACTCGGGCTTATAACGATGAACCCGCTAACAGAAATAGAAGAAATTTTATCAAATAAGAAAAGCAATTTAGAATTAGCTAGACTTGAAAATCATTATTTTATTAATCATATTTTTTTAGAAGATAACTATATATTAAAAAATATTGACAAAATCCGAAATATTCCAACAATAATTATTCATGGTAGATTTGATATGGATTGCAGACCAGAAGGCGCTTACCTTTTACATAAAAATCTAAACAAATCAAAGTTAAATTTTGTTATTGCAGGTCATTCCTCAAAAGAAGAAAAGATTGCCGAAGCACTAGTTAATGCTACAGAAGAATTTAAAAATTTGCAATAAATAATTCATAGACTTTGAAGGCAAAAAACATTCAGAAAATACACCTGAATGTTTTTTTTACAAAATCTCATTTAAGTTTTTCATCTAGATTAGATTCAAAAAAATATTTTAAATAAATTGAATCAAAATTTTTTAAGCTTTTGAAGCTAAAATAAAAAAGATAATAAAACCTACAAGTATTAATATTAGCAAGATCAAGCCGACAATTATTAACAAAATAAAGTGTTTATATTCAAACATAAACAATAATGCTTTGCTTCAATGTCTATATTATTGAAATTCAGAAATAGTACGATTTCATTGTTAATTTCACTAAGAGCATTATCATAAAATATTAATAATATAATAATTGTAGGTCTATAGATGCTAGATTATAATAAAAATAATTGACGCAAAACCTGGACCAACATTAGCTATATTGCAACAAATGTATATATCGACATTGCAACAACAATAAAAGTAAAAACAATGCCAGTGCTAGATCAAATGAAACAAAATGACCTTGTTTAGACTTTTTTGTTTCGCACAAATGTTGCTTCATCAAAATAGCCAGTCACTCATAAATAAATCCTTTAAATTTCAAATCTATAACCTATTATATTTTTTGAATATTTAGCTTAATAAACTAAATTATGATTTATAAAAAATGTGATCTTTATTTCAGTATCTTCTTACCTTCTAAGCGCCTGAAGTGCCTATGATTACCCTGATAAACAATAATAATGAAAAAATAATACCTAGAGGTATTAATAACTTGCTGCATCCAATTTAGAATTAACTTTTTTCCTCAATTGCGCTTTAATTTAAAATTAAAAATATACTAGTTTTTTTTAGCAAATCACTTCTTTAAGACATACAAATAAGTTCGCTTAATACGTGATTTTGTATATCTTTTTGATGTACAAGAATCAATAAATTCATCGTAGGATAAAGCATCAATGTTTTTCTTAAATAAATTTTCCATTCCTTCACTAACAAGTTTAATTTTGGCGATTCTTTGTGGTGACCAATGTCTTATTATTCTTCGGAATTTTTTATATGTATCTTCAATCCTCTTAACTCTTTTAATTTTTAGTGGAGAAAAATTTGAAATATCCTCATTATTTTTTATCATTTCTCTTAATTTTGTTCCTGATGCATAAATTGAACTTGTTTCCCCAGAATGATGTGAAATTGACCTTTTTATACAATCAAGTTTAATATGAGGTTTATTTTTTAATATGTATTTAGTGTATTCAAAGCCCAAAATATCCTGCGGAATTTCTTCTTCTTTTAAGAATAGTTTTAACGATTCATAACAGGATAAAATAAAGGATTTTCCTTGTTTTAAAAGCAACTTAACATTTTTGTTATATAAATCCTCATTTTCATCCAATAACCTTGCAGCACTTATATATTTTTTTATTTCATCGCTATCGGATGTTCCAAAAAAAAGAATATCAATTTTTTGCTTATCTAACATATCAATTGAGCCTTTTGCAAAAAAGTGTGCTGCCTGTGTTGAAGTTTCAAAATCTAGCTTAACAACCTTATCAACACCATATTTCATACATATTTTTTTCCTTTTTGCAAAAGGAGCGCAAGCAATCTCACCACGTTGGGTAAAATTAGAGGACAAGGCAACAATAATTTTCGAATTTGGATATCTTTCTTTAATTTTATTAATTAAGTATATATGACCATTATGAAATGGATTATATTCTGCAATAATGCCAATTTTTAACATAAATTTATTCTTCCTACAATTCAATAATTCTTAAAAATTATAAATTAATTTGCTTTAAAAAAAATCTAAAAAGACCTATTAAAAAATAATTTCTTTATAATTAATGTACTAAAGATAATAAATAAAAATTGGAGAAATTATGATTGATTTATCAATAAAAAATGTTGCAAAAAGATTGAATATACGTAATGAGCAGGTTAGTGAAACCCTTAAATTATTAAAAGAAGGCGCTACAATTCCCTTTATTTCACGTTATAGAAAAGATGTGACCGGTGGTCTTGATGAAGAACAAGTTGCAAATATTAGCGAATTTTATGAGTATGATGTAGAACTTCAAAAAAGGAAAGAATATGTTAAAAAAATTCTTGAAGAAAAAAAGCTACTTGATGTTGAAATATCGAAAAAAATTGATGATGCAATAACTAAGCAGGAAGTTGAAAATATATATGAACCTTTTAAGGTAGGCAAAAAAACAAAAGCCACCGAAGCTCTTGCATTAGGATTAGGGCCACTTGCTGAGCTTATTATGACAAATAAGGATGAAAAATTTAATGTTTTTAAAGAAGCTTCGAAATATATTAATGGAGATACATTAAAAGATGTTGAACAAGTTTTAGAACAAGCTAAATATATAATTGCTCAAAATATTTCACAAGATATTTCAGTTCGCGAATATGTTAAAAATCAACTTATAAACTACGGTGTTATCGTAACAAAAAAGAAAAGTGTGGATGACGAAAAAGAAACATTCAAACAATATTATGACTATAGTGAGAAGGTTAAAAATATCCCTAACCATCGTGTATTAGCTATTACTCGTGGTGAAGACAAAAAAATCATTTCATATACAATTGAATTCAATGAAAAAGTTATCATTTATTATCTAAACAACAAATTTTTCATCAACAAAAGAACAGCTAAGATTGTTAATGAAGCAATAAAGGATTCACTAGATCGTTTAATATTTCCATCGATAATAAGAGAAATAAAGACAGATTTATTTGAGCGTGCCGAAAAAGAAGCTATTGAAATTTTTGCTCAAAACCTTGAAGATTTATTACTTTCTCCAGCCACAAAAAATAAAAATATTTTATCTATCGATCCTGGATATACTAACGGCTGCAAATGTGCAATGCTAGACGGTAATGGAAAATATTTAGAAGGTTTTGTTATCCATCCACACACTAACTCAAAAGAAGAATTTCTAAATGCAGTCAAAAAGATGCATGAAATACTTAACAAATATGAGATTGATCTAATTGTTATTGGAAATGGAACCGCTAGCCGTGAAACAGAAGAATTTATTGATAAATTATTAAAAATAAGAAGAGAAAAAGAATTAAACAAAAACACTAAATTTGCCATTGTTAGTGAAGTGGGCGCTTCTGTATACTCGGCTTCAAAAATTGCGCAAGAGGAGTTCCCTGATTTAGAACTAGAATTTAGATCAGCAATTAATATAGGCAGAAAATTTCAAGATCCTTTGAATGAGCTAATTAAAATTGAACCAAAATCTCTTGGGGTAGGTCAGTATCAACATGATGTTAATCAAAAAGAATTATCTTTAAAATTAGCATTCAAAGTCGGAAAGGCAGTCAATATGGTTGGAATTGATTTAAACACCGCAACCAAATATATATTAGAGTATGTTTCTGGCCTTTCGAAATCATTAGCACAAAATATTGTTGATTATCGTAATGAGAACGGCTTATTTAAATCAAGAACTGATCTTAAAAAAGTTAAAGGTTTAGGCCCTAAAGCTTATGAACAATCAGTTGGTTTTCTACGAATTTATGATTCTAATGTATTTTATGATAAGACAAATATACACCCTGACTTATACGAACTTGCCGATAGAATAATAAAAGAATTAGCTATTGATTTAAAAAATATCGATAAGGAAATATTGCTTTCAACTAATAAGGATGAATTAGCTAAAAACCTAGGCGCAAATCAATATGACATTGACCTAATTATTGATTCTTTATTAGCACCTGGAAAGGATATAAGGGATGATAAACCAGGATATATTGTTAATGACAAAATTTTAAAATTTAGTGATATCCAACTGGGTCAAGAAATTATTGGCCAGGTTCAAAATATTACCAACTTCGGTGTATTTGCCTATATTGGCCTAAAGGAAAATGTTTTGATTCATATTCGTAATATGAAGAAGGAAAATTCCCAATATATCAACCATCCTAATGAACTAGTTTCAATTGGCGATAACATAAATATAAAAATTATTGATATTGATAAAGTAAACTCAAAAATTCAAGGAAAAATTATTTGAAAATAAATTAATGTATTAAAATTTTATTATACTGTTTTTAATTAAGATTAAAAAGGGTTGGCCATAGGCCGATCCTTTTTGTAATTATAAGATATAAAAAAGGAGATAAAAATGAATACTAAAACTTTTGATTCGGAACTAAAAGCAACACAAATTTTTAGTGCTATATATAATGTTTCACAGATCAAAAATATTGATGAAGAAGCAGTAGTTGATTTATTTAAAAAAGCTGTTGAACAAGTGATTTTTAGTCAATATGATCCTGATGCTGAATTAGAATTTATCATTGATAAAGATAAGAAACAGTTTAAAATAATAAACCATACAAAAATCGTTACTAATGACCCTATAACATATGAAGACAAAGATAATTTTTGCCCTTGCATTGAAATTGCTTTAAGCGATGCTAAAAAAATTAATGCAGATATTAAGGAGGGTGATATCATTGCTGAGGAAATAGATTTCGAATTATTCCATAAACGTGATTATCAAAAAATTCTAAGTATCTTCAACCAACAAATTAGAGAATTGGAAAAACAATTAACCTTTAATAAATATAGTAGCTTAATAGGTACTATAGTTAAAGCTAAAATAACAAATATTACCAAAACTGGTACACTCATGGAATTTCGTGATGGAACTGTTGCTTATATGCCACCATCTACAAGTAATTTAAGATTATTATCCAATCTAAAAGCCGGCGATTTGTTAGATGTTTATATTGAAGAAGTAAAACCTGAATCTAAAAATGCACAAATATTAGTATCCTCAGTTGAATCTAAATTAATAAATAAATTATTCGAACAAGAAATACCAGAAATTGCTGAGGGATTTATTGAAATTATTAAGGTTGTTAGAATACCAGGGGAAAGAGCAAAAGTTGCTATAAGAAAAACAGAAAAAGCGCCTTTTGCTCTCGAAGAATTAGGCACAGTAATCGGAACAGATTCAGCTAGAATTGAAGCTATTTCGAAACAACTAAACCACGAAAAAATTGATGTTGTATTATATGATGAGGACAAAAAGAAATTTGTAATGAATGCTGTTAGTCCTTCAAGAGTTATTGATATTGTCGAAAAAGAAGATTCAACTCCACAGTTCAATAGTTTTATTGTTATTGTTCCTAATGCTCAACATACTTTAGCAATTGGTAAAAAAGGGCAAAATGTTCGACTTGCCTCAGAATTAACAAGAAGCCGCTTGGACATAATTAGCCAAGCGCAAGCCGATCAACTCCAAATAAAATATTCATTTAAAAATGCAAATATTACTGAAGAAGAAGCTAAATTAAAATATGTAGGTCAAAAGTTAAATCTAAAACCAATTAGCAATCATAGAAATTCTAAGAAATCCAATGAATCATTCTTTGATAATACATTCAATATATCAGAATTTGACCAAGACCTAGCTGAGCTTAGACAAAAAGCACAACAAACAGATCATATTTTTGAAAAACAATTATATGAATCTATTTCTGATGAGGAAATAGAAAGAACATGAATTGATATGCAAAATGAATTAGAAAACGAAGAAATGGAAGATTTAGATGTATACTCAGGTAACACTAAACAAAATGAAATTAAAGACAAAGCAAAAATCGAAGCCGACTATGAAAAAATAACTCAAACAAAAATGAAGGACTTCAAAAAAGATGATGACCTAAGTGCTGGTTTAGAGAATTTAGATTTAGGTGATTTAAATGATGAAGATTGATAAAAAATATAGTCGTAAATCTATTGTTGATGGAAAAATTTATCCTATAAAGAACTTAGTTAGATTTGCAAAAATTAATAATGAATTTTATTTTGATCCAAACATTGAACTAGGTGGCCGAGGAACATACTGTTTAGATAATGAGGAACAAATCGAAACCCTTTTTAAAAAGCATTTACTAAATAAAGCATTTAGACAAAATATTGATGATTGTATTTATAAAAAATTATGAAATGAGGTGAATATATGGCTAAGCAAAAATGTAACAAAAGAATTTCAAATGTAGACAATATTAAAGAAAAATTAAACGTTGTAGAAGCAAAAGTCAAAAATGGTGTATTTATTTTTACAGGTCCACTAACAGTTTGCGAATTTAGCCAAAAAATTAACCAAACTGCTGCGCAAATTTTAACCTACTTCTTTAAAAAAGGAATAATGAAAAATATTAACACCTTTTTAAATGAAGAAGAAATTGCGGAAATATGTTTACATTATAATCTTGATTTTCAAAAAGAAGAATCAGTTGATGCTGAAAATTTATTTGATAAACTTGAAGTTATTAATGATCCAAACGACCTTTCAACACGCCCTCCCATTGTGACAATTATGGGCCATGTTGACCACGGTAAAACAACACTAATTGACCAAATTAGAAAAAGTAACATTCTTTCAACAGAATTTGGCGGGATTACCCAACATACTGGTGCATATCAAGTTGAATATAATGGTAGAAAAATTACCTTTCTTGACACCCCTGGACACGAAGCGTTTACTGAAATGCGTTCGAGAGGGGCTAGGGTAACTGATATTGTTATTATTGTTGTAGCTGCAGATGACGGTGTTAAACCGCAAACTATTGAAGCCATCGATCATGCGAAAGCTGCCAATGTGCCAATTATTATCTTTGTTAATAAGATGGATAAGTCAAATGCAGACCCTGAGAAAATTAAAAGCCAACTAAGTGAGCATAATATTATTTGTGAAGAATGAGGAGGCGAAAACCAATTCATTTATGGTTCAGCAATGATGAATAATAATATTGATGCTTTATTAGAATCTATTTTTCTTCAAGCTGATTTACTAGACCTAAAGGCAAATCTGAATCGCGATCCTTTTGGAACTATTATTGAATCAAAGATTGATAAAGGTAGAGGGGTAGTGTCAACGGTTATTGTTGAAAATGGTACTCTTATGCCTCGAGATTTTATTGTCGCTGGTGGTCAATATGGAAACATTAGAAGCTTAACCTCAACCGAGGGAAAACCATTGCAAAAAGTCTTACCAGGCACACCTTGCATAATTACAGGTCTCAATAAGAATCCCTCATCAGGTGATAGATTTATTGTAATTAGTGATGAAAAATTCGCTAAGAAGCTAGCAGAAGAAAAATCTTTTATTAATAAACAAAAAGAATTAAGCGAAAGAAATTCCTTCACTATAAAAGATGGACAAAAAACCTTAAACATAATTATTAAAACCGATGTGCAGGGGACTGCTGAAGCAATTAAGCAAACGCTATCTAAACTAAAAAATGATGAAATCTCTGTTAATGTTATTAGAGCAACAGCGGGAGAACTAACTAAAGCAGACTTACTCTTAGCTGAAGCATCTAATTCAAGAATTTATCTATTTAACATTAGCACATCAAGCGAAATTAAAAAACTAGCTGAAACTAAAAAAATAAAAATTGTTTCTCATAACATTATTTATAAAATTGTTGAGGAAATAGAAGCAATTATCAATACCTTAAAAGAACCAGTTTATGAAGAAAAATTAATTGGACAGGCTGTTGTTATAAAACTTTTTTTCTACTCGAAAGTAGGAACAATTGCAGGTTGCATGATGCTTGAAGGACAAGCGAAAGAACTTTGCAAAGTTGAAGTAATTAGAAAAGGCAAAAGTATCTTTAAGGGCTCAATAAGCTCCTTAAAAAGAGAAAAAAATGATGTTAAAGTTGTCGAAAAAGGCTTTGATTTTGGTACCCATATTAAAGATTTTGATAAAATAGATATAGATGATGAATTAAAATTTTATGAGGATGTATTAGTATAATATGAACGCAATTATGCATGAAAGAAAAACTCAATTATTATTAGAATTAATTGGAAATAGTTTTTTTGAATTAAAAGATTTTGATGTAACAAACATCTCAATTAACGACGTAATTTTATCAAATGATGGATCACATGCTAAAGTATATATAACCTTATTTAAAGACAAGGAAAGATACTTTGACAAAGTGACTTCAATGGCGCCATTTATTCGTTCAGTTGTAGCTAAAAGTTGAAAATATAAAAAATTACCAGAACTAGTATTTTTAATTGATAAAGTTGAGCCTGAAGCTGCAAGAATTGAAAAAATACTTAAAGATATTAAAGAATAGTACTTAATAAATGAACAATCAGTATGATGCTATCGTAATAGGTGGTGGTCATGCCGGAATCGAAGCAACTTTTGCACTAGCAAAAAGAAATCTAAAAGTAGCCTTAATAACTCTAAATACTAACCGCTTAGCAATGCTACCTTGTAATCCATCAATCGGTGGATCGGCAAAAGGAATTATTACTCGTGAAATCGATGCCCTAGGAGGAGTTCAGGGCTTTTTTGCCGACCTATCCATGATCCAAATTAAAATGTTAAATACTTCAAAAGGTCCAGCTGTTTGATCGCTTAGGGCCCAAATAGACAAAGATAAATATTCACAAATAATTCTAAATGCTGTAAAAAAAGAAAATAATATTGTTTTAATTGAAGATGAAGTTTCTGATCTAATCATAGTTGACAAAAAATGTGTTGGTGTTAAAACTTTAAAACACGGCGATATACACTCACAAGTCACAATTATGACAACCGGTGTCTATATGAACTCACGCATCCTGCGAGGCACTGATATTAAAAACGATGGTCCTGACGGCGAAAAAAATAGTTCAACTCTATCCAAAAATTTAGCTAAATATGGCTTTGAAATCCAAAGATTAAAAACCGGAACTCCTTGTCGTATTTATACTGATAGTATTGATTTTACAAAAGTAGAAAGAGAAATTCTAGATAAAACTGAACTTTGTTTTTCCAAGCGAAGCAATATAAAATTAGATGAACAAACTTCTTGTTTTCTAACCCATACAACAGCCAAAACTAAAGAAATAGTGCTAAAAAACCTTGATAAAAGTTCATTATATTCTGGAATAATTATTGGTATCGGACCAAGATATTGCCCTAGCATTGAAGACAAAATTGTTAGATTTCAAGACAAGGAAACACACCACATATTTTTTGAACCAGAAACTAAAAAAGGTGACATTATGTACATTAACGGCTTATCCACTTCAATGCCTGCCGATGTTCAAGATGAAATGATTAGATCGGTACCTGGATTAGAAAATTGTAGAATTCAAAAATATGGATACGCCATTGAATATGATGCTATTAATCCACTTAACTTATATAAATCGCTAGAATCTAAAATATTAGAAAACTTTTTTTCGGCCGGGCAACCTAATGGGACAAGTGGTTACGAAGAAGCAGCGGCCCAAGGCTTAATAGCTGGAATTAATGCAGCAAATAAGATTCAAAATATGCCTTCTATGGAAATCAAAAGAAGCGATGCTTATATCGGTGTCTTAATTGATGATATCGTTACCAAAGGCACCACAGAGCCATATCGTATGTTAACAAGTCGTTCAGAATATCGATTATTATTAAGAAATGACAATGTTGATGAAAGATTATGCCAATATGCTTATGACAATAAAATGATAAATGAAGAAGAATATCAAAAAATTGTTAATAAATATAATCTTATTCAAACAACAATTGAAGAACTTAAAAATAAATATGTGTCTTCAAAGAGTGAATTAGGCATTAAATATAACGTTATCAATGGCCAATCTTACCTTAAGTTACTTGCCAATCCTGAGACAGACCCAATAGATATCTTAGGAAATGATTTTCCCTTCATTGAAGAATTAACAATTCAAGTAAGACTATTTGGATATCTTAAAAAACAAGAAACAGCTGCTGAAAAAATGATTCGCCTGGAAAATCTAAAAATCCCTGAAAATATAAATTATTCCTTGGTAGATAATCTCGCTACAGAAGCAAGACAAAAACTTGAAAAAATTAGACCCTCAACTATTGGACAAGCAACAAGAATTAGTGGAATTAACCCTTCCGACATACAAATGCTAATGTTCTATCTAAATAACCGTAAAAAATAAAAATGAAAATAAACTTAATTGCAGTTGGTTCTTTAAATTCTGATATTAAGAAGATTTATGATTCATATTTAAAAAAA
This sequence comes from Mycoplasma sp. 332, assembly GCF_052378275.1. NCBI lineage: Bacteria > Bacillati > Mycoplasmatota > Mollicutes > Mycoplasmatales > Mycoplasmataceae > Mycoplasma > Mycoplasma sp. 332. The sequence continues at coordinate 617,545 of NZ_CP198998.1, forward strand.
ATAAACTTTTTAGCAACAATTAATTTAATTGAAGTTAAAGAAATTATTAATGATAATATTGATATTAAAATTGCAAAGGAAACTGAAGCAATATTAGCAAAAATACCAAAAAATTCAAAAGTTTTTTATCTTTCATTACAAGGAAAACAAATGAGTAGTGAGGAATTTTCTAATATACTTATTGAAGATAATTTAACTTTTATTATTGGTGGATCGAATGGCGTAGATGAAACAAAATTTAAAAATAAAATTTGTTTTTCCAGAATGACCTTCCCACATCAGCTATTTAGAATCATGTTAATTGAACAAATTTATCGTGGATTAGCCATTAAGAAAAATATTAAATATCACAAATAATTACACCAAATTTTGGTGTAATTTTATTATTTGTTTTTTTTCTCTAGACATTTGGGGATCTATTGACGAAGTTAAAACAAAAAAATCAAAACCTTTACATCTTATAGGTTTTGATTTAAAATTAAGCATTATTTCTTTAAATCTTTAAATTCAAAATTAATAATACCAGAGTTATAAACTACTGCGAGTTTTTCGATTTCACTATCTTGAATTATTTGTTGTTGATCATTATTTGTTCATATATAAGTCCCTGATGATCTTGTATTTTTTACTCAAATATCATTATTTAACATATGATCTCATTCTTTATTTGAGCCACCACTATATCTAAATCCGTTATTAGGGTGATCAAGTGGCGATTTATGGCTACTATCAGCGACATCTGGTGTTTGTCAGCTCGTAGGATGAGTAGACAATCATTTGGCAAAGTCATAATTAGATCAAACATACGCTTTTGATTGAGGGTTGTTGCTATTAGACATAAATTCAGAAGTAGGTGTTATTGAATCATCATGTAAACTTTTATTTTTTGCAACATTAAAGCTTTCATAACGATTGACAAACAATGAAACATCTTTTGTATTTGAATCATAATCAACGCCTAATCTCAATGTATATATTGCTGAAACCGGCATAGTTTTAGTTGAATCATAGATTTGTGAATTTGCATTAGTAATTTCATTACCATTTGTATCAAAAATGGTATTTTTATTATTTGTGTAATTTTGTGGCCCAACTAACAATTTTCCAGGTAATATTGCTTCAACTTGAATTAAACTATCATTAATAACTCTTATTCTTAGTATTTGATTTTCCGACTCTCATGTAACTGATGTGGATTGTTGGTAAACATCGAATTCAGGAAATTGAAACTTAATATTAAAGTTAGCTTTGTCTATTCAATCTTTACGTTTTGTAACTGTAGGGTTATTTGCATTGCCGCCATTGTTTTTATAATCAAATATTTCTCTAGTTTTATAATTTATAATTACAGCATCATTAGAGTTTTCAAGACCTAGTGCCTTTTTAAATGTATCAATAGTTTGTTTTTTAATTCCATCAGCATCCGTTTGAGTTCACCCTAATTCATCGGCTTTACCAATGACTTGTTTAGATTGTTTACCTAAATTATTTTTATTATAATCTTTAAAGAATAGGCTAGATGTACCGGCAGGAAGTTCAAGGTCTTGTTTTGTTTTGAATGTTATATCAACATCCTTTTCTATTGAAAATCCTGAGAATTCTTTAAATATCTCCAGGTTAGTTGGTTTAAATTCATAACGAAGTTTAAGGGTATTTGTTTTTTCTGCAATACTTGAACTGCCTGGTTTAACAAATTTAGCAGTGCTAGTATCTTTAATTAATTTAACCTTAAAGTTTAAGGGATTATAAATTGAATCTCTATCGATCTTAGTAAAGGCAAATTTATCAAATAATTCAAGAAAACCATCTAAATTTGTAATATCAAGTTCATTTTCATTATTTTTTGGAACTAATTGTTCTAATTTTCTATCAAACTCCTCTCTTGTGATGCCAGACTTAGCAGAAATTTGATAATATGGTTTAGTTTTATTAACACTTGTATCACTACCTGTTTCACCTAATATATTTTCATAAAACAACTTGCTATTTGTATTGGTTCAATCTAGTAACACCTTTAGCTTAGATTCAATATTGCTTAGAGCATTATTTGTTTTTTCGGATAAGAATGTATCATTAATAATATCTGAGGATTTTTCCTTAGTGATCTCATCTTTTTCACTAGCTAATGAATCGTAATTTTGAGTATATTGAGTTTCAAGCGCACTAAGTTTATCAGTGTTACTTTTTCATTTAACTGATGATTTAAATAATAATTGATATATATCATTTAAATTTTGTCTTTTATTCAATAATCCAACTAATTCTGACTTAAATTCACTAACTAAATTATCATATCCATTAATTAATTCTTTTGTTTCTAAAGCATATCTTTGTAAATCAGGAGCAGATTCAGTAGTTTTAATCATTGAATTTTTATTCTTTAATAATTCAAATTTAGTTTTTAACTCATCAAATAACTTCTTAGAATTTTCAAATCCTGCTTTTTCAAATAATTTAGTTGAGTCTGAATTAGAAAATGCATTATTATATTTATCAAATGTAGCGGTTACTTTGAAGATAAAACCAGTATTTTCCTCAATCATTTGAGCAATATCTGCTTTTATTTTTTGTATAAGTTGCTCTTTTACTTCTTTAGCTAATTTAATATTTTCAAGATTAGAATTAACAAAATCTGTTATAAAGGAATTTTGTGAGTCAATTGAAATATATTTGCTATCAACGGTATTCTTGAAGTTTTTATTTTGGTTAATAAAAGTTTCAATAGTTGTTTTTAAATTTCCTAATGTTGTTAATTTATCTTTAGCGCTTTGTGTTCATAACGTATCATTAATTATATTTGCATTAAAATCAACAAGCTTTTGAAATTCGGAATTTAAAAGTGTTTGTTGTGTATCAAAAGTAGCAATAATTTGCTTCTTGTACTCATCAAGGGCTTTTCTTAAAGAAGTGTTTATTTTATTAATTGTTTCAACAGCCTCAGGATAAGTATTGTCTCTTGTCTTAACATTATTGATATTTAGAGAGTTAACGGCGTTTTCTAAAAATGTAGGCAACAATACCCCGCTTTTTACCTCATTTGCTCCTTGTTTTGATAATTTATCATAAAGTTCGCTGGTTTTAGTACGAAGTTGTCTTACTGAGTTCGCTTTTTCATTAACAAGATGATCAATTTTATCCTGAATTTTCTTAATTTGACCAAGTTTTGCTAATTCATCATTATTAATATTTTTATTTAATTCTTTTGATTCAGTAATTAATTTTTGAAGTTGCGTATATGCTTCCTTAACAGCATTAGAATCAAGCAACTCATTTAAACCAGTTTGTTTATAGTCAAGGATATTTTGGGCATCTTGATATTTATAAGCTAATGTTCTTGAATTTGTTAAAACATATTCAATCGAATCATTTCCTGTACCATTTAATCATTTTTGCGCTAAGTTAGCAAATGTATTAGGATCAGTATTTTCGTTTAATTGAATTGCCTTCAATTCGTTCTCAAAATTGGTAACTTTTTTATTAATTACGTCTTTCTCACTTGCTATTATTACAGTATCATTCTTTATTTTAAGTTTAACACTAGCTAACTGTTGATAAACTTCCAAGCGAGCCTTCAAAAGTTCAAGCTTTTTAATCTTCTTATCTATACTGTTTGACGCTTCTTCTGCTTTGTCAGCAGATGGAATATCAGATGTATAAAATGTTTTAACTGTTATTAGTTCATTTTCAAGTTCCATCTTATTATTGTCAACAGTAACATCTAGTGGTACAAAAGCACTTACAAATTGTTCAATTTCTGTCGCTTTTGAAGCTAATTCAACTAATTTTGATAAAAACGCCTTTAGATTATTAATCTTATTCAAGTTTTGCGCTAATTTTTCAACACTATTTGTTTCTTCTTTATTTGTTGAAGAATCAATAATATCGTCGATTTGCTTATTTAATGAGGTTATTAAAGTTAGATATTGCTTAGCATTTTGATATGAAGTAGAATTTTTAATGTTATTAATACCATCAAATAAGTCCTTACGAGTTTGACGAATTTTAGTTTGTTCAGAAACCTTATTAGTTAATTCATTAATAAATACACTAATTTCAGCCTGAGTTGGATTTTGACCAATATTTGGTAAGGCAGCTCACATATATTGAATTACTTTATTCTCATCAAATTGGGTTGCATCATAATTTGTTGACCCTTGACGTTCAAGTCTTCAAGTAGCAACATTTGAAGACACTTGCTTTAATAATTGAGTTAATTTTAGAGCCTCTTCACCCCTTGCCTTAACATTAGCAATTCTTTGGGCTTTTTGCATATCAGTTGTCTCTGAAAGGTTGTTAGCAGCATCTGCTAATAAAACATTTAATCAACTATCAATTTTATCATTATTTCTCGTACCACTTATTGATTCAAGATTATAGAAATCAAGATCACTATTAATTTCTTTAATTTTATCAATGATTTTTTCAGTTATTTCAATCACATCTAGAATACGCTCTTTTGAAACCTGAATTTTTTTAATTAGGTCAATAAATTTCTGTTTATTTAACTCTGCTAATTCATCAGAAGTTTTTGAATTATCTGTTACCACTATCTTAAATAATTCTCTTGCCTGTGATAATAAAGGATTAAGATCTTGTGTTATATACGAGTTTACAGTATCAGTTACTGATGAACCAGCAGCACTAATCACCGTTTCAGCGGACCCGATAATTAAAGCAAGTGTATCATAATATTCCTTGATCTTTTCAATTGCTTCAATTTTGGTTCTTACTTGTACAAGTTGAGCTTTGGTTGTTGATTGAAGATTTAAATTAAGAATTTGATTAATAGCTTCCTTTGTATTTGTAACTAAGAAGTTGTCAGCTAAATCACCAAGCTCAACGCTTTTATTTCCAAAAATTTGTTTAGAAAGTGTATCAACTATCACACGGTTTTGGTTTTGACCATTATTTAGGCCTGGTAATGCTCTAAAGTTTTCAAAGTGTTGCAATAAGCTAAGGGCTTTTTGTTTGTTTCTTGCTCTAAGTCCAGCTTCTTCCTTGATGCGTGTTAGTTCCTTTAAAACATACTCATTTTGTTGTTTTATTTTTAGAGTTTCTAATGGGGTGTGCTCATCACTTAACAATGCCTTAAGCTCAGCAATTGCCCTCTTATTAACATCAGTATTCGAATCTTTTTGATATAGTTCTAATTCAGTAGCTACATCAATTTGAAGCGTATGGAATTTTAACATCTCGTTAATATTAACAATTAGACCTTGTGCTATTGTAAAATCAATATCAACTGATAACTGATTATTAATTCTAGCTAAAAATCTATCTGAATGCGATTTGATAAAGGTTTTTTCTGTTGAATTATTTAGTTTATCAACATCCGTTTTAACAAATTCTTTATATTTTTCAAGGGAAATTAAAACAATATCTTTATGATATCCGGCAACCATTGCTCTTTCATTTTCTTTAATAGATTCAATAGTTGAGTTTATCGGATCATTTATATCCATCGCATATTTTTGGCGAGCTTTTTCGTAATTTTCAAAATTCGTTAGTGAGTCTGGTTTAGGCAAATTATGAAATGACTTTTTATCGTATTGAATAACTTCAAGATCAATCCGAGCTTTCTCTTCACGATATTTTTTAATTAGGTCATCACGTTCTTTCGACAAATTTTTAACAAGTTCATTTAATTCGCTAACCTTTGAAGCAAGACTTTCAGGTGTGTAAGTTTCACCACCAGATGATGAGTTAACTGAAAGTATTTTTTCATATGTTTCTCTTGCGGCAGCAACCTTATTCTTAACTACTTCAAGAATCTTATATTTTTGTTGTTCCTCTGATAAAACATTAACTAAATCATTAATTACAATTTTACGCAATTCATGTTTTGATTGCGAAATAACAATAGCATCCTCGATTGCTTTCTTCTTTTTATTAATAATTTCAATAGTATCAGAGTTATCAGGTAGATTTTTATCAATCTCATCTAATAAAGCATTAGCATCCTTGGCGGATTCGGTTTCTACTAATGAAGAAGAATTTTTAATTTTATCAGATTCAAGAATTGCTCTCTTAACTACGTCAATAAGTTGCGTTTGTCCAGTTAAAATCTTAACAGCATCTTGAGCAGTAACATCAGAGGTTGTAGATTCTTTCCCTTTGGCATATGTGTCTATCTGCTTGATTGCATCATTAACCTTAGCTTCTATAGGTTTTAGATTAGTTGAAGATGGATATGATTTAGATTGAACATCTTCATTTCTTGCTCGAATCTGATCCTTATGAAATGCCAAGTCTAAATCATCATTTATGGCCTTGGATTGTCGTGCAGAATCAGCGACCTTGGCAACATCAGGAAGATTATTAACATTAGCAATCTGTCTTATAACTAAATCAATTTCATTTTTGGTTCTCTCTGATGAGGCAATGGCTTGTGGAACTCTTGAACGTTTGTCAGTATGAGCATTATATTCATCAGAAGTTTTTTCAAATCTAGCAATATTATTTTCAATATCTTTAACATAAAAGACCATAGCCTTAATCTTATTTACCTTATCAAGAATTTCATCTTTTTCAGCTTTTGATAACCCCGGTTGGCGAGACTGATTTAATAATTCATTATAAGCATAACGCAACGATGTTTCACCTTCGGAAATCGGCTGTGATGAATCCTCATGTTGATAATTTTTATTAATTAGTTTTTCAATACTCTTTATTTGCGATTCGAGGCTGCTGTCTTTTCTCTTATCTCTTAGATTTTTTAATTTTTCATCTGCAAGATTACTTAATTTATTAACTAATTCAAAATCAACAGGTGTTGCTTGAAGCGCTATTTTAATATCAGATTTTACTTTTTCAATTTCTGCAAAATCTTGTGCAAATTGATGTTTAATTTCATCATCATCTTTAATTTCATCAATTAATTTATCCAACTCATTTAAGGTAGAATTAACTTTTCTGATAATTTTTGCACTTTCTTGGATGCTATTTGTAATGCCAATTACGCTATCAATTGACTTTGTATTGCTGAATTGATTAGCTTTTTGATTATCGAATTCAAAACCTTTCAATAATACATCATTTAATAAATTATTTATTTGCGTAGCACGGTCAGCAAGAATTTTTTTTGTACTATTCAATTTATCCAACTGCGTTTGTTCATAATCAGTATAAGAATGTGGTTTTTCATTTGTTGGATTAAATGTTAAAAGTGCATAGTCCTCAACTTCACTACGTGTTTTTGCGGCATCATTTTGATAACGGGTAGTTTCTATAATTGCTATTAGTTTATATTTTTGAATTTGGTTAAGAATATCTTTTGAAACAATGGGATTATAATTAATTGATGTTATTTTTTTTGAATCAATATTTAATTTTTCAAAGATTTTAGCCAATAAATTAATGTCAACACTTTGAGTTTTTATGTTATTTAACTTTCCACTAGTTAATTGACTTATTTTTAATAAATCATATTCTTTTAATTTAGCAATTTCTTGCGACGTTCTTTCTTGTAAATAAGCTAACTGTGCCTTTTGCAAAGTTCTTAGTTGTTCCCTAATACTATATTTTTTACTAATAATTTGCTGTGTAGATAAGTCAGAAAGAATGTTCTCGCTTAGAATTTGGTTTTTTAAATCAGTTGCTTTTTGTAGAACATCCTTGCTTAAATACTTAGTCTTAGTATTGGCATCAAAACCGTTAATATTAATAATAGTATCTTCAATCTCTCTTGCAATATTAGCTAATTCAAGTCTAGTTTCAACCAATGTTGAGGCTAGATTATTGATTTCTACTACTCTTTTTTGGACTTCGCTAATGCTAATATTAGGATTATATAAATCACTTAATTGTTTAAGAAGAATATTTAATTCTTGTTCATTTAGCAATTTAGGATTATTTTTATGGACTTGCGTAAATTCTTTAATAACATTTGAAATTTCATTATCAACATATTGCACATAATTGATTCTATTCATAAAATCAATCACTTTATTAATAATTTCTTGTTTATTGTGTTTATCAAAATCAACAATATTAATTAAATTTTTATATGTTTTTTCTTTTAAAATAGATTCAAAATGTTGAGTTAAATTATTAATATTCACATTCTTTACATATTGAACAAATAAACCAAAATCATCAATGACTTGTTTTAAAGAGGTTTCTTTGTCATTCAAAGCCTTTTCGTAAATATCAAAGTTTGCTTTGGCTAATTTTAGATCAGCTATTGTTAATGAATTATCAATTTTAATAGAAACGATATTCTTGTAATAATCGAATAAAGCTATGTAATTTTTAGTTACTTGATAATTTAAAATTTCATTTAGAGATTCTTGCGTAATCATTTCGTTTCTAATTACAAATGTAATCATTTGATCAAACACATTCTTATTTTGATACACAGAATTGGTTAATAAAATTTGATCACCAAGTAACTGAAGTTGTTCAGATAAATTCTTATCAGTTTTTCTATCAATTGACTTCTTAAGAATTTCTGATGTAATAAATAAGATATTAGCATCAACACTTTTTTCAATACTATGAATTGTTTTTTCATAAAAATCATTGAATTCTGCATATTTAGTCATGCTTCTAATATCCATTAATTTATTTTCAACCAATTGCTTATTTATGGATATATCATTAATTCTAAAATCATTAAACAATATATCATCTTCAATTTGTTTAATAATTTGCTCAATATCACCACGTAATGCTTTTGTTGGCAGCATTTTCTTTAATTCGGCAATATTTTCATCAAAACTATTATTTGGAACCAATAAATATTTCTCAATTAATTCCCTTTGCAATTCAGTTTTGGCGCTTAATGACTCACTGTATTTATTAATTCAATTAAATTGTTGTTCTTTACTTAATTGATTAAGATTTGAAAGGCTTATTTTTATATCAGTTAAGTCGACTGAATCAAATTGATTCTTAATATCTATTTCCCTAATTCTTGATGCCTGATCTCTCAATAATTCTTCAATGTTTTTTAAATCATTTTTACTAAGTTCTTCACTATTTATTAATCTTTTAACATATTTAATTATGTAATCTTTCTGAAAATTTTTAATGTTATCTAAGGCAATAAATTTTTCAACAGCAGATGACTCAGGATTTGATAATGTTAATTTAACAAGGTTATTAAGATTGTTAAATTGCGATTGTTGTTTTGGACTGAAGGATAATTTCTCAACCACTTTATTAAAAAGTAGATTACTATTTTCAAGTTGTTTTAATAATCTGTCATTAATTTTTGGAGCGGTAGTTTTATGGTTAGAGTTAGTCAAATACATTGCTACAAGAGTTGATGCAGTAGCAATGGTTGCCATAACAACAGCAGCCGTTCTTTTCTTAGTTATTTTGTTCATTATTTATCCCCTTCTTTATCTTCATGAATTTTTACCATGAAATCAAAATGATCATATGCCTTTAAAATTTGTGGTTCATTCCATTCTTTTCCACCACGTTTACCTTTTGGATGATTGCTTTGTTGGTAATCAGGATAACCATGGCCTTGTTGATTGTTTGCTTGTCTTGTTTTATCAGTTCACTTTGCCGCAAACATTTCGGCAAAAACATATGCCTTAATATTAACGTCATTTGGATGAGCTTGAACTAGTGGATTGTTATTTATTTCATTTTCCTCCGTAGTATCTTTTGGAGGATAGAAATATCATTTTGAGTGACCCGATAAAGTCATTTTAAATGATGCATCATTTTTATTTATATTATTTTGAATTAATAATTCATATCATGTGTGTAGCACACCAAAATCCATTCTTCCATCTTCCTCAAAAACAACTGGTATTGTATATCCAAAAGGAATTCAGTTTCTAAAGGTATTAGATGTAAAATCAAGATCGGCGCCCGTTTGTGTTCAATATGAAAACATTTTACCATTCGATAACATTGCATGTTTGAATTTTCTACCACTACCATTTTCAGCGAAGATAAAGCTTTTTGAATTATCTATTTTAATTTTATATTTTAAGTTATTATGTGAATTTGAAAGATCAAAGTTTTTGTATTCATTCTTCATTGCTTCTTCTAATGTTAATTTATACAAATCAACATTTTGCGGCTTCTGAAGCTTACCAAATAATAAATCATCTCATTGCTGACTACTAAACGAAACATCCTCACGAATGAATTTAAGATTGTGGTTTAATAAATGTTTATTTGCACCTTCCGCAATGGCATTCATTAGGTTAACATTCATATTTCTATTGTTTCAACCCGCTTTTTTTGCCTCAAATATTTTGTGATTGTTAACAAAAGTTTTATTTTGATTAAGTGTTTGGTTTTCTTGCCCTAAATCAGTTTTTGTAACCCTAAAGAATGGCAAAGTTTTAAATGTAATTCAAACATCATTAAATGTTAAAGTTCTATCAGCTACATCATTGAAAAAGTTTTGATTTGAATGACTTGAAGGATGCTTATATACAACCTTAAGATTAATTTTTGTCTTCTTGGTTGAAGTATCGGTTTGTAAGAATTCAGGTGCTCATGAATTAGAAGTTGCAGTTCTTGTAATAAACACCCTAACATTAGTGGTATTGTAAGGTAAATTTCCGTTATTTTTTAGAATAGCAAAGACATCAAATAAGTTAAGCAATCCTTGATTTTGCGTGATATCTAATTCAGTTACATTTGATTGATTATTTATCTTGTTAATTTCTTCAACAAAGTTTTCATACAAAGTACTTGATTTAGGCTTTATTTCCCTTATTTTCTCAGCATTATTTTTATTCAAATAATCAAATAAGAAAATATTATTGCTTGAATCATTAATTCAACTATTTAAATTATTAAGATTTGAAAAAATAGCTTTTAGCGCTTCTTGCTTAGCAGCTACAGAAGAATTTTTATTCATCAATGCCTTATCTGTATTTGATTGTTGCGTTACGGCTGAATTATGTATTGCGTTGTATGAGTTAATTATATTAGCAAAGACACTATTTGATGAATTGTTTTGTTTGAAATTATCTCCAGCGACCAAATTAAGCATATGATCAAGCACACTTTTAGAAACAACCTCAGTATAGAAATTAATTAAATTACCAACTGCTTTTTTAGCGGTATCCAAATTACCAGAACCATATATTAGATTATCGATTGCTTCTAGAGCGGTAATTATTTTTTCAATAGCTTCATAGTATTTCTTAAAATCATCTCTTACTGCGTTCTCAGTCGAGGCATTAATATCTTGATTAAAGTTTATATTTAATTGCTGCACTGCAAGATTGTTAAAATCAGAAGGAAGAGCAGTATTTGCTTGGTTTATCTTTTGAATATTTTGTTTAATCTCATTTATACCATTAATATTATCGCTGCTTGTAGTATTTAATTTTCCATCTAATAATTTTATTATGTTAAAGATATTGGTCGTACTTTGATCTTTCATTTCTTCATTAAATGAATTAATTTGGATCTTCAATTGTTCGGCAGCATTCTTTGTTAATGTTTTAATAGCTTGATAGTCATTTTCTAAGGTATTCGAGGTATTTCTTAACTCTTGTGAAATTAACTTATAGTTTGAAGTATCTTTATTTAAGACTTGACCAGCTAAGGTCACATTATTTTCAAAACCATTAATCAACTTATCAATATTAAATAAAACACTTAATTTTTTAGCTCGCTCAGTAGTCAATTGCTTATTACTATTATCTATTGAAACTTGTTGTGATTTAAACAATTTAACATACGAATCCAATCTATTCTTGACAATAGTTAAATGATTTTTTTCGAATTTAATGATTGCAGCTATTTGATTTTTAAGAGCTTCTTTAGCTTTTAATAATTTTTCGTTAGCATCTTTAATGTTTGCTAACGTATCAAGAGATAAATTAGTTGGCAACGAAACTGCATTATTAGTAAAACTCTCTTGCAAAGGCGTCTTTGTTTTATCAGGCCCAATATTCGTGTATGAAGAAGTTAGAAAATTATTTGCTTCATCAATTTGTACTTTTAACTCACGTAATTCTTCACGTTTTTGATCCTTAAGTTTTTGAACTACACTTTCAGTTGGATTTGTAAGTTTAAAGATAGAAGCTAGTTTATTTTCTTCATTATGTGTCTCATTTTTTAAATTATTTTTAGCTTCATCGACCGCTTGCTGCAACGAAGTATATAAACTCATCATTGTAGCACTTTCCTTGGTCTTGTAAGCATTATCGGCGCTAGTTGGTATAAATGCTTCTGCTTGAGTTATAGCCTTTTTAAGTTCGATGCTGTTTTTTAGACTAATATCAAAGCTATTTTTTCCTACTTCTAAATAAGTTTCTTTTAGGGCTTCCAAGCCACGAACATCAATAGCATCGCGGTTGCCTAATTCAACTAATAAATTTTCAAGAATTTTTCTTAATGGTTTTTTGGCTTCTTCATCTAGGTCATTTGAGCTTGTTAATTTACTTAATTTATCTGAATATGAAATTAAAATATCAATCTTCTTAGCATTACTTTCAATTAATTTATGTTTTGCTTCAATTTCAAGAGTAATCAAAACTCCAAAGTAAAAATTATCTTTTGATTGTGCTGCTTGTGTTTTTTCAACATTATTAAATTCTGTTTCAAGAGTTTTAATAGCATTGGTTAAAGCTTCTGATTTGTTTGCTGCAGCCTTACCTTTTTCAACTTGTTCCTTAGCGCTTGCAACAACAACAGCCAAATCAGCATACTTTTCAAATAATGAATGTGAAGATAAAACTTCTGATTTTATATTATCAATCGCATTTATATCGGCAGCATTAATAACCTTTGAAATAGCATCTAATCTCTCTTTGAATCTAGTAGTTCTATCTTTTTTAAGTTCATCAAAAATCGTTTGGGTTTTGTCCTTATATTTATCCAATGTTGTTAGCATATTATTTTCATCACTAAATGCTTTTTCAATGTCAGTATATGCTGTTTTTCTTGAATTATATAAAGCTTGGTATGCAAGATGTTGGCTTTCCAGCGTTTTAGTTGCTGCGTCAATTTTTGAAGTTATAGTAATAGGCGCAAATACATCAGCTGGTAGTTCGGGAATTGAGTCATTTACAAATTGACCTATGTTTTTCTGATCAATTTCATAACCATATTTTTGGCCTTCAAAACTAAACTCTCCTAACGAATCATAAGTTGCTAAGATTGTTCTTTGTTTTTCGATTAATCTCTTGAATTTGGTTACTATTTCATCTAGAATTTGCATTTGATTTAGGTCACTATTTACCTTTGAATCTTTTGCAAATAATTCTAACTTTTCAACATATTTGGTTAGCATCTCTTTAGCAGCGGCTGCACCAGTATTGTTTCTGCCTTCTTTATAGGTCATGCTTGATGATTCATCTTTTAGAGTTTTTATATTTTTGTTTAATTCAATTATTTTCTCTAATCTCACAACTAATGAAGATAAATCAGCTTTCTTTTGACTTAAAATTGAAAACTTAGATGGATCATTATATGAAGACTTAGCATCATTTATTTGTGTTTCAAATTGTTTCTTTAAATTATCAAAAACATCCTTGACGGGACCATCAGTAACTGAAAGTTTTGCTACTTTTTCCTCATTTTCCTTAACTGCCTCTGCTAGCGATAAAATAGTTTTAAGATTTGTTTTTACAATTTGAAGTTTTTTATTTACTTCATTAACTTCTTCAACATATTTAGCTTTATCATTGTTATAAACAATATCCTCAAGTTCTTTAGTATATTTTGAAATTAATCCATTAGTTCCAATTAATGATTCCTTAACCATAGAATCATATGTTTGCGCATTAAACTTGCCTTCAACTTCTTTTTTGAATGCCTCAAATCTATCTCTTTGGTTTTGTTTTAATTGTTCAAAAGGCACTGATTCTGCAAATGCATTGCGTAGTTCAGTGATTTTATCTTCAATTAGAGCTGTAGAAGCATTTTGGCCTGGAACTGACTTAACTAAAGCATCTGCTAGACGTTTGTATGCATCGGCACTTCTACTATTATTTTTCTTTAGCTCTAGTAATCTTTTTGAAACAGCTAGTTGTTCTTCGATTAGATTTCCTAGTGTTTCCATTCGTTTAGTTTCGGCTAAAACATCATTTACATCTGTAGAATTAACCTTAGGCATAACCTCATTGTCTGCGTGTGTGACAGTTTCACTAATGTTTGCAATAAAGCCTTCAATAGTTAAGTTATTTTCAAAATTAACCATTGGAGACTCATTCATTTTATTTTTTAGCTCATTTAGTTTATTATCAACTTGTGATTTAGTATTTTTAAATTCATCTTTTCTAAAACTAATATCAACTTTTGAAGCTAATGCTTGCAATTCTTCGAATTTAGCTTTATCATAATTTGATTTATTAAACTTATCTTGAGGATCTGATTTTTGGCTACTAATTAAATCATCAAATTTTAGTTTTAGTTTTTGCAACTCTGACCCATTAGTTAAACTAGGTGTTTGTACTAAAACCGAAAAATTATTATTTTTTTCTTCATTTAAAAATTTATCAATTTGCTTTTCTAAACGATTTTTGGCATCATTAAATAAACTGTGAATTTCCTGTTTTTTAACCATAAATTGATTAATTAAATATTCAATTCTTTGTTTTTGATTAACAAGGTCAGCCTTTGTTGTGCGGTAATTTGAAATATAAGCGCTAAATTTAGCGATTTCTTCTTCTATTTCCTTATCAATCTTTTCAAAAATATATCTTTGTGATTTATCATTTTGGTCTGATTTATATTGATTATCTCTTACAGCTTGTAAGCGTACAATAGCATCCTTAACTTCTTTCGATATTTCAATCTTTGCATTAATTTCATTTAAGGCAATAATTTTATCATTAATTTCAGCTAAGGAATCATTCAGCGATCCTCTATTAACATTTATAACTTGGGTAAAAGCGGTATATAACTCAAAATATTTAGTCTTATCAACTTTTGATAACTCAATAGCAGACAATTTTGTTTTTTCCAGTAAGCTATGTTGTGAACCAATTTTAGCTACTATCTTATTAGTGTCATTAATTATATTTTGATAATTAAAAGTGATACGTTGTGCTGTGCCATCAATTTGGAAGTTCTTTGATTCAATTTCCCTTTGAATTGCCTTAATTTTTTCCTCTTCAGTTTCTTTGATTAATTTATCATATAAACCTTTTAGTTCGCCTTGTAAAGCATCAATGCTTGAAATCATACCATCAATAGTTTTTTGAGCACTATCAATAGCACTAAGACCATCTTCACTAGCTTTTTCGAATATTGATATATCACCATTAATTAAAGCAAACGGATCATTATTAATTTTTAAATTGTTGGATAAATCGGCATCAGCAATTTTATTATTTCCTAATAAAATTTTTTCTTTAGTTAATTTGTCTTTTGCTACTTCAAGTTTAATTTTTTGAGTTTGATTAGCGATATCAACATTTTGTTTTGTAATTCATGTCTTATTATGAATCTCAGGATTATATAATTGTTTTTCAATTATTGTGTGATATTTTTCAATTAAAGCATCTGTTTGGCTATTTAAAACTTCGAGTCTATCAACTGTTGTTCTTATTTGATCTCTTGCTTCCATTGTTTTAAATAAATTATTATTAGTCGAATCAGCTTTTAGCGCATGATACACTTTTTTTGCTTCGTTATTTTCGACTTCAAGTTGCTTAATAGACAATTCGAATGTTGCCGCAACCTCGATAGATTCACGTAAAATATCAAATTTATTGGATATTAATTGGCGCTTGTCGCTCTTTTCTTTTTCTGATAAAGTTTTATCATCTTTAATAGCATCAACTTCCGCTTGAAGACTATTTAATGTTTCTAAAAATTTAGATTCAACAGGAGTAGTTTTACCTTCTTCACGTCGAGACGAAAATGTATCATCAATAAGTTGAGCAATGATTGCTGATTGAGTTGATGATTCGAGTTTTGAACGTTTATTTTCAAAATCATTCAAAGCTGTTGATAATTTAGATTGAATATCATCCAAATCATGTTGTGTTGGATCGGCTAGTGCTTCATCAGCTAATCTCTTCAATTTTTGAATTTCATTTAATTCCTTACCCAAATATGTTTTAACTTTTTCTTTATTTTTAACAATAGCCAAAATTTGAACAGTTTCATCCTTTGTATTTTCTAATCTTTTAGCACTAACCACTTTCTTAGAATATTCATCCTGTAATTTTTTGAGCTTAGCAATCTCTATTTCTTTTTGTTTGTGGGTAAGCTTATAATCTTCCATAATTAATTTAATATCAGCACTAATACGTGCTGTTTTAAATGATAAATCTTTAGCCACTGGCGAGTCAGGATTATTTTTTCACTCTTTTTTTATAGCTTCCAATAACTTGTTATTGTCTTCAAAAATCGGGCTAGATTGATGCGACAGCCTTGCAACATCAAAGAAATCAAGAGCATCCTTGATTAAACCACCCGCTATCGCTTTTTGACCATTAGGTAAAATGGCTTTTTCATCTTCAAAAACAGACATTTCCTTACGTGTTGCAGTTGAATAAATTGAAGCCAATCCTAATAATTTAGTTTTTAAACTATCATATGTTTTTTTGATGGTTGGATAATATTTATTTATATTAACGATTTTTGAAACTTCGCCTTCGATTCCTTCGATAATAGTTTCAATTTCCTTCTTGTTGGCAATTCTTTCATATTCACTATATTCCTCAAATTTACTACTTAAATCCGCAAGAGAAGTATTCTCAAAGTCAATTTCATTAATAGCTAAAAGTGCTTGTTGCACATTTAAAAGCGTAGAATCATCATTTACAAAAGTTTTGTTGTATCTATTTTTTCCGGATGTAAATTTTAACTGTTTAGATAATATGTTAAATTGTTCTTTATAGAAATTTTTAAGGGTATTATTAGTGTCAATATCACTTAATATCTGATTTATAGTTGAAACATATTCAAAGAAGCCAGCACTACTTTTGAATTCTTGATTTTCAATTTTGTCAATAAGTGCTTGCTTAAAATTTGCATCTTGAATTTTATTAATTTCTTCCTTCGCATCATTAAGTAATTTATTCGCAATAGCTATTTCATTTAACGCCCTATATAAATCGGAATGAATTTTATATGCTGGAGTTTTTAATTTGTTGGTTGAAGGGTCTGTATCTTTAACCTTATTATTTGCTTGAATAATAGCAAAATCAATAGCACCAATAAACTTGCTATCAACCTGTTGTTTAATTTTATCTGCTTGTGCAATTAAGTCTTTTACCTTGTTTAAGGTAGCTTCATCACTGCCAAAATAGTCTGATGTTTTGTTGATTATTGTTGATATATAGTCACTTATAACTTGTGAAGCCGTTATTTTTTTTGAATCTTGCAGTCCTATAACTTCAAATGATAGATTTCCTTTATTTTCTATTACAAACTTCTTAATAGCATCTAGTTCATCATAAATGATTTGTTTTATTGTCTGGTCTAAATCCATTGTTGCAACTTGGTTTTTTGCCTCAACAATTTGTGAATAAATTTTTTGAATTTCACCTTCATTATTAATTGATTCATCTTTAAATAAATCATTACTTTGTGTTGTGAACAATGTATCTAAGACATCAACAACACTATCCCTAGATAAAACATTTTGTTCAAGTTTTCCGTTGATAAAATCAATTAATTTTAGAACCTTAACATTCTTAATACTGATATTAAGTCTATCTGTTTTTTGAATATTCTTTAGGACAAAAACATTCATTTTTAATTCTAGATCAAATGCTATCTTGTCTTGCTTAGCAATTATTTTTTCAACCTCATCAGCAAATTTTTGTTTATCATCATAAGTTTGCTGACTAGCATTATAGATGTCTAGTTGTTTATTAAACTCATTTTTTAAATCTGGTGACTTAACTAAATTGCCTAGTTGTTCTATAGCATCACGTGCTATTTTTGCACTGTTTGAATCAACAAGCATTAAACTGCTTACCATTCTTCTTAAAATATTTCTTTGATCAAGCATATTTCTAATGGCCGAGACAGCATCAGCTGTTTGATTGCTAATTTTATTTGCGATTAATTGATTTGCATAGTTAATTGCTGTTTGTAATTTATTTTTTGATTGCTCCGAAAGCATTTCATCATACTTATTTAAAAATATTCTAGCCTTCTTTTGCTCTTGAACCAAGTCATCATGAGCTTTTGTATCTATTGACTTATATTCAGTATTATGAAGAAAAGGAACAATAGCAGCTAAGGTAATAGCCGGTATTGCAGTTAATAAAGAAGTTACAATAACACCTTTTTTTACTTTTCTATGCTTCTTTTCTAAATCTAAATTTCTTTCATTCATGTTTCCTCCTTTATTATTTAACCAAACAAGTTAAATAAACCTTTACTGCGTTGTGCTACGGTTCATAATAGCCCATCACTATCTGTATTCATGTAAACCAAGTAATCTGCTAAATATGCTATTGCTACACTTAACAAAGCAAGAAATAAAAGAATAAAAATTGTTCCAATGATTATTGATACCTTTATTTTTCGATTTATGGCTTTTTCGCTTGCTAAATGAACAGGCTTTACATTGTCCATAATTTTGCCCTCCTCCATTATTTAAATTGAAAATTTAACTGTTATTGAATACAATAAAATTTTTGTAAATTCATTTAATAGTTTAAACTAAAAAACATATTTTTTAAATAAATACTTATTTAAGTTCGCATTTTTTTGCTTATTTTAAGCGCTTTTTTTAAAAAAATAATTAATTTTTGGGTTAAAAAATGTTTTTTTTTTTTTTTTTAGAGCTTAATTTAAGTTGAAAAATAATTATTTGTAATAATAAAATACTTAATAACAAAAAACAAAATATTTTTTTCTTTTAAAATATAGAATTTATAATTTTTAAGACAAAATTGCTAATTTTGTTAAATTTTAATGTTTAAGAATATAACATAATTTAAGGAATTATCTATATTATAAAAATCCCTAATATTTTGTTTTTTTAAGTTATTTTAGAATTATTTAGAATTATAATTATTAATATTAAATTAATTATTTTATTATTTATGGAGTATAAATAAAATGAAGGCAAAAATAGCAATTAACGGCTTTGGTAGAATAGGCCGCTTAATCTTTAGAAAAATATGAAATGATGCAGATGTTGAAATTGTTGGAATTAACGACCTAACTGATGCAAAAACATTAGCACACTTATTAAAATACGATACAGCTCATGGCGTGTTTCCATTTAGTGTTTCAAACACTGAAAAATCAATAATTGTGGAGGGTAAAGAGTTTCCAATATTTAGTGAAAAAGATCCTGCTCAACTCCCTTGAAAACAGTTGGCAGTCGATGTGGTGGTTGAAGGTACAGGTAGATTCTTAACAACTGAACTAGCCCAACTGCATATTAATGCTGGAGCAAAAAAAGTTTTAATTACGGCCCCTTCAAAAAGTGCAGATGTAAAGACTATAGTTTATTCAGTTAATGAAAATATTTTAACAAAAGACGATGTTGTTGTTTCTGGGGCATCATGTACAACAAACTGTCTAGCACCTGTTCTAAATGTTTTAGAAAATGAATTCGGTATTGAAAAAGGCTTCATGACCACTGTACACTCATTCACTGCAGACCAAAGATTACAAGATGCACCTCATTCAGATTTAAGAAGAGCGAGAGCTGCTTCCTCAAATATGATTCCAACCACAACAGGTGCGGCTAAATCGATAGGTAAGGTTATCCCAACGCTAAAGGGTAAAATGAATGGTATTGCTTTAAGAGTTCCAACTATTACAGGGTCAATTATCGATGTTACTGTTGAACTTAAAAAAGATACAACTGTCGAGGAAATTAATAAGGCAATGAAAAATGCAAGTTCAGAATCTTTTTTCTATACTGAAGATCCTATTGTTTCTAGTGATATTATTGGTTCAACCGCTGGTTCAATATTTGATGCTCAATTAACTCAAGCATTAGAAGTTGATGGCAAAAAATTATACAAAGTTTATGCATGATATGATAACGAATCGTCGTTTGTTAATCAATATATAAGAACATTAAAACATCTAGTTAACATAAAATAAACAATAAAAAACCTGCTTTAAAGCAGGTTTTTTTCTAATTATTTTGTCTTAAAGATATCATCAAATATTTCTTCATAATACTTCACAGGCACAAAAGTAACTTCTTTTTTAACTTCCTCTGGTACATCAACTAAATTTTTTATATTGTCATATGGAATAAATATTTTTTTAATTCCAAATTGACATGCAGCTAATGATTTTTCTTTCAGTCCACCAATTGGTAATACTTTACCTCTCAACGTTATCTCGCCAGTCATACCAATATTTGCGGGAACGGGTTTTCTAGTTAGCGCACTAATTATAGAAGTAGTAAATGTAACACCGGCTGATGGTCCGTCTTTTGGAATAGCGCCCGCTGGTACGTGGATGTGAATTGCCTTATTATCAAAATCAAAATTAATTCCAAATTTTTCAGCATTTGCTCTCACATAACCTAAGGCAATTTGCGCAGATTCCTTCATAACTTCCTTTAAATGACCGGTTAATTTTATCCCATCTTTACCCGGAAATGTAGTAACCTCAATAGCTAGTGTAGAGCCGCCAAAGCTTGTATATGCAAGGCCATTAACAACACCGATTTGATCTCTATTTTCGTTTTCATCATCTTCGAATCTAATTGGGCCTAAGAAATCAACAACAACATCTTTAGAAACTCTAAATTCATCCTTAATTTCATTATCTAATATTTTCACAACTATTTTACGAGCTATATTATCTAATAAACGTTTAAGCTCACGGACACCACTTTCTCTTGTATATGAAAGAATTATAAATTTTATAATCTCATCATCAATTTGGATTTGCGATTCCTTAAGCGAATTCTGTTCTAAAACTTTGGGCATTAAGTGTGCTTTAGCTATTTCTAATTTTTCGGCAGTGGTATATGTTGACAATTCTAGTAATTCAACACGATCAACTAATGCAGGTGGGATCGAATCAAAATAGTTGGCAGTAGCTATAAATAAAACCTTTGATAAATCATATTCAAGGTCAAGATAATGATCTTGAAAATTAGCATTTTGTTCAGGGTCAAGAACCTCCAACATAGCGCTAGTTGGGTCGCCTCTAAAATCAGAAGACATTTTGTCTATTTCGTCAAGAAGAATAACTGGGTTAGAAACACCTGCCTTTTTAATAGCGGAGATAATTTTCCCAGGCATTGCCCCAACATAGGTTTTTCTATGCCCTCTAATTTCACTTTCATCTTTTACACCACCAAGCGATACCTTGATAAATTTTCTTTTTAAAGCTTCTGCAATGGATTTTGCTAATGTGGTTTTTCCTGTTCCTGGAGGACCGATCAAGGTTAAAATAGGGATATTATTAACTGGATTATTCAAGGTATCACCAGTTTTATGAACGAATAATTTTGTATCAATAAAATGGTCAGAATCATTTTTAATAGGCAAATAATCACCAGTTTCTTTTTGATTTTGTTTGTGAGTAAGAACTGAAATAAATTCTAAAATTCTCTTTTTTGGTTTTTCAAGTCCAAAATGGTGTTTATTTAAAACTTCTCTAACATGATTTATATCAATTAATTCTTTGCTTACTTTTCTTCATGGTAATGCCAAAATTAAATCAATGTATGTTTTAGAGATATTTGCCTCTGGACTCGAAGCCATCATGGCAGCCAAGCGAGCTTGTTCAGTCTTTAATGCTTCGATTACATATTTAGGAAACTTGCGACTAGTTTCTGGGTCTTTTTCCATATTTTCGGCATTATTTTGTGATTCATCATTAAGCATTTGTCTTAACTGCTTCATCTTTTCGCGAAGAAGAAAATCTCTTTGTGAGCTTTCCATTTCTTCATTTAATTTCTTAGTTATTTCTATGTCAATATTTGTTGACTCTTTTTTTCAAGCTAATCTATCAGCGATATTTTTAATAAGATCGTAAATATCTAAAGACAAAAAACCTAATAGTTCATCTCGGGTAAAGGCTTCTCTAATAATTGCGAAATTTTTTCATATCAATTCATCGATTTTTTCTTCCTTGTTATATTTAACCAGTGAATTCATTTGCATTGCAAAATCTTTGACTTTTTCAAAGTTAAATACCTGTTTAGAAATTGACGAAAAATTTTTATCTGTTTGCGGTTCAAGTTTTAAAACAAAATTATTTAAGTATTCAATAGAATTTTTTATTTTTTCAATATCAACCTTTTGCCCTTTTTCATTTTTGTATTCAAATGAAGCATATATTAGCGGTGCTTCCGGGTTGGTATCAGACGAATGAATTTCATTGATTTTAACAATTTTATCTGCATCAAGGCTTATTTTATAAACACCTTTATTTTCCGATGATTCTTTGATAAGAGCTACAATGCCATAATCTTCTAGCATTGACGAAGAGGTAATTACTTCGGCATTTATATATTGCTCCTTAATAAAAGTTATTAATATCTTATTATTAGATTCCTTACTATCCAATGCACTTTGTAAGGCAAGAACCGAATTTTTCTTTCCTACTCTTATTTCATCCATTGATTGTGGCAGTATTATCTGCTTCTTAACTGGTATAAAAGGTAATTGCATTTTTTTCCTCATTTCATTTTATTAAATTCTATTTACGTTATTATTTTTATTTGCTAATTTAGGAAAAAATAGCGAATTATTTTGAAACAATAACTAATGCCGGTTTAATAGTTCTATCATTTAGTTTATAACCAATATTTTTTACTTCTAAAATTGTATCTTTTTCTAAATCTGATGCAACCAATTCATAAACTTGATGAATATTAGAATCAAACTTATCACCAACATTTGGAATAATTTTATTCAATCCAAAATCAAACAGAATATTTTCAACCTGATTATATAACATATGAAATCCGACGATAAAATTTTTCAATGTATCATTATCAATTTTTTTAGCAGCAAGAATTGCTTTTTCAAAATTATTTATAGGTTGAATTATATTTTCCATAAAAGATTGAAGTGCATATTTCTTTGCTTCAGCAATTTGTTTTTCTTGATGATCATTATTTTTTTGTTTATGATCACTAATTAAATCTTGGGCCTTCTTTTGAATTGCAATAACCTCATCCTTAAATTTATTAGCTTCGATTATTGATTTAACTCTTAACTCCTCTTTTTCGTTGTTAATTTTTTCGATAGTTTCTTCCAAAGATTTAATTCTATCTTTTTTTTCTGAAAGTTCATTTGTAAGAATGGCATTTTTTTCAATTACTTTTTTTGTTCAATCATCTAGACCAACGACTGAAACCAATTTAAGAACATAACTTTTTTTCTTAATCCTATAACTAAGTAAATCATCAGCTTCACTCTTACCTTTGTTTAATATTTCATTAATAATAGGATCAACATCATCATAATCTCAAACGTATGAAAAGTGTGTTATTTTTTCTTTGTGATTTTCTTTCTCACATAGCTCAAAATTTACTTTTTCGTATTTTTTAAAATCTCACATTATTTATCTCCTTTTTGCACTATTTTTGCCAATATGTCTAACGTTTCTAATGATTCATCAATATCAATATTTTTAGGCCCCATAATTGAGATTTCCTTAATATTTTTATCGTTCTCAAAGTCAATTTTTTTACTAATAATATTTAAATTTTCTCTTGAAAAATCAAGCTTAATTTTATTGTCTTCATCCAAATTATTTTCAATCATTGATCATACCGAATGTTTTTCGATGAGATCTAATAAGTCAACTAATTCTTCACGAGATATATCTTTTGATAAAATCATTGCGTTTTTGTTATAGGTTTTATTTTGAATCTTTTCTTCAAAAACGAAAATAGTTTTTACAAACTTTTCTAATATTTTTTCATAATTGCCTATTCTTTCTTTAAATAAAGGTAACAAAGCCTTAGCTCTTTCGGCCAATTCAATTAAAGGCGTATCAATTAGTCTTTCTTTAAATAGTCGCACAGCAATTCTCAAATCATTTAAAGCAATATCATCGCTAAAATCAAAAATTTTATTTTGCACATTACCACTGCTGGTAACAATAACAATAACTGCTGAAGACGTATCAAGAGGTGTCAATTGAATACTTTTTAATTTTTCATCTTTATTATTAGAAGTTGCAACAACAGTAAAATGTGCCATTTTACTAATCAAATTAGCAGCTTCATCTAATGTAGAATCTACACTCAATCTTTTCTTTGCAAGAATGTCACTCAAACTTTTATTAAAAAACTTTTTTGGATTATATGCAATATATTTCGTATAGTATTCAAGACCTTTAGTTGAAGGTATTCTTCCACCGGATACATGCGGTTTTTCTAGAAAACCAATCTTTTCAAGATCAGACATAATATTTCTAATAGTTGCAGATGAAGAAGTCAAGTGTTTTGATTCAACTAATTTTTTAGATCCAACAGGTTCTCCTGTCTCAAAAAATTTTTCAACAATCATCTTAAAAATTTCTATGTGGCGTGCCTTTAATTCCATAAAACAAAAAACACCTCCTTAAAATTTAATAATATATATTTTAGCACTATTTTAGCACTTTATAAAGTTAATTGCTAATTTTACTACTAAATAAGTTAAGTTTCTTTTCTTCTTTATTTGATAATCTAATGTAATTTGGGATGTGTTTCAACAAAATTAATATAGAAGCAAAAACTAAAATGTAACTATGTGATCATAGTGGAATATTATGGTTTATAAACGAAAGAATTCAAGATGTATAAAAATAAGGAATAAATGAATAAAAAGCAAAAATAATTGATATAACCACGGATGAAATCGAAATATATCTTATGATTAAAACTAAGGTTATATAAACCAATACAAGCAATAAAAATGTTGGAAAATCAAATGCCAAAATCATTCCAAAAAATGAAGCAACACCTTTGCCGCCTTTAAAATTAAAGTAACAAGGAAAAATATGTCCTATTAATGCTCCCAAACCTGCAAATAAAGGAATTATAAAATTACTATTTACTCCTTTTTTGATAGCAAAAACAATGATTGTGGGAATAAAAGACTTAAAAATATCAAAGCAAAAAACAAATAATGCAAATTTAAAACCAAAGACTCTTAAAGCGTTTGTCGCACCTGCATTTTTTGAACCAAAATTTCTAATATCACGATTTTTTCTTTTTGAAATAATTATGCTAATATTAATCGAGCCAATTAAGTAGCCTAGTATTAAAATTATTAAATTAACTCACACGTATTTTCAATTGAACATAAATAAAATAATACATTATTTTAGTAAATCATTATTCAAAATTAAGACAAGTATACACCAAAAAAAATTAAACAAAAAACATTACCTGCTTAGTAATTAGGTAATGTTTTTTGAAAACAAGGATTTTTAGCTTATAGCTTAATGTAACTAAAGTTATTTCCTTCAATTTTATGTAATGATGTTACTGTTGCCTTTAAAGTTTGAAATACAGTATCTAGTTGTTTATAAAATTTTGGACCAATGTTATCATTAACCCATTTTAGAGTATCTAAATCACTGTGTCAAATATCTCCAAGGATCGCAAAATCTTCTTTCTTTAATCCATCAGGTCAATCATGAACAATTTGGCCATTTTCTAATTTTCTTTCTTTTAATTTTTCTATTGTTTTACCGTCTTTTAATACCCAAGCCTTAGGATTAATAGTTTGAGCATATCCATCATATAAGCCTGATTTTGCCTTAATTGCAAAGTTTGTTGATTCAACATAAGCCACTGGTAACTTAGCGATTTGATAGAATGGAGCATGGTCTGATCAGTCTCCAGTTTCGCCTTCTTTATATTCGGTTTTAACAAATTGCGGATGAATTTTTAATTCTTGATCAGCATCCTTTATTTTGTTAGCTCTTTCTTTTGAAAGCATGTTGATGTGGTTACGTAGTAATGGAGATAAATTTCATTCATCCTTTTTAACCTTGCCATTGTCATTCAGAGCATCAACAGTATTAGGAGAGTGAATATACATATAATCACCGCCTGCAACTGTATCCATATTAATCATTCCTAATGAATTATCACGTAATTCATTTTTTTCGCCAGTTAAGAATTGTTTTACGAATGCTTCTGAGCCTAGTTTTCCAAGCTCTTCACCATCAACAAAAATTAAATGTAATCTAACACTTAGATTATCTCTATTTTTAGGATCTGAGAAATACTTTAATAAATTTAAATTAACAGTAACACCGGTAGCATTATCAGTTGCACCTCATGAAATACCTTCTGGTCCTACATTATTCATTGAGTCATAATGAGAAACAATGTAAAAATCTTTAATTTTTCTTTTACCATTATCAGTTAATTTAGCACTTGGGTTAATTGTTACCACAATATTATTACCCACATTATTGTATCCATTATTTGCAAATAAAAAACCTTGTGTAAAGAAGCCATCATTCTTTAAATTTTGCTTCATTGAATCAACTATTGCTTTATCTTTGGTTTCATCGTATTGCACAGTTCTTGCATGAGCATATTCAGGATATGTGATTCCATTTGGAGTGTAATTAGTATAACCCATATCTGCGATTTCTTTAACTAAATATTTATATGCATAATAGCTACCATAATTATTAACTTTTTGATCTACTTTTTCGCCAAATTTGTATAGTAAATTCTTTTCAACTATTTCTGTTGTTAATCTTTTATCTTTTTCTAACTTTATTCCATCATTCAAAAGTTTTTTAGGGTTGTACTTAAGAGTTGTAGTTGCTAATGATGCTTTTTTAAAGTTATTATCATCTCCTGCTTTTCTACCATGAACAGTAGTCAAGAAATTTGTAAATGTATTTCTTAGCCCTACTTCATCAGTGGATTTTGGATTATTTGGATTTGAACATGAGATTGCCATTATTGGTAGTGCAATGCCAGTTAGTGCCCCCCCCATGGCAATTAGTCCCTTAATTGAACGTTTCATAAACTATTTCCTTTCTTAATTTGTTTTATATTTGTACAAAATAACATTCAGCAATTTGTAAAATATAAATATATTTTAAACTATATTATTTTTTTATACACAAAAATCGACCAGATTAAACAAAAAAATATTTATAATAAATATATTAATAATAACGATTTTTCAATTAAAATTAAGATATCTTTTAAAAAAGCATGATGCAAACTTCTTAATTAAATTAAGCAATATTCGTTTTCCAATATAAGATTTACATAATAAAAATATTAACAGTTTGACAAATATAATCTAGTTGTGCTTTAATAAATAATGCAAATTTTCCAAAATTTCAGTGTTTTATTTTTTTATATATCTTTTCTAAAAAGTTTATAATTATGTTAAAAGAGGTATTAAATTATGAAAACATTTAAAAAGAAGAAGACTATATTGAAACTTTTTTTATCTGCAACGCCTGTTATTACAGGAGCTATTTTGCTAACTAGCTGTAGTCAAACTACAAATAAACAAGAAAAAGATAGTGGCGTTCAACAAAGTAATAGCATTGATGCTTCTATTAATCGCGATGGTTCCTTAATTGGGGAAGAATTGCGAGCTAAAGTAAATGATACAATTGCTAACGCTAACTTCACTATGACTGACAAGGCTAGGGATGAGTATAGCAGCCTTACTGACGATATTGCAAGAGATGAATATATTAATGGTTTATGAGAAAAAATTATAAAATGATTCTCTAAAAATCAAGATTCAGATGATAAAGATAGATTCTTTTTTACACCTGAAGACTTACGCAATGCAGATTTTAATGAATACATAAAAGTTTATATTCCTAATTTAGAATATTTTGCTGGAAACCATAATGTAAAATGCTACTTCGGTTATAATAGCGAAAAAAGAAATATTTTTTACTTCTTTAAAATTAAATGTTTGGATGGAAAACAAACTGAAGGGCATGGTTTTGTAGATTTAACACTACCTATTGATAAATAATATGAAAACAAGTAAATTAATACTTGCTGGAATAATTGGAAGTTTAGCGCTTCCAATTATTTCTATATCATGCGCAAGACAACAAAAAATTCTAATTGATGAATCAAAAATTAACACTAAATACTTAACAAAACTAAATGCTCAACAACTAGCATCACTGCACAATTTTGAACCCATTTTTATTAATCAAAATCAATCTAGCAAAACTTATTTAAAATATTTGGGTCAAGTTAAAAAGGTTACAAATAACAATGAATTAGAATTTAACCCCACTCTCAAATTTAAACCAGAATTCAAATTGCAAAAATCGTGAAAACAAATAAGAACCAAATATGATAATTACAAAATAGAACGGACAAATAACTCTACTTTTAAAAATTTTGATGACTTATTTACTCAATATGACTTTAAGGAAATAAGAAAAGCAGGAGGATATTCTAACCTTTGATTTTATTTCCTTGCTAACAAAAACAAAGATACAGATTATTATCGCGTTTATGATCCATATTTTTTTGATTTTCAAACAGTAATATTTCGTCTTGTTAACGATATAAAAACAAACAGTGGATTAATGAATAAAAATTCCCTTTTAAATAAAGCAGGTGAAGCCTTTATTACGCGTAATATTTTTAACAATGAATTCATTCAAGCCAGTTCTTGATTAAGGCCTGAAAATGAAATTTTTAGAAATACATTTATTAATTTTCTTATTTTATATTTAAATAAATTTGACCTTAATATTAAAAAAATTAACATAGATTGAACAAAGGCAAGAGTTCAGGAAAATGATTTTTCAAACCAAAGTTTTATTAGTTTTCAAATTGAAGACATTATTGATTTTGATGATAAAAGCATTATAAATAATGCAATTAAAAATAAAACCTTTTATATTAATGGTTTTAGAAATTATGCCACTGAACAAAAGTTCGGTGTTGGCAATAATGGCCTTAGCGAAACACTACCTTTATTTAATGATTATGTAAAAAATCCATTTTTAATCATAAAACAAAATGAAAACATAAACCTAGGAAAGGATATAAATTCATTTATCAAAGGCTATAATAGCATCGATTATTGAAACTCGAGAGGTTTGGTATATTTATTTTCTAATTTTAAAGATTACCTAGAATTCGATATTCCAGACATATATAAAAATATTGATGAAAAATATAAAGTAATAGATATTCAATTTACAAATTACTATGAAACTAGCCAATTAATCAAAATGATTATTAGGGTTTTTAAAAAAGATAAAACAACAAAAGACTACGTACTATTAAGTTCAAACTTTGACGACCATGGACACTTTTTAAAGGCTATATCAACTAAGCTGGCAGCTGTTGATAAATTAGAAAGTAGTGACTATGCAATATATAGAAAAGAAAAAAAACCAACCTTCAACGGCATAAAACTAGAAGATTTTGTTAATAACCCCTTATTTAATTCGCTAATAAATTATGCCTTAATAAATTGAAAAAAACACATTGTTAATCCGAATAGCAATACACAGGATCAATTAAAACTCTTAACTGCTTATTTAAACAATTACCTTCTTGCATATGCTCTCGAAATTCAAAATTCAAATCTTAATACCGGAATCAAAAAGATAGAATTAGCTAAAAATGAAACCGTTGGAGATGAAACTACTTTAAAATTTTATTTTTACAAGTTTAACTCAGAAAAGGATTTTCTTTACAAAAACAAGGGCGAGAAACCTTTTTATTATATAGATATAAAAGTAAAAAATTTATTTGAATTTAGTAACGAAACACCAGTTTTTACAATTGTTTCTAAAGGACACTATAATGAAAAAATATAATATTTTAGCTTCCCTATTAATTCCTTCAATCGGGTTACTAACTATCTCATGCAACGCAACAAGCACCGAAATAAAATCGTCAAAAAATTTACAAGGTTTTAAGGCAAATGAAGATCTCAATCCCTTAGAAATGCAATTTGATAAAAAAATAACAAAAACCGCTTTAGAAATAAAAAAAACAATGCGGGCTTTTAATTATGCTTACTATACCTTTTTTGAAAACTATGATATAGTCAAAGATAAACTAAAAGAATTAATTGAAGAGCAAAGCATAAGTCAAAATAAAGATGGGCTAACAAAATATTACAATTCTTTTTGACATAACAAAAATCCTGAATTACTCAATGATTTTTCAAGGCTACTTGATGATTTTTACAATCTTTTTAATTCAGCTATTAAATCTCTATCAAATCTTAATTTTTATTTGGAACAATTCAAATTTGATAATGATAACTTAAAAAAACTGACAAAAGACCAATATACTAACAAACTAGATGATGATTTTAAACAATATATCTATAACAAGGATTTTGCTGATAACATTTACACAGCTAAAAAAATACCAATTAAAAATTTAATGATTGCCTTAAAAGAAAAACTAGCGCAAATATCAAACATGATAAAGAAACAAGAACTTAAAAACTTCTTAAATGAATATCACAAGGCAAAAATTTTCATTTATGACAATATCAACCATGTAAATCTTGACGTTAATATTGATTTAATAATTTCTAATCTTGAAGAAAACAACCAACAAGAATTCTTTTAACTTCTACTATAGGTCTAAAAAATTTATTAAATATAGCTTGTAGTCCAATTGACTACAAGCTATTAAAATAAATAAAAAACTTAAGAGAAAAAACTTAATCAATTTCCATTGGGATTTTTGCATTAACTTCCTCGTTAACACGTAAATCAAAACAAATTACATCATAAAATAAATCGATCTGTCTCGTAATAGTATCAACCTTAAATCTAATATCAATCCGATGAGATTTGCTAACTTTTGTTATATCGGGTTTATGAAGAAAAAAATACTTTTTAAATTCAACATCATTAGCAATCTTATCACCATCATCATGTTTCTTATTATTGTATTTTTTGTTAAGCTTTTCTATTACTTGAATAAATCTCGCCATTGCATTATCTTGCTCGGCATTATATTCTTTTTGTGCTTCATCAGATAACTTAAAAACAAATTCATTTCTAATGCTTGATAGTTGCGAAGCATTAAGTAACATAGGTTTTTGTCGCTGACTATCATCTATTTTATTAGAATTAGCACATGATATCAAAACAGGACTAATTGCTATGCATAACCCGATCGATAAAAAACTTAATTTTTTATTAAATAAAGATTTTCTTATTATTGATTTCATAACACATATTTTAATACAACAAAAAATTATGTTTTATTTTTTTTAAAAAGAGCATACTTATGTTTTTATTTAAATAATTTTTAAATACTAAAATATTTTTATTAATTATTGTGTAAAAAAATAAGATTAGCCAAATTAAGGAAACCTAAATTATTTTATTAGAAAAAATAATATAAAATTATTGTAAAAAATAATAAGTAAAAATAGGAGCAATATGAAAAAGAAATTATTATTACTTAGTTGAATTCCTACATTAGCACTGTTAACCACTTCATGTATCGAAACTAAACAACCAAACCATGAATCGAAGTCTGAAGATGATAATAAAAAAGAAAAAAATGATAATTCAAATACTGATTCTATAAATTCAAACAAAAAGTCAGAAAACCAAGAACCAATTCCGTTACCGTTGCCAACACCTAAGCAACCCGAAATTTCTAAAGAGCAATCTTCGCCGGAAAATCCATTAAATCCGCATAGTAAAAAAGACAATAGCACCCCTCAAATACCTCAATTCCCTATAATACCGCCAAACTTCCCAGGATTGCAAAAACCAAAACCAGCAATTAATAAACCGGAGTTAGAGATAAAACAAACTGAAGCATATAGAAAAATATTAGACAGATCTTTTGCTATTTCATTTAATACGATTACACAAAGTCTTGATGATGGAAAAAGAGATAAGGATGAAATTCCTTTCTTATCAACTGGAACTGGTTGAATACTTGATTATGCTTGAAAAAATGGAGTTGAAAATTCTGAAGAACTAATGTTATATATAGCAACAAATGCTCATGTATATCAATATGCATACAATGCATTAGACAATAAATTAAAAGAAACGTTTCCGGAATATTTTACTAGCGAAGAGCAAAAAGATGCTAGAGTTGTTTCATTTGGTATTGGCATACCTTTAGGTGATGCTAATTTAGAACCTATCGAGTCAGGAAAACACGAAGGCAATGAAAATATTGTTAGCTATTTTATAAATTCAAATGATCAAAAATATAAAAAAGATGTAAGAGATGTAAAACTTGTTGGAGATCAAATTTTTTCAAATCCAAAAACTGTTTTTGTCGCAACGGACTTCTTTGATAAGAAAACAAATGAAGAAATATTAAAGAAGCATCCAAACTATCAACCTAATATCAATAAAACCCAAAGAATTGGAAAAGACTTTGCTGTATTTGCTATAAAAATTAAATTCAACGAACTTAAAAAACAAGCCGAAACAAATCAAGATTTAAAGAAATTACTAGAACATATTAATAAAGGCATCAACAGCATTAATAATGATGTAACATTATTTTCATCAAAGCAATATCCTAACCATGATAAATCAAAAGTTCCCTATATTGCATATGACTACTACTCAGTCTATCTTCACAAGGAACAATATAAAAACCTTGATAGCGAAAATGAAATTTTAAGTCCAAATGCAAAAAGAATATATATAGCAGGTTTCCCTTCTGATAATGATAGTGGAAATAATCAATACTTCTGAAAAAACTATCCTAAGAACATAAAAATCGAAGATTACACTTTCACAAATAAAAGCTTCTTAAGTAGTGCGCCAGTTGAAAATCTATTATCTGAAAAAACCATATCATATGGCATCGGTGTACAGGCACAAGTTCTAAATAGCAGTTTATATTATGGGGCAAGTGGTTCTCTTGCTGTAAATGAATTTGGAATGCCTGTTGGAATATATTCATCTCTTTCAGCACTAACCCCCAACATTAAAGATACAACAAAATGAGGCGCCTTTACTTTCTTAGTTCAAAATTCAAATGATTTATTCTATGGACCAAAACATAATTTAATAGATGGAAGTAATAAAGAGTTATATCCAAACCAAGAAAAATCTTTCAGACAAAATCTTAAAATTTTATCTGAACAAGATGATTTCTTTAAAGGTTTTAATAAAACGGTTTTATTTGAAAACGGTGTATAGTTTCTTATAAAGACTAAAAAACCAATCATAGCTTTTATGTTTGGTTTTTATTTTAAAAGTTTTTATAATAATTAATCCAATTCAAAAATTTTCTTAATCATATCAATTAAATAGCCCTCACTTGCCATCTTATAATTTATTAGTTTAATATATCTAAAAGCTTTATTTAATTGACTCTTATTTTCATCTTTCCAACAGTTGCCATCAGTAATTAATATAAAATCAATATTATTAATATTTAAATCTTTTTGCCTATTAATATAGCTATCAATAATTTCCTCGGGTTTTGAACCAGGACCATAAAAATAATTTGTTTCAATATTCAAAGCTTTTTTATCCTTGACTAATATAAAATCAGCCTTTCGATTAGCAATATCATCACCTATATTAAAACCGTATTCTTTTAATACATTAAATTGTTTTTGTAATAAAAGCGTAATACCATAATTCTTGCAAACTGAAGCAACTAACCTCTCACAAATTTTTTCAAAAGAGCTACCACTTCTATTTTTTCTGCCGTTAGAATCTAGACCAACTAAAACGCCCACAATATAATCGTTGCAACTTTTTTCAATAAAATTGTCAAATAGTTTTTTTAAACCAGTATTTACAAAAAAACTATAATATTGTTCTTTTTCCACATCACTTATTTTTTCATTATTTTCTTTAATGCAAAAAGAAAAGCTTTCAATTTTGTTTTTTAAATAATTATTTATTAATAAACTTGTTTTTCCTTTTTTTAACTTTTCCCTTTCTATTTTACTAACTGCAATAAGTAGTGGAAATGTAGTAATTATAGAAGGGACTTTATCTAGTAAATCAAAAAATCTTTCCTTAAAATTATGGCTTTTAATTAATGAATCCATTGCATGCAATTCAACTGCATATTTCTCAATTTCACTAATATTTTCTCAATCCACAAAAAAGTCATATCCTCGATTAGTAACTAGTAATCTATCAATAAAAATTTCTAATAGTTCATTTTTTACGTTCATTATATTTTTCATCCTCTTTCTACAGCAAAGCTCTAAACAAATTTTAATGATTTAATAATTAGTTATAATCACTTCTTTGCCGACTCTTTTATTACCGTTGCTATTTATATTTCGTTTTACATTAACAACCTTAATATTAAATTTAGAATATAAATCTCTAATTAAATCTGTGTCGTGGTTAGTTAACATTAGGAAACATCCTTTTTTATCTAAAATTCTAAACACCTTAGCAAGTCTAATATGACAATCTTCACCAAATTTTTCCTTTGTGTAGGATTCGAAGGAAGTTGGATTTAATGGTACATAAGGACTATCGATAAATACAAAATCCCCTTTGTTAGCTTTTTTTAAACTCTCTTCAAAATCAAGGTTTTCAATTTCCACATTTTTAAGGTATTGTGAAATCTCTAAAATATTATCCCTATTATAGGAATCACATTTAATTTTATTATTAAATGGAACATTAAAAAAACCGTTTGAATTTACTCTATATAGTCCATTGAAACATCTTTTATTTAAAAAAATAAATAATGCGGCTAATTCTAGATCATACTCATTTAATTTTAATTTATTATTAAATTTGGTCCTTAACTCATAATATTCTTCTTTTTTGCATTCCTTTTGATCTAATACATTAAGAATTTCTATCATTTGTTGTGGTTTATTTTTTATCATATTATATGCATTAATAAGAACTCTATTAATATCATTTATGTGGGCTTTTTGCGGTTTAAGATAAAACAAAACCGCGCCACCGCCAACGAAAGGTTCATAATAATCGTTGAAATATTTGGGCATTCGTTTTTTAATTTCATCTATAAGTTGGCCTTTCCCTCCGACTCATTTTACAAATGGTTTAATTTCTTTTTTTTGCATATACTGGGCCTTATATAAAATTCTAAATAATAAATATTATTTTAGCAAGTTTTCAATATTTTAAAAATGTTTTTTCTTTGAAAATTAATTTAGGCAAAAAATTAAAAAAATAAAAATCTAATCGGAATTATCGATTAGATTTTTGTTTATTCAAAGACTAGTTTAACAGTGTTTCTTACAAGAATTTTTTTTGATTGTAAAATGTCATACATAAATGATATTTCTTTATTAGATATTTTTGTTTCAATTAAATATATATCAATATGAATTTGCTGAATGTTATTTGTCTTATTCTTTGGATCAAATGAAACAATAAGTTTATTGGGCACAAATTCATTCTGCTTCATTTCTAAATATTGACCGGCATATGAGATTCTTACTTCATCATTTTTAATATCTAAAATACAGTCCATAACTTTTTCATCAGTAAATTCAATATGTGTAAATTCAGTGCTATTACTTTCTTTAAAATCGACAAAATCAGTCTCCACTTTGCTTAATATTTCGCCTTCTTGTTCTGAAATTAAAATATATTTTAGCTTCATTTTTTTAGTCTTTCAAATACAATGTCTTTGCCAAAAAGATAGATAGCCTTAGCTAATTCTGGTCCATGCTCCTCATATGTTGCAGCAATTCTAATAGGCATAAATAAATCCTTACCTTTTACATTTAATTCCTGCTTTGTGCGTTCAATACACATTTGAATGTTTTGAATATCAAAATCATTTTGATGCAATAATTTACTAAATGTTTTTACAACATCTATATTGGATATCACCAATGTAGTATTATCTTTTGGCTTGGTATATATTTTTAAATTATTTTTGATCTCGTTGATTGTTGACGCTGATTGCTTGTAAGTTTCAACAAATAAATTGTTTCATTCGTCAGAAAATGGTGAATTAATTAATTTTATAATTTCTTGGTTTTCCACTTTTTTCATATATTGTTTTGAAAATCAATCCATCTTAACTATATCAAATTTAGAAGGTGATTTAGATAACCTTTCTGGATCAAATTTTTCAATTAATTCCTCATGACTCATTATTTCCTGGCTATCTTTTGAAGTTCAACCTAATAAAGATAAAAAGTTAAAAATTGCATGGCTGTTATATCCCTCATTCTTGTAATCTTCAATAAATTGCTTCAAAGTTTTATCTCTTTTTGAAAGTTTTTTACCTTCCATATTAGTAATAATGGTTAAATGTCCGAATACAGGAGGAGTTCAATTTAAAGACTCATATATTGCTAATTGCTTAGGCGTATTTGTTATATGTTCTTCGCCTCTTAGAACATGGCTAATTTCCATTTGGTGATCATCGACGACAACAGCAAAGTTGTATGTCGGATAACCATCGCTCTTAATAATAACAAAATCACCAATATCATCGCTATTAACTTCTATTCAACCTCTAACTAAATCGTTTCATCCATAAATAGTATTTTTTTTCAATCTTAGCCTTATTGAATATTCATTATTCTCATCCCTGCGTTTCTTTTCTTCATCAGAAATTTTCAATCAATTAGGGTCATATCTAAACGAAGCAATTTTAGCTTCCTCTTGTTCTTTATGCTGTTGCTCTAATTCCTGCGAATTATCATATGCCTTATAAGCGAAACCTTTGGCAATTAACTTATTAGCGATGTCTCTATAAATTGCTAATTTTTCAGATTGTCGATAATTGCCGTATTTTTTATTAGGTTTTAGCGGGCTTTCATCTGGTATTATACCCAGTCAAGCAAGGTTTTCAAGCTGACTCTCTTCCCCACCCTCGACATTTCTAGCAACATCAGTATCTTCTAATCTAAAAATAAAAGTTCCATTAAAATGTTTTGCAAATAAATAATTAAATAGAGCGGTTCTAGCACCGCCAATATGTAAATAACCTGTTGGACTTGGGGCGTATCTTGTTCTTATTGTTTTCATAATTATTCCTCTTCAAAAAGTAAAACTAATGGTTCAGTAACATCTTGTCAAAAGCCTTTTAACGAAGGTGAAGTATTTCTAACGAAAGCTCATGGTGCTTCTTCGATTTCAGGGCGAGATTCTGGAAATCGAGATTTTGATGGACTAATAACATCATTAATAAAATTAGGTGCTGCTTCAACATTTTTTCTAATTCAATATAACATAATAAAAACTGCCTTAGGGTTATGTTTATATTGAGAATATTTGGGAATAGCAGCGCCAGGAATGTTTGCGACTAATTCATCATATCTAAATGAAAAAAGGCGATAATCATATTGACCGGATAAATTAGCAAATTTTAAAAACTGAAAATCAGGTTTAATCTTATAAACATGAGATGTATCATGTGTATTATTTAATTTCCTATCATTTGTGAATAGCCTATATTTATCATCAAACTGGCTAATTGGATTAAATAAACGTTTTGAATTTAATTCGTAAAATGAACTAGCACTACGTTTTTTAATTATTTTTTCTCCTTTTTCATTTATGCTAACAAAATTTGGATCATCAACAATTGATATAACCGGTAAATCAAACGTGCAAGCCGCTGATAAAACAGAGGGAGCTAAGACCGCGCCCAATGATCCTAATAAAGAAAAAATTAACATTTTTCTTTTAATTTTAGATTTTTTCATAATTATTAATTTTACTAAAATTTAAAATTTTAATGTTGTTAAGTAATTAGAATTTCTCTTTTTTTTCTTTATTTAGACATAGTTAAAATTAAATAATGAAACAATTGAATATATGAAAATTCGGTTCCAAGAAGATATTAAAGATTGTGGACTTTATGTATTACAATCATTACACAAATTTTATTGAAAAAAATGAGTTGATATAAATTTTTTAAAATATGAATCAACCTATTCTGAGGATGGGATTAATATTACCAATCTTTGTTTGTTGGCTAGTAAAATTGGCCTTCATACAGAAGCATTTAAAATTGAATGAGAAGAAATATTAAAACTCAAAACTTCTTTTCCATTAATTGCTATTTCAAAGATAGACAATTTTCTACATTATGTAATTATTGAAAACATAAGTGATAATTTTGTATTTACTTTAGATTCAACAAAAGGAAAAAGAAAAATAGAGATTAAGCAATTTAAAAAACAATTTACTGGCCTAATTATAATAGTTAAAAAACAGCAAGAATGTAATCAAAAAAATATTTATGAAAAGTTTTTTTCTTTTAAATTTAAACTTAATTTAAAGCCCTTAGTCATTGGTGTCCTATTTAGTTTCATTACTATCTTTTTAAATTTTTTACTTTCATTTATTAATAAAAATATATTTGCAAGTATTCAACAAATAAAAATATCGGAAGGACAAAAAACAATAATGTTTTTCTTTTGAATTTCAACGGTTTTGCTTGTTGTTTCCTTATTAAATAATTTTTTATTAACAAAATTAAAAAATTTAATATCAGCAACAATAAAAGAACAATTTATAAATAGCATTGAAGGAGCGGAATACAAACAAATTTTAAAAATTAGTAAGAATGAAATTCTCTTAAGATATCTATCAATTGAATCAATGGCCGGTTTTTTATCGTTTATGATTTCTTTTATCTCTTCCTTTTTATTTTCTATTATCTTAGTTATACCTTTATTATTTTTTATAAAAATAAAATTCATATTAATAGTAATACTTGTTAATATAATCAAGACCATGGTTAGCTATTTTATAAACAATAAAATTAGCCTTTTATCAAAAAAACTAACGCAAAAAAGCATTGAAGAAATAAATGAACTTTCGTTTATAGTAAAAAATGAAGATTCTTATGGACTAATGCTGTGAGAAAATCTTGAAAAACAAAGTTTTTTAAACAATATAAAAAGTTACAGAAATGATGATCTTAATATCAATAAATTAAGTTCAATAAAAAATTTAATTTTAAGGTTTTTAAATTTGATGACAACAATAATAATTTATTGCTTTTTTTTATTACAAAAAACATCTGACCTAGGCCAATTATTTTTTATTTTGCAAATACAAACAATTATTTCTGAACCAAGCAATAATCTTCAAGAATTTTTTATAGGATGAAAAATCTTTAGGAATGGTTCAACTAGATTAAATTTTATAATCAATATTCCACAATCAAGATTAAGAAATTCTATTAATAATATAATAGATTTAAAAACAATTAAATTCAAAGGGCTTTGCTTTGGATTTGAACGTCGCAATATAATTAATGATTTAAATTTTATTATTGATAAAGGTGCGAAATTGCAAGGACCAAACGGTTCCGGAAAAAGTACTTTGTTTAAATTATTAAGTGGATTTTATTTAAATTACAAAGGGTCAATTATTTTTAATAATATTGAAATCAAAGAGATAAATAAGTCTTGATTTAAGGAAAAAATTTATTTTTCAGGCAATGAATTTAATATGCCAAACATAGATTTATATACATATTTATTTTCAGATGTTAATAATAAGGAAAAAGAAAAAATATTAAAAGATACAGATTTCATCAGTGTTATAAATTCGCTAAATATAAATATATTTTCTAATCTACTTTTAAACTCAAATAAGTTTTCTATGGGACAAAAACAAATTATAAAATTATTGCCTCTATTAATAAAAAAATATCAATTGGTTTTGCTTGATGAAAGTTTTGAATTTTTATCACAGCAAATGTTTGAACTTATATCTAGATTAATATGTAAAAAACAAGAAAATTCTATTATTATTGAAACAAGCCATAATAAAAGATTTTTACTAAAAAATTCCCCAACTATTTTTCTAAAAAAATAAAATTCAATTTTTTTCATTTTTTTTGTGTTAATTTATAATTATTTTTATGAATAAATTAACCATTAAAAATAACAGTTTTAGCACGTTTAAATTTGAGAAGGATTTTTGCAATATACTCAATGAAGCAAAGGTAGAGTTTAATAGTACAAAAGATTTGTCTGTTGACCTTCTTTTTGTTAATAGATTCAAAATGAAAAAACTTAATAATTTGCATAGAAACAAAAACTATACAACTGATATTTTAAGCTTCCCACTAGAAGCAGCTAATGAGTTAGATTTTCTTGAAAATTTAGAGCTTGGTCAAATAATTATTTCGCCATGAAAAATTAAAAAACAAGCAAAAAAATTTAATCATAGTTTAAAAAGAGAATATTGCTATATTTTTGCCCATGGAGTTGCACACCTTTTTGGTTTTGACCACCAAACAGAAGCAGAAACTTTAGTTATGAATACACATGTAGAAAACATTATGAAACGTTTAAACATCACTAGATATTAATAAAATTTTTATGAGGTTTATAAATGAAAAAAATTTGTTATGTTGGTTTAGTAGGAAGACCAAATGTAGGAAAAAGTACGCTAATAAATAACATTTTAGATTTTGAGTTAGCAATAGTTTCCAATGTTGCCCAAACAACAAGAGATAATATTAAAGGTATATACAATGATGATGAAGTCCAAATAATTTTTATTGATACCCCTGGAGTCCATAAAGCAGAATTCTTATTATCAGAAAAGCTAAATCAAAAAAGTTATGAGACAATGAAGGCTGTTGATATTGTCTTATTTTTAACGCCAGCTAATGAAGAAATAGGAAAAGGCGATAAATTTATTATTAACAAAATTAAGGAAACAACAGATAGCGAAATAATAGCAATAATAACTAAAATTGATTTAATTGATAACAAAATAAAATTAGATGAAAAAGCTCATGAATTAAAAAGTTTGGGAATTAATACCGTTTTGGGTATTGGCAAAGATTATAAGCAATCCTATATTGATTTAATTGATGAAATTAAAAAATATTCTTATGAAGATGATTTGCCTTTTGAGGAAGATCAATTAAGCGATGTCTCTCTTAGATTTATAGCTAAAGAAATTATTAGAGAATATGCAATTAAAAATTTATATCATGAAGTGCCGCATTCAATCGCTGTGCTAATTGATGAATTTAAAGAAAATGATAGCGAAACAATTCCGTATACAATTTCAGCTACTATTTATGTAAAAAGCGAATCACAAAAAGGTATTGTAATTGGTAAAGGGGCGCAAAAAATAAAAACAATTTCAATGTCTTCAAGAGAAAAAATTGCTAGTGTTTTAAAACATCCTATTAATTTGTTTTTAAGAGTTAAAGTTGATGAGGATTGAGTGGATAAAGAGGAAAAAATTAAGAAAGCTGGATATTAAAATGAAAATTCAAATAACTCATAAATTAAAGCTTTCACTCCTCTTTATTTTAATTAGCATTATTTTTGTGTTTTTTATTATTATGCTTTTTTTAAAAATAAGCAACCCTTATAAAATAAGTATTTATAACTATGAATCATACCTTAATAAAAATACTATTAACAAGATCAAAAAAAACTATTCATATCATACATTTAAGAATCTTGATGAATTTACAAGAGCAATAAAAAATAAAAAAGCTGTAGCAGGGGTAAATTCTGATTATCAAATAGCTCAACTTATCGTTGAAAACAAATTAAAAAAG
Source organism: Mycoplasma sp. 332 (assembly GCF_052378275.1). NCBI lineage: Bacteria > Bacillati > Mycoplasmatota > Mollicutes > Mycoplasmatales > Mycoplasmataceae > Mycoplasma > Mycoplasma sp. 332. The sequence goes on from NZ_CP198998.1 coordinate 658,826, forward strand.
ATTAATTTTAAAAAAGTTTTTGATGTTAATTATGATGCAAAAAATAAAAAAGAGATCATATTAAATCTTTATACTAATGACGTAAAAAAACAATTTGATTTTTTTGATAGTTGAATAATAAAGGAAATAAAGAGAATTAATCCAAATAATAAAATTGACAAGTTAAACTTTAAACCTTTTCTTTATTATAAAGATAAGGAAGTTATTGGCTTCGAAGCAGATAATAAAGAAGGTATGGACCATTTTTATGAATTTTTAATTCCTTATTTTACTCTTGACAAAGGTATAGCCTATAATCCTGAAAATTCAGAAATTTCAAAATCTACAAGAAATAATATTAAGGAAAATGCTGATTTTAGTGATATTAAAGACGGAAAAAATTGATTTGATCTAATAAATTCATTATCAAAAAAATATAAAAATCCAAAATTTTACTGAACTGATTGATTTCTTGACAATGCCATGATTGGTCAATTTTATAAAAATCTAATTGACAATGGAAGCCAAAAAAACTCATTCGGAAAATGAAAAGATTTAAACAAAGAGAACTACAAAAATATTATTGATCACTTTGCGAAATTTGTCAATGTTTCAACTGGCAATAATATAAAAGACACAAAAAGAAATAAACTTATAACTGATGGACAGGAAATTGTATCGGGCATAATTGAGCCAGCACGTGGAAAAGCTGATGTTGCAATAATGTATAATGGTGATGCACTTGATGCTTATTATGGAAAGGATAACTTTGCAAATTTAAATCAAAGTAATAATATATCGTTTGTTCGGCCTAAAAATACATATAAAAATATTGATGCATGAATCATTTCACAAGACACAGATGATAAAGAATCAGACGCTCTTCTGGAAACACTAAAAAACCTTGTTTTTGGGGATGTTAGTTTAAGCTACCAACAAATATATAATAAATACATAAATAATGTTTATAAAGAAATTAAAAATAGTGGGATTTCAGAAGAAGAAATAGAAAAAAATCTTTTTAACAAAAAAGATAAAAATAAAATTGCCAAATCATTAAAAGACATTGATTTATCATTTTATAAAAAATACTATAGATTTTTTAGAAATGCCTTTTCAAACGAAAATTTACAAAATGTTGCAAACTTTGATGTAATAAATTACACACCTAGTTTTAAGACTATAAAGTTCTTTTTATTAGAAACTTATTTCATTGATAGCAATAAAAATCAAGATCAAAAAGCAATTTCTATTTTTGATATAAAAGAAAACAAAGACATAAATTTTAGACCATATCAGCCGCTCAATCCTGAATTGAGAACAAAAATGATTGATTACTATTATCAAATAACCAAATCATAATGGTGAAAGGAATAATTATGGAAAAAAAGAAAGTTAAAAAGACAAACTCAGCAATCATTGAACTTGTTGATGTTGTTAAAGAGTTTGAAGACAAACTAGTTTTAGACAATGTCAATCTTAGTATCGAAAAAGGTGAATTTATTACTCTTTTAGGACCTTCTGGATCTGGCAAAACTACTATTTTAAGAATTATTGGTGGTTTTGAATGGGTTACTCGTGGAGAAGTTAAACTTCATGGCAAAGATATTAAGGATCTTTCCCCACATAAAAGGGATGTTTCTACTATATTCCAAGACTATGCCCTATTTCCGCACTTAAATGTTGAAAACAATATTAAATACGGTCTAAGACTTAAGAGAATTAACAAAGAAAATCTTCCAAAATCATTTCATAATAAATTAACACTGCAAAGAAGAAAATGAAGAAAATTTGCCGATCAAAAAATGAAAAATCTCGACAAAGAATTCGAATTATATGAAAGAGAATTAAATAATAATTCATCGCTTTCAAAAAGAAAGAAACAAAAATACCAACAATGAATTGATGATATGGACTTTAAATATTCATATTGAGAAAACTATGTTGACTTAAAAACTGAGGCATTTGAAAAAAGATACCTAACTAGAAAAATTACTAATGAAGAAATGGACAAAGAAGTTAAACAAATTATGGATCTCGTTGGCTTAAGCGGCAACGAAAAGAAAAACGTTAACTTTTTATCAGGTGGTATGAAACAAAGAGTAGCGCTCGCAAGATCACTAGTTATTGAACCCGAAATTCTCTTATTAGACGAACCATTAAGTGCTCTTGATGCTAAAATAAGAGAAAAAATGCAAACTCTTTTAAGGGATATTCAACAAAAGCTGAAACTTACTTTTATTTTTGTAACTCATGACCGAAATGAAGCACTGCAACTGAGCGATAGAATTGCTGTTATTCGTGATGGAAAAGTAGAACAATTTACCACTCCGAAGGAACTCTATGATTTTCCAGTTAATAAATGAGTAGCAAACTTTATTGGAGATTCAAACTTTTTTAACGCTACTTTCATAAAAGCAAACAAGGTAAAATTTATGTCAAGGACTTTTGACACTATTCATGACGAATTTGAGCCCGGGGAAAGTTTGGATGCCCTAATAAGACCAGAAGATATTATTATAACAAGAGTAAAATCAAAAGCTAAACTAACGGGAGAAATTATAAAATCAACCTATGGAGGCAGCTACTATAATTATGAGGTTCAATGTAAGGATAAAATTATTTATGTAGAAACTTCTTCAAAATACGCTGTCGGCAAAGAGGTATTTTTGGATTGGGATATTGATGCTATCCACCTAATGAAGAAAGATAAAAAACTTGAATTATTAGAAAATGAATTAGGTCAAACAAATGAAGTCTAGTACAAGAAATGTAAAAAAAATCAAAAAACTTTCTTCACCGATGTCAAAATTGCAATTTACATTTATAGTTCCATATGTTGTTTTTGCAGTTTTATTTATTATCCTACCTATGGTGTTTGTATGCATTTATGCATTTAAACCGTTAGAAGGACAAACAAAACTAGAAAATTGAGAAATTGCTCTAAAACCTTCAACATGGGTAATAATAGGAAGGTCTCTGCTGACTGGATTATTTGCTGCAACTGTATCACTAATAATCGGTTTCCCGTATGCATATATTGTTTCAAGATCTAAATATAAGATTATTAAAATATTGGGTTTAACTCTAATTCTTAGTCCCTTAGCTATTTTTACAATATCAAAAGCTTTAGCAGTTAGAGGTTTATTCTCGGCAATTTTCGATGAAAATCAGTTAAATAACAATTTCTTTATTGTTTTTGGTATGGTTTATCTTTATCTACCATTCATGGTTCTACCATTGTACCAGGTTATTAAAGATATGCCAAATAACATTTTGGAAGCCTCGGAGGATTTAGGGTATTCAAAATTTAAAACAGTTTTTAAAGTTATAATTCCTTACACATCCAAAGCAATATTAAGTGGTTTCGGAATTGTTTTAATGATATCTGCAACCTCTATTATTATTTCAGACAAACTCTTACCAAATGGCAGTCAAAAACAACTAATTGGTAACCTAATAAACCAGTTTGCCAACACAGCCAACCCGTTTGATTTAGCAAATTCTTCAACATTAGTTATTATCACTCTTGCAGTCCTATTATCAATATATGCAATCATTTATGGAATACCATTCTTAATTAGAAAAAAAAGACAAGGAGGAAATTATGACTAAATTTAAAAACTTTTTAAAATATTCATATGTTTTTGTGATTCTTGCTTTTCTTTATATACCAATAATTTTTGGAACGATTTACAGTTTTAATTCTCCTTCAGATAAAGGAATTTTTTCAGTAACAACTTGAAATAGAACTTCTTTTGATGCATACAAGGAATTGTTTTCTAAATCACATAGTCTAGCATTTGTTAACTCATTTCTTCTTGGGATCGCAACTTCTGTCCTTGTTATTAGTATCTCCTTACTAACTGTTTTTGCTCTATGAAGACACAAGAATAAAGGGGCAAGATCTTTTGTGCAAGCAACCTCAAATGTGCCTATGATAAATCCTGACGTTATTACAGGATTGACACTTGCTATTGTTCTAAACTTCTTATTTTTTGGAACCCTAAAAGCAACGAGTGAAGGTTTTTTTAGATCTATTATTGGACATACTGTTATGTGTCTTCCATACGGAATTTTAATAATGCTACCTAAAAGCGATAAATTTTCCAAAAATATTTTTGAAGCAAGTCAGGATTTAGGATATTCAAAATTTAGAACATGATTTAAAACATATTTTATTTATATGCTAGGATCTATAATTTTTACATTTGTTATGACTATGACTTTGTCATTTGATGATTTTATTATTACAAGAATTGTTTCTAATACAGAAACGTTAGGAACACAATTGTATGAAGGTCAATTTCAGGCATGATCGCTGGCTATTGGTGCAATATCACTTCTAATAGTAATATTTATAAATACACTATATATTATTTTTAAAGGAACACAAAATAAATTAGCTAAAAAATCCCTAGTTTTAAGTAAAAAACAAGCACAAAAGGATTTTTATAAGGAGGTCTTATAAATTGAACAAAAGAATTTTTAAGGTCTTAATATTTATACTTTCCTTTTTTGTTATAACCATAATTTTTATTTTTGCAATCTCAATTAAACTTTCAAATAAGTACCGGCCAAGTATTTATAATTACGAATCTTATTTAGCGCCTTCTATAAAAGAAAAACTAAAAAAAGACTACAACTATAAAGAATTCAAGGAAATCAACGAATTTACCCAAGCATTAACCCAAGACAAAGCGATTGCTGGTGTTGGGAGTGATTTTCAAACAGCACAACTCATTATAGAAAAAAAAGTCAGAAAAGTTGATTTTGCTAGATTATACGGAAAAAGTGATGCCAATGACTGAAATGTTAGAAAGTTTTTTTACACAGAAAATGTTAGAAAACACCTTGAAAACTTTGATAATCTAATATACAATAAGCTAGTAAACCTACCTAAACACGAATTAGATTCAAAAGGTTTTATTTTAGACAAAAATAAAAAACTTTGAAAAAGTAATACTAGCACCCAATGAGAACATTTTTATGACTTCTTTATACCTTATTATGCGCAAGACAAGGGAGTTGCATATAATGTTAATAAAAATAGTAGACCTAATTTAACACTAAACAATTCCTCAATTCAAGAATTAGAAAATAAATCAATGCAACTCGATTGAAATCAAATTTTTGATACCCTAAAGGAAAATAAATATCAACACATTGGTTGAACTAATGCGTTTGTTGATAACTTAATGATTGGGGCCATCAATTATAAATCGCGAGACAACAAAAATTGAAAACAATTATTCACCTTCAATGGAGAGGGAAAACTCTTTGACTTTAACGAGAATAATTACAAGCTAGCAATTGATTCTTTCGTAGAATTTGTCAAAAATTCTTCTGGTTATGATATTAAAAACACAGCATATAATCACCTAAGTGGCGATGGATTAGAATTGCTTAACTACCTTATTGAACCAAAACAAGGACGCTCAGATTCATCAGTTATTTATAATGGCGATGCCTTAGACGCTTATTATTCAGAAGATAATTTTGCTTCAGTTGAAGAAGGAACAATTAGGTTTGTGCGCCCTAAAAACAATTATTACCTTGTCGATGGTTGAATTATATCCCATAAGCTAAGCGATGAAGACACTTCCAAATTTTTAGATAGCATTAGCTCTTTGATATATAATAACAACAACGTTATTATCAGATCGGCCGAGAGCATTGAAAAAAGATTGAAATTACTAGAAAAGCGTTTCTTTGAAACATTAAAAAAATTCCTGACCAATGAAGACCTAAATAGTTCCATCGATACTTTAACGTTAATTTTCAACAGTGATAGCAGACAAGAAATTATCAAACTTCTTTCAAAATCACAAAAATTAAAAAGTATTGATTGAAACAATCTGGAAAATTGAAAAAAATTCTTAAGAAGTTTTAAAAGTAAAATTACTGAGGATAATATTGAATTTTTACGAATTATAAGAAATAATTCTGATAAGGGAACAGATATTTTTTCAGATAGTTTTGAAGAAGTTTTTACTAAAAGCGACTTAGGTGAACTAATAAACTTTGAATATATTTCATATACACCAACAGATCTTTTAACATATAAATTTTTAGATGAATGGTATTTTGGAAATGATGAAATTGCCAAATCTATTTTCAAGCAACCCTCGACAAATGAGAATTATCATTTATTCACATATCCAATTATCGAAAACAACCTGCGAACAAAGATTGCAGCCTACTATTTCGAAGCAACAAAATCATAAATAGGTTAATCCTATTTTTTCTTTTAAATTTAAGAATAAAAACATTTAAACATTTAATAATGTTATCAAAAATTAAATAGTAACAAAATTTAAGTATAATTATAAATTATAAATTAGATTAAAAGAATTGGTTAGGAGCAATGTTATGACAATTAAAAAGTTATTACAAAACATTGAAACAATAAGAGAAAATGAAAAGTTTGAGGTTAAAGGTTGATTAGTTTCTAATAGAGGAAATGAAAAAATTAGATTCTTAACTATTAATGATGGGAGTACTGTTGCAACATTACAAATAGTAGTTAAAGGAGAAATGATTCAAAAACTCAATGTCGCGCAAATTTCACTAGGAACCTCATTAATTGCTAGAGGAATTATTCACCTCACACCAGATGCCCAACAACCGCTTGAACTTATTTTAGAAACATTAATTGTTATCAATCAAGTTGACAACGATTTTCCTATACAAAAAAAAGAAACTTCACTTGATTTTTTAAGAGAAATTCCTCACTTAAGAAATAGAACAAGCTTATTCAAAAGTATAATGTTAATAAGAAATACTCTTTCTTTTGAAATCCACAAATATTTTCAAGAACACGAATTTCTTTACATGGCATCACCAATTATCACTTCAAATGATGGTGAAGGAGCTGGCGAAACTTTGTTGGTTGATGATGAAACAAAAGAGTACTTTTTCAAGCAAAAAGCATTCCTAGGAGTTACGGGGCAACTTCATGCTGAAGCATATGCGGCTAGTTTTAAGAAGGTTTATACCTTTGGGCCTACATTTCGAGCCGAAAATTCGCACACATCACGCCATTTAGCTGAGTTTTGAATGATTGAACCTGAGGTTGCTTTTTATGAATTAAAAGATATTATTAACCTTGCAGATGATTTATTAAAAACTGTCATTAAAAACACCATAAGCAAACATTTAGATGAAATGAAGGTATTGCAATCTTACAATCCTGATCTACTAGAAACATTAAACAGATTTCTTGATAACAAACTAACAGTTATTGATTATAAAGATGTGGTTGAAAAACTTAAACCTTTTAGCGACCAATTTGAAGAAAAAAACATTTTTTTTGGTATGGATCTAGCTTCAGAACATGAAAAATTCCTTTCTGAAAAAATTGTAAATGGGCCAGTCGCTGTTACAAATTATCCAAAAGATATTAAAGCTTTTTATATGTACCAAAATGATGACAACAAAACTGTTGCAGCTTTTGATTTATTAGTTCCAGGGATAGGGGAATTAATTGGCGGTAGTCAAAGAGAATCAAGATATAGCAAACTTGTTCAAAGAATGCATGACTTAAAAATTTCACAAGAACCCTTGCAATGATACATAGACTTGCGTAGATTTGGATATGCACCATCAAGTGGTTTTGGCATTGGTTTTGAAAGACTAGTGATGTATGTGACAGGTATTGCTAACATTAAGGATGTCATCCCCTTCCCAAGAGTTGCTGGACAAATTAAAATGTAACAAGGATATTAATGAAAAAAAATCTAACTATAATTATTCCTATTTACAACGTAAAAATACCTCTAAATGAAATTTTTTACAATATCTATAAACAAAAATCACAAAATTTTAATATCATTTTGACCTTTGATAGACCGAAAGAAAAGGATTATATAGAAATTGATAAACTACAATCAAAGCTAGGCGAAAGATTAAAAATTATCTTTAATTCGGGCCATCAACATTTCGATGTTGTAATAAAACAAGCTTTAGATCTTATTGAAACCCCTTATACGTTTATTCTTTACTCATATGCCAATTTAAAAAATGAGTTTATTCAAAGATTTGATAATTTTATTAAATCTTCGCCCAAAAAAGCAGATTTCATACAAGTTCCCGGATATAACCAAGTAATAAACAAATTATTATTTAAGTCAGCCCACTTATCAATGTTAGGTTTAGTCAATTTAGAAACCAATAAACTACCTTTTATATTAACTAGCCCTTTTATGTTCAATTCAATTGTTAAGACAAATATTTTAAAGAAAGTTTTTTTCTTACCTAAAACAAAGGATCTCAATCTAGAATATTCACCCAATCCTGTTTTTCAAAGCCTTCTTTATTCAAAAACATATGCTTTTTTCGAAGACACATGAATCATTAATAATAATGATAATCCATTAATTTTTAACCCTAAATCCTTGACTCGCAATTGAAATAATATATTCAATTCCTTTAATACAATAGATATTGAAACTAAAAATGCTCTTGAATTGGCTAAATGTCTAAATTATTGCTATTATATTGCTGCAATTGTCGGCTCATTAAAACATAATAAGAATCCATTAGATGAAAAAACACTAATTAGCATTAAAAACTCTCTTATTCAAGAAATTTCAATACTAAGACCTTTTTGAGTAGAGCAACTCCAAATAAATCACTTTTTTAAAGAATTTAATATTCAAAAACTTTATGATTTAACGTCTGGTTTTAGTAAAAAATGAGACCACATTATTAAAAAATTTATATGACCATAAAGCAAAATGTTAAGGCTAATTTTTGAATAAGATTATTAGCTACATTAATTGATCTTCTTATTTTCATAGTTTTAATTGTAGCGACTTCTTTTATAATATTCAATTACAAAAAAGCTGAATTTCGCACACAAAGTACCACACTAAAAGAAATATACTTTCGCCTTTGACTATTATTGATGATTTTTTTATGTATATTTGAATACATTGTTATTCCAACAATACTAAAAGGCCAAACAATTGGAATGTTAATATGTAAAATCAAAATTCTTTCCGATGAAGAAAAAAGAAGAACTTCTAAATTTATTTTTGATCGGCAAAGACTATTTGCATTCTTATGAATTTTTGTTTTTATGAGTTTCATGTTAATGTCTACTGATGCATTTTTAAAAGCTGCTCGCGGTGGAAAATTAAATAATGTTGAAAAGCTTGTTGTTATATTACCAACAGCACTAGCTACGATTTCTATAAATCTTCAAATACTGCTAATTATTTCTGGTATTTCATCAACAAGACTAAGTTGAAATGATAAATTATCGCGAACAAAAACCGTTTGAAAAAATAGATATGAAGATATTATTGAAGATGAAAATTTAATGTTTAAAATTAAACCAAAAAAACGTGAACTTCCTAAAATCAATATCACAAAATAGCCAAAAATTAAGGCTATTTTTTATTACTAAATATTAATAGGTTTAATTAGGTTATAATTATAAAGTATATTTAATTATAAGGGGTGAAGATGATAGAACTAGAAAAACTAAATAAACAACAACGAGAAGCAGTAGAATACAATGACGGACCACTTCGTATAATTGCTGGTGCAGGTTCAGGAAAAACAAGAGTTTTAACATATAAAATATCTTATTTAATTGATGAATTGGGAATAAAACCTTCACGCGTTTTAGCTCTAACTTTTTCAAACAAAGCAGCTAACGAAATGAAACAACGCGTTATCACAATGGTGAATAATCCCGAACAACTTCCTGTCATAAGTACTTTCCATGCTATTTGTGCAAAAATATTAAGATATGAAATTCATTTGCTAGGTTATGAGAACGATTTCCAAATTATTGACGAAATAGACCAAAAAGCAATCCTTAAATCAGTCTATAATGAATTAGAAATATCTAATAATGAATTCAGTTATAGTTCAATCATTTCATTCATTCAAAACAAAAAGAATTCATTATTTGAATTTTTAAATATTGAAAACGAAAATATTGACACATCTTTATCTCTACAAGAAAGAAAAGCTATCGAAACAAAGGAATTGATTTACAAACATTATCAAGAAAGATTGCAACGATCAAAAGCGCTTGATTTTGATGACTTACTAGTTTTTGTTTACAAACTTTTTTATGACCCAAAATATGAGCATATAGCCAACAAATGGGCTAAACGATATGACTATTTATTAATTGATGAATTTCAAGACACAAGCATTATTCAATACAAAATACTACAAAAACTTTGTTCAACAAATAAATTAACAATTGTAGGAGATCCCGACCAAACAATCTATAGTTGAAGAAATGCTGATATCAATATAATTATTAATTTTCACAAGGATTATCCAGATGCTATCACAATTAAACTTGAAGAAAATTATCGATCAACTAAAAAAATTCTTTATTACGCAAATAAATTAATCATTAAAAATAAATTAAGACTAGAAAAAAACTTATATACAGAAAATGAAGAAGGAGAAGATGTTGAATTTTACTGTGGCCATAGCGAAGAAGCTGAAGCCCGGTGAATAGCACGAAAAATTTCAGAATTAAAACGTTCGAGAGTGCAATTAAAAAATATTGCTATTTTATTTAGAACCAATAGCTACTCAAGAGCAATTGAAGAAGCTTTGATTAGAGAAAGTACAATATACAAGCTTTTTGGCTCAATCAAATTTTATCAACGTGAAGAAATTAAAGATGCTTTAGCATACTTAAGAGTTATTCATGATGGTAGTGAAATTATGCTTCTACGTATCATAAATAAACCTTCAAGAAAAATTGGGGAGGTAACCGTTGATAAGTTAATTGAATTTGCAAGAAATAAGGGTACAACATTATTCAATGCAATTGAAGCGCATATTGATGAACTACAAGAAACTTTAAGTATTTCAACAACTACACTTCAAAAATTAGCTTCACTAATTAATGATATTCGGTGAGCAAGAGCAGCCTTAAAAACTAATTCAATAAGCAGCACGCTCAAAGAGTTTATGTATAAAAAAATAAACTATTTTGATACATTTAAAATTTCCGAAGAAGATTATGAATCAAAACAAGAAAATTTTCAAAGTTTAATAAATGCTATTGAGTTATGGGAAAAAAACAATTCCCACGGTACTATAGATGAATATCTACAAGAAATTACACTAATAACAGATAGAGATGTCGAAAACGATGCAACAAGTTTTGTTTCATTGATGACAGTGCACAATGCTAAGGGATTAGAATTTGATTATGTTTTTATTTGTGGGCTTGCTGAAGGTTTATTCCCTCTAAAAAGAGCAATTTCTATTTCACCAAGTAAAGATTTTACATTTTTAACTAATTCAAATACACATGAAGAAAATATTGAAGGTCTTGAAGAAGAAAGACGGCTTGCATACGTTGCAATTACAAGAGCTAAGAAAAAGCTTTTCCTTTCATTTGCAATTAATAGATCTGGTTTTACTAAACGTAGCAGGTTTTTATCAGAGGCAGGTATAAAAGAACAAAATGGTTCTGTAACACTTGCAAATGATTTTTCTATTGCTGAAGAAAATCACCAAAACAACAGCCATTTAGTTGTCGGAGATTATATAATGCATAAAATCTATGGACGCGGCGAAATTATTGATATGGTTGACTCAATAATTACTGTAACCTTTCCACAACAAAAAACCACAAAACAATTTGAAAAATCGCATCACTCAATTAAAAAATGAGATGGTGACCTTAATGACTAAGGAGTTAATTTAATTTGCTAATCTGAATTATTGCATTCTCTTCCATAATATTCATTTTTTCTTTTTGATTTATTTTATTTTTAATAAGAACACAAAATAATATTAAAAACGAAAGTGGTTTCCTCTGTTTAGAAATTGATTTGAAACAAAATAGAATTAAACATCTGAATGGTATTCCCAACATTTCAAATGAACCCACATTTATAAAAAAATTAAACCTTCTAAATAATAAATGAAGAAAATTAGATGACTTATGTGAGATTTTAGAAAAAAAATATAAACTTCTTTTTTTAAGTGCTTTAAAAAATAAAGAGAATACGATTATTAGTTTTGAAACAACACATAACAAGCATTCAACATTCAAAACAAAGGTTAGTTTTGAAATAAATTTCATAAATGATCAAAAAGCTTTTATGACAGTTAATTGAAACAGAAATGATACTATTAAAAATGAAGTTTTCGAGGCTTTAAACACCAACATTTCTTACCTTTTTTCGCCAAACAACAAATATATAGCATGTGGTTTTATTTTAAACATAAAAAATATTAATAGTATTAATAACTTTATAAAACTTTTCCAAGATAGTTGCGTTTATAATCAAATAAAAGGCGTCAAGGTTTTTCTTGATTGAAATAAGATCTTTTTCGTCTTTCCCTCTGATAGATTTCAAAGCGGCCATTCTTACTATGCGACTAAAATCTTTGCAAACACTGCTACTCTTTACAAAAATCTTTACTCTACCTTTTTTTCATTTAACAATGAGCTTTTAACCAACAAAAATCAATTGTATTATGAAACGGTCTTTGACTTTATCAAAACACTTACACCTATGGTTGATTATTGAATTCCAAATAACATAGAAGATAACAAAGATTTTAAAATTTTTAAAGAAAAATATGAATATACACTTGACGAAATAAAACAAAGCAATAATATTGATTTTAAAACTGTGTCTATAAATAATTTTGGCGATGAAAACACTAAACTCAATTTATTATTAGTTAAAAGAAAATTTGAAATTTTAAATATAAAAGATGAAAATATCATAGCTTCCTTAGACATTTATAAAAATTTTTTTATGCAAATATATGAAAACATCAAATCACAAGATATTCATGGAAAAGTTTTAAATATACAAGATTTTATTTTTAATTATATTGATAATAAAAGTATTGAAAATTCTATTAAAATTGATCGTTCCTTTGTTCAATTAGTTTCACTTAATTCAAAAAAAAGTATGTTAAGAGTTAAGAAAAAAATAGAACAAATTAAAGAAAACTATCCAAAGGCGGCTATAGGAATAAAATTAACCGAAATCAATAATGATATTATTTCACTAATTGGTAAATGAGTGGGAATTATATGATTTGATAAGTCGCTTACCAAAATGCTTAATAACCCAGAAACAATGTTATATATTGGTCTTATACTCAAAAAGGCGGAGCATTTAAAAATCTCAATTGTTTTTGAGAATTTAGATTTTAAAAACTATAAAAAAGTTTTATTTAACAAAAAAATTAAAATGTTTTACTCAAGCGAAAGAAAAAAATAACATTAAATTTGAAAGGTAAATTATGAATAAAGCTAAAATTAAAGAAAATTTTTTTGAGGCAATTAATGGAGAATGATTAGATAAGCATAAAATTGCTGATAACAAAACTTCAGTCGGCACGTTTGAAAGATTAGATGAAAGTTTAACAAGATTAAAAACTAAACTTATAACAAAATGATCAATCGACTCATCTGAAATAACTGAAAATAAAATTCTTCTAGAAATGGTTAGATTTTATAATTTAGTTAATAATTGAAACGATAGAAAAAAACACTCAATAAAGCCTATTATTCCAATACTAAAAGAAATAGAATCATATCAATCATGAAATGATATTGAAAATAACTACACTAGCTTATGCTTAAGAAATTTTGAAGTTCCTATTCCTTTTTTTATACACACAGATTTTAAAAACCACGAAAAACAAACCCTTTTTGTTTCGACCCCTTCTGTTATCCTTCCAGAAAAAAGTTATTATAATGATGAAGAAAAAAAGAACTCATTTTATAGAATTTGAGTTAATATGGTTAAAAAAATGCTGTTAAAAGTAAATAATGATGAAAAATGAGCAAATGATTTAGTTAACAAAGCCCTCCTATGAGATAACGAGGCATCAAAATATATTCTTTCAGCACAAGAATGAGCAATTATAACTAACATTTATCACCCTAGAAAAGTTGATGATTTCAATAAAAAAATAAAAGAAATAAATTTATCTAATATTTTGAATTCATTAATCAATGATAGCATTAGTGAAGTTATTTGCGTTTCGAAAGATTTAGTTGACAATTATTCGAAATTATTAACAAAAGAAAATTTTGAACTTTATAAAGCTTTTCTATATATTTCATCATTAATTGAATTATCTCGCTTATTAGATTATGAAAGCTTAGTAATTTCTGGGGAATTTTCAAGAGCTTTAAGTGGTCAAAGAAAACCTTTTAGCAAGAAAAAAATAGCCGTAAAATTTGTTGTTGATAATGTTTTTTCTATGCCTTTTGGTAAATATTACGGTGAAACATATTTTGGTCCCCAAAACAAAAAGAATGTCGAGCAAATGATTCATAAAATGGTCAAAATATACGAGGACCGCCTAAAAGAAAACACCTGACTATCAAAACAAACAAAAGACAAAGCTATATTAAAACTTTCTAAAATCGGCGTTTATGTAGGCTACCCAGAAATTATTGAAGATTTTTATAAGGAATTTATTGTTCAAAAGTATAATGGCTATGATGATCTAATAACAAATGCCCTTAATTTCACAATGGCTGTTCAAAAAGCGAAATTTGCTGAATATGGTAAAAAGAAAGATATTAATCTTTGGTCAATGTCTCCGGCTATAATTAATGCTTATTATAACCCTTCAAGTAATAAAATAGTTTTCCCAGCAGGCATTTTACAATCTCCATTTTATAGTTCAAAACAATCCTCTTCTTCAAACTACGGTGGTATAGGGGCAGTTATTGCTCATGAAATATCACATGCCTTTGATAATAATGGGGCTAACTTTGATGAAGTAGGTAATATGGTAAATTGGTGAACCGAAGATGATAAAAAAGAATTTAACAAAAGAGCTGAAAAAATGGTTAAATTATTTGATAATAAAAAAACAGAAGTTGGTAAATGTGACGGAAGACTAACAGTATCCGAAAACATCGCAGATGCAGGTGGGTTATCATGTGCCCTTGAAGCAGCAAAAAGCGAAAAAGATTACAACCCAAAACATTTTTACATAAACTATGCTATCACCTGAAGATCTAAACAAAGACCTGAACTTCAAAAATTACTATTAGCTTCTGATGTTCATGCTCCTGCTATATTGAGAACAAACATTCAGGTACAAAACTCTGACGATTTTTATAAGACTTTTAAAATATCAGAGTCTGACCAAATGTTCCTAAGCCCGAAAAAAAGAGTAAAAATTTGATAATTAAAACCCCCTTCTTGTATTTTAAAAAAGAAGGAGGTTTTTTTAATGCAACAAAACGGATTGTTTTCTTTTTCGTTTTAAAAATAAAATCAATTGTAAAAAAACAAAAAGCGAAATTCAAAAAATAATTACTGATGCTATAAAAATAGCGCTGTTCTTAAAAAAAGTAGAAGGTAAAATTTTAATAATTTCATCTTTTGAAGGTTCAAATATTCAATTTGTTTTACCAGCAAAAAATAATTCATGAAACTTACGGAAAGCAACATCATAATTACTAATTACCAACCCTATAACAATAATCAGCACCCCTAGTAAAATTGTCGAAGCAATAAAACAAGATTTAATAATTTTTATTCTTATTTTTGCAAATTTTGATATTAAAAAAACTAAAAGAATTGTAAATAAAGAAAAACCCAAAATAATAAAATCTATTAAAATCAGTCTTTTCACATCTGCGAAATGCGCCATCCCTAAAGATGAATAATCTAATTTCCCAGTTCCAAATTTTTTAAACAAAACTAAATAATCAAAAAGTTCGTTATATGCTAATTTAAGTTGATCATAATTTAGTTCACCATTATTAAATTTGATATTTTTGTAATCCAGATTAGATAAATGATAATAGTAAAAAGGTTTAATAACTATTGGTAACATAATCGAAAAACTTAAGATAAATAGCATAATACTTATTATCAAAAAAACATACAAAAAATATTTACATTTTTTCCACATTGCTTATATTAGTATAGCATTAATTAACAAAATGCTTTTTAAAAAAATAATTCTGTTTTTAGCAATAAAGTAACAAAGAATAGAAATGTTATTAAATAGCAAATAAAAAACAAAACAATTGACACTAAAAAAACTTTTTTTCTTTTAAAATTAAGGTTTTTTTATTTTTTTCGACTTATCGACATTTATTATCTTTATTATTAATTAAACAAAATAATAAACATATATTTTTCTTTTTTATTTTAAATTATTTTCGAATAATTTTAATATAATTAAAATTCTATGAATATTAATTATTATAATGATACTATAGCAGCTATTTCTTCTGGTAATATTAATCAAGCCATATCAATTATAAGAATATCGGGACCTGAGGCAATAAGTATAATTAAAAAAATTTATACAGGAAAAATCGGAAAAGATAAAACAATAACTTATGGATTTATAATAGACCCAATAACCAACAAAAAAATAGATGAAGTATTAGTTAGTTTTTTTATCGGTAATAAAAACTATGTAGGAGAAGATACAATAGAAATAAATGCTCATGGTGGGATAATTGTTACGAATAAAATTTTAAATTTAATAATTTCAAATGGAGCAAGATTAGCAACCCGCGGTGAATTTACAAGACGAGCATTCATAAATGGGAAAATTAGTCTTGAAAAAGCAGAAGCTATAAATTCTCTTATACATGCAAAAACTAATATACAAGCAGAAATTGCTATTAATCAATTTGAAGATAAAGATAATGAATTAATTAATAAATTAGAAGAGCAACTAATTAATATTATTTCAATTATAGAAATAAACATTGACTACTCAGAATATAATGATATTGAGCAAATGGATAAAACAAAACTTTTAAAGTTAATAACAAATTTAAAACAATATATTGAAATAATAATAAAAAAATCAGAATTTGCAACTGATGTATATAATGGAATAAAAGTAGCTATCGTCGGAAGACCTAATACCGGGAAATCTTCAATTTTAAATTTATTATTAAATAAAGAAAAAGCAATTGTTACAGATATCGAAGGAACAACAAGAGATATTATTGAAGGCGATTATGAAATAAATGGAATTCCTTTTAAAATAATAGATACTGCAGGAATTAGAAAAACTCAAGATAAAATAGAATCAATCGGAATAGATCGTTCATTAAATGCAATTAAAGAAGCAAAAATTATTGTCCATTTATTTAACCCAGGTCAAAAAGAAAACAAAGAAGATGAATTAATAAAAGAAATGTCAAAAGGAAAAATATATATTCCAGTATTGAATAAAAGTGATTTATTAAATGATAAAGTTTCATCTGATTATATATTAACATCAGCAAAAAATAAAAATATTTGAGAGTTAAAGAATAGTTTGGTAAAAAACTATTTAAATCTTGATTATAATGACAGGGAATTAATTTATAATACTAGAAGATTAGGTTTGTTAAAGCAATGCTATATTGAATTAAATAATGCGATTTTAAGCATGGATAAAGGTTTCGGCCCTGAGATTGTAATACTCGATATTAATAAAGCATGGTCACTACTTAGAGAAATTTTAAACAAAGAGCATGATAACGAATCTCTATTGGATAATATGTTTAATAAATTTTGTTTAGGAAAGTAAAAAAAGGTGAAAAATGGGTTATAGTAGAAAAGTCGAACTAAAAGAAGGACAAATATTAAAATGGGTTAAAAATGAATCAAAACCCTTTTATTTAGGTCTTTCATATGAAGGTTTAGGGATAATAAGAGATTTTAAAGTTCCTATATTTGTTTATAATTTACTACCTGACGAAGAAGTTGATATCGAAATAACATATTGCTCTAAAAAATGTTGTTTTGCAAAAGTAAAAAAATATAGAACTTGTTCATTATTGAGAGAAAAAATGGAACCTTCGAGAGTTTTATTGTATGAAACAGGTTCTACTCCACTAGCTGGGATTAATTATGAAAACCAGTTAAAATTTAAGCAATATATTATTAAGAATTTATTTGAAAGAAATTTAAATTACACAAAAGTTTTACCTATACTTGAATCAAATTGCCAATGGTTTTACCGCAATAAAATTTCGTTGCAAATAAAATATGATGAAAAAGGTCCAAAAATAGGTTTTTTTAAAAAATATAGCCATGATCTAGTTGAGCAAACAGAAATGGAACTTGCGGTTGTTGCAATTAGGGAATTTTATAAAAAAGTGCTAATTAGTCCAAAAACAGATTTTGAAAAAGATTTTAAAAATCTTATATTTCAGGTTAAACCATTTAAAATTACTTTAAGATCGCCAAAAAGCTCATTTTGTTGTATTGAAATCATTCTTCATATTAAGGAAGATTTAAGTCCTGAGAATATAAAATTATTTGAAGCCTTATTAAAGGACAATCTAAGCTATAAAGTAACTTTCTTTAATACAACTTCTAATAAGTGGATTAATTTGCTAAATCATAATGGTATAAAATATGAACTTGGAAAATTAGTGTTTAATGTTGTTAATGATACTTTTTATCAAATAAACGAAACAGTTATGAATAATATATATAAAAAGATAAGTGATTGAATACCTAGTAATGAATTGAACGTTTTGGATGCTTTTGGTGGAGTTGGTACAATCGCTTGCTTTATTGCGCATAAATGTCGTAAGGTTTATTCGGTTGAGATAAACAAAAAATCATCATTAATGGCTATGGAAAATATTAAAGAAAATAAAATTTCTAATATCGAAGTAATAAATGATGATGCAAATAAGTGGCTTATTTTAAATAAAGAAAAAATTGATCTAGTGATTTTTGATCCGCCTCGAGAAGGTTTAGATTCAGAAACTATTAAATCAATTAAGGATTCTGATATTAAGAAAATAATATATTTAAGTTGTGAGCCTAAAACATTAGTTCGTGATCTACAGAATATAACAAGTTTCGGATATGAATTAATAGAAGTACAGCCTTATGATATGTTTCCACAAACTCAACATATTGAAACTCTAGTTTTACTAGAAAAGAAATCTTAATAAAATTTAAATTTAAAAAAGTAAGTCAAAAACTTACTTTTCATCAATTATATATTCAGTAAAGTTTGATAAGTCTTCCATTTTAAAAACATGAAGCGAAACGAGTGATTTTTTAAATCAAGGAATAGTTTTTATATGTTGTAAGGCTTTTGTAATTTGTAATAAATTATTTATTGAACGCGAGAAATAAAAGCTGTTTGACAATCAGTGAAAACCATAGTGTCTTAAAATATCCCTTATTTCTTCATATGCTTGTTTATAATTTTCTTCGCCGACTCCATATTCTCTAATTAATAATTCTTTTTTTAGATAAAAAACAAGACCGTACATATATACCTCTATAATGTAAAAAATATATATTTAATTATACCACCATTACCCTTAAAAATATACCCTTAAAAAAGTAGTTACTTCTTATTAAATTTAAAAATTAATAAGAAAATTAAAAAACCTGATGAAACAAAAAACTTGAAAGTTTTATTGAATTCAAGCCTTTTTTATTTTTATTAATTTTTAAAAAAATATTAACACAAAGTAAATCATAGAAATAGCTTCAATAAATATGGGTTTTTGTTAAAAAAATATAGATAAGAATATATTTTTAATAATTGATTATTGACTTTAAAATCTTTTTAAAAAGTGAATTGTTTTTATTTGTTATGTCTTACGTATCAAAATTGCATAAAAATGCAACATATATATATATATATATAATATTACAATAAATATTTTTTATATTAAGGAGTAATAAGATGACAAAAAAATCTAAACTTTTTCTTTTAGGAACTTCATCTGCATTATTAGTTCCTATTATGACAATATCTTGTGCTACAAAAAAAGAACCAAATAAACCAAATAACCCATCAAATCCAGTTAATCCGCAAGATTCTCAAAAACCAAAAAAGACACCCCAAACACCTTCATCAATTGAACTGTTAGGTTTTGATAAAGAAGAATTAAATAAGCCTTCTATCGATAAATCGATTACAGAAGAGGATTTTAATAGACAAATAGGAAAACAAAATTCACAAAAACAAACAAATCCTTCAACAGATGATAAAAAACCTCATAAACCATCTATAAAGTTAGACGAGAATGCTTTCAAAAACATTGCTCCAGATATTATTTTTGATTATAATGAGCCTTCAAATGAACAAATTCAAAAGATAGTTAATAATTATTATAATCAATATCTATATCAAAAATACGACCCCTCAAAAGAGGAAAAGGGAATTAGATTTTCTTTTTCATTAGAAGAAGAAAATAAAAATCCATTAAATACTGATAAGATTATTTTTAATAAAGACATCATTATCGATGGTAAAAAACAAAAGCAAAAACAACAAGAATATTTAAAACAATTATCCAAAATCATTGTTTCTGATTTAAAAAATAACACACAAGCCTCTTTAAATGGTAATAATAACAATATAACATTATCTTTATTCGAAAAAGAACAACAAGAAGAAATTTTGAATACCTTTGAGGAACATATTAAAAATAAATGAAATGGTATAACAAGTTCTTTTGTTTATGATGAAACATTATTCACTTCTAACAATCTTAGTGTTGAAACTTTTAAAAACAGCATAAGTGAATATTACAAAGCAGCTGATCCTGCAATGAGAACTATTAAACAACTATTGCAAGACAAAGCAGACGTTGATAGATATTTCAATATGCTACAACCTTTGTTGGGTGGGTTTGTAGATTTAAAAGAATTTGGAGATAAGTTTGTATTATTTAACCAAAATAAATTTATTACCCAAGAAGAAATAAAGCGCAAAAAAATTACCCACGGAGATTTTAATAAATTAATTCAATATCGTAAAGATGCAATTCGAGAATTAAGTGAAAAAATCACCTATAAAACTTGATTAAAAAATAAAAATGATGAATATTACACTTTATTAAGAAACCCAAAAATTCATAAAATGCACAATTACAATATTGCACTAACACAATTGTGAACGCTTATCGCAGAATTAAATAAAGGTTCAAATTTAATAAAAATAGATAAAGAAAAATTAGACCCTGCCTTGCATACTCAAGCCGAAGTTATTGCAATGTTAAAAAATCCCGAAACTAAAAAGAAAACAGAAAATGCATTTTATGCACAATATATGGATAAAATTTTTACAAATATTTTTAACGCAGGTGAAAAAGAAACAAGATGAGACAAAAATCAAAATTACGTTTTAGAATATAAAGCACAGACACATCATTATAAAAAAGAGGAAAAATCTGAGAAAATATATCTTTTGACTAGATTGGTTTTTGATAATAAAGAAACAGATGAATTTTTGATTAAATATACATTCCGTTGAAGAAAAAATGCAGATCACCTTCATTTTAAAGAATCAAAGCCAGCACTTAAAGCAAACCGGTAGTGTAGTAAATTTTGTGTAAATTTATCTCTTGCTTACTTTTTGAGTAAGAGATTTGAGAATAGAAATTACACAAATCTAAATTTATTTTAATTATTTATAGTGCCTAAAAAAAGTAGACACCTCATAGGAGGAATGTCTACTTTTTTATCTTGCTATTTTTGCACATAACAAACCTATATTGCATCTTTTTTAATTGCTTTAATTTAATTCTTTTCAATTAATCTTGATGCTTCGGCTAAGTTTACGCTAAAGAAAGTTGTAACACCTCTTTTTTGCATTGTTGCACCATAAAGTTTATCAACCCTTTCCATTGTGCCTTGGCGATGAGTGATAACGATAAATTGTGTTTTTTCTTTAAGATTTTGTAAGAATTCTGCAAAACGGATTACATTTGCTTCATCAAGTGCAGCTTCTACTTCATCTAATATACATAATGGCAATGGCTTTGCTTTTAATAGCGAGAACAACAGAGAAATTGCAATAAGTGCTTTCTCACCCCCAGAAAAAAGTTTTAAATTTTTGATAGATTTGCCAGGCGGCTGTGCCACAACATCAATTCCACTATCTAGAAGATTCTCTGGATCTGTGTATCTGATTTCTGCCATTCCACCACCGAACATTTTTGAGAAAACAAACTTTATTTCCTTATTTGCAAGATCAACGGTGTTAGTTATTCTTTCAATTATTATCTTATCCATTTCGCTAATAACTTCTTCAATTGTTGTTTTTGCTTCAACAATATCTTTTTCTTGCTTTTTGACTTCATCGTATCTATCCTCTGTTTCTTTGAGTTGTTCGATTGAGTCCAAACTTACATGGCCAAGATCTTTTATATCATTTTTTAAATCAGAAACAATTTTTCTTGCTATTTCGAAATCTAAATCTGCTATATAAAACTCTTTTGCTGTCTCAAAAAGCATATTATATTGTTCTGAAAGTCTTTGTTTTGCATAATTAATAGCTGCTTCTGATTTTGCTTTTTCTGCTATTTGGATAGCATTTTCACTAATGAGTTTATTTAAATCATTATTAGCCGCGCTTTGTTTTGCGTTTGCTTCTGCAAACTCTTTTTTAGCAACTTGTAATAATTCATTTTGAGAAGTTTTGTTTGTTAAAAGATGGCTTCTTTCAAGTACTAGTTTTTGAATTTCATATGCAATGTTAACAGTCTCTAGCTCTTCTATTTTTTCTTTTGATATATTTTCATATTGAATTCTTAATTCATCAAATTTTGCCAAATCATCGTTTTGTATAAGCTCTTGTTTTGATAAATTAAGGCTTAAGTTTGAGAATAAACTAAGTAATTTTTGAATTTCTTGTTCTAGATCATTTAATTTTGTTTGTCGTTCAGAAATTATTTTTAACAGTTCTGGTTTCAGTGATTCAATCTTTTTTATTTGCTCATCAAGGCCAAATGCTGATATGTTGTCGCTTTTTTGCCCCCCACTTAAAACACCACCAACTCTAATTATGTCTCCTTCGAGAGTGACAACCATATAACGTTTTTCAAGTAGCTGTGATAATCTATTAGCATTTTCAATATTATCCGCAATCAAGATATTGCCTAATAAAAATTTTCTTAAAATATCAAACTCACGTTCAGTATAAACCAACTCTGATGCAATACCTAAAAATCCTTTTTGAGTTTGGGCTACAACAATATGATGTTCCGAAACGTATTTAGGATTTATGGACGCTAATGGAATGAAAGTTGCTCTACCACCATTATTTTCTTTTAGGAATTCAATAGCCTTAACAGCTGTTTCAGAATTATCAACAACTATATGTTGTAAGGCTCCTGCTAGAATTGTTTCAATAGCAAGGCCAAATTTAGCATCAACGCTTATAATTTCTGAAACTAGAGCCTTATATCCTTTAAATAAATGTGAGTTTTCAACAATATTTTTTGTCCCTTTTTGTAAATTGCTTTTGCTTTGCTTTACTTCATGAATATAATCTAATTTTGAATTTATTTTTTGTAGCTTTTCTTTGTCGTTATCTAGTTCTCTTTTAAGGTCATTTTTTTGAGCTGAAATATTTAAGATAGATTGATTAATGGTGTTGATTTTTTCTTTTTGTTGTTTAATAAAATTTTTAGAAAGTGAAATTTTTGTATTTAGGCTACTTAATTCGTCTTTTAGGGCTTCTCTTTTTTGCTCTACGTTTGCTTCAATACTTCCACTAATAAGCATTTCACGTTGTTTTGATTCCCTAGCAGATCTTATTTCTAAATCGTTAATTTCTCTACTTATTTCATCAATGCGAGAAGTTAGATTAATAATCGCAGCATCGAGTTCGACCATGAGATCGTTTTTTTGCTTTGTTATATCATTGTAAAGTTTGATTTTTATTTCAAGGTCCTCTTTTTTTTGACTATAAATCATTGAATTAGCGTTTAGTTCATCTAACTTTTCTGAATGAGCCATAAAATCGTGAACTAACAATGAGACTTCAACTTCTTTAAGTTGTTCGCTCATTATTTTATATTTCTTTGCTTTCTCAGCCTGTTTTTGCAAAGGTTTTATTTGTTTTTCTAATTCCTGTACAACAATTGCTATTTGATCTAAGGCTTCTTGCGTTCTTTCTAATTTGCGCAATGCTTCTTGTTTTTTTGAGCGATACATCGATGTTCCAGATGCTTCCTCAAAAATTTCTCTTCTTCTTTCAGGTGTTGCCTCAGCGATATCAGAAATAGTTCCTTGCCCTATAATTGCTAATGATGATTTTGAAATGCCACTTTGCATAGCAATTTCTTTAATGTCCTTTTGTCTTGCTACTTCGCCATTTATATAGTACTCATTGGCACCTTTTCCTCTATTTAAGACACGAGAAATTGTAAAAAAATCATGGGGAATATTAGCGGCACGATCACGATTATCAAAAGTAAGTATGACTTCTGCGCGATTCATTTCCTTTTCCGTTTTTGAGCCCGCAAAAATTACGTCCTCCATATTGTCACCACGTAAAACTTTTGAACTAGTTTCACCTAAAACTCATCTGATAGCATCATTAATGTTTGATTTACCTGAGCCATTTGGTCCAATAATTGCAACAACACCGCCGTCGAATTTTAATGTAACCTTATCAGCAAAGGATTTAAAACCATGTGATTCAACTTGAATTAATTTCATTATTTTCCTTTCCGTTTTTCAATGAAGACTTAAAAATAATAATATAAATTATTATAATAACTATTTTTAAAAAGGCTTAGCAAAAAATATTTTTTTCAATGTTGTTGTTATAAAAGCCATTTTTGATAATAAATTTATAATGAATTAATAAATTGTTTTCATTTTATTTTAAGCACGATTATTCATTTTACAATACAAGTTTGTTAGTAATTTTTATTAAAGTTTTAAGAGTAAAAATAAGAATAAAAATTAATCCTTAAAACATATAAAATTAGTTTTTAAAAGAAGTGTAAGTTTATTGTAAAAAGCCTTATAGTTAAATATTTTTTTAATTTTGATAAAATTAATAAAAATAAAGCTTTATTAGTATTGAGGTACCAATATGTCCAATAATAAAAAATGAAAAAATAAAAAAATTAACATTAATAACTATAGAACACTTGAGGTTCAAAAGCAAAGAAAAGCATTATCTAGCTCTTGAAAGATAGCTTTAACTGGTTTATTCCTAGTAGCAATTCCTTCATTTATTTTATTTATTTTGCTCGGCCGAGATGGATGGGCATTTGAAATAACAAAAAAAATGGAAAGATGGTCTATGCTCTTGCCTATTGCTATTGGTATTGTTATTATTCAAACTGCAGTTGTTTCTTTAATAGTTTTTAAATTTAAGGTTTATAGCAGTAGTTCATTCGTTTTTTTAGTTCCATTCGCAATTGCTATGGCTTCGTTCTTAGTTTCATCAGGCGTTGAAGAGTGGCCTTACAGAGTCATGCCAGCTGTTGGTCTTGCATTTTTATCGTTACCAATATTGCTTGTGTTTAAACATATTGAAAAAAAGAAAAAAGAAAAACAAAAATTACAGTTTGAACAAGAAGAAAGAGCAAAAAGAACATTACTAGACTAAATTAAGTTTAGTTTTTTATTTTATATCTAAATTAGTTTTAAATTAAGCCAAAATAAAATATTTACTTTCCAAGGAGATTATATGTATAAGAAAATTTCGCTAATTGATAAAGAAATTGCAGAAATAATCAATAATGAAGCAAAGAGACAAACTGACCATATTGAATTAATTGCCTCAGAAAATTACGTTTCTGAGCAAGTACTAAATGCTGTTGGATCGTGTTTGACAAATAAATATGGTGAAGGATACCCTAATAAAAGATACTATGGAGGCTGTGAATTTATTGACCAAATTGAAACATTAGCACAGGAAAGGGCAAAAAAACTCTTTGGTACTAAATTTGCAAATGTTCAACCATATTCAGGATCAGTTGCTAACGCTGCTGTTTACATGGCCTTGTTAAAACCGGGCGATAGAGTATTAGGTCTTTCTCTTGATTCAGGAGGTCATTTGACTCATGGTTACAAAATCTCTTTTAGCGGAATTTTTTATGAATCATATACTTATTCAGTTGACGAAAATGGAGTAATAGACTTTAATGAAGTCTTAAAAATAGCTAAAAAGGTTAAACCTAAAATGATTATATGCGGATACTCAGCCTATTCGCAAATTGTAGAATTTGATAGATTTCGAGATATTGCAGATGAAGTAGGTGCATATTTATTTGCAGACATATCGCATATCTCGGGGTTAGTGATAGCAAAATTGCATCCATCACCAGTAGGTTATGCCGATGTTATTATGACAACAACTCATAAAACACTAAGAGGGACAAGAGGTGCAATTATTCTAACAAATGATGAAGAATTGGCTAAAAAGATTGATAAGGCAGTTTTTCCTGGTTGCCAAGGGGGAGCCTTGTTTCATCAAATTGCTGGTAAAGCTGTTTCTTTTTATGAAGCGCTTCAACCTGAATTTATTGATTATCAAAAACAGTTATTGATTAATTCAAAAGTTTTTTGTCAAACTTTTATGAATAAAGGAGCGAAAGTTATTTCTGGTTTAACAGCAAATCATCTTTTTATGATTGATGTTAAAAGTACATATGGTTTAACTGGCAAAGAAGCATCAAGAGTATTACAAGAATGCAATATCACCGTTAATAAGAATTCAATACCGAACGATACAGAAACACCATTAGTATCTAGCGGCATTAGATTAGGATCGGCCGCCATGACTTCTCGTGGTTTTGGAGAAGATGAATTTATCATTTTAGCTAACCTAATGGATAAGTTGTTAAGAGATCCAAATAATGAGAATTTAAAAACAGTTATTAAAAAAGAAGTAGCTAAACTAACTAATATGTTTCCAATAAAAAGAAGTTACATCAAAAATTAATGTTAGAGGTTTCAATGTTAGAAAAATTAGAAACAGATATTAAGAACTGAATTGGTTCAATTGCTGGTGTAGTTGATTTTAAGGCTTTGGATGAAACAAATATGGTTAATTTTGCTAATACAGGAATAGTTGTGGAAAAGATGCCGAAACAAAAAAACGGAATTTCTGTAACTATTGGATTAATAATTTTGATAAACTTAAATGCAAAAAACCTAGTGGAAGAAATATACCAAATCTTAACCTATAAACTAAAAAGCGAAAATATAAAATTATCAAAACTTTGTGTTTTTATAAAAGGAATAAGTAATGAAAAAAATTAACGGAAAACAATGGCTGGGCGCTATTTTGTCTGGTGCTTATAATTTAAGCAACAAGCAAAATCTTATTAATGCATTGAATGTTTTCCCTGTGCCTGATGGTGATACAGGATCGAATATGACATCAACAATTATTGCAGTTGAAAATATTAAGGCAGATGAATTTAGCAATATTTCTGATATTTCCAGTCAAATAGGTCAATCATTATTATTTTCCGCCAGAGGTAACTCTGGGGTAATTTTAAGCCAAATTTTTAAAGGTTTCGCAGTTGCTTTCAAGGATAAAAAAGAGATAAATTCTTATGATTTGGTAAAAGGGTTTGAGGAAGCTTATAAATACGCTTACAAAGCTGTTTTAAAACCTGTTGAGGGGACAATATTAACTGTTATCAGACAAACATCAGAAGGGTTAAAAGAAAAAATTCTTATTGATAGTGATATTACTGACGTTTCACGTGTTGCCGTGGAACTTGCCAGAATAAGTTGCGATCATACACCTGATCTATTACCGGTTTTAAAAGAAGTTGAGGTTACTGATTCAGGAGGTGAAGGTTTGTATGCTATTCTTGAGGGAATGCATTTATACTTTCAAGGTCAACCTATTACACTTTTGGAAAAACAAACTGAGGTAAATAAATTTATATCTGATAATGAAGTTTTTGATGGTGAGTTTGGTTATTGCACCGAGTTTATTGTCGAATTAAAAAATAAGAAAAAATTCAAAAAGGATTTATTAATTTCGAAATTAGAGAAACATGGTAGTTCAATGGTTCTTGTGCAGGATGACTCATTTTTAAAGGTTCATATTCATGTCACTAGACCTGGTGATGTTTTAAATATTGCCAATAGCTTAGGACAATTTATAAAAATTAAGATTGAAAATATGACCTTACAAGCTAATGATAGTAAAAGAAATAAAAATGATAATAATAGTAATGATCAATGTTGTGACGATAATCAACATGATTGCGGTCCAATAAAAAAGACCGCTGTAATCTCATGCAATTCTGGAACTGGCATTATTGATCTTTTGAAAGAAAATGGTGTCTCGTATATTGTTGAAGGTGGGCAAACTAATAACCCATCAATAAATGACATTGTATCCGCTATTAACGCCGTAAGAGCTGAAACTATTTTTATTCTTCCAAATAATAAAAATATTATCCTCTCAGCCCAACAAGCCTCAACTATCGTGCAAGATAAAGAAATTATAGTAATTCCAACAAAATCACAGGCCCAAACACTAAGTATTTTATTTAACTATAGTGAGGAAAATAGTGTTTCTGATAATCAACAACTAATGAATGATGCTCTTTTAAATATTCATTATGGCGAGGTTTCTCCTTCAATTAAAACTACTAAACTCAACGGTATTAAGGTTAAAGCCGGTGATTTCATGGCTATAAAAGAAGGGAGATTGAAAGATACAGATCCAACATTTAATGGTGCAGCAATAAAATTACTTCATGAATTAATTACTCCCGAAACGCAATTAGTTAACATTTTTTATGGCCAAGATGTTACTGAGTCAGATATAGATGAATTACAAAATTATATTGAAATAAATTTTGATGTAGATATCGAAATACACAATGGTGGTCAAAGTATTTATCCTTATTTAATTTCAGCGGAATAGGAGAATTGAAATGAAAAAAATAGTTTTCGATGTAATGAATAATGATAATGGTTATAAAGAAGCAATCCAAGGCGCATTGGCCTTTATGAGTAAAAATAAGGATTATCAAATTGCCTTAGTTGGCGATAAAAAACTTATTGAAAAAGAAATTAAAAACAATACTTATTTAATAAAAAAAGAAGATTTTATAATTATTGATTCACCCAATTTAGCAACCATCAATTCTTCAATAAGAGACGTTTTAAAAAAGCCATCATCAATGTTGGATGCTTTTAATTATTTAAATGAGAATGATTTTGATGCAATCTTGAGCAGCGGTGATAGCGGGTCTTTTATTTCATTAGCAACCCTAAAAACAAAAAGATTACCAAACGTTTTTAGACCTGCTTTTATGCCCATATTGCCTACAATGTCTGACCATTTTTCCCTGTTATTAGATGCCGGCGCAAATATTGATACACCAGCTCAATATATTAACAACTGAGCTATTGTAGCTAGTAAATATTTTGAATTAATTTTTAAAAAATTTAACCCAAGTATTGGATTGTTAAATGTTGGCACTGAGGAATATAAGGGTAGCCAAAATATCAAAAACGCTTACACGCTATTAAAGGAAAATAAGAAAATTAATTTTTATGGATTTATTGAGCCTAACGATGCTATTGCCGGAAAGGTTGATATTATTTTAGCTGAAGGACAACAAGGAAATATATTTCTAAAAACTCTTGAATCTTCATTTATTAATTTTGGGAAACTTCTCAAGAAAATAATTTATAAAAATATAAAAACAAAGATAGCGGGTCTTTTTTTGAAAAATGATTTGAAAAAATTTAAAGAAAAATTTGACTACCGAAATATTGGCGGTGCATATATAATTGGTTTAGAAAAAATTGTTGTTAAAGCTCACGGCGGTTCTGATGAATTAGCATTTGAAAACGCATTAAACCAAATTAAGCTTTTGCTAGAAAAGGAAGATTTTATAAAGAACCTTTCAAAGCAATTGGGGGATATTGAAAATAATGAAATTTAATGGTAGTGATTTAAAAATCCTAGATAATGTCTTGCCCTTTTTAAAACAATTGGGAGTAAAAACAAAAGAATTAAGTGATGAACATTTGTTTATTTTAATAACTGCATTTACACATAAATCTTTTACGAACGAACATAAGACAAGACCTCATAATGAATATCTTGAATTCATTGGAGATGGTGTATTACAATTTGTTGTAACAAGTTGAATTGCCAATAAATTTCCGCAATATGAGGCAGGTTTAGCAAGTAAATTAAGAAGTAGTATAGTAGATAAAAATAACCTTGCCAAAATTGTTGAAAAGTACTCATTATTTAAATGATTAAGATATGGTAATTCTGCATTTTCTAATGGAACTAATATCAAAACGAAATCTAATCTTTATGAAGCATTTATAGGTGCTATATATTTGGTTTATGGTATTGAGGGGGTAAAGAAAATTACTGACCTAACATTATGAGAATCATTTAATTTGCAATGTAACAAAACCCATGTGCATCCTAAAAGCGAGTTGCAAGAATTATTACAACAATTTAGTCATTCTAGAATTGAGTATGTTACCGAAATGCTTCCTAACAATGAATTTGGTTCTATTGTGTTGCATGAATCTCAAAGATATGGCGAGGGTTATGGTAAATCTAAAAAAGAAGCCGAAACCAATGCTGCAATTAATGCGTTGAAAAAATTAAGAAGAAAATAAATAAAAACGTCTTTTATGTTGAATACATACAAGACGTTTTTTAATTATAATTAAAAGGTTATTTTGTTAAAATAATTCAACTTGATTTGTATCATTTAAATTATCTAATATACCTAGTTTTTTTAGTTCGGAACAAATCTTAGAATTTACTTTTCCTCTCTGGCAAAGATCTTCGATAGATAAAAATTCTTGCTGATTTCGAGCATTAACTATTTGTTCTGCAACGGTATCACCTAGTCCATCAACAACAATAAATGGCGGTATTAAGGATTTGGTTTTTTCATCAACAATTCAATCCTTGGAATGAGATATTGATAAAGAAACGTTTTGAATTTTAAATCCCCGAGCATACATTTCCTTTGTTATTTCAAATGTGGTAATTAATGCTGACTCTTTTGTTGAAAGCGCATTACTTATATCGTTCTTCCTCTTTTTTAAATTCATTAGTTTTATATCAACGCTAGTATACCCTTTTGACATTGTTTCAATATCAATTGCATCTGGTCTTATTGAAAAATATGAAGCGTAAAATTGTAGAGGATAATAAAGTTTATACCAAGCAATTCTTCAGGCCATAATAACATAAGCCGTTGCATGAGCCTTAGGAAACATATATTCAATTTTTTTTAGTGAATTAATGTATCAGTCTGGAACATTATTTTTTATTAATAGTTCTTCTTGCTCTGCGGATAAGCCCTTACCCTTACGGACTTTTTCCATTATTTCAAAGGCTTTTAATGGCTCGATATTTTTTCTTATTAATTCTTGCATAATATCATCACGACAACATACACAGTCTTTTAATTTAAACCCTTTTTTGACTAACTCTTCAGCATTTCCGGCCCACACATTAGTTCCGTGACTTAGACCACTTAATAAGATTAAATCATTAAATGTGCGTGGTTGCGCTTCTCTTAACATGTTTCTAACAAAACCCGTTCCAAACTCTGGCAAACCATAAGCACCTGTAGTTTCACCATCAATCATTTTTGGATCGATTTTTAGCGATTCAGTTGTATAGAATAACTTCATAACTTCTGGATCAGATTTTGGTATGTCTTTGGCATTTGTTTTTGTTAAATCTTCAAGCATTTTTATTGTTGTTGGATCATCATGACCTAGTAAATCAAGTTTTAAAACATTATCATGAATGGATTCAAAATTAAGGTGTGTAGTTTTTCATGAACTATTAACATCATTTGCGGGATAATTAACAGGTGTAAAGTCCTCAACATCAAATTCCTTGGGAATAATAATAATTCCTCCCGGGTGTTGCCCTGTTGTCCTTTTAACCCCGGCCGATTTATTTGCTAAGAAATCAAGAAAAGTTCTTGATCACGGCGTTTCACTTAATCGCACTTCTTCCATATATTTTCGGCAAAAACCATATGCGGTTTTTAAGGCAATTTTAGATATAGTTCCGGCCCTGAATGAATGATTTTCACCAAATAATTCCTTAACTAAATTGTGAATTTTTGGTTGATAATCACCACTGAAATTTAAATCAATGTCCGGAACTTTGTTAGCTTCAAAACCTAAAAAGGTTTCGAAAGGTATATTATGCCCATCTTTTGAGAGTTTTTTATTGCAATTTGGACAATTCTTATTAGGGAGATCCCATCCTGAATATATATTGGGATCATTATTTCATTCAAAATATTTGCATTCCAAACATAAATAATGTGGTTCAAGTGGATTAACTTCTGATATTTCTGATAGGTTAGCTACTATCGAGGAACCTACTGAGCCACGACTGCCCACTTGATAACCATCTTCATTTGAACGTTTAACTAATTTATGGCTAATTCAATAAATTACTGAGTAACCATACTTAATAATAGGGTTTAACTCTTTTTCTATTCTTTCAATGATTATTGGATCGGGACTTTTTCCATATTTTTTATAAAGATTTTCATATACTAAATTACGCAATTTAGTTGGTGAATCATCAAAGGTCGGAACATACAATTTATCTTTAATAACTTGTATGTTCTCAATTTGATTAGCAATTTTTTTGGGATTATAAATAACAATATCTTTAATTAATTTTTCATCGCCTAAAAAAGCGAATTCATCTAACATTTGTCTAGTTGTTAGATATTGCAACTTTGGTTGTGTTTTTCTTTTTAATCAATGTACCCCACCGCCAAGCGAAGGAGCGTTAATGTAAATGGCATGAATAGTTTTTTGAAAATCATAAACATATCTTGAATCAGATGTTGCAACACACATTTTGTTAAGCTTTTTGCATTTTTCGATTAAGTCATGATATGCGAATTTAAGATTTTCTCATGAGATAAGTTCCTCACCCTCTACTAAATACACAAAAGATGAAATCGGTGGCAATTCAATATAATCAAAGTTAACAATTTCTTTTTCTATTGATTCATTTGTACCCAGGATTATTTTGTCCCATAATTTTGAGCGATGTGCCCCTGAACCAAACAAAATATTATTGTATTTTATTTTATCCTCAATGTAAAACTTTGGACCGTCATTATAATTTTTTGTTAGTGATAAAGATAGAATATTGAATAACTCTTTAAGGCCTCTTTGGTTTTTTGCTAATACTCTTATTTCGGAAGACATTATTCTGTTTGATCATTGTGTAGCATCAACATTTAACAGCTCGGATGCACTAAAGATGTTTTTTTCAACGGCTAATCTTGTGATCATTTTTAATCAGACTTGAGCCAAAGCATGAGCATCATAATCAGCCCTATGGGCATCGCTAAATGTATAAATAACATTATGTCTCTTACATACATAATTCATTTTATGCCTTGCTTCACTTTTATCTAAAAAATATGAAACCCACAAGGAGTCAACACAAATTAGATTGCTTGTATCAAGACCTAATTGTCTAAATTTTTCCATACACATATTTATATCAAACGCAGCATTGTGTGCTACACCAATGCGCCCGTTTAAAATAGAATGGATTTTTTTAATTCCCTCTTCAGGGGATAGCCCCCCTTCTAAAAGTTGTTCATTTATTTTGGTTAGTTCTTTGATTTTTTGGCTTAGTGTCTTTTTTGTTTTGATAAAAAACTGAATTTTTTCTACTATTATGCCATTTTTAATTATTGTAGCTCCAAACTCAATAATATCGTCAAAGCGGCATGATAGTCCTGTAGTTTCGAGGTCAAAAACAACGTACTCAGCTTCTTTTAAATCAAAATCCTTAAATTTTTCATATCCCTTAAAAATTAAATTTTTCTTTGAAATTGTAGATAGTGTTGCTCCGTATATAGGTTTAATTCTTTTTTCTTTTTTTAAGGCATTATAGAAAGATGGGAAACTTTGCACATTATCTAAATCCGTAATTGCGATAAATTCATGGCCATATTTTATGGCAGCTTTTATATATTCATTTGGGGAAGAAATTCCGTCTTGAACACTCATGTGTGTTCTTGTGGCTAAATCTATTCTTTTTTCAACCTCATTATCTTCGGCTAATGAAGTTATTGGCTCTGTTTTGGTAAACGCTTGCGCACCGTATGCCATTATAACCTTAGCTTGTGTAAATTTGTCATCAGTTAGCATACCTGTTACATAAATAGTATCGCCTTCATTGATAGAAGGTTTTTCTTCTGATTCGTTTTGAATAAAATTGACAGAAATAGCTTCGTTATAATCTGAAATTTTTAATGTTAAAAGGCGTTTGTTATTTTTTAACGATTTCCATTCTAAAAAATAAATTTCCCCTTTTACAATAACTCTTAGTTCTTCAAATGTTGTTAAGGCGGTAGCAATATCCATTTCAACTAATTTAGCCTTAGGTTTTGCGTAATATTTTTGACCGCTACTATTTGTTGTATTTTTATCTGGATTTTTTTGTGAAAAACTTAATTCCTCTTTTTGCTGAATTGAGTAGGAGTTTATTAAATTGTTTATGGTTTTTTTCTTACTATTATTTGAATTATCAGCTAATTTATAAATAGGTTTAAGAAATTCAAATCCTATTTTTTCTAGTCCTTGAACAATTAGGTTATTATTTTGTTTGAATTTCTCATATGCAGTTTTTAATGGAATAAGAAAATTTATTTCATTGTCAGTCACTTCTATATGAGCCGAATTTATAAAACCAGAAATGTCATTCAATGAAGGAAAACTTTTATCAATAACATATTTTAGATAGTCAGCAATGTTTTTTTTATCTAAAATAACATTTTGAATAATTAAATTAATGCGGCATTTTGGAAATCGAGACTCGACAGCTTTATGAAATTTCTTATATTCATTGATGTTAATATGTTGATCAAATTGTACATCAAAAACTCAGTTTTCAAATCCCTCTTTAATAGCAGGATGTACTAATAAAAGTTTAGCACCATCAAATTCATTAGATGGCTCAAATTTTACCTCTTTACATAGTTGTTTAAAATATTCATCCATCATATGAATTACCTCCAAATCTAATTAATAAATAATATTATTGAAGTCATGATTACAACAAATGAAGTTGAATCAAAACGATCCATAAAACCACCATGCCCTGGTATTAAATTTGAAAAATCCTTTATTCTATATAATCTTTTGATTAGCGAAAAAACAAGATCGCCTAGAATAGATATAAATGGTAAAAGGAATATGCCAGCTACTAATTGTTTTCAATTAGTAAAAATAGAAAATGTTTTGTTTTGTGTTATATGGCCTAAATACATTGTTATAAATACAAAAATCGATCCAAATATAAAACCTACAAAAGCGCCCTCTCATGACTTCTTTGGACTTATTTTAGGAGCCATCCCTCGTTTAATTAATTTTTTTCCAAATAAAGAACCGCCGACATAGGCCATTGTATCAGTGATAACTGGTATTATAATAATGGCGAAGACAAAATATAAATTTGCAGCGTTATATATAAACAAGCTTTTAAAAGCAAGTGGAATAAATCATGTTGAAAAAATAGCAATAAAATAAGAAAAAATAAAGTCTCTTTTTATGGTTTTAGTAATGAAAAGATTTACTAGAAATATGCAAGTTATAAAGAGAATTATTAGCAATAGCTGTAATGCTCTAAATTTAGATAGACTATCATATCCAAAAAAAATTGATTTTTTTATTTGTTTTGTTACTATTAATATATTTGAACCAGTTGTTTTTGCAAGACCTATAAAATTACTATGTTCTGGTTGCGCTGAGAACCAATCCAGTGGAAAAGCCCAAACTAATACTGTTAAAATAGCTATAAGAATATTTTCCCATCTTTTTAAAATGTTATGAGAAAGAACCTCATAAGTTGCTCATGCAGAAATGATAGCAAAGAAGGAGAAGCCAATAACTTTTCCTGGTATTTTTCCAAAATATGTTATAAATAAAAAAGGCAATAAAATTAATGCTAAAATCATTGCTGACTTTATTCTTAGCTTAATATTTTTCATATTTAATAATTATAGACACTAACAGTTTATTAATGATGTAAAAAAAGTTTTATATTTATATTTTTTATAGTAGATTTTGTAATAGAGGATATTAAAGTTACAAATATATTAATTTTATTAATTTGCAAATCAATAATATAACATCGGGTGGTTCTAAATCTATTTATGTTCCTTTAATCATATCAATCCTAAACAAATTAAACTTTTTTCCAAATGTTGATTTAGATGAAGAAAATCTTATTATTTTGTCTAAAGTACTATACAAAATTGAAAAATTTGACACATTATGGGGACTTGATTTTAAAGGCCAATCTCTAGGTAAATCAATAATTAATAAAACAAATAAATTGTTATTCAAAGGTAATAAACCTGTAGATGTTGAATTTGCTAATCAAATTTATAAAGAACTTATTAAGATGCTATCGTTAAATGATGAAGACGATAAAAATATTAAATTATTGCGCGAACATCTTAATAATAAATTTAATTATGAAATAACTGATGAGAATTCATCATTTAAACCAGTGTCAAATAAACTATATAAATTAATTATTGTACGCGTATTTAGCGGTTTCAAAAATATGCGCGAACAGCCGTTTTGATACGAAAAGTTTAGAAGTGAAGATGAACGTCAAAATGATTTAAGCTATTTAAAATTAAGTTATGAACACATAATTCCTCAAAAAGCTTCAAAGGAAGTGCGCGAAGATTCAAAGAAAATGAATAAGGATTTCAATACAGACTATATGACATTAGTTTACAAGATTGGTAATGGTGATTTAATGTTTAAGTCGGATAACTCAAGATTAAGTAATGAAATGGTTAAAGATCCAAGTAAATATAATATGGTATCAAAAACAAATTTTGCATTAAACACACCAATAATGTCCTTGCTACCGGATAAAGATGGTAATTTTACTGAAATATCTTTTAGTCCAACACTTGACTGAAAAGATATTAAAAGTGAAGAAGATTTTAAAAATCGAAAAAAATCTATTGATGAACGTACAAATCAAATTATTGAAGCCTATATTTATATTATGTTTAGCGATAAAGCAAATAAATTAAAGTAACATTAATAGAAAATGCACTATATAAAACATTAATTGTAAACAAAACAAAAATATCTATAGTCCCTAAGATGAAGTATCTAGATTCCTAGATATTTTCAAAGAAAAATGAGATTATAAGTATCACTATGTGCTTAAAAGTTGACAAAAAAACATCGATGAACTAATTGCTTTTTTAATTTTCTAACCGAAATTAGAAAGCTCATTTATACAACAAATATCATCGAAAATTTGAATAGAAACATTAGAAAAATATCAAGAAACAAAACTTCATTTCCTACTGATGACTCTTTAATAAAGATAGTTTATTTTGCAATCTAAAATCAATTAGAAAAATGAAATAAAGTTGTTTTTAATTGAGGTCCTGTTTTTGTATAATAAATTTACATTTGTGTAATTGCTATTCTCAAATCACTTACTAAAAAGTAAGTCAGGGATTAACTTACACATTTTTTTACACTACCTTTAGAATTTTGCGCAATGTTTTTTATTAAAAGAGACAATTTGTTAAAATCCCGTTTGTGAATTTATTAATAATTTAAGTTTAATTATTTCTTTTTTTATTTTTTATAATTAAAAGACCCTTCCTAATAAAATTTCTTAAGAAAGGTCTAATAGATTTACACAAAACTTTTTTAGTTTTAATGAGATACATTAATCTTTTATTATAGTTTTGCCTTTTTGCACAAGTATACTTCTTATAAATTTACTTATTTTTTTATTCTCAGTAATTCCGATGAACTATTTTAATTTTATTAAATTGTCATTAAATCTTTTTCTTTTATTTT
This sequence comes from Mycoplasma sp. 332, assembly GCF_052378275.1. Classification (NCBI taxonomy): domain Bacteria; kingdom Bacillati; phylum Mycoplasmatota; class Mollicutes; order Mycoplasmatales; family Mycoplasmataceae; genus Mycoplasma; species Mycoplasma sp. 332. Next base: position 696,409 of record NZ_CP198998.1, read on the forward strand.
GGTTAGTGAATTTATGTTTTCAATTGATTTGTCTATCTCTTTTTGGATTTGGTCCAAATAATTCTTTTGTAGATCTTCTGACAGTTCTTTATCTGCTTTGATGTGTTTATTAATATCCTGGCGGATTTGTCTTATCCCCACCTTTGCTTGTTCAGCGATTTGATTTAATAATTTAGTCATTTCCATACGTTTTTCTGTTGTCATTTGCGGATAAATTAATCTTAATTGATGTCCCATATTAATAATAGTAATATTTAGTTTTTGGTCTATAAGAGTTTTTTCAACTATTTTTAGAATTGCCATATCATAAGGTTTAACTAATAATTCTAATGGTCCATTTGAACTTATTGAAGCTAATTCATCTAAATTCATTCACGATTCATAGTAATTAATTTTAATTTTATTAATCAAAGCGGGGTTTGCTTTTCCGACAGCAACTTTTAATGATTGCACTTCAAAATTGTCGATTGTTTTTTTAATATTCTTTTTTAAATCTTCTATATAAAAACTTAACTCCATAATTCCTCTATTTTTTATTAGCAATGATTGTATTTGGTATCTTATTTTCAATTGCTCTTAATAATGCTTCATTTTCATTAATATCAAAAACTATTATATCAATATTATTTTCTTTTGCCATTGATGCAGCGGTTTGATCAATAACCTTAAGGTCTTTTTCAAGCAATTCATCATAAGTTAATGTATTGAATTTAATTGCATTTTTATTGAATTTAGGGTCACTATCATACACACCATCAATATTGTTTTTACCCATTAATATTGCATCAGCTTCTATTTCGGAAGCATATAATGTTGAAGCGGTGTCTGTTGTAAAAAAAGGTCTACCAGTTCCGCCAGCAAAAATTACTACCTCGCCACTTTTTAGGTATTTTTTAGCCTTTTCGTTTATATAAACCTCGCAAACCTTGGGATCTAGTGTTAATGAAGATAATACTCTAGTTTGTAATCCGTTATGTTCGAAACCTGATTGTAAGGCAAGTGCGTTCATAGTCGTTGCTAGCATACCAATGTAATCAGCTCTAACTCTTTGAATACCATTTTTCGCAGCGCTTGTTCCCCTTCAAAAATTACCGCCGCCAACAACAATTGCAACCTCGACATTATTGGCAATAATAACTTTAAGTTGTTTAGCAAATTTTTCAACTAGCTCATAGTCAATAGCTAAATGTTTTTCTTTATTTGCCAATCCTTCTCCTGAAAGTTTTATTAAAACCCTTTTATATTTATAAGACATTAAATAACTCCTCTAAAAAGTTTTACTATTTTTAAAATTATATATTTTTTAAAATTAATATAACTATTTTAACTCAACAAAATAAGTACTTTTAACCCAGTTTCTTATCAAGCAATATAAGTTTTTGCCTTGCTTTTTTAACAGCATCAAATGCGCCCGGTCTTGACATTGCCAACTCATCGGCAATTTCAGCAAAAGATAAATCTTCAATTAAATGGAGATATAGGGCTTGCTTTTGTGATTGTGGTAATAATTGCCCATATTTATCAAACAATTTAATAATTTTTTCTCTTTCTTCAATATCTTCCATTATTCATTTATACCCTTCATTAAACCATAAATATATGAATCAAGATCAAATTCGGCTAAATCATCTATCCCTTCCCCTAAGCCTATGAATTTTACGGCTAGATTAATTTCATCTTTAATTGTTAATACAATCCCTCCCTTTGAGGTTCCGTCCATTTTTGTCAAAATAATTCCAGTTAGATTTGTCGCTTCGCCAAAAGCTTTTGCTTGTGAAATACCGTTTTGGCCAGTTGTAGCATCTAAAACTAATAAACTTTCATGAGGAGCGCCTGGTATTTTGGATTGCAGTACTTTATTAATTTTAGCTAATTCATGCATAAGGTTAATTTTGTTTTGCAATCTTCCTGCAGTATCAATTATTAGAACATCATAATTATCGTTTTTAACTTTATCAATTGCGCGATAAACAACTGCCGCAGGATCTGTTTCATTGTTAAGCGGTTTTACTATATCTGCGCCAACTTTATTAGCCCATATCTCCAACTGTTCAACGGCTGCAGCTCTAAATGTATCCGCAGCAGCAATTAAAACTTTTTTTTGTTCTTGAATTAACTTGTGAGCGATTTTAGATATTGAAGTAGTTTTACCAGAGCCATTAACACCGACAACCAAAATTACATTAATTCGGTTGTCTTGAACATTAAGACTTGTATCAATAATTGAATTAGAGGCGTAGAAAGTGAATAATTTGTCTGCAATAATTTCATTAATCAATTTAGGGTCTTGAATATTTTCGTTTTTAACTTCTTTTTTACATTCGTTAATTATTATTTGAACTAATTTTATTGAAATATCTGACATAATAAGTAATTCTTCGAGTTCATCAAAGAAATTATCATCAATTTTATTATGCCTATTTTGTATTTGTTTAATGCTTTCAATGAATGAGGAATTTGATTTAGATAAACCTGCTATGTAATTTTCTAATTTATTTTTTTTGTTTAATTCTTTTGCAAGATTTTTCTTTTCCTTACTTTCTATTTTAGCTTGTTTTTTTGCAATTCTTTCCTCTTTTGTTCCAAAAAGTTTATCTTTTAGTTTTGACCAGAAACCCATAATTTCTCCTATATGTTTTGATATGATTTTATCTATATATTTTATTATAAAAATTATAATTATGTTTTTAGTAAAATTAATAGATAAACTATGAATATTAAAGCAATTGAAAACGACAAGTATTTTAAACAAAAATATAACTTCAAATATCTTTTAAGGTTATCTTTTCCCATTTTTATTCAGACATTATTTTTTGCCACAGTCACCATTGCGGGATCATTAGCTGTCAGTTTTTATAATCGTGTTTATCATGCTGATGGGTCTTACAATGGCTATTATTTTTATACTTTTGCAAAGATATTTGTTGTATATAAAATAATAACTTTCTTACCATTATTATTCCAACTTGGTGTTTTAGTTGTAGCATCCAATCTTTATGGTCAAGGAAAGCAAAAAGAAATTGCAAAACTTCTTTGATCAGCTTTTTATTTATCACTAATTTTGAATGGCGTAATATATTTAATTGTATTTTTTAGTGCTCCTAAACTTTTATCACTTTCAGGTGCTAAAAATACTTTTATTATTGGTTGAAAAAAGGAAGTTGACTATAACAATTTTATAAGTAATTTAAAGAAATCTAACTTAAAATTAGAGCAGGTTTATCAACTTGATTTAAATCATAAAATATTTGTTGGTGGATTTGCTGATGGGATCAATTATATTCCAACTAATGTTGAAGTAGAAGTTAAAAATGAACATAGTTTTGCTATAAAATTTTTAAGAATTGGTACTATTGATATTTTTATAACTTCCATTGCCTTTATAATGAATTCTTCATTACAAGCAATAAAGAAAAATAAACTTGCTATAATTGGCGTAATTGTTGGAACAATTGTTAGAACAATTTGAATTTTTATGATTCTATTTGTAATAAAAAATGCATTCCTAGCCTCACTTGAAATTATCATAGGTTCATTAATTAATATTGTGATATCTAGTATCTTAGTGAAAAAATATGTTGTCAAGAACCATAAAATTAAGTTTAAAGAAACATGGAATAATAAATATATTAAGGAAATTCTTAAAATTGGTTTCCCGATCTCACTAGAAACAGGGATTTGATTTGTTTCGCAATATTTATTATCCAAGGCTATTCCGGACGCTAAATTAAATGATAGGTTTATTGGTCTTTGAAGGGCTCTGAATAATATCTATGATTTATTCGCTGCTTATTTGCTAGCATTAAGTTATGTTACCTCATCTGTTGTGGCAACACAAATCGGAAAAAATAAACTTGAAAAGGCTAAAAAAATTGGTAATTTGGCTTATAAAACGGGTTTTATAGTTCAGCTATTATTCGGCATTTTGGGAATTATTTTAACTTACCCTTTGTTTAAAATATATTCAATAGAGACAAAATTAATAAACCAATATTGTTACATTTTAATGAGCATTTTTGCAATTAAATCATTGATGGATGTAGGGCCATTAACAACATTAAGATCTTTGTGGGGAGCCAATGATGTTTGAATGCCTAATTTAATTTCTATATTCACAATGATTGGATTACAAACTAGTTTTGTATATATTTTAATTCTTTTTGGAAGCAATAATATAAGTCAAGAAATATTTTTAATAAGTTTAAGTTCTATTGCAATAATTGATCCACTATTTAGGACTTTATTATATTTGTTACGCTGAAATACAGAAGCTTGGAAGAAATTTGCAAAAAAACTTTAAAGCAGCAAATATCTAAAATTAAATTATTGATTTTTTAAAAAAAGAATTATTATGTTATGTTCATAGTATAAAATAAGCGTTAATATAATAGCGGCGCACTATCTTTTTAAAAATACTATAATGTGCAAATGTTATTTTTCGTGGATATTTCCTCACCTTTTTGGGGAGCAGCATAATATAAGTGCCTTCTTTGTTATGCAATAGATAATAAAGATTAATGAATAATTTTTAAGAATTAATAGGCAAATAAAGCAAGGATATTTTTATATTGTTTCTTAATATTTAATTATGAAATTATATCGTTTAATAAAACAATCTTTAAGATTAAAATTTTAATGCTTATGATCAAATAAATTAAATATTTAATAAAGTTATTCCTAATTAATTTTGGATAATTAGGTTTTAGCTTAAAATCAGAATAATTAAATAGTTTTTAATCCGAAAAACAAAAAAATAAATAAAAAAATCAGCCATTTAGCTGATCAAAAATTATTTGATTGAATAGTGAAGATCATTATTTTCTTTAAGCGCGTTAGTTAGTTGTTTTTTAACAGTATCATTTTCAATGGTTAATTCTACGCTATGAGCATCACTATTTTTTCCAAAGAAGAAAAACATTTTTTCTGAAACACGAGTAACATTTTTTGGTAAGTTAAGCATTGCAAATTCATTTAGCGCCAATGCCGAGTCTTCAATAGTGTTAATGTTCTTTAAATTTATTTGAGTTAATTTATTTTTAGCGAGAACACCAAAACTTAGTTTTTTTAGTCTTGCCGCGGCTTCGATATTGATTGAAGTTATTTGATTGTTATAGAATGCTTTTTCATTTATTTCTGCAATTGATGATGGTAGTTCTACTTTAGTTAATCTGTTGTTTGCAAAAGCTTCATCTTCAATTTTTGTTAGGTTATTTGAAGAAATATCAAATTGAATTTCTTTTAATCCTAAATTGGCAAAAGCACCTTTTTCAATAATTTCTAAACTGCTAGGAAGAATAATTTTTTCTATATTAATCTCATTTTTTTTAATATCAAAGATTCCTGGTGCAGCAAGAAATTCAGGAGCTGCATGCGATTGTTCATTAGTGTTTAAAAACAAACCATGTAATGAATTTCCTGAGAAGGCTCCAGCTGGAATAACCTTTAGATTAGTTTTGCTTAAATCTAGTGTTTTAGTATCTTTTTTATAGTTTTCTCTACCAGCCGTTCCTAAAACGAATGCTTTCGCAAAATCATTCAATGATTCGCCTCTCGAACACGAAACAACAAGAGCAGTAGAGATGCAAGGAACAGAAATACTTGTTAATGTTAATAATATTTTTTTTGCTATCTTCATAATTAACTAATTGTATCATAATTTTATATAGAAGGGATGTTTCTGATAGATAAATATGCTTAGTATATAATTTAAATTATGAAGAATTTTAAACTTGTTTCTGACTATAAGCCATCTGGCGACCAACCCCAAGCAATTGATAAATTAATTCAGGGGTTAAAAGAGGGCAAAAAACATCAAGTTTTATTAGGCGTTACAGGGTCTGGTAAAACATTCACCTTGGCCAATGTTATTCAAAATAGCAATAGACCCGCTTTAGTGATTAGTCATAATAAAACTTTAGCTAGCCAATTATATAACGAACTTAAAGAACTATTTCCCGAAAATAAAGTTGAGTACTTTGTTTCATATTTTGATTATTATCGTCCTGAATCTTATTTGCCTAAAGATAATTTGTTTATTGAAAAGTCGTCTACAATTAATAAAGAAATTGAATCAATGAGAATTTCAGCTTTTAATTCATTGCTCAATAGAAGGGACACTATTGTTGTCGCATCTGTTGCAGCAATTTATGGCGCTTTTAATCCACATGAGTACAAGAAATATTTATTAAATATTTATGTCGGAATGGTCATAAGCATCAAGGAAATAAAATATTCATTAGTACAAATGGGCTATCAAAATAAAAAGATCTATCCTGATATTGATTTTGGTGAATTTTCTGCATATGGTTCTGTTCTAACAATATGCCCTGGTTATAAGCATAATGGCCAAATAAGAATAGAAGTTAATGAAAATAATATAATTGAGAGTATTAAAATAATTAATTCTATAACTAAGGATGTTATTGAAATTATTAGCAGTACTACCATTTTTCCATGTACCACTTATATCATGAATAAAGATTGAATTCAAATGATATCTGCAGAGATTAAAGATGAATTATCTAGCCAGCTAGATTTTTTCAAATCGAATAACAAACTTCTTGAGTATGAAAGGCTAAATGAGCGCATTAATGCTGACATTGCTTCTATTGAAGATTTTGGTTATACAAAAGGCATGGAAAATTATTCAAGATATCTTGATCGTAGACTGCCGGGTCAAAAACCTTATACAATGTTTGATTATTTGCCAAAGGATGCTGTGATTTACATCGATGAAAGTCACTTATTATTACCGCAATTGGAAGGAATGTATCTCGGCGATAAATCAAGAAAAGATACTCTTGTTGAATATGGTTACCGTTTACCATCTGCTCTTGATAATAGGCCATTAAAATATGAAGAATTTTTTGAGTATGATTTTCCTCGCATTTATATGTCTGCAACACCAAGCAAAAAAAGAGAAATTGAATATGCTAATGGTGAGGTTATTACACAGATTATTAGGCCAACTGGGCTGTTGGATCCAGAAATTGAGATTATGCTTAAAGAGAATCAACAAGCCAAAATATATGATTTACTAAAATCGCAGATTCAAAAAAACGAAAGAACATTAATATTAACCTTGACAAAAGAAAGCGCAGAAGAATTTTCGGATTTTTTAAAAGAAAAAAAATTTAAATCAGCTTACATTCATCATGAATTAGAAATTTTTGAAAGAAATGCTATTCTAGCGGGTCTTCGCATGGGAAAGTTCGACGTTGTAATAGGAATTAATTTATTGAAAGAGGGCATTGATTTACCTGAAGTTAGTTTAATTATTGTTTTGGATGCTGATTTAAACGGATTTTCAAGAGATACATCTTCGCTTATTCAAATTGTTGGTAGAGCCGCAAGAAACGACCATGGAAAAGTAGTTTTCTTTGCTGATAAAGTTTCTGAAGCAATGAAAGAAACTATAGATGATAATTTAAAAAAGAGAGAAATTCAAATAAAGTTTAACAAAGAACACAATATTATTCCAAAAACAGTTATTAAACCGATTCCCAAAATTAATGTTGATCTTATTTTAAATTCTAAATTTGGTAATGATTATAAATTAAAGGCTAAAAAGTCATACATTAATGAATTAATTAGAGAGATGCAGCTAGCTTCAAAGAAATGAGATTTTGCAAAAGCTCAGGAAATAAAGGATTTGTTATTTGAATTAGGTTATGATTTTGATAAAAAATAGCTTAAATTAAAAACAAAAATTTATAATTTTATTTTTTTAAAATTTTATAGTAAATATTGCAAATTTAAAAGAGGGCAAACCTAAACTATATATCTCCTAGATGATATTTTTTATAAAGTAGTAAAATTTATATTATGAAAAATAAAAGCAAAAAGATGAAAATATTATTATCACTATGTGCATCACCACTTGTGTTGTTGCCATTGATTGCTGCAAGTTGCGGTAATAAAAATAATAATGATGTTGATCATAGCAAAAAGCCAGAAGAAAAGGAAAGCCAAGAAAAAGATAATGGAAATAATTACCAGGACTTAAAACAAAATCCTGAAAAAGAAAAAAAAGAAGAAGAAAATAAGGATACAAAGGATCCTGGCCAAGGTAAGGGCAACGATAGTAAAGAACAAAATAATGGATCAAGTGATTCTTCATCTACTCCACTACCAAAGAATCCTGGTGAAACTGAGCATAATAAAGATGATGAAAAGAAAGACAAAGAACCTTTGCAACCTGATCCAAGTGGCGACAATAAGGTTAAATATGGACATTGAAATATTTTAAATTTCACGGGTGATTTAACAAAACAAGAAAAGAAAACCAAAAGAATTGCTTATCTAGCAAAACAAGAAAATTTTGATGTTTTGGGACTAACTGAGGTTGATAATGCCGATGGTGTTAAAAATATTGTTGATGAAATGAATAAATTATCAAGTTCAAATATGTATGCATACATAGCTTCAAAAAAATTGAAAGGCGATAAATTTGGACCTAATGTTGCAGAGCATGTAGCAGTTATATATAACACAAAGGAAATGGAACCAGAAGCATTCTCAAATGGCGAAATTGGTTATAGTTATACACAAGAATTCACTATTAATTCTAATAGTGAAAAGGCCCAATATGCAAGACCTCCCTATGGTATAAAATTTAAATATAAATTAAAACCAGATGTTAAACTAACTTTTGTATTCGATCATTTTGACGCTCCAGGGGTTTCTAGATCAAATAAAAAAATCGGTGAAAAAACAAAAAAAGGGGTTGGAACATTCGAATATAGAGAGGGCCAACAACTAGTTAATGTATTAGATTATTTTGATTCAATAGATGGACCTCAAAGCAATATTTTCTTTGGTGGAGACACTAATATAAAACACGGAAAACAATCATTTGTTTTTAGTACACTTGAAGGAAAATATAAGTCTGTGTTTGGTGACACTGAAAAATTCAGCACATCACTTGGTACAAGCAAAAGATTCTCAGAACCATATGATAAACTTTTTTATAAAACTGATTATAAACTTGAAGAATCTGGCATCTTTGATATTTATAAAACAAAAGAGGATAGCAAACTTGTTGAAGAATTAACAAAATTGGGAATTGAAATTGGTCAAGATGAAAAAATTCGAAACGGTTCTGTGCTTTCGGATCATACTTATGTGTGGGCTGAGTTCCTAATTAAATAAAGCGTAGACCGCTTTATTTTTTTTAATTTCTTATAGAAATAAAAAAAGTTGCTAAAATTATTTTAATTAAATTCTTATAAGATTTCAATGAATAATTTTGATATGGGGGAATATGAACAAAATAAATTTTTTTGCACTAGGTGGATTGGATGAAAATGGTAAAAACTCTTATGTTTTGGAGATTAATGAAAAACTTTTTATTATTAATTCAGGAACTAAGGTGCCAATAAATTCGCATAACGGGATTGATACTTTAATTTGCAATTATGATTACCTTGTAAAGAGAGAGAAAGATATTGTCGGAGTGTTTATAACCGACGTTAAAAATGAATCATTTTCTGCTATTCCTTGATTATTAATGAGAATTCCCAACCTAAAAATTTATACAAGTCCATTTAATCGTATTGTTATTATGGATAGAATTTCAAAATATAATATCAATAATCATAGTTATGATGTAAAAACAATTAGCATGCCTATTGAATTTAATGATGTAGTTGTTACTCCTTTTGATCTAGCTGGTGGATTGATTGGACAAATAGGTTTTAACTTCGAATATAAGGATGGAAATATTCTCTTTATGGCAAATTTTGTTGATGGAGACTTGGGCCCTTATGGGAAAACTGATGTTCCTAAAATTAGACAAATTATCAATAATGGAAAGAAATTGCAGTTATTAATCTTAGATTCCGGGCATTCGAATTACCCTGGAAGAAGTATAGATAAACTTTGAATTTCAAAAAAAATTGAATATAAATTCAAGGAAACCCCTAATAACAAGAGAATAATAGTTGGTTTGTATGATGAAGATATGATAACAGCACACGAAGTTTTAGTTCTAGCCAAAAGATATAATCGTCCTGTTGTTACATATGGAAGAAATTATTCGCAATTTATTAATTTAGTATCAAAAATTAATCCAGATCTTCAATTACCAGAATTCATTGATTATCGTGTTGCTAATGAAACAAAGAATGCAGTAATTCTTGTTACTGGTGCTATTGAAAGGCTATATTTAAGATTTATTAGAATCGCATCAAATAATGACGTTTATTTAAAACTTAGATCTGATGATGCAGTAATAATAATTGCGCCTCCTGTAAATGGCCTTGAAGTTAATTACGCATTGACATTAGATGAAATAGCCAGAAACACACCAAATTTAATTGAATTAAGCTCAGATCAGTATTATTCATGTAATCCTGCTAAAGAAGATATATACAATATAATCAAAACATTAAAACCAAAATATTTTATTCCTATACAAGGACTTTATCGTTATTTAGTGGTTGCATCTCATGTAGCGCGTGATGCAGGGATGAATTTTGGCAATTGTATAATTTTACAAAATGGTAAAGTGGCAGAATTTTTAAACAATGAGCTTATATCCCAAAAACATTCTATTAAATCTGTTGGGGATACAATTATCGACGGTTTTGGCGTTGGCGATATTTCTCAGGAAGTAATTAATGAACGCGAAAATCTTTCGAGAGACGGAGTTATTGCAATAAGCACTTTAGTTGATTATAAAACCAAACAACCAATTGGCCAACTTCATATTTCTTCTTATGGGATAATCACTAAAGACAACAAAGAAACTATTACCCTAATTGTTAATGACATGGTTTCTAAAGAATTTAAGGATAAAAAGGCTAATGATATTGATTTAAAAGAAATACAGGAAAAATTACGGAAAAGTATAAAAAGAAAAATATTTAAGGTGCTATCAAAAGAACCAATGATTGTTATAACTTTATATGAAATTTAGAGGATAATATGGCATCAGAAGCAAATATTGAAAATGATACAAAACAAGAGCAAATTCCTAAAAAAATAAAAAGAAAAAAGACATATTTTTGATCCAAAGACAAACCTTTTATTTGGACTATGATATGTTTTATAGTTGTGTTTTTTACTGTTGTATCTTTTTTAAATGTTAAGGGTTTGACGACAATACATACATACACTTTTGGAATGTTTTTTGGTTTATTTTCTCCTATTTTTTTTCTATATTTGTTTTTTTTAGCAATTAAGAATATCTTTAAAATGAAAAACACATATTCTGTTGGTGTTTTCCATTTTAGCTTATGGCGGCTTTTGTTTATTTTTATTGCGCTAATTTTATTGGGCACATCAATTTATTATGCTAAATTGAAGCCGGCACCATATAATTCTAAAAATGCTTTTTTAGCAATATTTGATAAATGGTATTCTGATTTTAAGAATGAACAAAATTTATGATTGCCAAATAAATGAAATGCAGGTTTGATTAATTCATTTATATATGTGGCGATGGCTTTTCCTGGTAATAAGATTGGAATCGTTTTATCGTTTATCATTCCTATCATTATTTTGGTAATTAGCTTATGTTTCTTTTTTATTAGTGATTTAAAATTGAAGAAAATATCACTAAGAAATAAAAAGCTAAAAAGAGATATGGAAGTAAATAATCTTAATGTTAACTTAGATAAGAAAGATATTTTTTCTGAAGATAATGCCACCAAGGAGACAATACTGATTGATGATACATCAATAGTGCAAAGTCAAGAAGTATACATTCTTGATGGTAACGCCTTAAGTGATTCGAGAGAGGTAACTGCTGATAGTATATGTATAATTCCAGATGAACCTGATTTTAGCACGCAGGAATTTGAAGCATCAATGTATGATGATCAAAATCGAGAAAATATTACTAATGGCTTAATTGATGAGCGAAACATTAGTACTCTAAATTCTGGTGATTTGGATATTAATCCGGCGGGCCTAAAAAAAATTGATGAGCAACAAAAAATATTGATTGATAAACAAGAAGAATCTGTTGTTTTAAAAAATGAGGAAGTTAATAAAAAAGAAAATATTTTTGATCAGGATGATCTAGGCATTGAAAAAAAGAAAGATTTTAAAATTAATAGTGCTATTAATAATAAGAAGCAATATGAAAAGCCAAAACAAAACTTTACTTTGATAAAAGATAAAGAGGATCTATTTTAAGGAATAATTAAGATATGAATGCAAGTACTTTAGAACAAAACAAATTCAAGAAAATAGACTGAAATAAAATTTTTTCCAACCAGATTAATACTTTATACGAACCATTAGCATTTAATATTAAGCCAGCTCTTGATAAAATTTTTGAGGAAGAAGTCTATAAGAATAATGAAAACGAAATTAAAATTGTTGATGAAAATATTAATAAAATAAAAGAACTAGAGCAAGAAATTATCAAGAACAAGAAGGAAAACAAAATTAATTCTAGGAAATTTGTTAATGGTTTGATAATTTTTCTTTTCTTTTTAATAATAGGTTTATTTTTTATCCGTATCTTTAATAATAACAAAAAAACTATTAAAGATTTCAAAGAATTTAAAAGTAAAAAGCTATCTATTATTCAAACAAAAATAAATGAAAATAATAGTATACTAGCAACAATTTTTAATAAGTATTCAATGTTGGAATGAAAAAATAAAGTTTTAGCACTAATGGATATTAAAAAAATATATGGAATTTGTGAAAAGGAATTTAGTCCTATTTTTAATAGAGATGACTTTTACGGTTTTAGTGCGATAGAAAAATATAAAGTTAGAAATTCTTATTTTTATGATGTTTTATATAACATTGAAGAATGAAGAGATGTTGTAACGCGAGGCGTTGGATATATTACTGTTAGGACTAAGGATTCGTGAGTAGAAGAAGCTGTTTATGCCTATCATACAGAGCCTACACCATTTATAGTGCCCATGCATGCCTTAAATATTCCAACAAATTATCGCTCTGATCTAAGCTTTATTGAAACTCGAGAATATTTAAACGAGAAAGAATATAATAAGCTTTTTAGAAAAGGAGAATTTTTACTCGAAAGACCTGAATTTTATAAAAATTACAATTTTAATTATGATAATCAAATTGGTTTTATAGACTATTTTAAGGTTAAAACGCAAGAAAATTTTATTAACTATGCGCAATATTTTGGTTATCCAGGACCACTATTTAGTAAGTATAAAAATAATATATTGCTTTCAAGAGTTTATAATGAGGAAAAAATCGGTTATTCCTCATTGCATAATTGGATGGGATTTTTATTTGATTTAAATAATCCGATTACTATTGGCGACATATATTCAAGAATGCTTTTAATCATTGCAAATAATTTAATACCTGTATTTAAGGCAATAACTAAGGCATACTTAAATCCAAATATTGCATCAGAAAAATATGAAAAACGGGGCGAGAGATATTTATCCGATTATGTTTATGAAGATGCTAGTGTTAGTGAGGATAAAACAGACTTTTTTAATTATTTTGATGTAATTAATAAAGCAATTACTGGAAATAAGTTTTCAATGAAAACAAAAGATAATGCTCGTGAATTATATGTTAAATATGTAGAACAAATTATTGATAGAGAATATAAGAAAGATACTGGAATAAAGCGCTCAAATGCCCTTATTTTAAAGATTAGTATTGATTCATATTGAAAAGAGCAACTTATTGATGAAGTATATAAAAGCGGGATTATTATTAAGGTGCCATTTGAAAGGTTTCATTTATTTACAGAAGAAAAATTCATTATTTGAATTCCTTCTGTTTCCTTAAATGAAGATAATGATTTTGTATCATATGGTGATCTGTTTCGAGAAAATTCAATTTCAAATTCATTTATGGATGCAGCGAAATATACAGATAAATATTTAGCCTTTAATAAGAGCTTGCATAATAATAGAAGTAATGAACTAGATGATTGCCTTTTGTTTGTTAACAGAATAAAAAAATCGCTTATTGCTAATAAAGATTATAAAATATCAATTGATAGCAACGGTACATATATTTATATAAATGAAAAAATTAGTGAAGATGAGATAAATAAAATTTTTGCTATGTTTAGATAGTATAATTATTTAATCATAAAGGAGGCAATATGCTATTTGATTCAAGAACACCTCAATCAAATGAAGGGTTTAAGCCTAATGTTGATAATTCAATCAAAATTCCACAACCAACTAAAGGCGAAAGAACGTTATTTATAATTTTATGTATTATAACAATCGGAATAATACTATTAGTTGCCATTCGCAAAAGAAATGAACTACTTGAAAGAATGAATAGAATTCAAGAGGCATCTTCTCTTATTCAAGCGGCTGAAAAGAAAAGAAGAGCAACATTGATTAAACAACTTGATGTTGTTAAAGGATATGCCGAATATGAACAATCAACTCAGAAAGAAATAATTAAACTACGTTCACAATTAGTTGACATAGAGGGAGAAAAAGACGTTGCAAAAGTATCAGATACGTTAAATTCAGTTCAAAGAGCAATTAATATTCAAATTGAACAATATCCAAATCTAAAAGCTGATAGATCATATCTTCAATTTCAAACCGAAATTGCTATTCAAGAAGATGAAATTTATGCAACTATTAGAAACTATAATGCTCAAGCAAGAAGTTTTAATGCTGAAATTTATAAATTTTGAACAAACATTGTTGCTAATAAGAACAATATTTATAACCAACCACTATTTCAAGCCAGTGAAGTAGAAAGACAAGATGTTGATACTAGCAGTTTAACAGGCGCGTTTAAATAATAAAAATATCAAAACAAATCAAACACGGTCAAAAAATCCAGACACACTTGTGCCCGGATTTTTTTAAATTAAATTTAATCATGTGCGATAGTCAAATATAAAAGAACAGATTAGATCTTTTTAAACAAATAAGGGATTGCGCCCATGGCATTTAAAAGCGCTATTTAAAAGAAGCTAACAGCTTTAATATATAAAAAAATATGTAAAAAATATATATTTTAGCAAAAGGTAATTTAATATAAAAAGTGACAAAGTCCTAAAAAGGAACTGGTTTCGAAAAGGCCAATAACTAAAAAATAATAACAATTTACGAAAAGTAGGAGAAGAAAAGGGTTTAAATTTTGCACTTGTTGATTATGCAAAGATAGATATATGTTAAATATTGTAGTTATTGATGTTTTTGTATATTAGAATACTAAAAAATATATTAATAAAGTTATGTTTATTTGCATTTTATTCCTTAAAATGAAAAGAAAAATATCACTTGTTAGGCGGAACAACATATTAATTAGAAAATTTTACATTTATTAATATTAACCATGCTTACATAAAACCATTTTTTCATGACTTTTTGATATAATTTATTTATTATAATTGCAAAGCAATTATATTGTAAGGAGAAAAAATGCCTGAGGAAAAAAAATATGTTGCTAGTGATATTCAAGTTCTTGAAGGGTTAGATCCTGTACGTGTTAGACCAGGAATGTATATTGGCTCAACCGGCTATCGAGGAATTCATCATCTTATTTGAGAAATTTTAGATAACTCGGTTGATGAGGCGATGGCTGGTTATGCTACTGAGATAAGCGTTACCTTGCATAAGGATAATTTTATTGAGATTGAGGATAATGGACGTGGCATGCCTGTCGACATCCATCCTTCAACACAAAAATCTGCTGTTGAAACAATCTTAACAGTTTTGCATGCTGGCGGAAAGTTTGACTCAAGCAACTATAAAGTTAGTGGTGGATTACACGGTGTTGGAGCCTCTGTGGTTAATGCCTTAAGTGATTCTTTTGAAGTTTGAGTAAAAAGAGCAGGTAAATTACATTATCAAAAATATGAAAATGGCGGAAAACCCATTGATGATTTAAGAGTTATTGGTGAAGTTCCTATCGGTGAAACTGGCACAAGAATTAAATTCCATCCTGATTATACAGTTATGGATAAAATAGATTTTGATTTTAGTACTATTAGCGATCATATTAAGCAGGTGGCTTATTTGAATAAGAGCCTTATGTTTAACCTAATTGATTTAACAAAAGATACTAAAAAAACTTTTTGTTTTGATGGGGGTATTGTTGACTACGTCAAAGAACTTAATAAAGGTAAAAAGACTATAAACCCAGAAGTTATTTATGCCTTAGGCACATTTAGTGATGTTGACAAACCAACTGAGGAGCAGATTGCTAATAACAAACCGCCAAAGCAAGTTGAAATTTTAGTAGAGGTTGCTTTTCAATATAATGAAGCCTATCAATCAACAGTTATTTCATATGCTAATAATATTCAAACTACTGAGGGCGGGACACATGAAAATGGGTTTTATGATTCTATAGTAAGAATCTTTAATAAATATGCTGAGGAAAATAGATTGTTTAAGGGAAATGAAAAAATAAGCAAAGAGGATTCTAAAGAAGGACTTATTGCAGTTATTTCTATTAAGCATAGTGATCCTGTTTTTGATGGTCAAACAAAATCAAAATTTGGCTCAGCAAATGCACGTTATGCAACGAACAAAGTCGTTTCAGAGTCTTTAGAAAGATATTTAGCTGAAAATCCTAATATTGCTAAAAATATTATTAACAAATGTTTGCAATCACAACGTGCTAGATTAGCTGCTAATGCTGCCAAGGAAGCTTCAAGAAAAAAAGATGGGTTGGAATTTAGCGGTCTTCCTGGGAAACTTGCCGACTGTTCATCTAAGAATGCGGAAATAAGAGAATTATTTATTGTCGAAGGGAATTCTGCTGGTGGCTCAGCGAAAGGCGGAAGGGATAGATCTATTCAAGCTATACTGCCTTTAAGAGGAAAGGTAATAAATGCTGAAAAAAATGATAAGGTTAAATTTTTATCAAATCAAGAAATTCAGACCATTATTCATGCTTTAGGTACTGGTATTGGACATGATTTTAATATTAATAAACTAAAATATCACAAAATTATTATTATGACTGACGCTGACGTTGATGGTGCTCATATTTCAACATTGCTTTTAACCTTCTTTTATCGTTATTTAAAACCGTTGATTGAATATGGTTTTGTATATATAGCCTTACCTCCACTATATAAAATAGTTGCAGGAAAGAGAGTTGAATACGCCTACAACGATGCTCAAAAAGAAGAAATATTAAGCAAATTTGATGATAGAAAAGCTATCTCTATACAACGCTATAAAGGGCTTGGAGAAATGGACGCTGAACAGTTGTGAGAAACCACTATGAATCCTGATGCTAGAAAAATGCTTCAGGTACAAATTAATGATGTAGCTGTTTGCGACCGCGTATTTACAACACTAATGGGTGAAGAAGTTGAACCAAGACATGACTTTATTGAAGAAAATGCTAAATATGTATCTAATATTGATTTTTAAGGAATAAGAATGAAGTTAGTTAAAAATCAAGGATATACCAACACCACATATTTTGATGAAGAAAATAAACAATTCATTAAAATAAAAAAGTTTGATTCTTTCAATCATAAGACACCTAATAGTATTTTAAATTGTTTTAGTTTTGTTCCTAAAACAATATCCGAAGATGAAACCATGGTTATTAATGAATGAATTCCAGGAGATATCCTAAATCCAAATACATTAACAAATGAACAATTAAAAGAGATAGGTAATAAATTGATTACTCTTCATAATTCGAAATTAAAGTTTTATAAGGAAAATCAAATAGCTAGAAGGTTTAAGGTTTATCGCGAAACAATATCTAAGTTAGGTCGTAAAATTCCAATTTTAGACAAACATTACAAAAAAATTAACTTATTTTTAAAAAATATTGATAATTCAGCTCCTGTTCATAATGATTTATGATTATTTAACTTTATCGACAATGAAAAAGGGATATTTATAACAGATTGAGAGTATGCAACAATGGGTGATGTACATTTTGATTTAGCATATTTTATTGAATCATCAAATCTTAGCAAAGAACAGGAAAAAATTTTTTTGGATGCTTATGGAGATGATTTTGAACATAAATATTTACTTGCTCATAAAATTATAGTTAATGCATTAATTGTTTTATGAATAAATAAACATGCAATAAAACCATTTGATGACAAACTTTATCTAGATAGGGTTGATAAGTTAATAGTTGAATATGATAAAGAATATAAGGCAAATTTATAAAGAAGATCTATGTATTTAGAAGAAAAAAACAATCATATTATTGATAACTCGCATTTGTTCGAAATTGAAAGAATGTTTGAAATGATTAGAACTACTTTTGATGAAGAAGTTGCAAAGAGAATTTCTCATGTCCGTTTTTATCGTCATGAATTAAATAAGACATATTTTATTGCTAAGTATAATAATCTTTGAGTACAAATAAGAATACCTAAACATAAATTTGATGCTGAATGTGAGAATGAATTTATTGTTATTAAACATTTTAAGGATTATATTTTTGCTAAAGACGGAATATATATAAAAAAATGATTTCCGGGTGAAGATTTATTTCATATAAAATTTAAAAAGGTCACTATTTATTCAATATTTAATTGTGTAAAGAGTTTTCATGAGTGTAATATTGAGGTGCAAAAATTTAATTGAAATAAGTTTATTATTCAAGACAAAAAATATCATGAATTGCTTCATAAGTACAAAAATGAAGAACAGGTTTTGAGCCATAACAATATCCAAAAACATAATATTATAGTTAACAAGTATAACTTTGTTAAGTTGGTGGATATGGATAGCGTATCTCTTAATTCCCCATATTTTGTTTTTGTACTACTGCACATTAACATTGGAATTGATAAAAAAATGATTATTGACTATTTTAATTTAGACAAGGATGTTTTTGATGATTACATATATTTGGTTAATACATACCGCGAGGCAGAATATAAGAGTGATTATCGTTATTTAACAATTAATAAGGATATAATTCCTGAGTCCCTAAATGTATATAAAACTAGAACCTCAATAATTAACAACAAATTTATTGTGCATAAGCACCACAATCAATTTGATAACCGTCTTAAAATTAAGACAATTGAAGATTTTTATTTTGTTCCAACTTTTATTTATGAAGATGAGAATAAAATTATTTGAAGATGGTTAACTAGAAAGGATAAATTTCAATTAACTCATAGAACTATTAAGATATTGGCTAAAATTATGAGAACCTATCACGATTCAAATGTTCAATTCCCTAACTACATATTGTATGAAAAAATAAAGTGATATTTGGATAATGTAAATAAAAAAGATTTAGTTATTGAAATTGGTAGTAATGATCTCATCTCTCAGATTGTAAACTGAATAAAAGAAATTGAGATTGATGCAAATTGTCATAATAATCTTAATTTTGAAAATATTTTATGAGATGATAATCAAGGTATTTATGTGATTGACTGATCAATTGCTTATCGCAGTTCTAGATATTTAGATATTGCATTTATGTTTGAAAATTTAAAAGTTAATAAAAATATCGAGGAACAATTTTGACGATCATATAATAAACATAAACCACTAGATTTTTATAGATATCGTATTATGGCATTATTTGTTCATTATTTGCAAAATAAGGTTTTAAATAATGATGATAAATTAGTTAGAAATATAGCTAATAGAATTAAAGAAATTTTAATTGAAGATAAGAGCTAAAACATATATAGGAGTAGTTAATGAGAAAGAATAACAAAAAAATCGAGTCTAAAAGTGATATGAATAATTCTTTATCGGCAAAACCTAAAAAGAATATTAAAAAACTATTGACAACTATTTTTATGTATTCTGGAATAATTGCATCAATTGGTGTAATTTCTGGTGTTTCGATATTTTATTCAACAAATCAGTCGAGAAGTGTAAATTACTTATATGATAGCGAACGTGATGTTAAATTCGAAAAGAGCGAAAGATCTGAAAACAACACAATTTCAACATTTGTGCTTGAAAAGGAAATACCAGCAAGCGAATTGTTTGATTTGGACAAGAAAGTTGAAATATCGAATCAAAATGGAGAATATGGAGTTCATCTTTTGACAAACTACTCGTTTTATAAGACTGGCTATAATTTAGATAGTTATTTTGATAACAAGAAATTTGTGTTTGCTTTAGATAAAAATTCCGATAAGGAAATTGCAGTGGTGAAGCTGCAAGATGAGTTTAAAAAATTTAAAGATAAAAATAAATATGACATTGATTTTAAATATTTTATTCAACAATTAACTAGTTTAAAGCTAGCTATTTCATATTATTTTACTATGAACAATAAAACATTTTTTATTGAAAATAAGAAGAATGTTACTGGTTTTGAAATAAAGACATTATTTTCTAAAATACACGAATACTTTAGAAATGTTGTGGCAAAAAAAGAAATTAAGAATGAAGACTTTATTTTCAAAATAAATGTTATCAATAAAAACGGAATAATAGATAAGGTGAAATTTTTAGTGAAATTTTCATTTGAAACAATAGAATCTAAAAACGATTCGAAGCAAGAAAAAAAGAATTAAAAAGCAAGGCAAATATACCAAAAACAATCTTAGCATGTAAACAGAAAACCTCTTAATTAAGATGGTTTTTTGTTTATCATTTCTAAAATTTTATTTTTTCATATATGAAAATATAGTGCTTATTTTTGATGTCTATGCTATATAAATAATAAAATGTTCATAAAAAGAATAAAAACCAAAAAATATGTTTTTTGTTGTTTTTGTTGATTTTTATCATAAAAAAGTTTTTATCTAAGCAATATATATATATATATATATATATTGTCCCAAATATAGACCCTTTATATAGTCCCTTAATAAAGCTTTCAAGTTTGCTCTTATTTTTAAGAAACTATATAACTTCATATATATATTATAATATTTTCTAGATTAATTTAATTTTTTGTTTAAATTTATTTAAAAAAAATCACTTTTCTTTTCTTTTGTAAGCAAAAACTACCAAATAGTTTCTTTTATCGGCGAATTTTTGGATGAATTTGGCATTTTCAAAAATATTATTCGGTTTAACTTGAATTACATATGTTTTATTATTTTTACTTGCTATTAAATCAACGCCTATAACTGCATCCATAATCATATATGTCGGCCATACATTAAAATCATTTTTTGACAATATATCCATTAATTCTTTCTCTCTTTTATAATTAATAAAACCATAATAAAAAATTATGTTATAGCACAAAGAAAAGAAATCCTTATTATGTTTTCCTACTGAATTCAAAAAAAAGCCTAATTTAGCACAAAAAATAGCACTATAGGCTTTTTGAAATTCCTCGAAATTTTTAAAATTATTTTTTCATAAAATATCTTTAATATTAATTTTTAAATCCTTATAAGTTGGTAGGTTTTTCATAAATAAAATTTTATAGCAACTAAAATTTTATTTATGAATTATTAAAATCAAATTAATCGAAATCTATAATTTCATTTAATTTTATGGTATTTTTTGAAAGTTTTTGTTTTAAAAATTCATTTTCTACCTTTAATTTTTGAAATTCCTCAATTCAATTAAATTCTTTTAAAGAAACATTGCCATTATCATTTAAAAAAGATGATATTGTATCTTGCATTTTTGAAAGTTTTCTATTTGACAATATGGGATTATATGTAATATACGTTGAAGCCGTTACATTAGAATTAACATGCCCTATAACCTTGGCTATTTCTTCGACCCCGGAACTTTCACTAGCTAAGGTTACAAATGTATGTCTTAATATATGTGCGGAAATTTTAGCTTTAAAATTTGGATTTCTTTCAATAAATCATTTATTAAAAAGATGAAATTGATTTTTAATAGTTTTTGAACTTCAATTTAATTTTAATCCTTTAATTATGGAATTTTTAATATTTAAAAACTCAATATTGTTGCTTTCAATTATTTTGAAGGGACGTGGATTATTATTTTTAGCTGTTTTTATCATTATTTGAAAATTATTAGCTCGCAATTCTTTTCAATCTATAAAATCTCACTCACTAACTCTTATTCCAGTAGTTAGTAGGATTTTAAAAATTACCTCAAATTTATAATTATTGTAATTTTTCAGTTCTTTAAAAAGAATATCTAATTCTTCCTTAGTATATGCCCTTCTTGTACCTCTTTCAATTTTGTATTTATTGATGCGTTCAGTAAAAGGAATATATATTTGGTTTCTTTTTGAAAATCATTCACAAAAGACTTTAAAAATTGCTCTTTGTCCAAACAATGTGTTTTGGCTTAAATTTGAATTATTTAAAATAAAATTTATCTGTTTCAAAAGCTCATCTATCGTTTCTCAATTTTGTAGCTTATTTAAAACATATTTATAAGTAATTAGTGTTTTTGAACTTCTATTTTTTGTTTCAATCAATTTCTCAAATTGTTCATAAAATATTTGAATTTGCTCAATATTTCGCATTTTAACTCCTTAAATTAGAGAAATTACCAAAAATTATTTAAAACTCTTAAAAATATGTTAAAATAATTATGCAATTTCTCGCGTGGTAATGAATTGGAGAAATTGCCTTTTTTAATTTCTCTTCATATTTGCTAAAAAAAATAAAAAATGATGGTTATTTTACAACCACCACGCCTTGTTGATAGAAAAAGCTTTAAAATTTAAAAAAGAACTAATAGTTTGCTAATAAAAAAGGCGTGGTGGTTTATTGCTTTTTTTAGCATAATTATTATATCATAAAAACGCACAATTTATATTTATTAAAATAAAACCCGGTAGCTATTTATATTAGTTAGCGGGTTTTATTTTAATAAATAGTTGCTTTAACTTTTTTTTGAGAATCCTGTGAATTATTAGTTTCTTCAGAATTTGTTTTCAGAGCATAATCCACAATATCATTTGTTGTCTGCGATGGATTAAATTTAATTTTATTAATTAAATCTTGGGCTTTTTTAATTTGGTCTAAAAAGGCAAGCTGTTCAACTTTTTCCATTTCAAAAAATTTAATTTTTTGATTTAAACGCTCATTTTCTACCTTTAATGCAATTAATTGTTTTGATTGCTCAGCATATTTTTCTTTTAAATCCAATAATTCATTAGACAAAGCATCAGATTGCTTTAAATATTCATTTAATTTTTCTTCGAGTTCACGATTATATTCGATATTCGAGCCATGTTGATACATTTCCATTTTTTTAAGCAATAATATATTTTCATCTGTTGCTTTTTTTAAATCTATCTTCAAATCAAAAACAAAAGCATCCGTTTTTTCTTTATATAATTTAAAATCCAGTTTTGTTTCACTGTTTTCTTTTTCTAAAAAATCCAGTTTTGTTTTAATGTATTTATTTTTTTTGTTTTGTTTTATTATAGATAAAATCAAAGTTAGAATTAGCCCTAAAATCAATGAAATAACAGGCATTAAAACCGGTGCTCATTCTTTAAAAAAGTTTACATTCATTCATTATTCCTTTCAATTTTAATTTTAATTATTTGCAAAAAACTTTAATTAATTTGCAAAAGTATAACATCAAACACAGAAGGTTTACAGAAGTGTTCACGGGCGCAAGAGAGCGATGTATCCCTCCAGGTTGTGTTTTTATAAAGTAGAATATAACTTTGACCATCATAATTCACAGTTTTACCTACTTCTGAATGATACAATTCTACATATTGATTAGATGAAAGATTGTGTCTTATTTTTATCTTTTCTAATAGCTTATTAAATATTTCTCTCTGATCAGAAGAAAAACCAGAATTAGAATTATTTAATTTGGTTAAACTTTCTAGTTTATTATCAATTTCATGTTTTAAATATACTGATTTATTTAAGTTTTGCAAATCATCAACAATAGGTTTTACTGTTTGCTTAAAAAGAGTTAATACTGTATTTTTAATATAATCTTGAAAGTCACCATTTATATAATTAGATAATTTTTTTAGATTATCCGTAAAATTATTATTATTTGATTCTAAATCGTTTATTTTGCTGCTATTTTGTTCAACAAATGTTTTAACTTCTTTAAGTTTTTCATCTACTATATTTTTTTTATAAAAGTTATTATCTAGGTCAGAAATTTTTTCATTTATGGAAGAAATGTTATTAGAATGTTCGCTTATAGTTCCTTGCGTCTTATTGTTTCAATATGCTATATTTCCTAATTCGAGTTTTATGCGAGTATCGAGGTTTTTTATTTCTTCTTTATTGTTATTTATTATTTTCTTTTCTTCTTCTAATTTTGCATCTACTATATTTTTTTTATAAAAGTTATTATCTAGGTCAGAAATTTTTTCATTTATTAAAGAAATATCGTTAGATTGTTGAAGATTTACTTTTATTGCGTTCGCTATTTGAGTTGCAACATTTGCATATTCATTAGCAAAACTCTCATTCATATTATTAAATTTTTTTAATAATTCGCTATCGGCGAGTGTATTTGACTGTAAAGCCAAATCTATTTGATCTAATTTTCTTTTATAATTGGATATTTTTGGTTCTAAATCGTTTATTTTGCTGCTATTTTGTTCAACAAATGTTTTAACTTCTTTAAGTTTTTCATCTACTATATTTTTTTTATAAAAGTTATTATCTAGGTCAGAAATTTTTTCATTTATGGAAGAAATGTTATTAGAATGTTCGCTTATAGTTCCTTGCGTCTTATTGTTTCAATATGCTATATTTCCTAATTCGAGTTTTATGCGAGTATCGAGGTTTTTTATTTCTTCTTTATTGTTATTTGCAGTTTTTTTAACTTCATCCAATCCTCCATTCAAGGATTCGATAATAGGTATCAAATCAATATTATTTGATTCATCTACTTTTAAATCATTTCAGGAAGGATCACTTAAATAGGCTATGGATTCTGGACATAAAAGACTTTGCAAATTATTATATTCTCTGCCGATGGTTGCTAGTGTGAAGTTCGAAGTAATTAATTTATCTCTTTGTGAAAATTCAGGAAATTTCTCTGTTGCCAAACGATATTTAATTTCTGTATAAATTGCTGATATAAAATTATTAATTCGTTTGATGCCTAAAAGATTTTCTAGTTCATCTACTGTTAAACTTACTTTCATAAACTCGCTCATTTTTTGATTAATGAAAAGGTCGCAAGTTTCGAAAACATTTAATAAAAGTTTATTAAAAAATTCTTCTTCCGTTATATTTGGTTCTATATTCTTAATAAACTGCGGGATCTCTATTGTTTTTGAATACCAATATTTATTTTTAAAATATTCAATATTTAAACCAAGTTTGCTAATATTTATTTCCATTTTCTCCTTCCTCGGTGTTTCTTATAGGTGTATTTTTTTAATTTTTGGTATGCTGAATGATAAAAAAAGGCTTTACGGGTACCTTTTGCAAAGGATTGAATAACATAGTTCGGTCTTTTTTCGATAATAGAACGCCCGAAACTGACAGCCGGTCTTATATATTTAAAATTTCAACCTTTTAATAATCCCTCTTGTGCTCCTTTTTTAAATTCTTCAATTAAACTTTTTTTATTTTTATTTCATAACCATTTTTCTTCCTGTAAACTTTGATGAATAGCATTAATTGTACGGTATGAACTGGCTAATGTATTAATTAAATTAGAAAATAGCGGGATAGTTGTTAAGGTAATAAAAGAATTATATTTTCTTAAAATTTTGCCAATATCCCAACCTCAAGCAAAATATTTTAAATAATGTGCACCAGGTGATGAGGTAGTTAAAAAATCAAATATTAACTTTGAATCTTTTTGTCATAAAACAACTGGCTTTTTATTATTAGTTGCATTTTTATTAAATTTAATAACAGCATTTAAATTTTTTAAATCTCAGGGCGAATTAGTTTGGAGAATTGTAATCGAATCAATTCAAGATGAATTTAATGGAATGCTTCGCAAAGATTCTTTTAAAGTTTTTCTTCCCTTATAAAATATTTTTTTAATTTTGTCACTTGCAAAATTGTTAAATGTTTTTACTATTTTTCTTCGAGGAATTTTAATAGCAAAATCAACAGCTTTTTTAGCTGCAAACCTTGGAGAAGTCAATAAAGAAATAAAAACCCTTATTTTTGTAAAAACCTTCGTTGCACCATCAAGAATTTTTTTTGTTCGGTTAAATATTTGCTTTGATTCCACAAAAGTATGTTTAAATATATTTTCTGAATTATTAACTGTTTCTAAAATCGCAGAAGTTGTATTTTTAATACTTTTATAATTGGCAATTTTTAGTGTATCGCCTTTTGCCCCAAATTCTGCTATAGTTTTTGCGGTTTG
This sequence comes from Mycoplasma sp. 332, assembly GCF_052378275.1. Lineage (NCBI taxonomy): Bacteria > Bacillati > Mycoplasmatota > Mollicutes > Mycoplasmatales > Mycoplasmataceae > Mycoplasma > Mycoplasma sp. 332. Next base: position 722,529 of record NZ_CP198998.1, read on the forward strand.
CTTAAATTGATTTTTAAATTCCGTGTTTTTTGCAACTATATTATCAGCTAAAGAAAGAACTTTATTCTGTGTTCTTAAAGCTTTAAATACTTTAAAACCTCTTGAAATAGCACTTGCACTATTAAATCCTGCTGAAATACCAAAATCCACCCAATCTATTTTTCCGTCATTTTCAATCAAATTAAAAATTAAATCGGTTAGCGTATTTACTCCAAATTCTATCGCAACACCTAGCCCAGGCAGTATTCCGTCAACCATCCTAGCTATAATTGCAGTCAAAACTGAAATAATAATTTGTAAAAAAATTCTAACAAACTTTCACCATCAGGTGTTTTTAACTGAATAGACGTCAAATTTTTTTGCCGGTTCTGCTTTTAAAACCTGATATGAGTCTTTATTTTTTCCGCCATAAAAAATCATTACGAATTAAATATAGTTCTAAAGCATGTTGGATATGCAATGCCAAAAAGTGACATTGCCTCATAATACATGCCATAATCATTTGTAGGTGCCAAGCGTTCATAGTTTGCCGCATTTACATTAATCATCGATGCAACTGAGAAATTAGAGCATGCAATTGCATCAATTTCATTTAAATACTTATTAGCAATCACTTTATAACCGCCAACGGTTGCGATTGAATATTGCCCTCCTACAAACATTTGCTCTGCAAAATTTCCAACTAAACCTGCTTCAGAAAGTCGGTCTAGAACCTCAGGTTTAACGTGTATTACAATATCTGACTTTCTGATTCCATTAATGCCATCTTTATCATCTTTATGCTTTGTAAGAGCTGTCCCCAAGGCTACCACAGCTTTTCTAACGTCCTTGTCACTAATTGTTTCAGAAAGTAAATCTTTTGTAATTTTATGTGTATCCGAAATTTTAACTTTCTTTTCTAGTTCTGATCATGCGTACGCTTCAAAAGCATCATTAAAATCAGCTGATGCTTTTTCGATTTTTATTGCAGCAGCAGATGGAACGCCTAAAATCGTATCCGCTTGAGTAAATGCTAAGCTTTGATATTGAGGTAAATTCCAATTAAAACTTATTTTAGCATAATTACCCTTTTCGAATTCGCCAGGTCCAGGTTGTGTTTTTTGGTTTCATGTTTGACCAATATTTTTAATAAATACTGCTGAAGCTTCTGATACAGATCCTAATGTTAAGTTAGTACCTAATGTTCCAATTAATGAATATTCAACAATATAAGAGTTTATTTCATTTCTAATTTTTTGATTTAATGAGAATGCCTCATCTTGTTTTTGATTTGCAAAAATTGCATTTAAATATTGTCTAAATTCCATTTTTCTTCCTTATCTATATAATTATTTAACTCTCCGTGCCCCAATCTCAAAAGACTGCGAACCATTTCTAAAAGTTGCTATATCTTCGAGTTTTTGAATTTGTTGTGGTTGCAGGATTTCGGGAGACAGTTTTTTTGATTTTGCTATTTTTAAAACTTCGTTTTTTAAATCTTGTAGATTTAAATCCACAAATTTTATATCTTCAAAATCAGTTTTAGGTAGTTTTAAATTTGCTCATTCACTATCAAATTGTTTTTTAATTTGCGCGCTAATATTTGAAAGTTTTGATTTTAATTCATTATTTACCTTTTCAAAATCAATAGTTTTATTTTTACTCTCTTCAAGTTGAGCTTGAAGTTTTTCAATTTCTATTATTTTGTTTTGGACTTTTGATTTAATATAATTTTCAATTTCATTTTTTTCTTGGAAAAGTCCATAAACCCCAAGTGCTTTTGCGATTTGTTTCGAATCTGAATCATTAGTTATATTTAATTTATTTTTAACTTCATCTTCCGACACTGAAAAAGCATCAGCTATTTTTTTAAGTATTTCCATTTAACTTTATCCTCCGTCTTTTTTTATGGCAGCAGTTCCATTGATCTGCTTACTAGCTATTCAATATATTTAATGTGTATTTGTGTTTGATTTTTAATTTTTGGAATAGCAAATAACTTGTTATTTATTATTATTGTTTGAGGCAAAAATAAACCCTTTATTATTAATTTATGGCCAGGCATAACTTCAAATTTTAAAGATTCTATCTCACCTAATGAATTTGCAAAATCCTTTCAAGTTGTTGAATTTAAAATAAAATTATTTTTAAAAAGAATTTTTGTAGAACTAGGGTACTCTTCAATTTGGGTTTCGGCATCTTTTTCGATTCAAAAGGAAACAGTTTTTACTTCAACAGTATGGTAATAAATCGGCAGTGATTTAGTAATTTTATCAGTGGATAATCAAAATGCTACAACATCTCAATTTCCAGTGTGATATCATAATTCTTTAACTCTTACCTTAAATTCATAATTAAAATTCTCAGTAACTTCTTTTCAAGACGAATCCCCTAATGATCTATAGTTTATTCAACGATTAAACGATTCTGGTACATAATTATTTACATTAACATAATGGTTTGACGCGGTAAGGCCATGATATGTATACATAACATTCATACTAGTTTCAGCTTTGTATACCTTAAATTTTGAAGCTATTTTTCATTCACTGCCATATTTATCTTTAATATATTTATCAAAAAACTCGGGACTATATTTTTTGTTTAATTCAAACATTGAAGGATCTAGAAAAACCCTGATTCTATTTTTTGGTTTTATCTCCTCACCTTTAGAATTTAATACTGGCTTGTTATTAAATAAAAATTCATATGGGGAATTAATTTTATTAGGAATTATTAAATTTAATTTATATTTAATATAATCTGGATTCGCCTTTGAATAATCTAAATCAATATTTACTTCTTTCAAATTTAAAGGTAAATCTAAATAATCAACGCTTTGATAATTTCTATATTTTTTATTTAAAATTGCCCCTGAAATATTAGCACGATATCATTTTTTATAATTTTCTAAATTAATTGATGAACTTTCGCCAAACAACTCATTTGTGTTTAATAATATACTATCTTTTTCTGCTTTATTAAAACTCATAATTATTCTACTTTTTTTAATCTCCTCAATTTTAGCAATTTCGAGTTCGTCCTCTAAACTATAAAATTCACTTCTTAAATATAATATTTCTCCCTTCATTTCAAAATAAAACGGCAATAAGAATTTATGAAAATTTGAAAAACCACCATTGAAGCAAAAAATTGATTTAAGAAAGCCAGAGCACATCAAAATGAGTAAATCAATCTGTTCACTAGGAAAATATGATGAATTGCGCAGAAAGGCGAGCTTTGCATTAACATACTCTTCAGCATTATTTCCGGAAAATGTTCGTTTAAATTCTTCAATTTCTTCTTTAGTCTTGTTTGCATAGCCTGACATAATTAGATTTTGATAATTATATATTTCATATATTTTTTTAAAAAAATCTTTATATCCGTTATTTAATTGGTCTTCAGCATAAATCCCGTAATGCTTATTTACATTAATTTCTCTAACATCCACAATGCTGTATTTTGATAGAAATGCCATAAAAACTCTGCAATTTTCTTCATTAACCTCGATAGGGTTAACAATCATTGGTAACATATTCCTATATTGAGGAATCTCCTGCTGAAAATTATCTGGTGTTTCTATTGAAGCCTTTTGAAATAAAAAATTTTCTCTTATTTCAACATTAATGGAATTTGCAGTATCATCATTATTTTTTAATGTGTTTGGACATATAAGAAATTTTTTATTGTTTACATAATCTTCTAGTTTTTGAGCTATTGTAACATTAACTACTTCATTTAATTTTTCTGGTGAAAATGTTGTATTTATATTTTCTACAATATAATATTCATTTTCTGTTATAGCATTTTTTAAAATTAAAAATTTATTTGTAAAATCAATTTTTTCATTAAAAATTATCGTATATTTAGAATCCGAATCAATACCTTCCGTCAAGGGCGATTGATTGTAAGTAAAATCTGAAACCATTGCTGATATTTTTGTTAATTTTGACGTATCAAAATTAACATAGTTAATAGATCCTGGAATTGTACAAATTTCGTTAATTTGAATAGCTTTTACATAAAATGACTGCAATACCGATTTATCAACTACTTCATTAATTTTCGTTATTTCCATTTTCTTCATTAACCTCAGTTTCTAAGTTTTTTTCTAAATTTTGTCCAACAAAGCTCCCATTCATGTTAACTACATATTTTTTAGCCTCCGTAATCAGCCATTCAGTTGATCCATAGATTAAAACTTTATTAATTCTTAAATCAGGGTAAAAACTATCTAAAAATTCTTTAAATTGGAGTTCCCTTAAATTTGCTTTTGCCTCTATATAATCTTCGAAATCACTATTAATTTGTTGTGCCTCGACATTATGCATATTTTTTGTTCCAAAGTCATTGCTGTCTTGTTTCATAAAAGCAAATTTTTTTATTCAATTAATATTTTTTTCAATTTTTTGAATAATAATTTGCGATTGCGATTGACTTTGCAAAATTCTCAGTGGGTCATAATCGTACATTTGTAATTGCGGAGAAATTCCGATAAATCTTTTATTTAAATCAGAAAGACCTTCTTGAATTTGCTTTTTAATACCATTGTTATCTGTTGCAAAAATTCAGGGTGCTGATAAATAAGAATCCTTAATTAAAACCTCTATATCTTTATCTAATAATTTAAAATATTCATCATTAACTAAAAATAAATCTGGTTTTTTTGATTGATTATTATAGAAAATCTTATATGGTACTTCTATATACTCAGTTGGCTTGTAATCAAAACAATTAAAAAGCATTTCTTTAATATCATCGTCAGAAATTTTTTCAGGCTTAATAATCGAATAATCAAAAAGCAGTTTATTTTTTTCAAACCTAAATGTTTCAAAAACATAAATTGGCGTTTGCTTGTTACTAAATTCTAACTTTGTTTTTAAGAATTTGATTTTGCCGTTTACTTCAATATATTCCAAAACATCTGCCACAAAAAAATTATTTCTTAAGGCTCCGATTCCCTTTTCATATAAAATAGATTCAAGCTTTTGTAATGCTAGCAATTCCGAGGAACCAAAAGGTATTTTATCAAATCCCAAGCTGTCTAATTTCGGAAAATTTGACCAAAGAGTTTGGATAGTGGACTGAACTCCATACTTTAAAAATTGTTGCCTAGAGTTTATGGTATCTTTTTTATTTGTCAATTTTTCATTCACAATATTTAATTTAATTTTTTCTAATGCTTCTTGTGTAGTCATTTTTTATTTTCACTCTATTTGTTCTTTTTTTGCATAAATTTTATTTTCTACAAATTCAATTTCAATTAAATTATTTGAATTAAAAACTATAGTTTGTGTTGGCGAAATTAAAAGGTTAAAAAAGTTTTTTGAAAACTTATCTACAACCAAAAAACCTTCTTCCACTTTTTCATTATTAAAATATACTCTTACAAATTCATTTAAAAAATATTTAACCGGCATTCTTAATGTACCAATTTCATTAATATTTCTTCTCATTTTTTTCTCCTTTTTGTTCTATTAGATTTAAAACTGCATTTTCAAATTCTTCGATACTTTTTCAATTTTTATTAAAATTTGAAAACCTTTTTATATTAGATAAAACACAAAAATCTTTTTCTTCAATGTCATTTTTTATTTTAAAAACTTTTCTTGTGACTAAAAGCGAACAATGATTTTTTAAATAACTTCAAAAAAATGATTCACCTGTTGATTCATAGATTATTAAATAATTTTCAAAAAACTTTGATGCTATATTTGCTGCAATTGTTGAAGCTACTCATTCATTATGAATTCTCATTATTTCTAAATTTATATTTTCTTTACAAGCAAAATCAAATTTTTTTATGTTTCATCAATTTCTTTTTACATAAATATATGGACAAAATTTAGCATTTTTATTTCAAAAATCAATATCAAAATTTTTATAAACAACTAATTTTTTATTTCTATAATGATTTTTATTTAAACTGTCGATTGAAACAGTTACATAATTTTGTGAATTACAGTTAATTTGTCGTATTTTGTTATCGCTATTATTTTTTTCCATTTTCTAGCCTTTCATAGAGAAGGGCATACTGGTAGCGAAATAATAATGAACTAGCCATTTCAAAAGCATTTATAACGTCATATATTTCTGGATTTATTGATTCGTCCCTTTTTTCTATTTTTTCTAAGGATTTATTAGGATTTTTTATAACAACTTGTTTTGCTAAACACTTAAGCAAGGTTTCATTATTTGGAAGTAAATTAATTAAGTTATTTTCAAATATATTTTTTTGCCACATTTGTCGGTCAACTATCCCGAAGTTTTGTGTTGGTTTTCTAACTGCCTTTAATGCACAGCAACTTATTTGTTTTTCTTCAAACAGTAAATTAAGTGCTTCTATACTTGCGTGATTATCACAAAAAAGAATAGAGGTTTTCCCATATATAAAATTATTTTTTGAAAATGAATAAGGTAAAAATTCCTCAAACTTCTGACTTTGTTTTTTAATAATTTCTACTATTTTTTCATTAATCGCCTTGTTTTTTCATATTGTATTTTTCGGAATTAATTTTTTAACATCATTAATTACTTCGATAATAATTATTCTACCATCCTGATGTAGTCCAACAGTTACAAAAGAGGCATTATCATGAATTCCAGGATCATAGCCATGGTATATTCCTATTATCTGACCATGAGATAAATAATCGTAGAATTGTTTTTTTGAAATTGTTTTTATTTTTTTTCTAATATTTCCAGTTTCATCAAAAATAATATTTTTCATAAAATAATTTAACTTGGTATCTTCAAAATTAAATGCAAATCCTGCAACCGTTATAACCCATAATCTATAATTTGTTTTTTTCAATAAATCTAAATTTTTTTGTTGTAATTCGCTAAAAAATTTTTTCGGTATAAAAAATTTAGAAAACATAGTTACCACAATCCCTAGACCATTATTAAATTCTTTATTTTCTCTTTGAATATAAAAATTTTTTAATAATTCATTTAAGACCTGATTATTAATAGTTCCGTCATCTTCTAGAATTTTAACAGCTTCTTGATGATAGTTCTTAATCAAAAAATGTTGAGTAGTAAAAATATTATATAAAAATGTAACATTAACTTTGAAATCGATTGGTGCCACTTCTCTTAAAACGGTATTAGAAATTAATAATGGTAATTTTTCTTCCTGTAACGAATATATTTCTTCTAATTCATGGGGTAATTTGTTACTATCTGAAGTATCTTCTAATGGTTCATCTATAACTAATTCTCCAAATCTAAAATTAGAATTTTTTAATGTAAAACCTTGAAAAGCTTGTATTTTTTCTCAATTTTGAAAGTATATAGCTCTATCTAACCCTCCATCGTCATACTTCCAATAAGCTGCATCATTTGTAACATAAAAATAATCTCGATAATCTAAGTCGTGCTCCTCAGCTAAATAAAAGAGAACTTTCTCTAACATCGGTCTTAAAGTATTTTTAATATGATTAAATTGGTTTCGGCATCAAACACTACAAAAATTCTTTTCATTTACCAAACGATAAATGGTTTCAATCATTCTACTAAACGATTTAGACACTCCCTTAGCACCGGAATAGATTTTATAAAATGCAGATGATTTAAATGCTTCATAAGAAGGGTTTGGTTCTTGATCAGTATAATGTAATAACTCTTTTAATTTTTCTTCTGAAAATACAGGTAATTTGCTTTTATTCATAATTTTCCTTACGTACCTTACGTATAAAGATTATTATTAACTTGTTATATGTATATAATATTCTCTATATCCCTTTAGGGGATAGAGATATATACATATCAAGTAATAAATAACCTATTATTTTTGAATAATTGCAAAATTATCTTTTTCAAAAAAACTTGCATTAACCGTATCGAAGAGAAAACTTGATGTATTACATAGACCATTACGATTTTTGGCTAACGTTAAAGATAAATCTAAAATAGGTTTATTATTTTGAATATTTAAATCTTGTGTATATAAAAACATAACTACGTCTGCGTCCTGCTCTATAGAAGAAGTACCTTTTAAATCACTAAAAGTTGGAATTAAAGTTTTTCGTTTTTCGTACTCCCTGCTTAATTGGGCTAAACAAAAAATATTAATATCATACATTTTGGCAATTTGCTTTAATTTTCTCGAAGTATCCTCTTGTGCCTTATATTCAACAGAATTAATTAAATTTGAATCCAAAAGTTGAAAATAATCTATAAAAATTGCTCTAATCTTTAAATTTTTTGAATTCAAGTCTTCTATTAAATTTTCTATAAATAAGGGATTAATGTTTTTATTTTCATCATTATCAAAAATTAATATATTCTTTTTTGAAAACTCTTCTTTAACTCTTAATAATTCATTAGAAATTTCGGTAGAAGGATAAAAATTTTCTATATCAGATTTGTTTAATTTTTTACTTTCAATTTGTAAAAACCTCTTATAAATATCAAATATCGATAGTTCTAAACTCAAAAATAAAATATAATCATTTTCACTTAACTGTTTAGATACGTTTAAAATTATGTTTTGTAAAAATGTAGTTTTTCCAACACCTGGTCTTGCAGCTAAAAAGAAAACTTGCCTATTCTGTAAACCTTCAGTATATTTATCAATTGCCTCAAATCCTGTTAATAACTTAAGTTTATTAAATTCATTTTGTTTAATCTCTTTATATTTTTCATAAAAATTTCCAATTTTGTAAACGTTAAAACTCACAATATTATTTAGTCCTTTCTTAAATACTATTTAATACATTAAATAAAGTGGGGGGGGCATTTTTTTCAAAGGCTATCATTCCCCGCCCTTAAAAGTTTATTTATTTAATTTTGGGATATATATTGTTATATATAATACTTAGTATATTATAGAGGTGATATATGGCTAAAAATTTGAATAAAAAAAGACGTAATGTATTATATGCAATGGCTGGATCGGCAACATTAATGACTGCTGGGACGTGAACATATATTCTTTTGGATTCGCATTTAAAAAATCAATTGGATTTAAAACAAAACTATTTTTACTTAAAGGACATATTAAAAAAACAATCCGATTCTTTATATAATGATAGCTCTCTTAAAATTGAAGTGCAAGCATTTCTAAAAAATGCTTATTTCAATAAGTATACAAAACAAAATCAAGAAAAGATTGCTTTACTGATTAATAAGGTAATAGCAGAAAACAAAAAGGATATAGAAGAAATAAAAAATCTTGCTGATAAGATAGTTTCAAAATCTCTTAAAAATATTGAAAAAAATAAAGCAGATGAAATTAATTCATTAGAACAAAAAATCTACACAAAGAAAGAAGTTGTGGACTTTATAAAATATGAAAATGAAATTATTTTGTTAATTAAGAAGGTTGTTCTAATCGATAAAAATAAAGCTAAAGAATTTTATATAGAACTAGATAAAGTAGCAAATAATGAAGATTTAGCTAGACTAAAATCTAATATTTTGTTATATCTTGCTAAACGTGGTGAGCGGGGAACGTTTGAAAAAATTAAGGAGGATTTAATTGAAGAAATAACGAAAAATTCTAATTTTAGTAGTGAAGAAAAGGCAGACTTAATTAATAAAATCAAGGATACAAAATCATTAAATTACATCGAACTTATTAAACAAAAAATAGCCACACTGGATACTCTTTCAGCCCTATCTTACGGATTAGAAAGAAATAATTTGGTTAAAAAAGCAAAGGATTCAACGACAATTGAACAGCTTAACGATATCAATAAAAAGATTGAAAAAATATTGAATGATAAAAAGAAAAAACTTTTGGACCTTGTATCAAAATTGATTGTTGCAAGAACGAAAAACTATTTTTATAACAAGCAAAATAAGGCAATAAATCAAAATGAAATTGAAGCCTTAATTAAGACAGTAGAAAATGAAATATTTTTTGAAAAAGTGTTTAATACATTTGACAGAGCAAAGAAAATTAATAAAAATGAAGCTCAATTTTTGTTATCAAGAGTATCCGATCAATATATAAAAAAAATGTATGTAGCCTTGTTAAAAAGTGATAATTTTGATCTTAAACAAATAACTGATATTAAGGATAAATTCTTTCAGGCTTTAGAGTTTGAAAATAAAGCTGATTTTATCAAAATAATTAATAGTTCCTTGATACAGAAAATTAATGATAGTTCAATTTTATCTCCTATGATCGAAGAATTAGTTAATAAGGTAAACAATTTAGATAATAAAAATTTAGATGAAGTTATGGTTGAAGTAAACGATACAATAGCTCTTTCTATTTTGCAAGCAGAAGCTAAGGATTTGATTAAAAAACTAAATATTTCAAATTTCAAGACTGCTATAGAACAAAAATTAAATACCGAAATTCATAATCCTTCACAAATTTTTGATGTTATTAATCAAATAAATACTTATATTAAGGATTTTAAGGATCGTGTTCAACATAAGGCCGATAAAATAGAAAATTCAACAACAAGGGATAAATTTAATGATGAATTAATTAAAGCAGAAACAGAGAATGAAATCAAAAAGATAGAAAAAGATATTGATGCATTATTAGCAAATACAGAAGATTTGAGAAAAGTTGCTTCAGAAATAGTTATGCGTCTTGCACAAAGTGACAAAAAGTCTAATTTCGAATCCATAATTGCTAATAAATCAAGCACTGAAAATGACCTACGTAACGTTATAACCGAGGCCCAATCTATATTAGAAAAGGCAAAGAATGAAGCATTAATGAGCGTTTCAAAATCATATAATTCTTCACAATATCATGTTTTTAAAGAGAAAATTAATGCTGAAAATACTACGCAGGATGAGTATAAAAATATCGAAATTGAAGCATTGAAATTATTTAATGATATGAAAAAGCATCTAATAAATGAACTTGGCTCATTAAGTTTTAGTATGCAATTAAGCGACTCGATAAATGATGAAATAAATGAAGCTGCGAATATTTATCAGCTAAATGTTATACTAGAAAAAATCAAAGCATATTTGATTAACAATAAAATTAAAGATGTTGGCCAACGCGAAAAACAAAATGATTTAGTTAAGAAAATTAATAAAGCCTTAGATATCGCATTGGATGAAATAAAGAAAATTATTGTTGACTCAGAGCTTATTATTGCCTTGGAAGCAGGGGACGAGATTGAAATTATTAAATCTGAGATTAATAGCCTTCCTTATCCTTCTGGTAAAGATGCTCCTGCAATAAAAGAAATGATTAATGAGATAAATAATATTGAAAATGATTCTACATTAGGTCAAAATCAAAAATTAGAAAAAATTAAAAATATAGCTTCAATAATTAATAGTTTAGCTGATAAAATAAATCGCTATAAGGATGATATTAAAAAAGTAAATCCGCAAAAACAGACACGTTTAAACAATAAACTTGATAACTCTAATTTTTTACCTCCAAATAATAATGAATTTGATGAACTTAAAAGAATAATTCAAGATGCTAAAAATGAGGATAAAAATGAGGCAATTGCCGAAATAGAAAAACTTAATTTATTGACATCTGATCAATCCAAAGAGTTTAAGGAAAAAATAAATGATAGTACTTTTAAAACATATGATGAAATTCAAAAAGTAGTAATAAACGCTAAGTTGCAAAATCAAAAAAATAAATTAATTAACGAGGTCAAGAAATTTGAATATCCGCATAAGGATAAAGCCCCAGCAGTTCTTGAAATAATTTCTCAAATTGAAGCCTTACAAGATTTGCAACAAGTAACCAATTACCAATCTATAATCGAAAAAATAAAAAGAAATATTGCTATTGTTAATACAAAACTATCTAATTTGCTAGTAATTTCTAATGAAATAAAAGAAAAATTTGATGAAGCAAATACAGATGAAGAATTTGATAATTTAAATACTTTGGTTCAAAATGCACTTGATAACCAATCAAATAAATTAGCGCTTGATAATAAGGTGGAATCTCTCCCATATCCAAAAAGCGATGGCGTTTTTAACATTGGAAGCAATGATGCCCCAGCTATTTCCAAGATTAAAAGTTATTATACTGATTCGAATGGTGTTGGAATTTCTGAAAAAATTACTGAAATAGATAACAAAATTATTAATATAACAATTAACATTGAATCAAGTAAACAAGCTATTAATAAAATATCAAAAAAGAATCAATTAGAACTTTGGAGCAAATTAAGAGATTCTTACACCGATCAAGAATTTAATGAATTAATTAAAAAGATTGCTAATGCACATGCTAGCGATGTGGTCGAGGCGAAGACAGAAATAACTAAGTTAACCAATTTAAGCCAAGAATTAGTTAGTGCATTTAATGCTAGAATAGAGGCTAATGATGACTATGAAAATATAAAAAAGATAGTCAATGAGGCAAGGTTAAAAGATAAAAAAGAAGAAATTAAGAAACTAATTTCAATGAGCGACTATGTTAATGATAGTAATTTAGATGTATCGATTAAAAATAATTTTAATACAACAAAAGCTCAATTCGATAATGTTATTGATCAAATAGTTATTGATGATAATTCTTATAATCAAATTAAGGAGCAAACTAAAGATTTTGTTGCCGAACTTCATAAGGCTAGAGACTTAATTGATTCTTTAAGTTTGCAAGATGTTATTGATGCAAATAATGTTAAATTTGAACTTAAAAAGTTAATTACCACAATAATTAATAAAAGTGATCTTGAAAAAGTTGAAGTCGAGATTGCTAAATATAAATTAAAAAAACAAATTTTAGAACTTGATTATTATAAGGATACTCCTCAGCCGGCCCCTGCAACTATCATATTGAATTCGAAGATTGATTTAGCTAAAAATAGTAATGAAATTGAAGTACTAGAAAACCTGATTAAATCAATTCCAGAAAAAATTAAAAAGGCAAAGGAAGCAATTGATAGTTTAGATAAAAGCCCATTAAAAAATAATATAGCACAAAGAAAACAAGCTTTAAAGGAGGAATTAAATAGATCTGTTGATGGAAATAACTTTGATCTTTTGTTGAAAAACATTAATGCAGCAAAAAATGAAAATGAGTCTCAATATCGTCAATCTCGGAAACAAAATTTAATTGAAAAAGCTAAAGGATTAGAATACCCATCAGTTAAATCAGAACAATCTGAAGCAATTACTTCAATTATTAAAAAGATTGAAGTTGATTTTAGTACTATGTCTAATGATACAAATTTATTAAATAATAAATGAGCACGAGAACTGGAAGAAATTGAGAAAAATATTTTTAATTCTAAAGGAATTTTGGGAAAAATAAATCCTAAGCATTTAGATAATTTAAATATAGAATTCAATAAGGCTGATGAATCAAATAAATTTGAAATATTTAACAAAAAAATTAATCAAGCATTACAAGAAGATAAACAAGAAATAATACAAAAAATCAAAGCTTTATCCAATCTCGATAAGACAACAAAATCTTCTGAATTAATCAAAAAATTAGATAACAAATCATACAATGAAATGGTTGCGGTTTTGAATGAAGCCTACAAAATTGATCTTATTGCTAAGATTGACAAATTACCTTATCCTTTAAGTAACGCCAAAGCTAAAATTATTTTAAAATCACAACTAACCAATATAATAAATGAAAATAGTTATTACTTAAAATTAAAGGAACTTAGCGAACTAGAAGTAGCCATTAATAACGCTAAAAATAGAATAAATTCTCTTTCTTATCCAATGGAACCTAGTTTGGCTAAGAAGAAATTAAATGATAAATTAGATGAGTCAATTAATAAAGACCAAATAAATAAATTAGCTAATAATGATTTAAAAATCAAGATAGAAAAATATAAGGAATTAATTGAAGGCATTAAGTATCCTATTTCAGTTGAAAATCAGGCAAAATTACTTGATGAATTGAGTTCTCTAACCAATGAGCAAGAAGAAGAAGTTTTAAAACTAAATATATATAATGCAAAACGTGAAACCGCCCATAAATTAATTGATGGACTAACCGATTTAGATAATCTAGTTAAAGAAACTAAAAAGCAAGAAATAACCCAAAAAATATCTGGAAATAGTTTGGATTTACAACAAGAGTTAACTGATATTAATGCAAAAATATTTGAAGCTCAAAAACAAAATTCCAAGCAAAAGATTCAAAAAATACCGTATCCTATTAATGATGTGACTTCACAGAATTCAAGAAATTTATTTAATACAAAAATTGATTCTGTTCAGAGCGAAGAGGGCTTGTATCCTATTAACAATATTTTAGATTTATTAAAAAATGAAATAACCACAATAAATAATGAGGTTTCATTGATTGTAGATGCCTTTCGGAAAGATAAAATAAATAAGTTAATTAATGGTGTTACTGACATAAAAAATCTTGAGAATATTAGATTAGAATTACTTAGAGCCAAAGCAGCTGATGTCATTGATAATTTAGTTGATTTATCTGTCAAACAAAAAGAAGACTATAAAAGTGAAATAGATAAAAAAACTAATGATATTGGCATTAATTTAGTAGTTGAATCTGCAAAGTTACAAAATAAAAAAGAAGAAACATTTAAGTTAATTGATCGGGTTTCTTATCCTAAGAAAAATAATGATTTTGTTGCTAAGTCAATTAAAAAAATTAAGGATGAAGTTCAAGCTTTAAATAACAATAGTGAAGTTACAATAAAGAAGCAAGAGATACAAACATTTGATACTAAGCTCAAAGAATTGATAGAATTAGCAAAAACCATTGAATATAGCGAAAGCAATTCGCATGCACTAGTTAAAATTTTGGAAGGTTTTGATTCTGCAACCTCAGTTGCCGAATTAGAACAAATTCTTCCTAAAAGTTGACCTCAGCATATTAAAACACTCAAGAAATTGGCTGAGAAGTGCTTTGGTATTAATTCTTATTTTGTAACTAATAAATTAGGTCATACATATCCTCAAAAGAGCGCAACTGATAGCGAAGGTTTGAGTTTGCAAGAATTTTGTCAACTATTAATAACCGAATTTAAAAAACAAGCAAAGATTAAAATTGATAGTTTATTAGTAGCCGATGAAGGTAAAAAACAACAATTGCATAAGCAAATTAATGATATCTTAGTTGATGGTATAATTTTTGCTATAGATCAAGATATTTTTGAAAAACCGCATCAAATTATTAATAAAGCTATTGCTGATGATGCGATTGAATTTATTCAAAATCTTGCTTATCCACAAGATAGTAATTCCGCCCAATCAAAAGCAACAATTAAAACTCAATTAGTTGATTCGTTTAAGATAAATCAAGTTATTTTGGTCAATGAAGAAGTCACAATTTTGCATGATAAATTAAAGAAATATAAAGAGCAGGTTGATGACTTAAATAGCCTGATAAATTTGATAACAGATATTACTAAAAAAATGTTCTACAATGATTTGTTTTCAAGAGCAGATAACTTAGAAAAACTAAAGGAACTTAAAAATA
Organism: Mycoplasma sp. 332; assembly: GCF_052378275.1. Taxonomy (NCBI): domain Bacteria; kingdom Bacillati; phylum Mycoplasmatota; class Mollicutes; order Mycoplasmatales; family Mycoplasmataceae; genus Mycoplasma; species Mycoplasma sp. 332. The sequence goes on from NZ_CP198998.1 coordinate 737,884, forward strand.
AGATTAAGCGGTATGTTGAACTACAAAGAGATATTTTATCCATTATTGATCTCGAAAAAAATGAATTTGACATTAGCTACGGTAGCAAGGTGGAAGATGTTTTAGATGTAAATCAAAACATAGTAAGTTTAAGAGAAAAATTATTAAACTACATTTTTAGCGCTAATAATCAATCTGAAATAATGCAGTTAAAATCTATTGTTAGTGAAGTAAAGGCCGCATATGATAAGTTAAAAATGTTATTTGTAAAAAGAGATACATTAATGATGTCAGTATTTTTAAAGCAAATCAAAGAGGCTATTGGCGTAGGTTCAATTGAGACCATAATGAATAATGCATCTGAAGTTAAAAATAAAATGGATGTATTTTGAAAAAAGACATCCCCATATATCGGTTTTTATATTTTTAATCATAGAGACAAACTTTTAGAAAACGCTGCCAAGCCCGATAATGAAAGAATAATTGACGGCACAAAATTCAAAACATTTGATGAATTCATTAAACATATAAGAACTCAAACTAATCCAAATGAATTGCAGAGCATAATTGAACAGGTGGTTCCTTTATATCATGGTGTTATTGATTATTTATTGATTGCCAAAGATAATCTAACTCAGGCTGCTCATAAGTATTATAGGGATGAAATTCTTAAAGCAACTACGAAGCAACAAATTGAGCTCCAAGTTAATGATGCTAAAATATTTAATCAAAAAGTACTTGAATCAAGAAATAAACTAGCCCAAATTGGAAAGGTTGGGAATAGAGCTAAATTAATGATGGAAATTGAAAATGCAAATAATGCAAGCAATATTCAAAATGTGTTGAATAAGATAGAACAATTTAGAAATCAATTTAGCAATGCTTCTTTAAAACTTAACGAATATAAGTCACTAAATGAGAAAGAAGAAATCAAGCTTAGAGATTTTGAAACGAGATTAGATAAATTGCAAGAAGCAGATACTTCGTCGCAACTGGCAAATGAAATTGAAGTTGAAATTGCAAGAGCAAAAGCAATTGCACAAGTAAAGCAATTGATTTTTCTAAATATCAATCAACAAAATAAATATATAATCTTACTTAGACAAGAAGGAATAAATTATTTAAATTATCATAGTGAAATAACTAGGATAACAAATGAAGCTAAGCAATTTAATGAAAAAGTGAAAACTGCCAAAGACATTCTTTCTTTATTTGCTAAGGATAGTAACAAAACAACATTTAATAAAACAATTTCAAATGCTTTAGATATCCAAACAATGCAAAACATAATAGTTCGAATTAATGATTTTAAAATTAAGTATAACGAATCTAAAGAGTTGGTTGAAGCCTATAAAAATCTTAATAACAAAGATGCTACAAGGTTTGATCAATATAATAAAAAACTTGACGCTATCCAAGATGGTGATGAAGCTAACTCTTTGATAAATGAAATTAAATCTGAATTTAAGAGTAAATTAAAATTAATTATTAATAATATTCCTTATCCAAATAAGAATAGTAGTGAGGCGCAACATTCAATTAATGTATTAAGTGTAGGTGTTGATAATTTAAATACAATTGATCAATTTATAAATAAAGCAATTGAATTAAGCGAACTTAATGATGAGATTAGCAAAAAGGCTCCGCAAGTTGATTTATTACAATATAGTGAAAATAATGCATTTGCAAAACAAGCAATCAAAACTGAATTAAATAAAGCAACAACTATACTCCAAGTAAAGACTGCTTTTCCAGATGATTGAAGTCAAAAAGTTGCTTACTATAAGCAAGTGTTAGAAAAATATTTTGAAGCACAAAATAAAACGAATCTTGCAGCAAGATTTAATAGAACCCACCCTAAATCTTCTGACCATACGGTTAGTGAATTGGAAAAACAATTATTGCTAACAATGAAAGTATTAGCTAAAAATCATATCAACACTTTCAAACATTTAGGTGATTCCAAAAAAGTGTTTATAGAAAGAATCGATGCTATAAATGGCTTTCCAGACGAAAATAGGATGCAACAAGTTGCTTTAATTTATATTGAAGCAGTTAAGGCGAATTACAATAATTTCATTGATAAATTAGCTTTACCTAATGATAACCATAATCAAGCAAACTCCTTGAATTCAAAGAATAACTTAAAGAATATTTTGGTTAATAGTTTTACAAAAATAAGTACTAAAATTAATAATCATCAAGAAGTGCAAGCATTGGAAAGCAAACTAAATAATCTCAATGAATTGGTTAATAATATTAAGACTAAAATTCAAAATATTGATGTAGCAACCAAAACATTCGTTTGAAATGAAGAATTTTCAAAAGCTGATACATCAGAAAAATTAAGATTATTACTTGCTAAAATAAGTAAATTTGACCAGGTTTTAGAAAAGATTAATAGAATTACGGATTTACAATCATCTGATGTTGGAAGCGGTAATGAATTAGTTCATAGTCAACAAGTAAATGAAGAATTGTCTAAGCTTCGTGAATCTTATAAGGATAAGTTGGGTATAACAAAAGAAAATGATATTGATAAATTAAATCAATTTGTAGAAAAGGCAAATGAAGTGGTTAGATTGCTAAAAGATTCATTTAAAACCGATTTATTAGTAGAAAAAGCTTACATTAAAAAGATTGCATCTGCAGGCGATGCAGCACAGCTAGAAGAAATTAGAAATGATCTTCTAGAGTACAAAAGAGAGTTGACGAGATTTTGAAGTAGTTCTGAGAATCTTGAAAAATATATAAGAGACAACAAGAGCTTACTAAGCAAAAATGTTCTTAATGGAATTAAACGATATGAAGAGTTAGTTAATGATGCAAGAACATTTAATAGTGCAGCGGAGTTAAAGAAATTTAATGATTATACAATTCCTTTATATCATGGATATATTGATTATTTAATAATTGATAAAAGCGGAATACCTAAATCAGTATTAAATATCTTTAACCAAAGAGTTCAATTAGCTCCTGATAAAAATACAATTGAAAATGTTATTATTCCTGAGCTAATATCATATCAAAGAAAACTAAGTGATTTAAAAACAATGATTAGTAAACTAAAAAGTAATGATTCAAAATCAAAATATAACGGTATGTTAGATGATGCTGATTCCTTAACTAAATTAGAAAATATTATATCAAATGCTAGAAAAGAATTAATTGTACAAAGGGTTGAAACTAGATTAAAACAGTTAAAAACAAGCAATTCTGATCCAGAAAAAAATAAGAAGCAAATTCTTAATGCTCCTGAAGAACAATATATAAAGGAATTTAAACAAAAGATCGAAAGAGCTTCTAACGTACAGCAAGAAGAACAAATTGAACGTGAATTTATTTTTAGCAGATACTATGAATCAAAGCGTCTTTACAGTGTACTCAATTCACTTGAGTTCATAGGCGAAATTCTTATTAGTAAAGCAAAAAAATCTTTAAATCCTAAATATATTAATTTAATTAATAAATTTAAAGAAAAGGATTTTATTAAAGGATTTAAAAATAACGGCGAAACAAAGTATCAAAATAATTATACATATACAGAATCAAATAGTTCGGATAGAACACTAGCGCAATTTGCACATATGTGAGTGCAAATTAGCAACGATCAAACTGGATATTTTAATCAGCAGGACACTAAAGATATATTCAGCGCCGCTACGCAATGAAAACCAAATTTATATAATGACAGTTATGTTCAAAATCATAAATGAAATCAATTTCCGCTAGACAATTACCATAATTTAATTGATCAGGCAATTAGTTTAGCTAAAAAAGATAAAAAACTTACAAGTATAGAGGATTTATATGCAACTGTAGATACCATTGCAGGATTTGGCTTTGCAAAATTTAAGGAAAATCCAAATAAAGATGGAATTTTTTCCGTTGCTGCTTTATTAGATAATGCAAGAACTCATCAAGAAGTTAAAGGAAATGAGTACCTTGTAGCCGCTTTTGTAGGTGGAGCAACAACATACGATTATTTCCGTAGGCAAAATAAAAATAGTAATTTATTGACGCATTACGATTTAGGTTGAAAAATATAAAAAAATGATTTATGTTTTTTTAAAAAAGAATAAGAATAATTCAAAATATTAATAAGTTTGTAAGTTATTTTAGTAGTGCAAGCAAATTCAAAAAACTAAAAAATCAAGAAGTTTTTAGCCTTATCATTGATTTATTTTTATAGATAATCAATATATTAGTGGGGGCTAATGATAAATATTGAGCAAAATAAAAAGAATTTGTTATTGCTTAAAATAATTTTAAAAAATGGCATAAACAATTGTTTTAATGAAAAAAATATTATATTTGGATTGTGATTACCTAAATGAGACGCTTTTATGCTACCTTTATTTATATTACCACTTTTTGCAATTGCCAGGATTCTTATATTTGTGATAGAACATTACTATTGGTATAAAAAGAAATATTGATATAAAAAAATGCTAGTGCAAAAAATATAGAAGAAAATAATGATGTGTAGTATGAATGTGGATTTTTAAAATAAGACATTATAATTTTTGCTGCTTTAAATGGTTTTTTGGCAAAAATGTTTTTTGCAATAACTTTGATATTAATTTTTTTATAAAAAATAAACCTATATTGATGTATACAGTTTAAAAATCTAGACAAATTAATGTCTAGATTTTTGTTATTAAAAGGAATTAATTATGAAAAAAATCGAATTTTTTAAAAATCCAAAAGAATTTTACACAAGAGAAAAATTATAAAAATGCAAAAAACAAGAATTAAATTTTAAAAAAAGTTTAAAAGCATAGTTTTAAGGTTTGAAAATTTTATTTTTTATATTTTCGCTATTTTTTTTTTTTTTTCAAAAAGCATAAAAAATAATTTAAAATTTTCGCATATCTATCGGTGAAAACTAGATAGAAAAATCCATTAGTAAATAAAAGAATAAGTTTGTAGATTCGTTTAAAAAATAAGCGTTATTTTATTTTCGAATATCAAATATTAATATAAATTGCTAATAAAAATGAAAAGGAGAATATATATGCAAGATGGAAATGTTTCACAAGAAGAAAGAAAAAATAGAAAAAGGAAAGCATTAGCTATTGCACTTCCGCTTATTTTTGGAACGGGTGTTGTTGTTGGCGCTTTGCTAGGTGGAATTAGGATAGGTCAATCCTATCAAATAAAGAAAGAAACTGTGCTACCAGCGAAAGAAACTAAACCTTCAATGGATAGACAAAATAGTGTGGTTTTAAAAGAAGAAGTTCCATTTCAACCAGAATTATTTAAAGATTTAAAAGATAATACTAAGGTTTTAAAAATAACAAATAAGGATGAGTTAGAATATAACGAGATCAAGGTTGTTGATAAAAATTTCATTAAACAATTAACAGACGAAAAATATATTATTAATGATCCTAGTGCTGAATTATACATTCTACTAAAATATAAGTACAAAGGCGAGGATAAACCAACCTTAAAATTTTTTGCTCTTAATTACGATGTTAAGGAACTTAATGAACAATATAATTACTTTAAAGAAAAATATAAAGATTACTACCAAAGTGACTATAGATTTAGCAAGTTTCTTAATGATAATCAAGAATTTAATGATGAAAAATTCAAAATCTCAGACGGCTATTATAAGGCAGAATACTTAAATAATATTTTTAAGAATAAAATACTGCCAATTTATCTAAAAGATGTTGAAGAAGTTAAAAAAGCGGGATTGAGACATTATTATAATACCGAAGCATTTATAGAAAGATATGAGCAAGGTGTCAGACAACAAATCAGCCAGCATTATTATAATCCATATGACCCATCCCCACTTTATCCTAACGAACTTAAAAATGTTTTTGTTTTTAATGATAAATTAAAAAAAGTTCTAGAAAAGGATTATAACGACAAAGGGCTTTATTGAAATTATGAAAAATTTATTATTAATAGACAATTAGTTAAAAATCTTGATACACCTTTATTAAAAAGATTTTTAACACTTTTATATACCCATTTTAATAGAAGTAATTCTATTGATGACTTTACTAATCCTTTAACTTCTCAAGAAAATATCGAAGAAAAATATCAAAAACCTTATACATCTCAAACAATGTTTTTTGGCGAACTAGAAAAAGCGTTTTCAGATTTACAACTAGAGTTAAGAATACAAAGATATGGTTTATATGATGATAATTTAAATATTGATATGCCTAAATTGCAAAAATTTTATGATTTACATGATTTGTGATGGCAAAAAAGAGAAACATTTAATAAACAATTGATTGACTTTTTATTATCTGCCAATAAATTAATAGACGTTTATAAGAACAAGGTTCAAAAGGGTAGCCTTGGTAAAGAATATTATGAAAAGTTTTTATTATATCCAATCGAAATAAATTCATATCATGATGTTGTTAATATTTTATTAGATAAATTCCTTTCGACTGATGCTAATTATCAAACCGTAAAAACTAGAATTGATTTGCTTGGAAAAATTGATGAATTAGTGAATAATTTTAAAAATGATTTGTCTAATGCATTTAAAGATTTAAATATTGAAACTAAAACAAAAGAAATAACAAATTATTATCTTCAAACATTTATAAAAGATATCGATACAGATAAATCCCTTCTTGAATCACAAAACAGTCTTGAAATTTATTTTGAAGATAAAATTCTAGATTTAACAAATCATTACAATTTAGATTTTGAGGATTTTATTAAAAATATTGCTTAAAATTATGGGATTTAATATTACCATTGTATTAGTTTGCTAGAAACAATCAAAAAAATAAGGTACAACCCATTAAAAAAGGTTGTGCCTTATTTTTGTTTTTATTAATAAATATAAAATTAGTTATTATTACCTTCGATCTTTTTTACAGCCTTAGCAACCCCAGATTTTTTATAAGAGCCAGCTACTCATTTGGCTTGAATTTTAATGTTTTTTAACGCATTATTCATAGCGATAAATGCCCCTACATAAGGGATTGTTGAAGTGTCATTACCCGAGTCTCCAAAATGTACAGTTTCAATTGGATTAATATCAAGAAGTCTGCAGACATAATCTATTGCTTTTCCTTTTCCTGCGTTTATGTCATTAATTTCAATCGCATAACCCTTTGAAACAATATGAAGTGAAAGGTTTCTGAATTTCTTGGCTAATTCTTCTGCTAACATTCTTATATATTTTCTGCTTCCGCCAAAGGTAATGATTTTTGTGGCATTAGTAATATGAGGAATATCATCATAAGTTTTTTGAATTAAATTTTTAATTCAAGGTCTGAATAACTTTAGTTTAGAGGATGTACCGTAGATTGTGTTACCACTATTGAAAATGAAAAATAATTTTTTTTCTTTTAGAATTTCAACAATAGACATTACAGTGTCTTTTTGAATTTCGTTTTTTAATATGGTTTCACCATTTGAATCAACAATCAAACCACCATTTTGACATATTACATATGGCGAATTTGTTTGTTTAGCTAAATTAAGAACAAAATCTGATGCGTAACGTCCAGTGGCAATGATGAAAGGTATTCCCGAGTCGTTTTTGCTTTTAACTATTTCAAAATTTTCTTTGCTTAGTCCTTCTTTTGTTTTAGGTAAATCTAATAATGTACCATCTAAGTCTGTAAAATAGGCTTTTGGTTTAAAATTAATCATATTTTATTTAGTTGTTAAATTTTTTAATTAATTCTTCAGCAGGCATATATCCTTGTGAAGTATTAATTAATTTTCCATCAACATAGAAGAACAATGAAGGTATGCTTGATACGTTCATTTCACGTGCAAAATCACGATTTTGATCAATATCAAAGTCAAAAACATTAATTCCTTCATTTTCTGTGCCTAAACGTTGGATTTCTGGGCCTATCATTTGGCATGGTGGACATCAAACCGCTCTAAAAGCCAAAACCGCTTTGCCTGTCAAGTGATCGTCGTTTAATTCGTTTTGTAGTAATTTCTTGTACATATTTAATCTCCGTTCATTTAGTATGCTCTAGCAAAAATAACAACTTTATCAGTTTTTTTGTTTGTATAGAAACAATTTTCATACTCTGGCAATATATTGACATTAAAAGGTATGCAACGTGTTGAAGCTCCGGTTTCTTCCTTGATTTTATCTTCATCATCGCCGTTGCCATTAAATTTAGTTATAACTCAATACCCATCTTCAATCAGTTTCTTGAATTCTGTATAGTTTGAGGCTACTCTTATATTGTTAGTTAATCTCTTTTTTGCTTCACTTAATAGGTTATTTTGTATATCAGTCAATAACATTTGAGTTTTATTTATTGCCTCATCAATAAAGACACTAATCTTTTCGAGTGTATCTCTTCTGACAAGTGTAACCTTATTTTCGTTTAGATCTCGAGGACCTATTTCAATTCTTAAAGGTGTACCATGAATTTCGGAATTGGCAGCCTTATACCCTGCACTTTTATTAGTTTTATCTATTTTTGATTCTATATTTAATTCATTTAGTTTTTCATGAATTTGTTCAGCAACATGTGCCACTCTCGGATCTTTCGAGGCAAATAATTCAAGAATGTCGACTTTTATTTGAGCAATTTTAGGTGGAATAATAATTCCTCTATCATCGCCATGAGTCATTATTAACGCGCCTAGCAATCTTGTCGAAACACCTCATGATGTTCCATAAGCATTTTCGAGTTTGTTTTCCTTATTTTTGAATGTGATATCAAATGCTTTTGTGAAATTTTGGCCCAAATAATGACTTGTTCCAGCTTGCAATGCTTTTCCATCTTTCATCATTGCTTCAACAGTAAAAGTATAATTGGCGCCGGCAAATTTTTCATGCTCGGTTTTTTGCCCCTTAACAACAGGTATTGCTAGATATTCTTCAATAAAGTTGGTGTATACATCCAACATTTTCTTAGTTAATTCCTGTGCTTCTTGTGAATTAGAGTGTAGTGTATGACCTTCCTGTCATAAAAATTCTCTTGTTCTCAAAAAAGGATTTGTTGTTTTTTCCCATCTAAGGACATTGACTCATTGATTGTAAATTAAAGGTAAATCATTGTATGATTCAACCTCGTTTTTAAAAAAATCGCCGAATAAAACTTCACTTGTTGGTCTTATATAGAATTTTTCATTAAGTTTTTTTCCACCAACTTCAGTGATTGTTGCTAATTCTGGATTGAAACCTGCAATATGATTTTTTTCCTTCGCTAATAAACTTTCCGGAATCAAAAGAGGTAGATTGACATTTTGAACACCCAAGGTCTTAAATTTTTTGTCAAGGATAAGGCGAATATTATCTCAAATTCCAAATGATAATGGTTTGAATATAATCGAACCTTTCGAAGAGCCATAAGCCATTAAGTCGCCATTTTGTATGACATCGGTATATCACTTTGCAAAATTCTCTTTTTGAGTTGTAATTTTTTCTAGTTTTTTCACAATTTATAATTTTATAGTTTTTTTTGTTTTTATATTTTTATTTATAAATAAAAACAGCCAGATAGGCCGTTATATTAAATCATCAAAAATATCATCGCCGGTTGCTACAGTAGGAATATCAAAGTTTCTAGCAACAATATTACCAGCTGTTCCTAATCCTCTTAGTGACCCTAAAACTTTCGGATGCATGAATGATTTTGAATAAACTGTTAAAGGTAGAGCTTCTCTAGTATGGTCTGGTCCAAAGGTTGGGTCATTGCCATGATCAGAAGTCATAATTAATAAGTCATCTTTTTTCATAGCATTAATTAGTTTTGCTAGTTTAATATCTAATCTTGAAACATTTTGACTATATCCAATTGGATCTTCTCGGTGCCCATAGTGGCTATCAAATTGGACTAAGTTCACAAATATAAATTGATTCTTTGATGAAGATGCAGCGATATTGATAGCAATGTCCATATTTTCATCATCAGAAGCAGGGCCGTACACTTTATCAATACCAACACCACTAAAAATGTCGTTAATTTTTCCGATTGCAATAACCTCAATACCCTTTTTTTGTAAGTCCTCAAGAATAATGTGCCCTGTTGGTTTGTTTGCAAAGTCGTGTCTGTTGAATGTTCTTGTAAATTTTCCGTTTTCATAAACGAAGGGTCTCGATATAACTCTTGCTACATTCCATTCTGGTTTTGAGGAACAAATTTTTCTTGCTCTTTTTGCATATTCGGTAAGTTTTTCAACACCTAATGTTTTTTCATCACCAATAATTTGCAAAGTCGAGTCAGGAGAAGTATAAATAATCATATCTCCTTTTTCCATATGTTGATGACCAAGTTCAGCTAAAATAACTGTACCAGAAGCGTTTCTATTACCAATAATTTTTCTTCCATCAAATGCTTTTGATAGTTCAGCTACCAAATCATCAGGGAAGCCTTTTTGAGTAAATTGAGGGTTTGGAACTTCTGTATAAATTCCCATCATTTCTCAGTGCCCGGTTAGAGTATCTTTACCATTTGATATCTCATGTATTTTTGCAACATATGCAAGCGGTTTTTTTACTTTTTGATTATGTCCTGCAATTTTGGCTACTTCGGTAACACCTAATGATTTTCATGTTGGAATTTCTAGTGGTAAGGCTTCAGAGGCATGCAATAAGCTATTTGCCCCTTTGTCACCAAATTCTTCTTGACGAGGCTCAGGCCCAATTCCTAAACCATCTGTTACAATAAAAAATATACGATTAAATTTCATAATTTCTCCTTAATGTTTTATTACTTCAACTTGTTCGGTTAAATATATATCCATACTTTTTAAAATTTCTTTATCAGATTCGCTTGATATTGTGGTCCTATGTAAATATAAACCAGCAAGTTTATTAATTTGATCATATGCTTTTTTAGCTATTTTAGATGTTAGCGCACTAATTGAAAGGGCCATAAGCGTTTCTTTAACATCAAGTGATAGATGATTGTAATGTAAGTTTTGTTTTAAATCCTTAACTAATTCTATGACATCAGGATTTAGAACGTCAATTGTTGAATCAATTTTTGCAAAGTACTTTAAGGCATTTAGAACTACAGCACTATTAGAATTTAATAACTTAGATTCTTTCCCTAACAAAACATGACCAGAATTTATTTCAATAGCTGAGCAAACTAAATTATTTTTGTTGGTGTATTCATTTGCAAATTTTATTGATCCTATAATATTAGGGTCAATATTGTTATTTTTGATTATTTTATTTAATCTATTTAGATAGACTTTTGGACATTTATCTTGTTGGTAATTTACTTTGGTTTGATAATACCTACATATTATTTCTTTTTGAGAGGCTATGGTAACTGCTTGATCGTTGGTAATACAAAATCCTGCCATATTAACACCCATATCCGTTGGCGATTTGTACAGTGATGTATTGTATATTTTTGTTAACAAATTATTTAATATTGGAAATGCTTCAAGATCTCGATTGTAATTTGTCGCTTTGATTTTATATGCGTTCCAATGAAATGAGTCGACCATATTTATATCATTTAAATCAACTGTAGCCGCTTCATATGCTAGGTTGGTAGGATGATTTACTTGTAGATTTCAAATGGGAAAAGTTTCAAACTTAGCATAGCCAGATTTTATATTATTCTTATTGTCGTGATATAGTTGTGAAAGTATTGCACTTAATTTTCCAGATCCCGGTCCTGGCGCCGTTACGACAATGATTCTTTTTTTAGTAATAGCGTAATCATTTTTGCCAAAACCGCTTTCAGATACAATATGTTCAATGTCGTGGGGATAGTTTTTTATATGATATTGCTTAACAACATTAATCCTTCGTTTAGTTAGCCTATGAATAAAGGACTTGATTTGAATAGAATCTTCATATTGTGTTATTACAACATTTTTAACCTCAAGGTCATATTTTTTAAATTTATTAATAATTCTAAAAATATCCTCTTCATATGTAATATTAATGTCAGACCTTATTTTTCTGTTTTTTATATCCTGGGCAGCAATTACTAACATTATTTCAACTTCGTCTTTAAGTTTTAACAGCATTTGTAATTTTGCATCATGTTTGAATCCTGGCAAAACTCTTGTGGCATGAAAGTCATTGAATAGTTTTCCACCAAATTCAACATATAATTTATTGCCAAACTTATCAATTCTCTTCCTAATTTCATCAGATTGAAGATTAATATATTTGTTATTATCAAAACCAATTTCCATAAATTTTTCCTAAAATATAAATTTATTTTAATTCTTAAATAATTTTATAACAATTTAATATTATGATATTAAGAAATTACAAATAGTCATCTTTTAAAAGGAATAACAACGCAGCGCTTCATAAACTAAATAATGATAATTAGTTTTAAAGTTTAGATGAGTTTTTAAAAATTATGATTACAAAAAATTAATAAAGAGGAATTTTGACAATTAAATTGCTTCTTTACATTGAACTATGTCATATAAAAACGATTTTCATTTTGCAATTAACCGTGTTGAATGCTTATTTTTAATTGCATTATCAAAGGCGCCAAGACTATAAATCCTCATACATTTTTGATTTTTAGGTAGTAAATAAACTTTTAAAGAATGCTACATCATCAGTAAAACTACTAAGATCAAATGATAGACGTTACTATATATAGTGCAAAAAATTTTTTGATGCTTCTTAAAGATAGATTTATTTATTTTAATTTTTAAATAATATAAAGTAAAAAAGAACCTAATATGTTATTACTAATTTTTTAAATTTCGTTTTTTAAATATTTTTTCAAACTATAGTTGTATTTATAAAATTAAAATATATTGTTTTTTTAGTGCAATTTTTATTGTAAAAATATGTTTTTGGCAAAGAAAGATTCTTTAGATATAGAGACAAAATTGATTTTAGCATATAAGTTTTTGGTGTTTTAAAAAGTTAATAATTGAATCTTATTTGTTTGCCCCTATCTTTGTGTAGATTTTTATCTACCTTATATATTTTGCCCCTTAAAATTAGTAGAAAAATAATTTTTTATCTTGCTAATTTATTATTGCAGTCAAATCTTAACTAATGTAAAATTAAAAAATCATTAAAGGAAAGTAATTTTAGTATTTTTATCATTATTTAAAAAAACAAGTTTTAAATAAAGAGTAAAATTTTATTATATAAAAAATTTCGAAAGGCATAACATGAAATTTAATGAACTAAGAACTAAGATAGTCGCTACAGTCGGACCTTCAAGTGAAAGTTATGAAACAATGAAAGCTTTAATTGAAGCTGGTGTTACAACCATTAGAGCAAATTTTTCACATGGTACAATTGACGATCATAAAAGAAAGTTTGACATTGCTAGACAAATATCAAAAGAAATAGATAGACCAATTTCATTGATGTTGGATACAAAGGGGCCAGAAATCAGAATTGGTAAGATGCAAGATGGCGTTTGCTTAATTCCTGCTAAACATAAATTAACTATTAGAACAGATAAAAAATCGTATGAAAATTTAATTGGAGATGAGAATACTATTACCGTTTCGTATCGTATGGACCTAGATGTTAATGAAGGTAATAAGGTATTGATTGATGATGGTAAATTGGTAACTATTGTTAAAGAAGTAAAACCTAATGAAGTTATTGTTGAAACTATAAATTCTCATAAATTAAAAACAAATAAAAGAGTTAATATTCCGGGCGTTAATTTCTCTTTACCATTTTTATCAGAAAAAGATATTAATGATATTATTTGAGGAACTCAATATAAAGTTGACTATATAGCAGCATCATTTGTTAATAATGCAGCACAGGTTAATCAAATAAGAAAAATTCTTGATGAGCATAACGGACAACATATTCAAATAATTTCAAAAATTGAATCTCAAATGGCAATTAACAATATTGACGAAATAATTAGAGCATCTGATGGAATTATGATTGCTAGAGGTGATTTAGGTTTAGAAATACCTTATTATGACGTTCCATATTGAGAAAAGAAAATTATTCGTGCAGCAAGAATTCAAGGAAAGAATGTTATCGTTGCAACACAAATGCTTGACTCAATGGAAAACAATCCTTTACCAACAAGAGCAGAAGTTACTGATGTTTATTACGCTGTTGAATTAGGTGCTGATGCAACTATGCTTTCTGGTGAATCGGCATCTGGAAAATATCCAGTTGAAGCTGTTAAAACAATGGCCAAAATAGCGAAGAGAGCTGAAAAAGAATATTTTACTGAATTATTCTATGAGAAACAAATTCAAAAGGTTGCTAATGATCAAAATTCAAGAATGCTAATTGCTTATGAAGTAGCATCAATATTGCAACCTGGCGATTATAAGTTTGCTATTGTTTTATCACATAGTGGTAAATTATTAAAAGAGGTAGCTAAGTATCGTCCTAATGCTCATATTATTGGTGTTGTAAGTGACGACAAACTTGTATGGAGTTATGGAGTAACTGCGGGCGTATTTTGTGAAAAGCATTCAGAAGCTGTAAGATCTTTAATAAAATATAATCACGATGCTGGACGTCAAGTTTTAGAGGAATATGGTGCTAAAAAAGGTGATAAATTTATTGTTGTGGATAGTTTAAATATTACTTCACATGAGTTCTAAAAGTTATTTTTATTAATAAAAAACCGCAGCGTTAGGCATGCGGTTTTAATTTAAACAATTTTAATTTATTTATTTAGATAATATTTTTTTGTCGAGTTTATATGTACTTCTCAACTTTTTTAGTTGCTTAGAAATTTCTTGATTTATGATGTATGAAAAAGGGTTAAATGTAATTCTTTCATTTGTTTCAAAATATTTATCTAAAAAACCAAATGTTGTTTCACCATACATTGAGTATAGAATTTCACCTATTTTGGTGTCTAGCCAAATATATTTATTAGCAAGAATTTTTCTATCCAAAAAAAGAATCATATTTGGCAATTTGTCAAGAATTTCTAAGGTAGTTAAACTATATAATTTTTCTTCTGATTCTGACTTTGTTAGGAAGAAATCTCTTTTTATTGAGTCAATAATTTTATGTTTACTAAGATAGTAGTAATAACAGAAAAATGTGTGGCCTCATTCTTGGTTATATTCTTCTTCCCCGTCATATAGTTTGCAAAAATCATCATGTTGTTTCTTACTTATTTCCTCAATCGAGAAAATTTTAGTGAAATCTTCATAGGAATTTAACGGCTCATTAAGTTTTTTTAACAAATTTTTTGATTCCTCATATAACACATTTTCATTTTGAATATTTTCGTTTTTCTCTGGTTGCATATTTATTCTTCCCCATTTTTAGGATAATAAAGAATTTATAATTTGATTTCTTAATAACATTTAGTTGTTTAAAATATTAAACGTTATTTATCTTATTATTTCTTTATTCATATATGGAACTAAAACTTTTGGAACAGTTATTGAACCGTCTTCATTTTGATAATTTTCTAAGATAGCAGCAACAACTCTATCAATGGCCAAACCAGAACCATTTATTGTGTATGCATATTTAGTTTTTCCCTCTTTAGTTCTATATCTAATTTTTGCTCTAATTGCTTGAAAATCCTTATAAATTGAAATTGAACTAGTTTCGCGATATCTCTGCTCAGAAGGAATTCACAGCTCAAGGTCAATTGTTTTGGCTGACCCAAATCCCGTATCACCTGTTGATAATATAAGCTCTCTAAAAGGTATTTCTAGTAATTCTAAAATGCTTTTTGCATCATTGACCGTTTTTTGTCATTCCAATAAACCGTCTTCTTGTTTAACAAATTTAACTAGTTCAACTTTGTGAAATTCGTGTTGTCTAATTAAACCTTTTGTATCTTTTCCACCACTCCCAGCTTCAGATCTAAAGCATTTAGTATATGCGACATATTTGATAGGATTTTCAAGATTTAATATTTCATCGTAATGCAAATTGGTGACTGGAACCTCGGCAGTTGGTATCAGTCATAAGTCACTATTTTCGACCTTAAAAAGATCTTCGCCAAATTTTGGGAGTTGTCCTGTGCCATAAAGCATATTTGAATTAACTAGGTGCATGGGCATAATTTCTTTATATCCATTTTTTATATGTGTATCTAACATGAAATTTTCAAGCGCCCTAATTAATCTAGCCCCATCGTTTTTATAAAGTGCAAAGCGTGATTTTGAAAGTTTAACGGCTCTTTGGAAATCCACAATATCAAGCTTAGTTGCGATTTCATAATGCGGCAAGACATTTTTAACTAATCCACGTCCAAGGTTAGCATATTCGCCAATGCAAACATTATCCTCATCGCTTAAACCTATTGGCACGTCATCATACGGGATATTAGGTATTTGTAATAATAACTCATTTACTTCTTTGACAATTTGATTTGTTTCAGATTCGATTGATTCAATTTGTTTTTTGGCTTCATTTACTTCTAGCATTAGCAAGTTATAATCTTGGTTATTTCTTTTTTTGATTCCTATTTCTTCGCTTAGTTTATTTCTTTTGGCCTGAAGACCTTCTAAATTATGAATCAATGAATTTCTTTTGTCACCAAGTTCATAAATTTTATCAAGTGCTAAATGGTCAAAATTTCTGTTAGCAAGTTTTTTAATTACTTCTTCCTTATTTTTTAAAAGATATTTTAGATCAATCATATTTTAAACTCCCTGAATTAAACTATCAATAATTTTATACTTTTTTAATAAAGTATGGTTGTTATTAACTTTAATTTGCATATCCTTAAATAGGTCATAAAAAAGTATGATTGTGCTACAATTAAAAAGATATGCTTAAACAGAATTTTATAGTAACTGGAACATTTGAAAAAGTGTTATGGAGATCAAGAGATCAGCGTACAGCAATTGTGGCTTTTAAAGTTTTAGAAAATGATAAAAAAAATCCAATAATCTTAAATTCCTATAATTCAATAACCATAACTTTTTATGATCATTTATTTGACGAATTAAAAATTGAAATTCACGAAAAAAAATATGAAATAAGCGTAATTAAAAATAACCTTTCAAAATATAATGATAGTTATTTGATCGATTCCCAAATCCCTTTTAAAAAAGTTACGTCTGAGCTTCTAATTGAGGAAAAAAATGAATATTTAAGTCAAGTTTTTAAATTAGAGCTATTTAATGAATTAAAAAATGTTAAGTTTAATACATTGATAAGAGATTTAGGAGAAGATGTTTTTCAAAAAATTTATGACGATAAAAAGCTTTATGGCCAAACATTTGGTATTACTGCGGAAGATTGAAAAAGACTTGTGGAAATAATAAAAAATAACTTTCAATATTTAATTGATATATCGCACCTTTTTAAGATTAATGTTTCAAAGGCAACAAGCAGGTTAATTTTAAAGAAATTTAGTAGCCTTAAAAGTTTTTTAGATGAGTATTTTGATAATTTATACGATTTTTATTTTGACCTTGAAGAATATGAAAATATTAAGATATCTGATATTGATAAGATTGCAATTGAATTTAATCCTACATCGCTAGTTCAAAAAAACGCAACTTATTTATATGCATTTGTGGAAGAATATTTTTTTAATTCTGGTAATACGCGAATTAAAGTAGACAAATTTTATAAAACCCTATGTAATATTTTTAATAATGAAATTTTTAATAGTATTAAGAAACATTTTGATGAGACAGTTGCCCAATTATTAGAAAAAAGATTGCTTATTTCTTTAAAATACATTGATGGTGAGTACTATACTACTCGCGATACAATCTATAAAGAAGAATATGTTGTAAAGCGTCTTTCATATATATTAAAGAAATCAAATTACGAAGAGCCTAATATTTTAAATATTCCATCGATTTTTGATGCACAACAAGTCACAGCTATTAGATCGGCTTTAACTGAGAATTTAGTATTAATTACTGGCAATCCTGGGACTGGCAAAACATTAATAACTAATGAAATTATTGACCAATTAGCTAAAAAATATGATCATAACGATATAGCAATTTTAACTCCGACTGGTCGAGCAACAATTAATATTAATATAAAGCAAGAAAATATGAAGGCCCAAACAATTCATAGTTTTTTGCGTTGAGATCAAGAAAGTAACAGATTTTTTACTAATGAAGATTCAACCTCTGATATTAGTATTTTAATTATTGATGAGTTTTCAATGGTGTCATTGGATTTATTTTATAATCTTTTAAAAGGTATATCAAAATATACATTAGCTAAAATTATCTTAGTTGGCGACAAGGATCAATTGCCGGCCATTGGCAGTGGCTACTTAATTAAAGATTTTATTGAGAATAATATTTTTAAAACTATTATTTTAACTAATATATATCGTCAATCTGGAAACTTTGATATTGTTAAAGATGCTTTAAAAATAAATGAAGGGGTATTTCCGGATTTTGAATCAAAAAATTCTGAATTTTATCCAACAAATCGCATTGAACTTAAAAATAAATTAATTAAAAAGATTGAAGAATTATTAGCTCAAGGCTATACAAAAAAAGACATAGCTATTCTTAGCCCAATATATCGTTATGAAACTGGTATTGATGAAGTTAATGAGGCTCTTATTAGTTATTTTAGAAATAAAGAAAAACCTGAAGTCGCTAAATATCGTGAAAGAACATTAGCAATTAATGATAAAATTATCAACCTAGTTAATGATTCTAAATTAAAGGTTTTTAATGGTGAAATAGGTTATATTTCGAAATTTATATATGCTAAATCAACAACAAAAAAGGAACCTATTTTATCACACATTTCCATTGAATTTGATAGTGATGACAAAGTGGTTACCTTACCAAGATCCTATTTCTTTGAAAATACCTATTCAGCCTATTGTACAAGTGTTCACAAATATCAAGGTAGTGAGTGCAAGGCCGTAATTGTAATTTTATTCTCAGAAGCCAAAAAATTATTAAGTAAAAAATTAATATATACAGCAATAACAAGAGCAAAGCAATATAGTGTTATTATAGGCGAAAAAAGTGCGCTAGAATTTGGTATTGCAAATGATGATGATTCCAAAAGAATTACTAATATTC
The DNA here is from genome assembly GCF_052378275.1 of Mycoplasma sp. 332. Taxonomy (NCBI): domain Bacteria; kingdom Bacillati; phylum Mycoplasmatota; class Mollicutes; order Mycoplasmatales; family Mycoplasmataceae; genus Mycoplasma; species Mycoplasma sp. 332. The sequence continues at coordinate 756,757 of NZ_CP198998.1, forward strand.
AATATCTATGAATGAAAAATCATAAATAACAAATATTTTGTTTTAATTTTTAATTATTAAGGAGAAATTATGAAATTAATTGTTGGATTGGGAAACCCAGGTGTTGAGTACGAGAGAACGAGACATAATGTAGGTTTTATGGTTATTGACAAACTTGCCGAGAAATTAGAATGTCCCCTAAAGGAAAAAAAGTTTAATGGAATTTTTTATAAGGATAGTGAAATAATTTTAGCTAAACCCTTGACATATATGAATAATAGTGGCGAATTTATTAAAGCAATTTGCGATTATTTTGAAATAATGATCGACGATATCATTGTCGTTTATGATGATATGGATACCGAACTTGGCAAAGTTACTATTAGACAATCAGGCTCTTCGGGAGGCCATAATGGCATTAAGAGCATTATAAACCATCTAGGCACCCAAGATTTTAAACGTTTAAAAGTGGGGATCGGTAGAAAGGAAAACGCTATTAACTTTGTTTTAGGAAAATTTAGTTATAGTGATTCATTGGTAATTGAAAAAGTTATTGATGCAGCATCTGATGCCTTAATTCAATTTATTAGTAATGATATTCGTTATGTTATGAATAACTATTCAGGTAAAATTTATGGAAAATAAGTTAATTGAATTAAGACAAAAATTTTTTAATGAATTTATTAATAACCTTGTTTCATTGGATGAAACCTTTATCCTTGGCATTAGTGGTGGACCTGATTCAATGTGACTGCTCAATCTTATGAAAAATCAAAAAATTATTGTTGCTTGTGTTAATTATAATAAGCGTGAGGACTCGTGAAAAGATGAAAAAATAGTTCGAGATTTTTGCTATAAAAATAACATTGTATGCGAAATTTTTTCAATAGAAAAATCAAATGATCATGTTGGTAATTTTCAAAAAATAGCACGTGATCAAAGATATACATTTTATAAAAAAATTTATGATAAATATAAGGCTAATTATTTAGTTCTTGCGCATCACAAGGATGATTGTCTTGAAACATTCTTATTTCAGAAGCAAACTTTTAGACACCCAAAACAATATGGAATAATGCCATTAAATAAAATTAATAACATGAATATTTTTAGACCGATGATTAATTTGTGATATAAAGATGAAATTTTAGCATTCTGTAATCAATTTGCGATACCATATGCTATTGATTATACAAATAATTTGCCTATATATACTAGAAATAAAATTAGAATTGGTCTAAAAAAATGTTTTTCCTTACAAAAAGATGAATTATTTCTAAAATTAAAATTCTTGAACAAGGAATTAGAGAAAAAACAAAATCTTGTAAATAATGAATTTAAAAAGTTTAGGGAATCTAATTACAATTATAAAATTCTAAACTTTGATCATTGTTATATTAATGAAATTTTATTTGAATATTTGCACGCTAATGTTAAGGATATTAAAATATCATTAAATAAATTAAATTCATTTAAAAAGTTTATTATGTCTCAAAAAAATTTTAAAGGTTTTAAAATTAATGATGAAGTAATTATCTATAAGAAGCAAGCGTCTCTAAAAATTTGTAAAAATTAATTTTTATTTTATAATTTTGCTAATAAATTATATTAAATTACTATAGAAAGGAGTTTTATATGGGAAATAAAAATAACTCTCCACAACCGAAAGAAAAGAAAAAAATTGGATTATTTGGAATAGTTGGGATTTTTATTGCTATTGTTGCCTTTATAGTTCTTGTTTTAATTGCAGTTGATCAAATTCGTGCTGCTTCAATCAAATACGAGAATCTAGGTTTTTTAGAAAAAGTCGTAAGAGAAACAGCAAAAAGTCAAACTGATGGTCTTTATGTTTCGCAATGATTAGAAAATACTTATTCTGATACTTTAAATATTACAGTTAATGGGACCCAGAATGAATTGCAATTTTTGCTTGGTCGAAAATTTTATCCCTTTTCATCTTATTCATTTACGATTAACTTAAGTGGATTATTAGAAAGGGAATTACCATCTTCATTAATTTCATGAACAAATACTAAAACATATTATGAAGCTCTTAGTGCCATAACTTCAACAAGTGGTGGTATTTCTGGCTCATTTAGTTCAGCACCAATTCCACAGGCTGGCATCTTCGAAAAATACATAAGTCCAGCAATTAATGTAATCTTCTTTGGAATTATTATTATTGCTATTGTATTTAGCTTAAAATCAATGTCAAGAAGAGGATTGGGCGGTGATTTTGGTATAGGTAATAAATCATTAGCACAAAGAGTATATTCAAATAAAAAATTCTCAGATATAGCAGGAAATGAGGAAGTTAAGGAAGAAGTTAAAGAATTAGTTGATTATTTAAAAAATCCTAATAAATATGATGCTGCGGGTGCCAGAATCCCTAAAGGTATTTTACTTGGAGGCCCTCCAGGAACTGGTAAAACCTTAATTGCAAAAGCTACAGCAGGGGAAGCTAATGTGCCTTTCTTCTTTATTTCTGCTTCAAATTTTGTGGAAATGTTTGTTGGTCTTGGGGCCAAACGTGTTAGAGATATGTTTGAAGAAGCAAGAAAACATGCACCTGCAATTATATTTATCGATGAATTGGATGCTGTAGGTAGATCGCGGGGCGCTGGAATTGGTGGCGGAAATGATGAGAGAGAACAAACTCTTAACCAATTGCTAGTAGAAATGGACGGCATTAAGGAAAATAGTGGAATTTTAATTATGGCAGCAACTAACAGAACCGATGTTCTTGATCCTGCCTTATTAAGACCTGGTCGTTTTGATAGAACTATTACTGTCGGACTTCCTGATATTAAAGAAAGAGAACAAATCCTAATATTACATGCGAGAGGAAAAAGAGTTGATCCTAAAATTAGTTTCTCACAATTGGCTAGAAGAACTCCTGGATTTTCGGGTGCCCAACTCGAAAATGTAATTAATGAGGCTTCATTATTGAGCGTTAGAGAAAGAACTCTATTTATTACTTTAGAACAAATTGATGAAGCTATTGATAGAGTTATGTCGGGTCCTGCTAAGAAATCAAGAACAATTTCTGAAAAAGAAAATATAGCAGTTGCGTATCATGAAGCGGGACATGCCGTTGTTGGAATTAAAATGAAAGGCGGCAATAAGGTACAAAAGATTACCATTATCCCTCGTGGTCAGGCAGGTGGATATAATTTAATGATGCCTGAGGAAGAAAAATACAATCGTTCAAAATCAGAGTTAATTGCTATTATTACTTCATTTATGGGTGGCCGTGTCGCCGAGGCAATTATTTATGGAAAGGAAAATGTGTCAACTGGTGCTAGTGATGATATTGCTAAGGCAACATCTATTGCACGTAGAATGGTTACTGAATGAGGTTTATCTGATTTAGGACCTATTAAGTATGAGGAAGATACATCAAATCCATTTTTAGGGCGTGATTATATGAAAAACGCTTCCTTTTCAAACAAGGTCGGCCAAGAAATTGATGAACAAATTCGCAAAATTATTCTTACAGCAGAACGCGAAGCACATAAAATTATTTCAGAGAATCGCGATTTATTAGAGTTAATTAAAGATGCTCTTATTATTAAAGAAACAATCGTTGCTGAGGAAATTGAATATATTGCTGAAAATATGAAATTACCAGAAGGGCTAAGCAAAACAAAAGAACAATTAAAAGTAGATTATTCAGAAGTTGATTTTAATAATTTATTTAATGAAGTTTCAGGAGCTAAAAAAATAACTGAGGATAAATATAAAAACGACTTAGCAAAGGAACTTGCAAAACATGATGTTCCATTGGATGATAATTTGTCTGGTAATGATGAAAATGATGATAATAATTAAAATTGAATAACTTTTTATTTAAAATCCCAATAGACAATAACATGGTGTCTTTTGGGATTTTAATTTAATAATTTGTCATATGCGTTATATTAAGTGTCTTTTTTAGCTTTAATTTGTTTATGCAATTGTTATATATTATAATTTAGTTAATTATAAATTACTGTATAGATAATGTAAATTAAACACGCAAAGGAAGAAAAGATTATGAAGAAGAGTTTATTAAAAATATTATTGCCCTTAACAAGTATCGGAATTGTTCCTGTTTTAGCAGTTTCATGTTCTAATTCTGAAAAACAATTATTAGAAAAAGAAATTGAAAATGTTAATAAAACTATCAAAGAGGATAAAAGTTTAACTGCTGAAACAAAAGTTTTATTAGCGCAAAGTGTTACAAAGACAAGAAAATTATTAGCTCAAGCGAAGTCAGATGCAGAAATTAAACGAATAAAGGATGCATTTATTAATGAAATTAATGAGATTAAATTAAAAAACAAACAACAACCAACACCTAAACCAGATGACAAACCAGGCGATGATCCAAGTGCTCCTATTGATGAAACAAAAAAAGAAAATCAAGTAATTAAGAAATTAAAAGATATCTTTGAGGTTAGTGAAGAAAATAAAACTAAATATGGTGCTAAATTATTAAATAAAGAAGTTTGATTATGATATGGCAGAAAAGATAAAAATATAGTTGTAACACAACAAGGTAAGAATCCTAATTGGAAAAAAAGGGTTGATGTAATATTTACAATAAAAAATACTAGTTTATTAGAAGATACACAACTTGTTAATTCCGAAAAATCAACCTATGAAAATAAGAAAAGAAATTCAATAGAATTGCAATCGCAGCTTAACTATAAAATAGTCAAAAAGAGTGAGAAAGATGATTCTGATGGAAAAAATAAGACTGTTGATTTTGAAGTAATTGTTGAATATAAAAGTGCATCATACAGTAAAGATGGAAATCACATAATTTCCGATATTTCTAATACTTCTAAATTAGAATTTTCAATTAAGGTACCAAAAACTAATGAAAAAATTAGCGATGTTGATGCCTTTATTAAAACTACACAAGGTAAGTTTAAACTAAATGATAAATATTCTAAAAAAGGTTCCTTAAAAGAAGATTTAAAACAAAAAAATATTGATCTATGATATTCATATACCTCGCATGCCATTGTTTGGACCCAAAAAAATCAACACCCTAATTGAAAAGATTTGACTGAATCGGACCAGGTTTTATTATCAAGCGATATTGAATGAAATAAAGACGGAAAGAACTATCAACTTGCAAACCCTTCTAATCCAACATACATTAGTAAAAATAAAACAAAAATCAGTAGCAAACTTGATTATGAAGTTAATGAAAAAGACAATAAATTTACTTTAATAATTAAATATAAAGGTGCTGAATTTGTTAAAAATGGTGCTCCTATTATTGGCAATGAAGTTGTTTCTTCCGAAATAGAAATTGCTTAAAATAAAAAGAAAATAGAGGGAAACTCCTCTATTTTTATTAGTCTTAAATATTCTAAATATCGCCGGAATTTATTAATTGTTTTTTAATATCATTAATAAGTTTTTTAGAAAAAATACCCCTTTTTAATCTACTTTGTTCTTCTAAAAAATCAAGTTCATTATAGATGCGATAAATCAATTTTAAAGGATAATTTAACTTGGTTATCGATTCTTTAAAGTCAATTCAGTCAATAACATTAAACTCATCATCGTTGTAACATTTAATATCAAGGTCAAAGTCAATGTATTTAATGATATTATCCTCAATAAAAAAAGGACTAGCTAAATTAACATAAATATTGTTTGGTCTATCATCATTAAGAGTTATCGAAGCATTATAAAATTTATTTTTGGCAAAGAAAAACAAAATAGGTTTTGAAACTAGCCAGTTGATATTTGATTCTTGCACTTTTGTTTTCATTAATAAAACAACAACAAAATCATCAAGATTAGCTATGATTTTACACCCTTCATATTGTCGATATAATGTGCCATCGTACTTAAAAGCTTGAACAGAAACTAGCTGACCCATTTGATATAGTTTCTTAGGTTTTCTTGATTCTAATTTTGATATATTTTCTTGTTTTGCTAAATCATGAAAACTCTTAATCTCATTATTAGAGCTCATGTATCCTCATTTTTAAATAATTAATATATGTATAAGAAACTAATTTTACTTAGTTAGTTATCATAAAAATTATAAACAAAAGTTACTAAAAACCATCTTTTTTAAAAAATATGCAAGAAGGTTTTATACAATTTTATCTATGAGATTAAGACATAATAAAAACGCATTAAGCACTCTCGAAAATAGCGAATTTTATATTAACCAATTCCCTTATACACCTAAAAAGGATGCCGTTGTTGAGATTGGTATGGGAAAGGGTAAGATGCTTTCAGAATTAGCACTATGTCATCCGGAAAATGAATATATAGGTATAGAGAAATACTCGACCCCAGCATTATCGGCGCTCAAGAAGATTGAACAAAAGTCTTTAAAAAATATGAAGATAATTGTGGGCGATGCTGCTAAACTTAATGAAATTATTGCCGATAAGGTAAAAACAATTTGGCTAACTTTTTCTGATCCATGGCCTAAAAAAAGGCATTTTAAGAGGAGACTAGTTTATAAAACCTTTTTAGAACAATATAAATCTGTTCTTGATAAGGAAGGCAAAGTTTATTTTAAGACTGATAATAAAGGGTTATATGAATTTGCATTGGAACAATTAAAGGAATTTAACGCTGATATAATTTATCATACGTCGGATTTACATAATTGTAATTATCAAATTGAAAATAAATTGACTGATTATGAAGAAAAATTCAGAAATGAAGGCAAAAAAATTTATTTTATTGCTTTTAAATTTTAAACCATAAAAGTTTATGGTTTTTTTTATGCCTTTAATTTTTATGTCTTTTTTGATATAATTAATATATTACTTTGTAATATATTATAGGAGTAAATATGCTTAATGATGAAGAAAAAAAACTAGATGAACTAAAAGTGAGCCAGGAAAAAAGCAAAGAGGAAACAATAGATGATTTTTATGCAGTTAGCGATGAAATTAAAAGAGTTTTTGATGACGAGCCAAAAGAAACAATAGATGATGAAGAGGAATATATTCCCCAAAATAATGAAAGCTATGTTGTCCAAAGTCAAATTCTAGATAGTGAAGTAAACGGACTAAGACCAGCTGATCTTGCAACGGTTATGAAGAGTTCGTTTCTTGAATATGCAATGAGTGTTATTGTTGCAAGGGCTTTACCTGATGCAAGGGATGGACTAAAGCCAGTTCATCGTAGAATATTATATGGTATGAGCGAATTAGGGATGTTTCATAATGTGCAACATAAAAAATCTGCTCGTATTGTTGGGGATGTGTTGGGTAAATATCACCCTCATGGTGATAGTTCAGTTTATGAAGCAATGGTTAGAATGGCTCAAGATTTTTCTTTGAGATATCCTTTAATTGATGGCCATGGTAATTTCGGTTCTATTGATGGCGATTCTGCTGCTGCTATGCGTTATACAGAAGCAAGGATGTCAAGGATTGCAGGCGCTATGGTTGATGGTATTAAGAAGAATACTGTTGATTTTATTGATAACTATGATGGGACAGAAAAAGAACCAGTGGTATTGCCTTCTAGATTTCCTAATTTATTAGTTTCCGGTTCATATGGTATTGCTGTTGGTATGGCAACAAGTATCCCACCTCATAATTTAAATGAGGTTATCGATGGTGTTTGTGCATTGGCAAAAAACCCTGATATTACAATAAGTGAATTAATGGAATATATTCAAGGGCCAGATTTTCCAACTGGGGGGATAATTTTTGACAAAGAAGGTTTAATACGTGCCTATGAAACAGGAGTTGGCCGTGTTACTATACGTTCAAAGGCAACTATTCAGGAATTGAGTAACGGCAAATCTAAAATTATTATTACAGAAATTCCATACGGTAAAAATAAAGCAAGCTTAATTGAAAGTATAAATCATTTAATTAAGGATAAAAAAATTGAAGGAATTTCCGATTTTCGTGATGAGTCAAACCGTGATGGTATAAGAATTGTAATCGAAATTAGGAAGGCATATGTCCCAGAAGTTATTTTGAATAAATTATTTAAATTAACAGAATTTCAAACTAGATTTTCATTTAATATGGTAGCTCTAGTTAATAATGAACCGCAAAAACTTAATTTAAAAACTGCTTTAGAAGTATATTTAAAACACCAAATTAATGTTCTTACAAGAAGATTGCAGTTTGATTTAGAAAAAGATTTAGCAAGAGCTCATATTTTGGAAGGCCTTAAAATTTGCGTTGAAAATATCGACCGTGTAATTGAAATTATAAAGAAATCAAAAACTGATGTAGAAGCACAAACAGAATTAAGTAATAAGTTTAATTTAAGCGAAATTCAAACCAAGGCCATTGTTGATATGAGACTCGGCAGATTAACTGGACTAGCTATTACTAAGATGAATGAAGAGCTGGCATTAGTTCACGAAAGAATTGGCGAATATCAAAGAATATTGGGCGATAAAAATGCTTTAATTGATCTAATAATAAAAGAGTTAAACGAAATCAAAGAAGCATATGGAGATAGCCGTAAAACACAAATTAATTGAGATGAAGCCTCTGATATTAATAATGAGGATTTGATTCCTAGAAAGGACGTTGTCATTACTGTTACTACAAATGGCTATTTAAAACGTTTAGATTTAGATGAGTACAAAGAACAAAACCGCGGTGGCGTTGGTGTTTCAACTGCTAAAACCTATCAAGACGATGATATTCAAGACATTCTGGTAGCTAATACACATACTGATTTATTGATATTTACTACTGGAGCTAAGGTTTATCGTGTAAGAGGATATGAAATCCCAGTGGGGACTAAGCAATCAAAAGGTACACCAATTATTAATATCATTGGTGCTTTAAGTAGTGATGAACGTGTTATAAAAATATTAAGTGTTGATGATAGCGACTATGATAAAAATAAATTCTTAGTAACTGTAACTAAGAAGGGAATTATTAAAAAATCACATTTATCATTATATAAATTAATTAATCGAAATGGAAAACTAGCATTTGGATTGCGGGATGGAGATAGTCTTGTCGAGGCACTAGTTGCGGCTGATAATGAGGATATCTTTATAGCAGCCAATAATTCAAAATTATCACGTTTTGAGGTGGCTGATATTAATTCAAAAGGTAGATTAGCAGCTGGTGTTGTGGGAATAAAATTAGGAGAAAATGAAAAGGTAGTTTCTGCTTCGACCTCGAGCGAGGGAAATTATATTTTTAGCCTTGGTGCAAGTGGATATGGAAAATTAAGCCTTGTTGATTCATTTAGAAAAACAAAAAGAAATTCAAAGGGTGTTTTAGCTTTAAATGAAGGAAAAGCTGGCGAACTTGCTTATTCAGCAACTGTAAAAGGAACTGAGGATATAATTGTTATAACCGACGAGGGTGTTACAATTAGATTTTCACTAAAAGCCGTAAGTATTACTGGAAGAAATGCAAAAGGAGTTAAATTAATCGATCTAAAGAAGAGAAATTCTTCTATTGTTGCAGTGGCAAAAGTAATTAACGAAACAGGCGAGGAAAATGAAACACGTCAATTGACTGATACTGAATTAAAAGATATTACCAGTGATGTTGATCTTGATATTCAAAATGAAGAAAAGACCAATAATAATGAATAAAAATTGTTTAAATAAAAAATATAATATTAAATTAGTTAGTCAAAATATTATAAAATATTAGATGTATTTAAACCAAGCACAAAATAAATCTTTTGTTGTTATATATTAAATACGCATAGTTGCAAGTAAAAGTCCATTTTAGGACTTTTTTATTACTTTTTTAGTGCTTTTATAATGCCTATGTTAATTATGCTATAATTTCACTATAAAATGAATAAATCAATCAGATTAAGAATTAAAATCAATAAAATCTAAGGGATAAAAAGGCCACTTTTTTGTGGCCTTTTCTTTTAAATTTACGGAGGAACTTTATGTCTAAAAATAGGAGAATTTTATTATCAATAGGGTTAATTTCACCATTAATTACCATTCCTGTGATATCAATTTCATGCAGTCAGGATGCAAAAAAAGATTTAAAAAAAATTAAGAATTTATTAAAAACTTCTGTTGAGGAAACAAACAGAATCTTTAGTGCAAATAAGGCATCGTTAGCTTTTAGCTTCGAAGAAGAGGAAGTTTATCAAAAGGCTATAGATAAAGCTATGGACATCCTAAAAAATAGTAGTGATTTAATTATGATAGAATCTACTACTAACCATATGGAAATAGCAAAAAATGAAATGGAATCTAAAATTGCTAATTTGTCAAAAAAATCTGATCAAGAGTTGCTTAAATTAGCGGAATCGTATACAAGATTTAGTTATCCAAGTATAGAAAATACTACATTAGCGCAAGCTGATTTGAGCAAAATTATTAAGATTTTGCCTAAGACTTTTGAATTTAGTCAATACAAGGCTGTTAAAAACGAAGAAACTAATGACATTACCTTTATATATCGACTACAAAAGAAAAATACCAATATAAGACATGAAAAAAATAAATTTTTCATTCTAACTGGATGAAAAAAAGGTATGAATCAAATAAACAAAGAATTAGAAGAAAAAACAAAATTAGATGAGAACCTTACAAAGTTAAAGATAAGATTTAATAATGAAAAGGCTTATCAAAATGTACTTACGAATGTATCAATTAATAATTTTGAAAATAAGCCTAACTTTGTTGTTTCGGAATATGATAAAAATTTGTATAATTTTGAACTTTCTAATCTAGTTAAGGTATCTGATAATGAATATAAAATTGATATTCTATTATATTCAAATACAGACAAAAAAATAAGTAAAAAGATAACCAAAACAATTGATAAAGAAAGATATGCGCATCCTTCTTCTATTAATCCTCATAATTTAACACAAGAAAAGCAAAAAGAATTTTTAGTTGCACAACTTAAGAATGTTCTTGTTTATCCTTATTATTCAAAAGATAAAACATTTATCGAAAAGGGTGATTATGCAAAATTAACTAATAAATCTTATTGATTAACAACAAAGAATCATCAATTACAATATGTTTTTAAAGATATAAAAGAAGAAAACGATATTAAAAAAATAACTATCGAAGTTTCCTTTGCTGATTGAAGCAAAAGCCCTATGATATCATATGACGTGCAATTTGATTTGAATAAATTAGGCATTGAAGAATTAAATAATATAAGAAAGCAAAAAGGCCAAGAACCTCTTGAAGATATCCAAGCTCCAACTAATACCATTGAAAATAAACAATATAAACAAATAAAATTAGTTGATTTTCAGGAAACACCTTCTGATGAATATCTAACTAGTGATAATGGTTTTAAAAGAATTCATGATAAGGCTTTGAAGAATCTTAAATCAAAAGAATTAGTTTTAATAAATAATGAAATTAAAGAAAAAATTTTAAAAGATGGTGAAAAATTTATAGCAGCCCAACATTTTGAATTTAACAAAAAAACTTATCAAATTGATTCAGAATTATTCTTTTACAATTACACCCAAACCTTTATTAATACACAAAATGTTCTAATATTTTCAAAGCCAGTTATTGAAAACAAAAAAATTAAATCAATAAAAGTAAGTTTGGGTAGCTTGTCTGATGTTCTGAATAAGGATTATGCAAGAATAAGCTCAACAAGAGTTCAAATTAACGATGAAAAAACAGCAGAAGAGGATATCAAAAGACTTCAATTAACCGAAGAAATAAAAGCAAGAGGTTTTGATAAAAAACTTAAATATAATGGTAGTTTTACCAAGGAAAATTTTAACCTTGACAATTTAGTTTACGAAATAAATGTACCTGAAGGATTTGAAATAATTAAACCTACAAAATTCGAGGTTAAGACCAAAAAGTCTAAGACAAAAATTTCTGTAATTGTTCGATACAAAAAAAATAATGTTGAATCCTTTGCTTTTGTTACTGTATTTGAAGTTAATTAGCATAAATTTTATTGGAAATAAGTAATTTAAAAATTTATATAAATAAAATTCTAGGTTTTTACTACCTAGATTTTTATTTATAGTTTATAAACACGAAAGTAAAAAAAGTCTTAATTTTGAGCCGTGTTGATTTTTATTAGAGACTAGAAACTATTTTTTGCAATATGTTAAAAAACACTTATTTTTTTAGATACATAATTAATTTTGTTTCTAATTATTCTAATAATTGGATAAACTGCAAATATAGCAAATGTATAAATTGGTATTTCAACTAAACTCTTAAATATGATAGGTACCATAAAGAAGAAGTAATATTCACTATGTTTTCATGTCCCGCTTCGGAAACGGTTATGATAGTTAATGTATGCATACGGACCTCATAATCATCTAGTTATGATTAGTATTCCAAATACAGTTAATAAAATATTGAATAATAGAAACATTGCATATTTAACGTGGACATTTCTTGTTACTAAATATGTTATTAAGAATGCTTCCGATATTATTCATATAGATGCTATTCCAAATGTAGATATGCCTATAACAGCGTTGATTGATAGTTTTCTTTTTCTTTTTAGAGACCCCTCACTAATTGGTAGGGAATTATATTCTTTTAGTAGGATTAAAATAAAAATTGTTGTAATAATGGTTAGAAAAATAAAACCAATTGCTCATGTTGCAGTTTCGTTTTTTTTATTTAATCCTCTCATAAAATATCCAGCAAGAAAAGCTATTAAAATAGGGACAATCGCATACTCAGGCATCCATGTTGATATTCCAAAGATCAGTTGATTAATCGTATCACATAATAAACCAATAATTGCCCCTTTTCAAGGCCCAAGCGCAAGACCAAAAATAATAAAAACTGCATATGTTATTGAAATGTTAAAAGCACCAATAAATACAAATTTTTCTATGGCTGCGGACACCATATATAATGATAATAATAGACCAAAAAGTGCTATTTCAAAAATTGAAAACCGATAGGTTTTAGTTTTGATATTTCTATGTATATCTTGAACTCAATTTATAAAGAAAGCACATACCCCCTTAATCACGATTTTTAAGATTAATTAATTATAGCAAATCAAATATAGAAATTAAGCTAATAAATTATAAATATGTATTTGCTGACTATAATTTGAATTATAAAAAGTAAACAAAATAATTATTGAATAATTTTTATAAAGAGCTAAATTTTGCTCATAATTTTAAATTATTTTAGGAAATTCGAATATTTGTACTATTTTTTAAATATTAAAATAATTGTAAATTTCATTTTTTAATGTCTAATATATGTTTTATATTAATTTTAAAATCATAATGGAGGACGGCATTGAAGAAATCAAGTAAAATTTTGCTAACCATAGCTAGTTTATCAATATCAACGGTAGCCGCTTGTTCAGTAATATCATGTAGTAATTTGAACCCTATACAATCAGAAGTGGATATAAATAAAAAGTTAAAAGAAGATGAGACTAAAAAACCTAAAATCAATAAAATAAAGGAATTGAAAGAAAAAGAATTGGAAGAGTCCAAAAAATGAAACATCTAATGGTAAAACCTTAACACCTCAAGGAGAACGAATAAAACAAGAAGAAGATTCAACTAAAAAAGAACAGGAAATTGATAATTCCCAAAATTTGGGAGAATTTAATGATGAAGAATCTTTAAAATCTAAAAACAATGATAAAAATGATCAAGTTAACGACAGCGAAGATATGGATGATAAAGAATTCGATCCAAATAACCCCGAAGATAGCGAAGAAGAACTTAGCGATTCTGAATCTATTGAAGATGTGAATGATAAAAATGATGGTGATGATCTAGGCGATCTAATTATTGAAGATAGTAATGAAGAAGGTGATTTTGAGGATGCTAAAACAGGAATTAGTGAACAAGATTCAGCAACACCAAATGTTGTCCCAAGGGTCGCAAAAATAGTAGAAGAGATCAAAGAAAATGAAGAAATGATTACGCAAAAAAAGTAATCAACTTCAAATTATTTCTAAATCAGAATTGAATGATTTAAATGAAATAATAGAGGACGCAAAAGAACAAATTGCTAATCTATCTGAAAATAAGGCAGATGTTGATAATGCTAGCGAATATGAAGCATTAATAAAGGAATATGAAGATTTAAAAACAAAGAACGAACAAAGAAAAACAAAAGTCGAAGAATTATTAAACTACAAGCCAGATAAGTCTGAATTTCCTAGTCAAATAGCTGAATTGGAACAAGAAAAAACTGATGCTAATACTCAAGTCGAACAAATTAAAATGGATTTACAAGAAAAAATAATCGATAAGAAAAATGCGGAAGAATTAATTAAAATTTTTGAAAAAAATGAAATAGAAATAGATGAGAGAATAGATTTATATAAACGTTTATCGGTAGCTAATTTGGTAATTAAGTATATTGATAATCAAATAGAGGGCCTAATGAAGAATAAAACAATTAGTTCCACAAATGATGATAGTAATGAAACATTATCCATGGAATTGAAGCAAAAGAAGGATAATCTTTATAGATTAAGAGAGAAAATAAAAGATCTAATTGCGAAGGTATTTCAGGAAGAAATAGAGATTTCTAAATATTTATAAGCAAAAAATATAAATATAGGCAAAATGATAATATAAGGTAGTTATATATACTATCCTATTTTTTTATCTTATTTTTTAATGCTTTTAGAACAAAACTAAAAAGCATATTTTATTATGACAAAAATAAATCTATTGTTTTTTGTTGAAAAATTTTCCAAAAAAAAAAAAAAAAAAATGGTTTAATTTTTTTTATCTAAAAATTGCATTAAGGAGATATTATGAAAAAATCTAACAAAATTTTATTAACATTAACTAGCATTTCCTTGCCTTTTATAGCAGCTGCAACTGTTATTTCATGTAGTACAAACAATGATAAAAAACCTAATGATTCTAAAATAGATGATCAAAAGAAACTAGATGATCCTAAAAAGAAGGAAGAAGGCAAAGAACAAGAAAAGAAACCAGAATCAGAAATTAAGAACCAACATAAAAATGGTGAAGGTAAAAATAAATCTGAAACCGGTAAAATAAATGATGCAGATGTCCCTTCATCTTTTGAATTGTTGGGATATGATAGAGAAGATGTTAAGCTAGAAGATTTTAATCGTCAAATTTTTGGAACACCAGATGTACCAAAAGATCATCAAACACCTCCAGCATATGAGTTATTAAACTTCGGCTCGTCAGATATAAGTTATGATGATTTTGATAGACAAATTAATGGATCAATGGTAGTTAATCCTAAAGCGCAAAAAATACAAAATGAAATTAAGGTTAATGAAGAAAAAATTGATAAAAAAACCGTTGAACTTGAAACTATTTCTAAATCAGAATTGAATGATTTGGAAGCAGTTATTGAGGATGCAGACGAGCAAATTGATAATTTAACTCAAAGCAAAGCCGACGATGCTGATAATGCTAAGGAATACGAAGCATTAATAAAGGAATATGAAGATTTAAAAACAAAGAGCAAACAAAAAAAAGAAGAATTATTCAATTATAAGGAAAATAACTCTAAGTTTTCTAATCAAATAGTCGAATTAGAACAAGAAAAAACCGACGCTGATTCCCAAATTGTTGAGTTAAGAAAACTATTAAATGATGATGATTTCAATAGTAAAAATATTAATGATTTAATCAAAGTCTTTGAAAAAAATAAACAAGAAATTGATAAAAGAATTAATATATATAAACGTCTTTCAATAGCTAATGCCATAGTAGAAGATATCAAAAAGGAAATAGAAAAATTAGAAAAATCTCCTAATAAAGATCCTGAAGATGAAGAATTAAAAACACAATTAAATAATAAAATGAAAACTTTAAATAAATTAAGTGAAGAAATTGAAGATTTAATTGCAAAGGTATTTCAAAAAGAAATAGAACTTGAACTAAATTTGTAGGTAGCACAAAAAAATTTTAATAAGATGATTTTGTAGTCATCTTATTTTTTATATTAATGGCTTAAACCAGTAGACTTAATTGATAAAACTAAGAATAACTTTTATTTATAAAAACAGAATTTTTTGATATTTTGTTGATAAATTTCACAAAAAAAAAAAAAAAAACTATGGTGTAATTTAGTAAATTAATAAACATTTTAAGGGGAAATTTATGAAAAAATCTAACAAAATTTTATTAACATTAGCAAGTATCTCAATACCTTTTATAACAGCTGCAACTGTTATTTCTTGCAGTTCAAATAATGATAATAAACCTAGCAATCCTAAAATAGATGATCAAAAGAAACCACAAGATCCTAAAAAGAAAGAAGAAGGCAAAGAACAAGAAAAGAAACCAGAAATTAAACATTTAGGAAAAACCCTTCCAGAAGGTAGAACAGAAGATGAGGACACTAAAGACACTGTTGTATCACCATCTCTCCCAGAAGTTACACCAGATCCAAAAGAAGATGAATTGCTAAGCAACTTGACAGACGAAGAAATAGAAGAAATGTTTAAATTAGAATCATTACAAAAAAGTTTACAAGAGATTGAAACACAAATCAAAGAAAAGGATTTGATTGAACTTTTTAATTCTCTTAAAGAAAAGGGTTTAATCAAAACACCTGATACTAAAAAAGATGATATAACACCAAAAATTAGTCCAGAAGCACAAGAAATACAAAATGAAATTAAGGTTAACGAAGATGAAATCGATAAAAAAATCGTCGAACTTGAAATTATTTCTAAATCAGAATTGAATGATTTAAAAGCAGCTATTGAAGATGCAGAAGAACAAATTGAGAATCTAACTCAAAGTAAGGTTGACGATCCTGATAATGCTCAGGAATACGAAGAATTAAAAAAAAGAATATGAAGATTTAAAAACAGAGAGTCAACAAAGAAAGCAAAAAGTTGAAGAATTATTAAACTACAAGGCAGATAAATCTGAGTTTCCTAATCAATTAGCAGAATTAGAGCAAGAAAGAACTGATGTGATTGCTCAAATTGAACAAATTAAAATGGATTTGCAAGAAGAAATAATTGATAAAAAAAATGCGGAAGAATTAATTAAAATTTTCGAAGAAAATAAGAGCGAAATAAATAAGAGAATAGATTTGTATAAGAAACTATCGGTGTCTAATTTGATAATTGAGGATATTGATAACCAAATAGCAGAATTGATGAAAAAATCTGATCCTTTAGCTAAAGAAAAACTAGAAAAATTGAATAAAAAGAAGGACCTTTTGTATAAATTAAGAAAGGAAATTAAAGAATTAATTGATAAAATTTCTCAAGAACAATTACAACTTGAAAAATACTTATAATGATTACTAAATTTAATAAGATGATTTAATAATCATCTTATTTTATTTTTTAATATTACTAAGATCTAATAAAAATAGAGTTTTACATTTCAGAAATAAATGAATAGAAAATTAAATTTTAATATTTTTAAATAAATAACAATTTTAATAAAGTAGATACACTTTGCAAAAAAAAAAAAAAAACTATGGTATATATTATATTGAAAAGCACATTAATTAAAAAGGGGAAAATATGAAAAGATCTAGTAGAATCTTGTTGTCACTAGCTAGTTTGTCTGTTCCATTTTTCACAACAATAGTTGTAATGTCGTGTAGTAAAGGCATAACTAATAAGCTAGAAAAAATGACTGATAAAAAAGACAAGCAAATTAGCGATGCGAAAGATTTAGGAAAAAATACCGATAGCCCAAAACCTGAAACTCCTGAGGGAACAATGCCGAATATCGAGGGTAATAATTCAAATGAAAATAGCCCCGAAACAAGCCCTGAAATAAAAAAACCAGATATACATGAAGATGAATCTAAAACGGATGAAAATGATGGTGATGATCCTAGTGATAAGGATTTTGATCCTAATAATCCCGATGCCAGTGATAGCGAAGAATCAGATGATTCTGGATCTAATCAAGATAATTCACAAGGCAATGATAATGAAGGCAATAATGAATCCAATAATGCAAATAAGGATGATGCGAAAGACATGATTAAGCCTAATCCTGAAGCAGAAAAATTAGAAAAGAAAATTAATGAAAATGAAAAAATAATTGATCAAAAGAGTCAAGAACTAAAAAATGTTATTAATCAGGAATTAGATGAATTAAATAACGAAATTAGTGAAGCGAATGAACAAATTAAAAATCTTAATGAAGAAAAAGAATTCGATAAGGAAAATGAATCTGTTTTTCAAGAGTTGATAAAAGAATTTGAGGAAATAAAAAAGAATGATGAACAAAGAAAATCAGAAGTTATTAAACTTTTAACTTATGATCCAAATTTTTCTGAATCTCGTCAGGAAATAATGGAACTTGAAGATGAAAAAGAAAATATAGATACACAAATCATGCAACTTATGGAATTAAAGAAAGAGGAACAAAATAATTCCTTTGATATTGATAATTTAGTTAAGACATTTGAAGAATATAAGAAACAAATAGATAAAAGAATAGAGCTTTTTAAGGATTTATCGCTTGCTAATTCTGTCATAATGAATATTGATGACCAATTAGAACAAATAATGACAAAAAACAGTCAAAATAGCGAAGATATGGAGCTAAGTTTAGAATTAAATAATAGAAAAACTAAACTTACTACTTTAAGAGAACAAATAAAAGATTTACTTGCCAATATTTTTCAACAAGAAGAACAATTATCTTTAATTCAATAAATAGCACCAATAGTAAAAATATAGTTCATAAGAAAATCATCATTTTCAAGGAGGTTTTTCCAAATTGAAGCATAAAAAATCAACATTATTTACTTTTGAGATTATATCAGTAATTTCTATACCAGCAATTGTTTTGTCATGTCAAAAAATGGATGACATAAAACCAAAACCTCAACCTGAACCAGAACCAGTACCAAAACCTACTCCTGTCCCACCTGATCTAAAGCCAGCTCCGCCTCATAAACCACGAAAAACATTGGGTAATGATAGGACACAGCAAATCAAAGGAACAGAACTGGGCAAATTTTTACACAACGAGGAGGTTGTGGAATCTCTGTTTTTAAAGGATGTAAGTCCTAACTTTGCAAAATTTATTCACTATGTTAATCAAAAAGATGGTGTTGATAGCTGATGGTATGCTCATAATGATAATGAAGAAGGATGATTTGATATCAATAAGGAATTTACTCGTGGCGATAACTTTTTATGTGGTGCTATTGTAGTGGTTAATGCTTTACATTATTGAATTAAACAAAATAGGCAATATTTAGATAAATATTTACTAGATCCTAGAAAGGGAGTAATTTCATTTAAAAACTCATTGCAGGATATTACAATTGATTTTCGCAACTTGAATACCTTTGTTAATCATATGGGAAATGATGGAATTCGAACTACAAGAGAAAATAGCGTACTTTTTGAATGAATTAAAAAAGATTATGGTGGTAATGTTGATAAAAGAACTGGGAAGGGCTTTGTTACACCATTTAAATTATTTGATGAATTAATAAATGGTTATCCGTACTTTCGCATCGGACCGAAATCGCAACAGTTAAATAATCCAAATAATTGGAGTCTTAAAGCTAACTGAAAAGGATTTTTTAAAGATGTGTTTGAAAGTAATATTTTATCAAATAGATGGTCATTTAGAAATGCGCATAGTGCAAAGAATCTAAGCGAAAGATTAAGAAATGAAATAATATCAAATAAGGCACTTGCTATCTCTCATACCTATGGTTCAGTTGTTGTTAATCATATTGTTAATGTTTGGGGAGCTGATTTTGATAAAGACGGGATAGTTAAGGCCCTTTATGTAACTGACTCAGATGATCAGGAAGCCTTCTTTGAACAAGACGGAATCAAAAAACGTCTTGGTATTAAGAGATACAAGGTGAATTTTGATACTCAAAAAGGGAAAGTTTTTATCGGTGCTAAAAAAGAAAATATAGCTGAGGCATTAGATATTTACACTTTTAGTTTAGGAACCACATATTGAGAGCAATACTTTAAGAATTTATCTAAAAATAAGCAATAAAAATTTGGGTTATTAATAAAAACCCGAATTTTTTTCTATGCTTCAAAATGCTTTTTGAGTAAATTTTTTTCAAAAGATGCAAAAAAAAAAAAAAAAACTATGGTATAAATTATATTGAATGGAGCAACAAACATCGGCTCGTTTATTATGTTTTTTGCTTTGTTAAACTAATTTTAAATGAGGTATTCAATATTGAGCAAAAGGAAGTTGTTTTTATTAACTTTAGGCATTATTCCGACTTTATCTATGTCGTCTGTTGTTTTATCATGTCAAAATAGAAATGTTATGGAGCCATCCCCTAAACCAGATTCTGAACAACCACATAATAATACACATATGCATAATCCTAATGAAAATAATGTTGAGGAAAGAATCAATGATTCAAAACCTTTAACTCCTCCGCATAAAAAGAAAAAAGAAGAAAAAAATCCGCAAATTATCCCGGATCCAACTATTAAAAATAAAGGCAACAATACTAATGTTATTCCGCAAATTAAATTAGGTCCCTCTATAAAAAAGAATAAAGAAAATAATATAATTCCACAAATACCACTCGGACCATCGATTAATAATAAAGCAGATGAACCAAAGAAAATTCCGCAGTTAGAATTAATTCCTGCCCCAAAGTCAGAAGTCCCAAATTTACCAAAAATTCCTTCACCAAACGATAAAACACAACAACTATTGAATACTCCGTTAGGTGATTTTCTAAAAAGTGAAGGTGCAGTTGAAACTTTATTTTTAAAGGGTGTAAATCCTAATTTTAGTAAATTTTTCCATCATATTAACGCAAGCGACGATATCGACAGTTGATGATATGCTCATAATGATAATGAAGAAGGATGATTTGATATCAATAAAGATTTTGACCGTGGTGATAATTTACTTTGTGCTGCAGTAGTTGCAGCAAATGCTATTCACTATTGAAGCATACAAAACAAGGACTATATTAATAAGTATTTAAATGATCCACAAAAAGGAATAATAGGAAAAAATAATGAAATAGATTTTCGCGAAATTAATAAGTTTCTTGAGGCTAATAATGATAATATAAAAACAAAAACAGAACATAGTCAATTATTTGAAATTTTTAAGAAACTTTATGTCGGGCGCACTGTTTGGCCAGATAAAATTTTTGATACTTATATAAATGGTTATGGTTATTCTAATAGGCAACAACGCAACCAAGAAATTAATTATGAAAAAGGTAAATCTGGATTTCTTGGGTTCTTTAAGGACGTTTTTGGTAAACACTTATTAACGGACCGTTGACATTTTGGTTATGGCGCCTACGCAAAACCACTCTCAGATAGACTTAGACGAGAAATTGAAGCTAATAAGGCTATTGGTATATCTCATACATATGGTAGCGTTTCAATTAATCACATTATAAATGTTTGAGGAGCTGATTTTGATAAAGATGGGATAATAAAGGCTCTTTATGTAACTGATTCAGACGATCCGAGATTTGCATTTGAACAGGAAGGTGTTAGAAAACGTCTTGGTATTAAAAGATATAGAGTTGATTTTAACGCTGCCGATGGAAAGGTATATATTGGAGCAAGAAAAGAAAATATAACGCAAGCACTAGATATATATAGTTTTGGGTTAGGCGTTAACTATTGGGAAGATTATTTTAATAATCAATCTAAAAATAAGTCATAAAAAAATTCAGATTAAAAGGATCTGAATTTTTTTATTATTTTGGTATCGTAGATAATTTTGTGTAATTACTATTCTCAAATCACTTACTAAAAAGTAAGCCAGAGATTAATTTACACAAAATTTTTTTATAATACCCCTATTTATGTTATTTTGATACTAGTTCTGATATTGTTTTAACCATTGCAAACATTGGTTTTTCATTAATATCACATGTCCCTGCTATATCAAAGTGTATATATTCTATATCGTTGGTAAATTCTTTTAAAAACATCGCCGCTGAAGAAGAACCAGCATTTCCGGTAAAATCTGTATTTTTTAGATCCGCAACAATTGAACCTTTAATATATTCAGCATATTCATCATCAAGTGGCATTCTTCACACTAATTCATGTTGAATTTTTGCGGCATTTTTTGTATCTTCTCAACCCTTTTTAGTTGTTGATCATACCCCGGTGTATGTGTCACCTAAAGCCATAATCATTGCTCCAGTTAAGGTCGCAACGTCAATTAATCTTGTAGCTTTTAGTTTTGTTGCACCATAGTATAAACCATCGGCCATAACTAAACGACCTTCGGCATCAGTATTATTTACCTCAACAGTCTTTCCGCTCATTGAAGTTCAAACTGAATCAGGAAGTGAGGCGTCACCATTAACTCTATTATCGGTAATGCACATGATAGCTGCTACATTAGTTTTTGGTTTAGTTTGAGCAATTATTTTCATAACGGCAGCTACAACAGCAGATCCGCCCATATCATATTTCATTCCATTCATATGGCGACCGGTTTTAATATTGTAACCACCCGAGTCGAATGTAATACCTTTACCAACCAAAACGGTTTTTTCTTTTGATAATTCGTTACCATTATATTCTATAATAACAACACGTGGCTCGTAAATTGAACCTCTATTAACTGATAGTAGCAGACCCATGTTTAGATTTTCAATTTGTTTTTTGTTTAAAACTGTTATCTTTAGATTTTGATATTGGCTTAGTTCCTCTTGTGCAATTATTGCTAGTTGTTCAGAGTTTAGTTCATTAGGAGGCGTAACGCCTAAATTTCTTGCTCAATTTAGTGCTTCAGATAGAATCACCGCCTTGTTAAAGTGGGCTATTAAATCGCTTGTAGGATTTTGCAAATATAGTGAAAGATTGTTATGATTTTCTTTTTTATAGATGGTTTTTTTATTATAAAGTTTGGCTGCTGAAAAATTTATTCCTTTTGTAAATGCATCAACAGTGTCATAGATACATATTTTGTTATCAACAGGAAATGTAGCGACATCGATTTGATAATTTCTTGCAGCATTTGTAGCTAATGATTTAGCAAAATCAAAAATATTATTATAATTGATTTTTTCTCTTTCTCCCATGTAAACATAAGCAACATTTTCGCTAAGAAATTCTGTAATTGTAAAATCCTTTTCGACAAGATTTTTTGGTAATTTATCACCCTTAAAGACTGCTTTTAACAATAGAAAATCATTACGTTTTTCATCAATTTTTTTAATTAGTTCCATAGTTTTAAATTACCTTTCTATTTTTGCTTTTCAGCTAGTTCAACTAATGTTGAAACTAGGATCCCCAAGCCCATATTTTTTGCATCAGCAGTTCCGGCAACATCACAGTGAATAAAATCAACTTTGTTTGCAAATTCATTTAAAAACATCGCAGCAGAATTGGAATCAGCCTTTGATGAATTATTGTAATTATTTAAATCAGCAATTAGTGATGACTTATTGGTTTTATGAAATTCTTCATGCATTGGAAGTCTTCAAACTTTTTCATGAGCTATCTCTGCTGCTTCCTCAAATTCTTCTCATCTTTTGTCACATGAAGAATAAATACCTGAGTATGTTTTTCCTAGTGCCCTTAACATTGCACCAGTTAGAGTTGCTACATCAACAATCAAAGAAGCATTTAGCTTTGTGGCACCATAGTAAATTCCGTCAGCTAAAACTAAGCGTCCTTCAGCATCTGTATCAGTAATTTCGACAGTCTTTCCACTCATTGATTTAATAACAGATTCAGGTAGAGTTCCATGGGTATCGATAGCATTATCGGTTAGCATCATGATTGCAGCTACATTTGCTTTTATTTTTAGCTGTGCAATTGATTTTAGCGCGTAGGCTACGATGGCAGAACCTGACATATCAAATTTCATCCCATCCATATGGTAACCTTTGGTGTTATATCCACCTGTATCAAAGGTTATACCTTTACCAACATAGACAAATTTTTCTTTGCTATTTGGATTTCCGTTGTATTCGGCAATAACAACTCTTGGCTCATATGAAGAACCAGCATTAACAGCTAACATTAGACCCATTCCTAGTTCTTCAATTTCAGCCTTATTTAATACTTTAATCGATAATCCTTCAACTTCTTCGAAATCCTTTTTAACTTCATCAGCGATTCACTCACTTGTCGCTATGTTAGGTGGTGTGATTTGCAGATTACGTGTTTTTGAAACATTTTTGGAAATTATCGTTAATTTTTCAATATATTCAGCATAACTATTTTCTTCAAGAAAAAGTGTTAGTTTAATTTCGTTTTTTTCTTCTTCATTCTTATTTTCACATTTTTGTTTAGCAGAATATAATTTTGCTCCGTGAAATTCCATTCTTGTTATAAACGCTCTTAAAACTTCCTTAACAGTCAAAAAAGGAAGATTTGCAAATGATAAAACATCAATCTGATAACTTCTACGTTTTACATTGATAATATGATCAACCACTTTTATAAAACCGTAGTAATCCTTAATGTCTTTTGAAACATAAATATAAGCAATATTTTTATCAAAGTTTTCGCTAATAAACAAATGAGTTTTTGCTACGCAAGAACAAAATTCTTGTCCCTCATAAGCAACTTTTAATAACATATTTTCATTACGTTTTGTTTCGCAATTCGATATCATAAAGTCTCCTTATTAATAAAAAAATACTATTTACATAATAGTATTCTTAAATTATAATCATTTTTAGTTTAAATATATTATTTTGTACTTCAATCAATTTCATTCTTTCCTAGCGATATAAGTTTTTCATTTATTCTTTTAAATATATTACTATTAAAGAAACCCCGCCAACAAGATAGGGGCGAAGGATGTGCCGTTTTAAATATATATTCTTCCTTAATATTTAGAGTTTTAATAAAGTTTTGAGCATCGATTCCCATGGCTAGAAATAAAATCCCATCATAATATGAAAGAATTTCTCTTATAAGATTTAAGTTAAATATTTCTCAACCTTGATTTTTGTGAGCTTGTGTTTTGTTTTTGAGTGTTGTTAATATTGTATTTAATAATAAGACGCCTTGATTTTTTCAATTTGTAAGATCATTGCTATTAAATTTAATTTGAGGATAGGAATTTTTGATTTCCTTAAAAATATTTTTCAAGGACGCAGGCGTTATTTTATTTTTTGAAGAAAAACAAAGGCCGTCGGCATTATCATTTGTAGGATAAGGGTCCTGTCCTAAAATAATGAGTTTTATATTACTAAAATCAAAATTTGTAAAAGCGTTAAAAACATTATTTTTTGATGGTACTAGATCTTCATTTTTTAATATAATTTCAATCTTTTTTCAATATTCTTGTTCTTTTTGCTTAGCAAGAAAATTTTCAAAATTAAAATTCATGTTTAACTTTTTTCTTGCCTTCATATTGGTATTCAATTAGATATAAATAACCATCTGAAAACTTTATTTTTATCGGTGTTTGGATTTTGTTTTTTGTCGCGCGATAAATTTTTAACCTTTTATTATTAATAATTATGAAAGCGCCTGGCTGATCATTGAATGCCCTTATTTTATTTAGTGCTTCTTGACAGGTTAATGTTTCAAAAATTTCAGCTTCCTCATTTTGAATTTTAGGAGCAAATGTTACTAGATTTTCATCTTGAATTTTTCTTGTGAAATCATTATTGTAAATTTGTTGCAACCAATTACCAATTACTTTTGAAGTTTCTAAGCCTAGTCTATCAAATAGTTCAATAGCGCTGTCTTGTTCTGATATTTCAATTTCTAATGTTTTCAAGATATCACCTGCATCCATTTTATCAATCATTTCAATCAAAGAGATTCCGGCTTTATTATCATTGTTTAAAAGTGTATATTGTATTGGCGAAGCTCCACGGTATTTCTCTAATAAACTGCCATGAACATTTAAAGGTAGTTTATTTGGTAATTTTAAAATGCTGTTTGGAATAAATTGCCCGAATGATGCTGTGATAAAAAAGTCAAAGTCAATTGCTTTTAGTTCTTCATAGATATCTTTGATTTTTTCTGGTTGGTAGAGTTTAATATTGAATTCATTAGCAAGTTGCGCAATTGGGGTTTGTAATACATTTTTGTTTCTATCAAATTTTTTGTTTGGTTGGCTAATTAGACAAGAGACTTCAAAACGTTCATCTTTTATTAATGACTTAAATATTATTTTTGAAAATTCGGCGGTTCCAGCTAAAACTAATCTAATTTTTTTCATAAAAAAAATTATACTTGATATCTTAAATAAAAATAAAAGCTAACAAAAGTTAGCTTAATAGTTTTTAATTGTATAGTAATATTTTTTTGTTTCATTATTTTGGTTGATGCTAAAAAGTTCATATTGTAAATTGTTTATAAAATTTGATCTGTTATTTCGATATGTTGTGGTGCGGCGCTTATTATTTTTAAATCTAGCATAGAATTTTTTGCCGCTATTATTTCATACATTATCATTTAATAATGAAATAATTTCCTTATTATCCTTTTTATTCAGGTCATATGTGCCGTTGTTATCAAGGTCAACTCATAATTTAACATCAAACTTCTTATTTTTAAATTTCTTATTAAGAATATTCCTATCTATATTTTTAGCAAAATATGAAACATATTGATATTTGTCTTTAAATAACTTTGGATATACTCATGATTCATCATAGTAATCTTTTTGTTTGTTATCTTTGATATCGAAATAGTATATAGAATTTCAGACCTTTTTCGTTGTAAGGTTATAATTTTGCAATTTATAATCAATTTCCAGAGTATTATTGTTATCATTTAGGTCTACAAAAATTAGTTTAGATTTGATACGATTATTTTTCTTTTGTTCAATAATTTTTTGTGGTAATTCAAAATACCCGCCTAGATTAATATTCTTTGAATCGTTATTTTGAATATTATAATTTGCAAAACTTATAAGTTCTCCTCAGCCCATTAGGTCAACATAAGCTTTGAACAAGCCTTTATGGTGCGAGTTACCAACATTTGCAAATGGACGCTCATATTCATTTGTTCTAATATTATAAATACTTGAACGGAAGTTTTCTAGTTGGTCTTTAAAAACTCAATTGGATGCAAATGTAGCTAATTCATTTGAATTTGAAAAATTGCCTTTTCTCAAGATAGCGATATTTTTTAGGATATCATCACCAGCAGCATTAAAAATTAATTCACCAGTTCGATTGTTTTTTCGAAAATAAAAATAGTTTTCAAATTGGCTTCGATTAGAGTTATAAAACCAAGCATTTGGCCCTAGCGAAAGCTTAATTATTTCTCTTGGTACAAGCTCAGTAAATGAGAAAAGATATCTTATTGATTGCAAATTAGTTGGTTCAATAAAAGAAACATTTTGATATTTATTATTATTGAAATAAAACCTTCTAGAATCAAGGGGTTCATATTTTTTAGCCTCAAGAGGTGTTATTTTAACGTTTGCTATTCTAAAAAGTTCATTGGCACTATAAAACTTGTAAACTGGTAATTGGTCTTGGTCATGCAGAAAATCTTGACTATTTCTTAATAAAAGTTTATTATCTCTTGTGTTATCATAGTTTAAATTTTTACGAAATTCATTCAAAAATTTAGCATTATTTGTTTCTATATGATAATAGTTGTGATCACCCTCATATTCAATAAGATCACTATTTGCAAGTTCATCACCCCTTTTTATTGATTTATTATACATATTATCAATATGATGAGTGTATTCATGCATTAGAGTACCAAAAATAATTTCAATTCTTTTTTCTACTGGTTGATTCAAAAGTTTTAGATTGTTTTCAACTATTTTATTTACAAAGATGTACATTTCGCGATTTGCAGGAAAATAAGCTCCGTTAGTTCGATCTTCTTGCAATTCATCATTTGGCACATTTATATTGATTCTTTTAATTGCATTTATTTCCGGACCATAAAGTGCCCTTTGTTTAAACATTTTATTTAGTAAAAGCATTCCTTCTTTTCCTAGATAATAGACAGGTTCTCCGTTTGGTGTTCTAGCGATTGGTTTTTCGACAAAACTTAAATTTCCCACTTTAAAATTTGGATTAAGTTCTCTTGATGAATTACTTGTTTTTCTATTAAAAATAAGGGCATCATCACTTGTTCTTATCTCAAAAGGGATATTATCTTCGTTTAATGATGTTTTGCTTAAATCATTTTCTGAATTTCGCAGCGGAACAATCCCCTCATCAATAGCGCCACCATCTAATTTTTCAAAAACTGCTTTATAACCAAAATAACCAGCCGTGGCAATAAAACCTGCTGATATAGCAAAAATTGATAAACCTAGTAGAAATTTTTTTCCACTAGGTTTTTTCTTTTTTTCTTCTAACATAAGCCTCCAGTTTTTGAATATTATATTTTTTAAGGCATTTAATAAATCAATATTAAATATTTTACTCTTATTTTAAAGTTATTACATTAATTAGCGTGAAAAATGAGCCACCGATATTTTGAATTTGTTTAATTATACATTTTGCATAATTTCTAATAAAAAAATATAAAAAAATAGCTCTACTTTTAGGAATAGAATAATTTATTATAAAATTACAATTTTATTTATATCTCTTCTTATTTTTTCTAAATCTTCATTAATTGATCGCATTAAATCTATTTCTCTTTGTGAAATAAGACCAGTTTTAACAAAAGATTCTAAAATTTCTGTTTTTTTAGATAACATTTGATTGTAGTAATATCCGGCTTCTTGATGTTTCACAATTTTTTTAACCACCGATATTTCAAGAGGAAGCTTTTTACTATATGCTATTTTCTCATACATTTGAATGTCATTTTCATTTAATTCAAAAGCTTTATATCTTTTATTGTTTATGTGAAAATAGTATTGTTGATTTGCACCTATTATAAAAGTTGCATCATTTTTTGATGTGACTTTTATTTTTTGATTTTTTTCATTTTTAGGAATATATTTTTTATTTTTAAATGTTACAATTCCATTAAAAATTTGTCTTTTAATTGGCAAATCAAAATAAGCTTCAAGAGTTGCGCTGTTTGGTTTTCTAAATTCATTTTTTTCAGAATCGGTAATTGATTTTCTTGTTTTTATATCATTAAGCATTGCAATAATTTCGCATCTATATTTATTAGCGTCTTGGTTTGTTTTAATATTTCTATCTTTTAAAAATATCGGAATTCTATTATGTGCAATTCTCCAAAAACTTTCTATATGTGGTTTTTCATTAGATACTGATGTTGTTATAAATTCAGTACCTAATTTTGTGACTGCATCATACAAAATAGCGCTAGATTCAAGGTTATTATGAAAATTCATTCTATTATCGCTAATCATTACTTTTGGTATCCCATATTTATTAATCATATCTTGAATAATAATTTGATAACCTTTTACTGATTCGGCTTTTTCGTCAAAATAAAGTGATAAAACTTTTGAAGTTGAAACATCGATACATGCAACAATTGTTCATAAGGTTTGATCAACATAAAAATGAATAAATCCATCAAGTTCAACACATTCGCCCATATTTACTAATTTTCTTTTTGAGATTATGGTTGGTTTTGCAATCTTTTCTTTAGGCAAAATATTTGGCTTATAAGGTATATATTTTTTTACAAAAGTTTTTTGTCTTTTTATTGTATTTTTATGAGCAAAAGCACTTAGAAATCCGCTTTGCGTAAGTCTTCTTGTTAATTGACTATATGATATTTTTACATTAGCTATTCTCTCATAAAACAAACGGTAAGACATATATGAATTACAAGAACTATTTTTTGTTCCAGCAATTAATTTTTCACTTTCGTATTTTTTTCCATAATTGATAATTAAATCATTACTGTAAATCTTTTTTCTATCGCCTCATTGATTGCCATGTGCTAAGTTAACCTCTTTTTTGCATAATTTAGCATTTCTTAATTTTTGTTTTAATCTTTTTATGGTTGATATTGAACATTTTGCTTTTAAAGATAATTGCTTATTTGTTAAATTAGAATATGTAGTTATAACATCTAATTTTCGTTTTCTATTTAATTGAAAATAGTTTAATTCTATTTCATGCATAATAAGACCACCTATAACATTTTACTATATATGTTAGGTGGCCCATTTTTGTTGCAATTTAACGAATATTTTACTCTTATTTTAAAGTTATTATAATTATTAGTATGTTAAGAATTATAGCCGGAAAATACCGTTCAAGATTATTAAAACAACCTTCCTCTAAAACAACAAGGCCAACAACTGATAGAGCAAAAGAGGGCATTTTTTCTTCAATTCAATTTAATATTGAAGGTCGTGAGTTTCTAGATTTGTTTTCTGGATCTGGTTCATTTTGTCTTGAAGCCTTATCTCGTGGAGCAAAAAATGCCACATGTGTCGAAAAAGACTACGAAGCATATAAAATAATTATTGAGAATAAAAATAGTCTTAAAGAAAGCAATTTGTTAATTATTAATACTGACGCATTATCTTTTTTGTCCAAAAATAAGGATAAAAAATATGACTTTGTTTATTTAGACCCACCCTTTAGGGAAAAAGAATTGCTTGTTAAATGCATTGATATATTAACTTTAAATAATATGATAAATTCTAATGGAAAGATTATTATTGAAACTGATTGGAATAATTTCACATATAAAAATAATCATTATGAGGTAGTAAAACAAAAGAAGTATGGAAAAATTTTTATTTACTTTATTGAAAACATAAAGTAAATATTTTTTATATAATTAATTATTAATATAATTAATATTCTAATAGTACTTTAAATATTCTAAAATAAAAAAGATGAAGGAGAAAGCATGGAGAAAAAATTAATTATTTTTACCGGACCTTCTGGTGTTGGGAAGGGCACAATTGAAAAATATTTGTTTGATAATAAGGACTTAAAATTAAAATTATCGGTTTCAATTACTACCCGCGAGCCAAGAGAAGGTGAAGTTGATGGTATTCATTATTATTTTGTTCCAATTGATACATTTGAAACATTTATTAAGGAAGATAAGGTTTTAGAATATTCAAAGCATTTTGATAATTATTATGGAACACTAAATTCAGAAGTGGCAAATATTTGTGCCTCAGGAAAAATCCCATTTTTAGAAATCGAAACTAATGGTGCCTTGCAAATTATTAACAAGTATCGTAAAGAAGGTAGAGAAGGTGAAATATGTTCAATATTCTTAATGCCTCCATCATTAACAGAATTGGAAAGAAGAATTGAAAATAGAAATACTGAAACATATGACCTTATTTTAAAAAGATTAGATAAAGCAAGAGAAGAAATAATTCTTTCTTCGATTTTTCAACATGTTGTTATTAATAATTCAATTGAAGAAACCGCTAATAAAGTTAAGGAAATTATCAAACAAAATTTTTCTCACATTATTGATGTAAAACAAAAAGCAGAACCTGGTAGAAAGGCTTAAAAAAAGTAGAAAAATGAAATATGCTATTAAAACTGATAAAGGAAAATATCGTAACGAGAACCAGGATTGTGCATCAATCAGTTTTTTAAATAATTGAACATTAGCTATATTATGTGATGGGATGGGGGGTCATTTTGGTGGTGCCTTGTGCTCACAAAAAACAGTGGAATTACTAGTTAGCTATTTTCAAGAAAGTTTTAACGATAATATTCAATTTAATGATAGAAAAAATATAAATAAATGATTTAATACCACACTAAGCTATATTAAAAAATCACTTAAAGATATAGTTAATAGTAAAAATATTGTAAATTATCAAGATATGGGTACAACTTTAACGGCTGCCCTAGTTTTTAATTTAAACAAACAAACTTATGTATTTAATATTGGCGATTCTCGTACATATGCATATAATGGCTTATTACATCAAATAACTATTGATCAAAACGTTTTACATGAACTTGCAGAAATCAAAAAAATAGATATGGATATTGTTAAATTATTGCCTGATGCCAATAAGTTAGTTAGTTGTTTGGGACCTAATAAGAATATGAAATGTGATAGTTTTTTATTGAAGAGTAGTGAAGAAATTAAATATATTTTATTGACATCGGACGGAATACATGATTTTGTTGATAAACCAACAATTGAGCAAATCCTTTTAGATAAAAAACTTAACCTTGATAAAAAAGCTCAAAAATTAATTGATATTGCGAAGAAAAATCAATCAAGAGATAATTTAACAGCATTGATATTGGAGCTTTAATTATGTTGAAGAGATTGGATAGATACGAAAATGTAAATAAACACTTTGAGGACTTTGTCTTAATAGGAAAAGGGGGGTATGGTGAGGTTTATTCTGCTTGTTATAAGAAGACACAAAAGAGAATGGCAGTTAAAATACTCACTGTTCCAGATATAACAAAAAAACAAGTTAATCAAATCCGCTTTCAGAACGAGTGCAACGTTTTGAAAACAATTAAATCGCCGAATGTAATCAAAATGATTGGCTACTATGTAAGTGCAGACGAATCTTATTATGCAATGGAATTAATCAAAGGAACCAATCTCAAGGCATTAATTGCAAAACACAAAAAAATACCTGTTGATGAAGCAATAAGAATTGCGAGAGAGATATGCAGGGGATTGTATGATATCCATTCATCTAATGTTATCCACCGAGACTTAAAACCAAGCAATATAATTATTGAAAATGATACCAATAGAGTTAAATTAATTGATTTTGGGATATCAATTAACGAGGATAGTTTGCGAGTTACAGCTGATAATAAAACAGTTGGATCAGTTCAATATTTAGCTCCTGAGATTCCCTTGAAAAGTCAACCAGCCTCAATTCAAAGCGATATCTATGCTTTTGGTATGATTTTGTACGAAATGCTTTCAGGACATCCTGTTTATCAAGGAATTGATGCCCAATCTATTTTACTGCTTCAAATAAACGGTACAATACCACCTTTAGAAGGTGTTGGGAAAACTATTCCGCAAGCTGTTGAAAATATTATAATAAAATGCACAGCTAAAAATCCTCAAAATCGCTATTTAAATTGCTTAGACATAATTAGTGATCTAGATCATTGTTTAACACCGCAAGCAAGCATGGAAAAGCGGCTTGATCTTGAAAATCATGAGCAAAAGAAAAAAAAGAAATCACACAAGGTACTAAACATTGTTTTGATAACACTGGGTTCCTCAATAATTTTTGGATTATTAATTTATTTAATTGTATATTTAGTTGAATATTATAAAAAGTAGAAGTGAAGGTGTTAAATGGAAAAAGGGAAAATTATTAAGTCGTTAGCAGGTTTTTATGATGTTAAGTCGTTTGGAGATAAACAAATTTATAGAGTGAGAGGTTCAGGAAAACTTAGATTGCTTGATATGAAACCTATCGTCGGCGATAATGTTGAATTTGAAAAAGAAGGATTGATTCATCATATTTTAGGACGAAGAAATTTCTTTATTAGGCCCAAAATTGCTAATGTTGACCAAGCGATTGTCGTTATGTCATTAGTTGAACCGGAATTTAGTTCTCAATTAGTTGATAAGTTCCTTATTATTATTGAAAGCAAGAATGTAGAACCAATAATTGTTTTAACCAAGAAAGATCTAACATCTGCTTCAAGGATAGATTTTTACAAGGAACAAGGTTATAAGGTATTTGAAATAAATTATGAAAATGAAGCTAGTTTTGAAGGCTTGCGAGAAATTTTTAAACATAAGACTAGTTTTTTTGTGGGCCAAACCGGTGTAGG
The DNA here is from genome assembly GCF_052378275.1 of Mycoplasma sp. 332. NCBI lineage: Bacteria > Bacillati > Mycoplasmatota > Mollicutes > Mycoplasmatales > Mycoplasmataceae > Mycoplasma > Mycoplasma sp. 332. Next base: position 790,217 of record NZ_CP198998.1, read on the forward strand.
AAAAACGACACTAATAAATTATTTAGCTAGCACAAACTTTGAAACACAAGCCATTTCAAAGGCGCTAAACCGTGGCAAACATACAACAAGAGAAGTAAGTTTAATTAACTTTAATGGCGGCGAGATTATTGATACTCCTGGGTTTTCATCTATTGAGTTTGATTTAACAATTGATGAAATGCCTGTTGCTTTTAATTCTTTTAGAGAAGCATCCCCCTTTTGCAAATTTAGAAGTTGTAGACACTACCATGAAAGAATTGAGGATTGTGAAGTTAAAAGACGCGTTCAGTGTGGAACTATTAAAGAAGAAAGATATGAAAATTATAAAAGCTTTATGAAGCGTATGTTAGAACCAATATATTAAGGTGGAAAAAAATGGATAATAGACAAATAAGCCCTTCGATATTAGATGTAAAAAGTGATCAACTAATTTCCTATGTTAATTCATTGATTAAATGAGGTGTTAGTAATGTTCATTACGATGTTATGGATGCCCAATTTGTACCCAATACGGCCTTAACATATGAAGAAATTAAAAAAATATTTGATCAGTGTCCAAAGCATAATATGGATATTCACTTAATGGTTAAAGATGTTTTTTCTTATTATCATAAATTTAAGGAATTTAGAGCTATTTTAACATTTCATTATGAAGCTTTTGAAAATGAAATAGAGCTCAAAAAACTTATTAAATTAGCAAAAAAGGAAGACATAAAACTCGGCTTAGCTTTTAATCCCGATACAGATGTAAGCAAAGTTATACCATTTCTCAAGGATTTAGATTTAATATTAGCCATGAGTGTCTATCCTGGCAAGGGCGGGCAGAGTTTTATTGAATCTACTTATGCAAAGGTAAGACAACTTAGAAAATATATTGATCAAAAAAATTTGAAAATAATAATTGAAATTGATGGTGGTATTAAGGACTTTAATATTAAAAAATGTTTTGAGAGTGGCGTTGACTTAGCGGTTGTTGGTTCTTATTTGGTTAAAAATTTTTCAAAGGAAACAATCAAATTGTTATTGAGTTAATTGCTATTTTTAAATCACTTACTAAAAAAAGGCAAGCCAGAGATTAATTTACACAAAATTATCTACAGTTTCTGTTTATAATCAATCCAATTGCAAATAATTTTCGAAGAAGAGTAATAATAATTTAAAATAACCAAATAACATTCAGAAGATTAAACTCTCCGATTTAGTTATGTTATTTGGTTATTTTTGTCTAATAAATTTAGATTTGTGTGATTACTATTCTCAAATCTCTTACTCAAAAAGTAAGCAAGAAATAAATTTACACAAAATTGACTACATTATCATCAGCATCAATTGCTGATGTCTTTTAACAATGAAAGGATGATTATTGTTTATTTTCGTCTTGTTTTTGATTTTGAGCGCTTAACATTTTATCGATTTTATCGTAGTTATAGAAATCTTTATAATCTAATTTGATGTCTGGTTGAACACCACTTTCAATTTCTTTGTTATCTTTGCCAAATGTAGCATTATTTGGACCACTTATTGTAATAGTTGTTCCATCGCTTAGAGCTAGAGGCATAATGGCCGACATACCGCCACCAGTTTTTTGACCAATAATTTTAGCAATACCCATTTCTTTAACAATACTTGTCAATTGGTTAGCAGCACTAAATGTATTTATACCAACTAGGATGTTTCAATTGTATTGTGTATATGCATCCCCTTCGTATTTATCGTCACCATCAGTATCAACTAAGCCTTTACTTAAACTACCTACTCTATTTAAAATATCGAATTCACGATTTAGAATTGGTTTATCAGTCATAAAACCTAGTGTTTTAACCATTGATCCAACGCTACCACCACCATTAATAGCAATGTTTAGAACAATGTTTTTTATATTTTTATGTTCTTCTTTTGCTACCTCTTTCATTAGATATCTCATTAAATGGTATGTATCATGTTTTCAAGCTTCTGGCGATTTGTTTTGTTCTTTAGTTCCATCTTCAAAATGTAATAAGGTGACAAAAGCGGTATTACCAACATATTTCACATAGTCTTCTGGTTGGAAATTTTCGATTTTCTTTTTGAAATATGCTTCAAAGCCTTTAACCAATTCTGCTCTTTGTTTATTGAAATCAATTCTATATTGACCATAGTCTTCTAGTTTAAGTTTTAGAGGGTCTAGATAATTAGTTGTTTCATAGTATGAGAATGAGTTCATTCTTGTATGTAATTCATTTAATTGCTTATGGAAAATACTGATGTATGCTTCATTTCATTTTTTAGGATCAGTCGATAGAAGTTTTTCTTTATCTTCTTTTTTGATATAGTCTGCAAAAGATTTAATTTGTTTATATTCTCTTAAGCCATAAAAGTAGTCCATTGTAAATGATAAATGGTTAAAGTTTGCTTCTCTTTCTTCCTTGGTTGGTTTGTTGCCGTGGAGATTGTTATCTTTTCTAATTCTTTCTCTTGCTTCTTCTTCAGTTCTACCAAATGAGTCAAGTCCGGCAAAAACATTAGTGAATGTTTTTCCATTGTAGTAGATATTGTTGAATGTTCAGCTCATAAATAGAGTGTTAAATACTGAAAATGGCACTAGAACTTTATCATCTTTGTAAAGGATATCCATATGATATTTACCTAGATCGAAAGTAACGCCTTTATCACTTTCTGGAATTCTTTCATATTCATATTTAGTGAATTCTCCACCATCTGTTAATTCTTGTGGTCTTAATATTTCATAAAAGAAGTCCGTTGTAGTTACAAAAATTGTATTTTTATTTCAATCAATTACCAACTTGTTTGAAATAGTTCCATCAGGATTGCTTGTGTAATAAGTTTTTCTATTCTTTTGTTTATCAACATATGAACTAAATTGTTCTGGGCCAATTAAGCCAGTTAGAGCACTTAAAAATTGATCAATATCAACATAAGCTGTCTTTGATTTATCGTCTTTAATTTCATAAACATTAACATCTGATTCGCCAACTGTATATTCAGGATTATAGTTTTTGAAACTGTGAGAGATAGAACTAATGTTAACCTTGTCATCGTTTTGAGGCTTGATATTGTTTTCTCTTTCAATATCATTTATTATTTCGTTTTTCTCATTTAGTTGATCTTTGATTTTATTTAATTCATCGTTAGTATTATTTTTTTCTTTTTGTAATTCTTGAATTTTTTGTTCTTTTTCTTGAATTTCTTTATTTAGTTTATCGATTTGTCCAGATTGACAGCTTGCAGTTAGTATAGCAATTGGTGCTAGACCAATAGCTGATAATGGAAGTAAGCTTGCTAAAAGTTTAGCTTTTCCTGATTTTTTCATATTTTTTCCTTCTTTACAATAATTTCTTCATTTTAAGAAAACACCGGAATTTTTTGGCCGATGTTATTAATTATTATTAATTTTGTTTTGAGTTAGCGCTTGTTAAAGCCTTGTCAATTGCCTCATCATTATAGAAGTCTTTGTATTCGATTGCAATATCAGTTGGAACACCACTTTCTATTTCTTTGTTTTCTATTCCAAAAACAGCATTGTTTGGTCCACTCATAGTAATAGTTGTACCATCTGGCATTACGTTTGACATAATAGCTGACATACCACCACCAGATTTTTGACCAATAATTTTAGCAATACCCATTTCCTTAACAATACTTGCTAGTTGGTTTGCGGCGCTAAATGTAGTTACACCAACTAACAAGTTTCAATTGTATTTATCATAAGCGTCATTTTCGTATTTTCCATCACCATCGGTGTCAACTTCTGATTTGCTTAAACTATTTGTTCTATTTAGAATATCTTGTTCGCGGTTTAAAATAGGTTTATCGGTCATAAAGCCTAAAGTTCTAACCATAGCAGAAACGCTACCGCCACCATTTAAAGATAGATCTAATACAATATTTTTAATATTTTTCTTTTCCTTAACTTGTTTTATTAAATAACGCATTAGAAAGTATGTATCATATTTTCATGCATCATCATTCGATATTTCATCCTTTGTTCCATCTTTGAATTCAAGAAGGGTTACAATGGCTGTATTGCCGTGGAATCTAATTAAATCCTTAGTTTCAACTTCGCTAACCTTCTTACCAAATTTTTCCTCAAATAGCCCACTTAACTCGGTTGCTACTTTTCGCTCATTCAACAATTTTTGTCCAAAGTCATTTCTTGTTAATGAGTCAAAAATATCGGCATTTCATTCTTTTTCACGATACGAAAAAGTATTTAGGCTTGTGTGTAAATCATTTAATTGTTTATGGAAGATATTTATATATGCTTTGTTATATATTTCTGGGTCAGTTGATAATAATTTTTCTTTGTCTTCTTTTGAAATATAGTCTGCAAAAGATTTAATTTGTTTATATTCTCTTAGGCCATAAAAGTAGTCCATTGTAAATGTTAAATGGTTGAAGTTTGCTTCTCTTTCTTCCTTTGTAGCCTTATTACCATTTAGATCATCATTCTTTCTTATTCTTTCTCTTAGCTCATCATTTGCAGTTTCAAATGCATCAAGTCCATCACTTACATTTGTAAATGATTTACCATTAAAGTAAATATTGTTTGATGTTGTACTCATGAATAAGGTATTGAATATTGAAAATGGAAGTAATACTTTATCATTACTATATAAGATATCCATGTGGTATTTGCCTAAGTCAAAGTTAATAAGTTTGCCTTCATCACCTTTGATGCGCGATAATTCATATTCGGTTTTTAGGAATTGCTCACCATCGGTTAATTGTTGTGGTTTAAAAATTTCATAAAAGAAATTAGTGCTTGTTAATTGAATGGTGTTTTTGGCTCAGTCAATAATTAATTTATTTGATATTGTTCCATCTGGATTTTTTGTAAAATATGTTTTTGTATTTTTATCTTTTTCAACATATGAACTTAATTGATTTTGGTCAAATAAACCATCTAAAATCGATATAAACTGATCTAAGTCAATATAAGGTGTCTTAGACTTGTCATCTTTAATAAAAAATGCTTCAGCTTCATTTGTTTCTTTTACTGTGTATTCAGCATTATAGTTTTTAAAGTTATATTTTTTGGTTTCGAAAACTTTTTTATCATCATTTTGCGGAGTTACTTTTTCTAATTCACCCTTTAATTTTTTTATTTCTAAATCTTTTTTTGGAAGTTGTTCTTTAGCTCAATTTAGTTGATTGGTAGCTTTATCTTTTTCAACTTGTTCCTTTGAAAGTTGCTGTTCTTTTTTTATAAGTTCTTGGGTTAGTTTATCTTGTTCCCCCGATTGACAGCTTACTGATAGTATAGCAATAGGTGCTATGCCAACTATAGATAATGGTAAACTTGCTAGAAGTTTATATTTTCCTTGTTTTTTCATATTTTCCTTTCAATGTTGTATCTTTTTATCTAGTTTTATACTATCTAAAAACAATTTTATTACTTTTGGCTAAAAGCACAAAATTTATACTAAAAAACATAGAAAAGTTTTAGGTTCAAATAATTTAATTAAATAGATAGTGCTTTATAGTTGCTGTTTTAAATGTTAAAAAATGATAAAATTTAGCAATTACCTTAAAGAAAAAAACTAGATTATATTTTTGTTTTGATTTTTAATTTGAAATTAACATTTTTTTTGTGAAATTAGAAACTTTTATTAAATCTTACAAAGAGAATTGCCATCTGTTTTTGCTTATTTGATTAATAAAAACATGGAAATAATTTATTTTGTAAGATATTTTGAAAATGTTATTAATCTTAAAATGATTTTATGTTAAAATTTATTGTGCTTTTAATAGCAATAAGTAGATTCATTTCTCACCTAAGTGATTTTTTGCTGGGTCGCTACAGATAAAGATTATTTAATATTTTTGTAGTTAATGAGAAGTGGTCTAAACCCACTTTTTATTTATTTAAGGAGGAAGTTATATATCAAGATAACTCAAACTTTGCAAATAGTCAAAGTAAAAAACCAAAATCAGAACACGTTGTAAATAATGACATACCTTATAAAAAAGTTTTTGTTTTAGGCCCTGATAATGAAAAAATAGGAGTTTTAACTAAAGAAGATGCTTTAGAAAAAGCTTCTGAATATAAAATGGATTTGGTTCTTATCTCAATTGAAAATAACAAACCTATTACTAGAATTATGGACTATGGTAAGTTTAAATATGATAAGAAGAAAAAACAAAAAGCAATTAAGGAAAAACAGTCAGTAACTATTAACCGCGAAATAAGATTAACCCCTTTAATCGGACAACATGACCTTGAAACAAAGGCACGCAAAGTGCGTGAATTTATTTTGGAGGGAAATCGTGTAAAAGTGTCGGTTAAGTTCAGGGGTCGTGAGCGTAGCAGAACTGATTTGGGGCACGAAATTTTAGATAAGTTTTATGCGCTTGTCGAGGACATTGCAAAAGTATCAAAAGAGCCAACTTTAGTAAATGAACGTTTTTTAGATATGTATATCGAAAAAGATAAAAAGAAAGTTGAAGCCTTTAACAAAAAAAATAACGAACCTTCACAACCACAAGGAGAATAACATGCCAAAAATGAAAACCAAGAGCGGTTTAAAGAAGAGAATTAAAATAACTGCAACAGGTAAAGTTAAACGTGGAAATGCATATCGTTCACACTTAGCTCAAAACAAAACAACTAAGCAAAAACGTCAATCTCGTAAATCATCAACCTTATCAGCATCAGATTTTAAGAGATATAAAGAATTAATTTAATTTTTTAATAAATTATTTGGAAAGGAAAATATTATGCGTACAAGAGGCGGAGTAGTAACAAGAAGAAGACGTGTTAAATGATTAAAACTTGCTAAGGGATACTGAGGACACAAATCTATTGGTTATAAAGTTGCTAAGCAAGCTGTTGTTAAATCATGAACATATGCATTTAGAGATAGAAAACAAGTTAAACGTGAATTCAGAAAATTATGAATTGCTCGTATTAACGCAGCAGCAAGAACAAATGGTATTACATATTCAAGACTAATCGAAGGATTAAATAAAGCAAATATAAATATCAATAGAAAAATGCTTTCAGAATTAGCAATTAACTATCCTGAATCATTTACTTCGATAGTGGAAACAGCCAAAAAAGCTCTATCATTAAAATAATTTTTAACAGCTTTAGTTAGCTGTTTTATTTTTTATGTATATTAATACATAATCATTTTATTTTTTAAAAAAGTGTTATTATTTTCTATTATATTGAGGACATATGAAAAAGACGTGCAAAATTAATAACCTAAGTCCAGAACAAAAGAATATAGATTTAGCTAAACAAAAACAACTTAAATCAGAAGAATATATAGCATTATCTAATGAGGAAAAAAAGCGAAAAAGTAAAAAGAACCCTTCAAAATTACCTTATGAAATAAATCCTTATGGAGTTAATTTCTTTAATGTATGGAAAAAGTTTCCTAAGAAAATGTTCTTTGTTTTTTGTTCAGCTATCTTATACAATATAGCTATCGCAACATTTTTAGCTAAGGCGGCAACGGTTGCAACCGGGGTTTCAGCTATAGTTCAAGCAATTACATTTACAGTTTCATCAACTGCACCATATTTTGCTTTTATTTATTTCTTTATGAATTTACCCTTAATAATTGCTTTTTGAAAGAAAAATTCACGATTATTTATGATTTTAACGACATACTGATTATTATGGCAAGTTGCGTTTCAATCGATATTATTAATTGGGCCAATTGGACATTTCTTTAATAAAATTTCGATTTATTATATTAATTGAATTTCTCCAGTTGATTCCCGTTTTACAAATGAATTTAAATCATTAATTCCTTGAGAATCATATGGAACTTATCAAAATTCATATCGTCATTTGTTCCAATGAATTAATACAAATCCAACATCTCAGGATGGTCTATATTTATTAAGTATTAATAATTCTTTAGAGGCAGGCGTAATCAAAGAGTTAGGATATATACATCAAATTACCCAGTCTCAATTTAATCAATTAAATCATTTTAAAAATATTATTGAAAATGGCTACGCCAATCCAACATGGCCAATTATTGTTTATGCTGTTATTGGTGCTTGTATGGCCGGATCGGCAAGTGGTATTTCATGAAAAAATTCAGCTTCTACTGCTGGCGGAGATTTTATAATTTATTATATTTCTAGAGTTAAACAAAAATCAGTGGGTCATATTTCAACAATTGTTGCCTTGATTTTTGGAGCATTCTCAATTGTGACAATTAGCATTGTTGAGTTATTAGGAATATCATCAGATAGACCATTTAATATTGCAGCACTAATTTTAAGAATTTTAAGTTTTTTTGCATATGTTTTTATTTACATTTCATTTATTGATCTCATTTTTCCTAAATATCGTAAGATTAGAATTGAAATATATACAAAAAACCCAGACAAGATTATTGACCGTCTTAAAATTATTAATTATTGACATGGTTATAATATAGATAAGCTTACTGCCGGTTATACAAATACTGAAACTGTTAGAATTGAAACTTTTGCACTTTATTTAGAGCAAAATATTATTAAAAATGAAATCCTGTTGGCAGACCCTGCAGCATGGATGACTGTATCCAGAGTCCATAATATTATTGGAAAACTTGACACTTCAAGAGTTGAATCTTAATAATATCAAGAAGGTGATATAATCCCAAGTTTGGATAAAAAACGATAAAACACATTCCGAAAGGAGTGTGTTTTATTTGAGTTTTTCAGTTTTAAGATTAAAAAATCATAAATCCATTTTAAATTAAGATATATTTATGATTTTTCTTTAATTTTTTAACTATATTTTTTATATGTATTTTATTTTTGCGACTACATCATACAAAATAGTGCTATATTCAAGGCTATATTGGTCGCCATGTGCTAAGTTAACTTCTTATTTTGCATAATTTAGCATTTCTTAATTTTTGTTTTAATCTTTTTATGGTTGATATTGAACATTTTGTTTTTAAGGATAATTGCTTATTTGTTAAATTAGAACATGTAGTTATAACATCTAATTTTTTGTTTTTTATTTAATTGAAAATAGTTTAATTCTATTTCGCACATAATAAAACCACCTATAGCATTTTACTATATATGTTAGGTGGCTCATTTTTGTTGCAATTTGATGATTTATTTGGCCAAAATAAAGACCATATTTGTTTTGAGAATTAGCATCCCCTTTATTTAAAGTTAGGACAAACTTGTTTAAAATTATGGGGTGCCAATTTTATTTGTTTGCTTGTTGCTTTTTAATTAACATTTCTTTCTTTTTGTGTTTAGATAAAAATATTTCCGAAACTGCAATTACAATACTTGTAACTAGTATTAATGCTGCAAACACGGTAAACGTAACAAAATAGTTGATTTGATATGTTATTAGAGTTAATAATAAAATAATTAAAGACGATGAAATAACTTTAAAAATTAATGTTCATATTGTATTTTTTTTAAATTTGTCTTCTTTAAAAAGCAAATATGTATTTGTGTAAAAAATGGCAATAAATAGTGAGAAAAATAGTTGTTGCATACCTATTATTACTAAATAAATTATGTTTTTAATGTAATTACTAATTGATATAAATAAAATAGGAATAACTATTAGAATTACAATATTCATAGCTAATAAAATTCATTTTAGTTTGATATCTTTATTTCTTATCACTAAAGAAATTAGGCTTCCAATCAGGCCAAAAGATCCGAATATAATATTTAATATAAATGATCATTCTTCTGCATTAAATGAAATAGCTTTAAAAAATTGAGACATTCCCGCTGTTCGTGGAAAAAGAAATATTCCAACAATTAGACTACATGCAATAGTGTAAACTCATTTTCATATGTTGTAATTTTTGTTGTGTTCAAGTTGTAAATTGTCTACATTATTTTTAATAGTTGGTGTTGTTTGCAATGGCTCCTTATTTAACTTTAATATGAAGTATAAAATCCCTGATGCTAAATAAGTTATCATATTCATAACAATTAATGACCAAAAAGGTAATTTAGTAAATAATACAAATGAAAACACTGATGCCAATAGAAAAGCTAGCGCAGTAGCGATAGTCGCTAAAACGTTGTAAGTTTTTATATCTTTATTGTTATTTGATAAATAATATAAAACTGACTTAAGGGCTATGAATCTAAATGAGTGTATGATATTTAATATAATGTTAGTTATTAATAAAAATATTGAAAAAGCCTGGAGTGAATTATTTTTTATGAAGAAAAAAGAGCTAATTAATATGACCATTAGCACACCTACGCTAATAAAGTCAGTTGCTATAAGTATATTTTTTAGTTTTAATTTTGAAGCAATTTTTTTATTTAGTAGATATGAAATAAAGACCGGTATTTGAATTAGTAAATATAAAAGGGAAACAAGCCAAAAACTACTTGTGAACTTATAGATATAAATTGCTGTTCCAAGTTTAAAAGCCTCAGATCCAATCATTGAAATAATTAAAGAACTGGCATATTTTGTTTTATTAATCATTGTTTAGTTCCTTACATAAAACATAAATTATTTGAATCATATGAACAATGTTTATGATGTTAATTTTAACATTTATATCAGTTTCTAAATCCCCTGGAATGCTAATGATAAAATCAACGATTTCATTTTCTTGCTTGCAGGTTGCGGCTCATTCTTTACTTAAGGAAATTTTATAGGGAATGCTATACTTGCTAAGTATAGACAAAATCTTTTTAGTTTTAATGTTATTTTGGTTATTTGAATTTACTAAAATCCCTTGATTTTCTCACTTGCTATCATTAGAGATTTTTAAATTAAAAATATATTCATTATTTACCTTTTTATTATTTTTAATTTGGTAATTGTTAATAAACCAGTTTAGTATAAAAGAATTAATTTTACTATTTTGATTTTGTTCGACAAAATTAAAGTTATTTATTGAGTAAGAACTTCTATTGCTATCTTGGCAAGAGTAATCTGTCTTAAAAAATATATTTGTGCTTTTTAATTTGCTAAAATCCTTTGTTGCGTCAAATTCTTGGTATTCAGTAAAAAAATTTAAATAAAAGCTTTCTATTATTTTGCTATTGAAGTTTATATAGTCACTAATTTCTTTATCATTATTTATTTGTTTGAATATATGTTTTACCTTATTAAAAGTTTGCAACAAGCCGGGATCTTGAATTTCGAAGACTTCATATTCATTTTTCCATCATAAAAATTCCTTATATTTATAATAGATAAAAATAAGAGTTGAATTATTGATAAGGTTCATGATTAGGGTTTTATAATTGTTTAATTTGAAGTTATCTAGAAATGAGGTTAGATTATCAAGGTGATTTAAATCGCTTATTGTTGCAATGATTTTTTCCATCTTATCATTGTGTGGATAATACGATGACATAACATATGTAAGCATTAAGATTTTTCCAATAATCATAAAATCAGAATTTACAAAGTAAAGGTTGTTATCGATTTTGGTTAATCAATCAACATGAAGATATTCAAAAAGAATAAATTCAACCTTTCCAAATTCAAAATTTTCAATTGTTATAAGGTTATCATCTTCTCTTAGTAGCTTGAAGTCTCCAATTTTTGTAATATATCTAATAAATGCTCTTTTTGTTTCTAAATTTTCATTGTTAAAAAAACAAATATCAATGTCATTGGGATTGCGTTTAATAAGTTCATTTAACTTTAAAACAGCAGACCCTTTGATAATAATTTTTATATCTGTACTATGCAATTCATTGAAATCATCAACATATTTAGAAATATAATTTATTTTTTCTTTAAGTTCTATTTTTTTCATTCTTAAACCTCATTTAAATTTTGATAAATTAAATTATTGTAATACTTTTTTTAGTATGCGTTTTATTTTTTAAAAAAAATTAATATTTTTTGCTAATTTATGTTGCCTGGTCGATAAAATAAGATTAAAAATCAGGGCTATTTTTAGTCCTGATTTGTGCATTTTATACATTTAAATTATTCATCTTGGCCAAGTTCGCCTAGTTTACTAATTCTAATAAGATGTCTTCCGCCTTCAAATTCTGCATTTTCTCATGCATGAAACATGTTTAGAATTTCGTTATCTTTTAATAATCTTCCTCCCATACACAAGATATTTGAATTATTATGGGCTTTTGATAATCTCGCTTCTTCTTCATTTGTAACTCTAGCACATCTTATATCTTTAAACCGATTTAAAGCCATAGATATTCCAATTCCTGAGCCGCAAAAAGCAATAAGTTTTGTATTCTCCTTATTAAGATCTCTTTTTGTTTCCTTTGCAAATTCTATTCCAACATCAGTATACGAGACTGGCAACAATGAACTTGTTGAACCAAAAAGTTCTACTTTGTATCCTTCTTTTTTTAGCTCGCTAGCGAGCTTAATCTTTGCTTCATGTCCAGCGTGATCACTAGTTATCTTTACAATTTTGTCCATAAAATTTACTCCCTTAAAATTAAACCGTCTTCAACTCTAATTATTTGGCTAGGCTTTTGACTCATTTCTCCAAAGTTATAAACATTTGTTATTTCAGGAAAAAGAATTTTTGCATTTTCAATATTTTTGCATACTGGCCCATTTGATATATTGCAACTCGACATATATACTGGCCCATTTTTTTCAAGATATTCAAGTAACAAGGGATGGTTTGGCATTCTAAAACCTTGGTCATTAACGATTAACGTTGTTGCGCCTGGTCAATATTTTTTAGCATATTGCTCAGCTTGCGGATTTCATTGTTTAAACATTCGTGCCTGGTGAATAGAGGATACTAAAATAATTAGTTTTTTGTTTCTATCTCTGCCTTTTATTTCATAAATTAAATCTTTAGTTTCATCGTTAACAGCGCCGCCGATCCCTAAAACGGTATCAGTTGTTGAAATAAATAATTTTTTATATTTGTTTGTCATACTTTTATTATATTACATTATGTTATCTAAAAGTATATAATAGTAATATGCCTGAATTACCAGAAGTAAAAGTGGTTGTTAAAAACCTAAATGAGGTCATTTTGTATAAAAAAATTAAGGACCTAGAAATTATTAAACCGCATCTTTTTAAGGAGTGTTCGCCTTCAACATATAAGAATAATTTACGGGGGCATGAGATAACTCAAGTCAAAAATAAGGGTAAGCATATTATTTTTCAATTCGAAACCAACTTAATTTTGTTATCTCATTTAAGAATGGAAGGAAAATATCGTTATTATCAAAAACCACATGAGAACCATAAACATTTAGTTGCTAAATTTGTATTTGAAGATAATAGCGAGCTCCATTATCTTGATAGCCGAATGTTTGGCACATTTTACTTGCGCGATAGTGAAACTTATGAAAAAAAATTACCTTTATCAAAAGTGGCACTCGAACCTAAAGATACTAACATCGAGGAACTTTTTGAGAAATTGAAGGGTAGTGAAAGCTCTATTAAAACTAAGTTGCTGGATCAATCATATGTTGCAGGTTTTGGGAACATTTATATTGATGAGGCTTTGTTTGCGTGCGCTATACACCCGTTGAGTAAATCAAAAAATATCCCATTAGCTAAACTTAAAGAGATATTAGAAAAAGGCCAGGTTATTATGGATAAGAGCTACAAACTAGGGGGAACAACTATTCATACCTATGAAAGTTTTAATAACGAGATAGGTTCTTATCAAGATTATTTAATGATTCACAGCGATAGAATAAAGTCATGTCTAAAATGCCAAAATAAAACTATAAAAATTAAGGTCAATGGGCGCGGAACTTACCTTTGTCCAAATTGTCAAAAGGAGTATTAAAATATGAATCTATATTCATTAGAGATTGATTTACACGGTTTGACTAGTGATGAAGCATCTATTAATGTTTTGAACGCTTTATTTACTTTAGACCAAAATGAATTTATGGAATATGTAGATATTATTGTTGGTAATGGCACCAAAACCCTTCAATTTGCTATTTCAAATCTATTAGAAGATGAAAAATATGATTATGAATTTTTGAATTCTAATCATTCAGTTATTAGGGCATATAAAAAGAATTAATTTTATAAAATAGTATGAATAAATGTTGACTAAAAAGATATTAGATTCAAATTGTAATATTAGAATTTAGATTTTTTTACGCTTTAAATTTATTTATTTTTTTATCAACATGGCAACCTAGTTAAATTAAGCTAAACTTTGATAATTGTTTAGTTATCATAAAATGGTTGATTATTTTTATTATGTTTTATAATTTAATAATAAATAAAATAATCAATTAAATTTTTAAATAATTAATTTTTAATTACTAGGAGAAAAAATGGCAAAGAATACTTGAGAAATTGCTAAACAAGCAATCGAATCTCATGATAATATTTTTATATTTCATCATATAAGACCCGATGGTGATTGTTTGGGTTCACAGTTTGGTTTGAGAGAATTGATAAAAACTAATTACCCAGAAAAAAAAGTGTTCGTTTTTGGTGATAATATTGGTGCATTTCCATTCTTTGAATGAGATTTTGATAAATTTGAGGATGTACCAAAAGAAAATTTCAAAAACTCATTAGGCATTGTTGTTGATGCTAACTCATCAAATAGGATTCAATTTGCGCAATACATTCTTGATAAAAACTTTACTCATTTATTAAGAATTGACCATCATCCTGTTAATCCAGATATTGAATATGACTATACGTGGGAAGATCCAACATTTGCAGCAGCAGCTGAGCAAGTTGCTTATATTGCGATGATGTCCAACTGAAAAGTTACTGATAAGGCAGCAAAATATACTTATTTAGGTATTAATACAGATTCTGGAAGATTTCAATATGAATATGTCCAAAAAAGAACATTTGATGTTATGTCTTATTTACATGAGGGCAATAATTTTAGAGTATGGGATGTTAATTTTGATCTTGCTAAAAGAGATGAAAGAAAAGTTAGATTTTCTGCATATGTTTTATTAAATTATAAGAGTGATGGAAAGGTTTTATATTTTCATGTAACTAAGAAGATTCAGGAAAAATTTAATTTAAATGATAATGAAGCTAATGATGTTGGCATTTTAGCAAACATCGGAGATTGCAAAATTTGAGTCTTATTTATCGATCTTCCCGACGGCAATATTAGAGCTAGAGTTAGATCAAACGGTATATGAATTAATCACATTTGTGAAAAATATCAACCTGGCGGTGGCCATGAAGTTGCTGCTGGAGCAACATGTCATTCTAGACGCGAAATGAAATCTCTAATTGAGGACTTAAAGGCTGAGGTTTTAAAAAATGATCAAAATTAGTTCTGAAAGATTAGAAATATTTAAAAAAATTGAAGATAAAATTAAAAAATACCAAAATATTGTAATCTTTCATCATATAAGACCTGACGGTGACTGTTTAGGTTCACAATTTGGTATGAAGCATTTAATTCAAGAAAATTTTCCTAATAAAAATGTTTATACTATCGGCGATTCCAAAGGAATTTATTCATACCTTGATTTTTCAATGGATAAATTGGAATTTAAGAAACTTGAAAATTCGTTAGCTATTATTGTTGATGCTAATTTTAAAGAAAGATTAGAGTGCCGTGAATATTTAGATAATAATCTGTTTGATGATGTTATTAGAATCGATCATCACCCTAATGATGACGACTTAAATGCTTCGTTGGTTTGGGTTGATAAGTACTCTCCTGCAGCGGCACAACAGGTGGCTGAAATTGCATATGGATTAAATTGAAAAGTTAATGCACAAGCAGCAACATATTTATATTTAGGAATTTATACAGATTCAGTTAGACTTACAACTAACCTAACTGATGATAAGACAATGTTTTTAGTTGCTTGATTATGATCTCATAACGCTAATAAAGATTTACTACATGAAAATATGGCCAAAAAAACATTGGAGGATATTAAAATAAACGCTTTTGTTCAACAAAATATGAATATAAAAAATGGCGTTGTATCATTTTACTTTACCTTAAAGGATCAGAAGAAACTTGGGATTTATGACCCATTAAAAGCAAATCGACCTTTTTTGCTTTCTTCAATTGATGATAACAAGGCATGAGTATTTTTTACGCAAGAAAAGGAAAATCAAATTAGATGTGAATTTAGATCGAATGGTGCCTGCGTAAGAAACGTAGCTGTTAAGTGGGGTGGTGGTGGCCATCATCGCGCGTCGGGTGCTCAAATTAGCGACGCATCATTAATCCCCCAAATAGTAGCCGATTTGGAACATGAAATAACCATTTCTGAAAATTATGATAAAAATAAATAACCAATAATTTACTTTATTTTACAAAAAAAGCCAAGGCTCAAATCGTTATATATGATTCGGGTCTTTTTTTGTTTTAACATAGCATCAATTATAAAAAAACTGACCAAATATAATGGTCAGGTAATGTTGTTTATAAATTTTTAATTTTATTTAATAAAATATTTGTTATAAATGTAATCATCGGCAATGTGATATATTTTTCTTATATATTCAAAGTAGATTTTATACTTTTTATGGTCGCCTTTTCAAATAAATTTTTTATTAATTGTCTTTGAAAACTCAATTACAAGATATAGGTCAAAAAAACCATATTTTTTTATACCATCAATAATCATTTGTTCAATAAGCATTCTTACTTTTGGATGATTTATATCAATGTCTTTTTTATAATGTTTTTGTTCAATTAAAACAAAGGCACCAAAGTAGATGTTTAGACTTGATATTTCTTTATGATATTCTTCTAAAAATAAGTTGTGGGTGTTTTTTTCTTCTTCATCTAGCTCTACGCCCTCAAATATTTTATTGACATCAATTGCGTTTTTTGCGTATTTGTTTTCTGAAGCAATAATTAGAAATATTTTTATTATTATTAGGATAAATAAAATAAGCGAAATTGAGCCAAAAATATATGATGCTATAGTTCCTCCCCTGCCTATAGAACCAAAAACATGAGACGCAACTAAAAACAAAATAATTCCTATTGCTAAAAAAAGAAAAATAACTAAGTAGCCAATAAAATTAAAGATATTATCTTTTATTTTTTTCTTGTGATTTTCTTCCATTAAATAATTTCCCCTCTATAAGTTTTAAGTTTGTTATTTTTTAGATATCCTCTTCCCTCTTTTGCGATATATTTATCATTTAATTTAGTTGCGTCGGCACTAAAATTTATTCATACTTTCAATAATGATGCTCCAACGCCGTATGTATCTACCGGTGTATTTTCATCCTCAAATTCTTTAATTCTTTTAGCATTAAATCCTGATGAAACAGTTATTTTAACATGTTTTCCATTGTTATTATCTAGAGCTTCTCTTAATCTCTTTACTTGATTTTGGGTAACACCATATTCTGCTTCTCCCTCGATAAACATTTTGTCAATTAATGCTTTCGAGGTGTCAATTCTTACTGCCTTGAGTTTTTTGCCAAATTCTTTTAAGCAGGCAAGTGAGTCTGAAATAACATCATTATGAAAATCAACAAGAGCATAAAGGTCATCGTTTGGAAATGTTTTATGGTAAGCCTTAATTGCCTTAACAATATCTCCTTCAAACATTTGAATTAAGGCATGCGGCATACTGCCAAACGTATGCTTTAGGTCGTAATTGGATGATGCAAGAGTAGAATGGTTATATATTCCACCAACTTTAAGAGCATACGCATCATTTAGCTGGTTTATATAATGATCTGATCTATCAGCCATGCTTACAACATTTTTTCCATTAGCTGCCTTAATAACATTGTGTGCATTTGTGGCAATTGAAGTTTGCCGGGCAAGAATGCCATCTATAATGCCTTCTCAAATGCCAAAATCATAGTAATGTCCTTCCAGTTCAAGTACGACTTCTCTATTATGTATTATTGACCCTTCTTCAAGATATCTTATTGTGTATTTAGACGTATCAGTGTTTTTACACAACAATTTAATGACCTCATTTATCCCACATAATTTTACATTATTGTGGCGTTGAAAAAACTGTAGTGTTACTGTTTCGTTTTTGCGGTATTTCTGTGAAATTTTTTTGGTCTTAAGAAAATATATCGAGATATAGTCTTTTAGTTTCATTATACCTTCTTTATTTATAAAATGAATTACATTTTTTGGTTAGCAAAATAAAAATTAATATTAAAATTATATATTATATTGTGATTAGGTAGAATAACTTTAGGAGTTATGTTATGGAACAAATTGATAAATCTGAGAATAATTATGTTGGCAAATTGTATAAGATGCAGTCATGAGCTAGCATTTGTTTTATTGTTTTTTTGTGTGCATTTATTAGCATTTTATTGGCTATATACCTGAACGGTAATGAAAATAATTATGGAAAATGAACATCTAATCCGGTTTATATTGTAATAACAATTTTATTTATTTTTAGTATAGTTTTTGTTGTTAGTTCATCTATTTTGGGATTGAAATATGCCAAAAAAAACAATAATGCAAGACTACATATTTATTTCTTATTATCTGCAATATTTATTATTCCCTTTTTGTCGTTATATTGTATGATAGTTTCTGCTATTAAAATGTATGATTTGCATCAAAAAATAAAAAAAGAAAAGCATGGAAACAAATTAAAAAAATAGACTATAAAAATAGCGAGCTTTTTTTCAAGAAAGCCCGCTATTTTTATATTTAAATTATTTGAATAGGAAAGGTTGCAATTTATTTTTATATCATCTTGTTTTTTGAATGTAATGAACAGCAACGTGTTGAAGAATTGTAAATATACCACCTATTATTCAGTATATTTGCAAACCAGCACTAAAAAATATCCCTATAAAAGCAAATATAATTGGAATTAGAAATGCCTTTTTATTTGATTTTTTTATTGCAGCCCGTTGATAGGCGTCAGCTTGAAGTGATTTCTTCTTCTTTAGTTTAAGAATTTTAGGCATAAATTGAGCTATTAATTGAACTGCAATTGACAGAACAACAATCGGTAAATATTGGAGCTCACCAATTTTAAATATTCTATAAATTGAAGTAGCTGAAAGCTGTATTGTATATAATGTGGATTGTTTAATTTCTGGAGAAGTTGAAATTATTCTAAATACAACAATTAATATTGGGAGGGTTATAAATGATGAGACAAGTTGTGAGAGCGGTGAAATTTTTTCTTTTTTGTATAATTCACTAATTTCCATTTGCTTACGTTGGTTCATTTGTTTATCACCCTTATAAGCATCATATTTAGCTTCAATCTTTGCTTTCTTTTGATTTAATTCTTCCATCTTACTTGCGCTAAATATTGTTTTAGTTGTAAGGAAGAAAGTGATAATTCTAACAAAAATAACTGTGATAACCAACGCCAGTACCACGCTTCATCCAGTAGTTCCTAACGGTCTAATTATGGAGTTCATAAACTGAGCAACTGGATATACAAAGAAGCCATAAAAAGGACCTTGTTCCCAGTGCTCTTTATAGGTAGTTATTGGCTTGTTGGGTACAAATGCATCTGAGGCCATTAATTTAAATTTTCAGGCATCAGGAGCATAATTTCCTGCATCATTGATTGAGGAAAAGTTAAATACGCTGATTTCCCTACCGATTTTTTTATCATTTACCTTAAATAATGATTCATTTAGAGAGGTTAATGAAGCATAGTTTTTCATAACAGATGAAACCGAAAGAAAGATTTTATTTAATTCTTTACCTTCTTCTTCGCTAATTCCCTTTGCGGGACCTATTGAATTTTTATAACTAAGAATGAAATTGTTCCATTCGCTAATTAAACTATATTTATCTAACGCTCTTAATTGAGAAATGCTTTTTCCTGATTTTTTAGAGATTGCCTTGGCGAAATCAGATCTATTATTATCTTGGTCTACTCAAATCTTAAATGTTTCTGCTAATAAT
The DNA here is from genome assembly GCF_052378275.1 of Mycoplasma sp. 332. Lineage (NCBI taxonomy): Bacteria > Bacillati > Mycoplasmatota > Mollicutes > Mycoplasmatales > Mycoplasmataceae > Mycoplasma > Mycoplasma sp. 332. Next base: position 809,974 of record NZ_CP198998.1, read on the forward strand.
GTTGTGTATATATCCGCTAGAAAAACGTTATAAACATTTGAACCATTTACACCAGTTAATTCAACTCTTGAGAGGTTTAAATCTTTAACGTGTGAATAGTCAGTGACAAATTCTGTTCTTGTTTCATTTGAACCGGGAACCTTAACTTTTTTCTCATATGTTTCAAAAACAATTGAGTTAGGTAGGTAAATATCGGTTAATTTACTTACAGGGGTATATGCTTTTGTTTTTCCTTCACCTTTACTATTACCAAAATTAAGATAAATGTTGTTTAAACCATTACCATAGATGACACCTCTATGCCCATCTTCGTTTTTTATTTCGATGTTAGAGATATTTTGTCAATCATCTGGCTTGTTTGATAAAGCAGCATTGTCATTTTTTGGCTTTTGTAATTGCAATGCAAATGATGTACCACCATATATACCATATTGTCCACCGGTTTGAGCATCTTGTTTTCTTAACTGATTAATCTGTTCGTGATCTTCTAGGCCAAGATAAGTATTTGCAACTATACCGGTTTCTGTATTGATGTTTGGAACATAGAATTCATTGCGATCTTTATTCCATCTTAGTGTTGCGATGTTTGGTGAAACATAGTCGTTCTTTGTATATATTTCTTGTCCTGAACCAACTTTAGTTCCCGATTTTGTTGCAATTGATTGCACGCAACCTACTAGGCCGATAGAAATAATGATGAATATTAGAACAACCCTAATTCATTTTCAAACTTTTTTTCAGACAGCCTTTGGTTGCTTATCAATAGGAGATTGGTTAATCCGAAAAGAATCATAGTGCTTAGAACTACTTCTTTTTGCCATCGGTTATCCTTTCATAGATTTTGTGAATAGCTTTGTTTTTTTCCTCTCAATTGAGATGGAGAAAATTTTTTCTTGCTATTATAACGGTGTCGTAATTAATTTGACTTATGTCCATTTTTCTTAGAATCGATCTGATCTGATTGCGGTAGTGATTTCTTTCAACAGCATTAGCAAACTGCTTTGGAATTGAAATTCCGCATCTGAAAAATTGCGACTTAGTAAAATAAACAATTAAATTTCGTGAAATGACTTGATTATGTCCATTAAGAATTTTTTGAAATTCTCAATTTTTTTTAACAGTATTTTTTTTATTCATAATGCAAAATTATTAATTTAAAGTTAAAACAAAAAGCATCAAATTATTTTTCATCTGATACAGTTAATTTATGTCTTCCCTTTGCACGTCTTGCTGCAAGAACTTTACGGCCATTTTTTGTTTGCATTCTAGCCATAAAACCATGCACCTTAATATGTTTACGTTTTTTAGGTTGGTATGTTCTTTTCATTTTTCTCTCCTTTTCAAAAATATTTATTATGTAAAAATACTTATATTATTTTACCAAAAAAGCAAAAATCCCCCTTGCATTTTATTAATTATTAATTAATAATTTACTTTAGCGTTATTTTATGTTTTTTAGCTAACCTCTAATAAAAGTTTTTAACAAACTACTCATTTAAGTATCTTTATTTGTTGATAATTTATTTTATTATTTTTTTCAACTTAATTTAAGAAAGAAAAATAATAATAAAAGTGTTAATAAAATGTATGTAAATACATTATG